>JAXJBU010000023.1:0-45234 GCA_036302865.1 Collinsella sp. | reverse complement strand
ATGGGAGCCCCTTCCATGAATGCGGCGTGGCCGCCGCGGCTGAATTAGACACTCACCATTGTCGGCCTAATCCGCGGTCTTTCATGCAGCAGGGGCTCTCAATGTTTTTATGTCCTGCTCATATCGTCTCTGCCGGCAGTTAAGGAACGTCCCTAAGTGCCGGGTTTTGAGGAGGTTGGCATGCTCAATGCGATGGCGTGGGCGCTTGCCTGTTTTGGCGTTGTCGCTGCCGATATAGCCCTGAGCGTGGTTCTGTTTTCAGTTCTCGATGCCGTGTCGGTGCTGACGGGCTATCCGATCGACAATCTCGATATCCAATGGTTCCAGGCTGCCGCTCAGACGGCATCGTTTTTGATGGCGCTGCTGTGGTGGCGTTATTTGTGGCCGCGGTCGTTTATCGCGCGCTGGCAAGGTGAGCGTCCACTTGGCGGGGGATTGCGTAGCGCGTGGAAGCGCATTGCCTGCGTTATCGTGATCGGCTTGGCCCTGCAGGTGGTCGTTGGCTACGTGACCGACGCCGTGCTGTCGCTGTTGCCCGAGGTCTCGGCAGACTATAGCGAGCTCGTCGAGGAAACGGGCATGGGCGATACCAGCCTTCTTGCTGTCCTGACCACGGTGCTCGGCGCTCCGTTTTGCGAGGAGTTGCTGGTGCGCGGCATTATTTTTGAGTTTTCGCTCCGAGCGTTTAACCCGCAGTGCCGCCCACTTTGGAAGCGCCGACGTCTCGTGCGACCGCAAGACGGCGCCATGGTGCCCTGGGCGGCCCCGAGTAACTGGGGTATCGCCGCGGCGATTGTGCTGCAGGCGGCGATCTTCGGCTTTATGCACATGAACTGGGTGCAGGGTTGCTATGCGGGCGCTGCCGGCCTCATTTTTGGTTGGGTGCTCGTGACGACCGGAAAGCTTTGCTACACGATCCTGCTGCACTTTGCCTTTAATGCCGGGTCGTATCTCATGACGTTGCTCTGGTTTGTGAACACGCCGTTCGGCGTGGCAATTACGGTCGCTATCGCCGGTGCCATCCTCGTTGAGGCAATGCGCTCGCTGCGCCACGCGTGTGGGATGGACGCAGCGAGCGCACCACTGCCCTAGTTGCGCCTGCCGCCGCCGTTGGCGCCCTGACGCCCCTGGGCCGCGCGGTTGCGGCCTGCGGTGTTCTGCGCACGCGACATGCCGCCGTGGCCCTTGCTGCCTTTGGGTCCCTTGCCGGCGGCGCCACCGTGGGCCTTACCGCCCTTCTTGCCGGTGCCGTGTCCGCCGCCGGCAGACGTCTCGCCCGGGCGTGGCGGCACGGGGCGAATCAGGCAATGCTTGGTGTAGCCGATCAGGTCGCGGCGGCCAGCCTTTTCCAGCGCCTCGCGTACCAGCTTGTAGTTCTCGGGCTTGCGATACTGGATAAGCGCGCGTTGCATGGCCTTCTCGTGCGGGTCGCGCGCCACATAGATCGGCTCCATGGTGCGCGGGTCCACGCCGGTGTAGTACATGCACGTCGACATGGTGGACGGGGTGGGGTAGAAGTCCTGCACCTGTTCGGGCATGTAGCCCATGTCGCGCACGGCTTCGGCAAGGTCCACGGCTTCCTTCATGGTTGAACCGGGGTGGCTCGAGATCAGATACGGCACAACATACTGCTTGAGTCCATACTCGCGGTTCAGGCGCTCAAATTTGCGGCAGAACGCATCGTAGACGGCTCGGCTCGGCTTGCCCATCACGGACAGCACCGCGTCGCTCACGTGCTCGGGCGCCACGCGTAGCTGGCCCGAGACATGGTGTTCCAGCAGCTCGCGTAAAAACTCGTCCGAGGCATCGGCCATGGTGTAGTCAAAACGGATGCCGCTGCGCACGAAGACCTTCTTGACGCCCGGCAGCTGGCGCAGGTCGCGCAACAGCTGCGTGTAGCCGCTTTCGTCGACCACCATGTTCTTGCATACGCTCGGCCACAGACAGCGCTTGTTCTTGCACACACCGTGCTTGAGCTGCTTGTCGCAGGCGGGGCGGCTAAAGTTGGCCGTCGGTCCACCCACGTCGTTGATGTAGCCCTTAAACTCGGGATCGCGCGTGAGCAGCTCGGCCTCGCGCATGATCGAGTCGTGGCTGCGCATCTGCAACACGCGGCCCTGGTGGAAGGTGAGCGCGCAAAACGAGCACTCGCCAAAACAGCCGCGGTTGGAGCTAATGGAAAACTTGATCTCAGCAAAGGCCGGCACGCCGCCTGCCGCGTCGTAGTCGGGATGCCAATCGCGTGCGTAGGGGAGTTCGGCCACCTCGTCCATCTCGTCGGTGGTGAGTGTTGCCGACGGCGGGTTCTGCACCACGTACACGCTGTTGGGATATGGCTCTACCAGGCGATGCCCGGTGATGGGGTCCATATTCTGCTGCTGCACGTTAAAGCTGCGGGCGTAGTTGAGCTTGTCGGCGGCAAGGTCGTCCCAGCTGGGCAGCAGGTCGTAGTCGTAGACCTCGTCGAGCGAACCCGTGCGGTAAACGGTGCCGTTGATATAGGTGATCTGATCGACGGGCAGCCCCGCGTCGAGTGCGTCGGCGATCTCGACAATCGCGTGCTCGCCCATGCCGTAGATGAGGATGTCGGCGCCCGAGTCGAGCAGTACCGAGCGCTTAAGCTTGTCCTGCCAGTAGTCGTAGTGGGCCAGACGGCGCAGGCTCGCCTCGATGCCGCCGATGATGATGGGAGCGTCCTTAAACGTCTGGCGGATGAGGTTGCCGTAGACCGTGACGGCGCGATTGGGACGGCGCCCCTCCTCGCCGCCGGGCGTGTAGGCGTCGGTGTGGCGGCGGTGCTTGGTCACCGAATAGTGGTTGACCATGGAGTCCATGTTGCCGGCGCTGACGAGAAAGCCCAGGCGTGGCTCGCCGAGCACGGTGATGCTGGCAGGATCGGTCCAGTCGGGCTGGCAGATAATGCCCACCTTGTAACCGTGCGCGTCGAGGACGCGGCTGATGATGGCCATACCAAAGCTGGGGTGGTCCACGTAGGCGTCGCCGCAGATGTAGACAAAGTCGCACTGGTCCCAGCCGCGTGCGTCCATGTCGGCGCGGCTGACGGGGAGGAACTTATCGCGGCCCGGGCGCCAGGGGCGGACAGGCGCTGCTGGGGCATGCGTGGGTCGCGAGCCCTGGGCCTTGCCGCCGCGCTTTTGCTGCTGGCCGCGCTGGGCATGCTTGCCGTGCTGGTTGTGCTGAGCGTCCTGGGGCTTTTGTGCCACGATTCCTCCCGTTGTTAGTATGCTGCACGTAATTGTAACCAGTCTTTTTGGGACGGCGCTAAAAAGACTGGTGGAGTACATGAGCTAGCGGATCGGCGTGTCGATGCGGGTGTCGTTTGTTTCCAGACTGTGTATCCCTGTGTCGAAGGGGTCGTCTCGCGCGCACGCCATGTTGTCAATGGGTTACAGTATGAACGGCGGCTATGTTTCCGCCAACGCACGAGAGAGTCGTCAACAAGGAGGATGCACGACGATGCAGCGTGCCAAACAGATATCGGAGTCTATTGAGCTGGGCATCATCTTGGCGCTCGCCGGTGGCTTTATGGACGTGTATTCGTACATTGGGCGCGACCATGTTTTCGCCAACGCGCAGACAGGCAACATCCTGCTCGTGGGCGTGAGCATCTCGGAGGGCAACTGGGCACTTGCGGGGCGCTACTTCTTTCCTGTGGTGTCGTTTGCCGTGGGTATTATGCTTGCCGATCTGGTACACGAGCGGTTTGGCAGCGTGATCCACTGGCGTCAGGTGACGGTGTTCTTTGAAGCCGTCATCTTGCTGGGCGTGAGCTTTATCCCGGGTGGCAATTTCAACCTGCTCGCCAACTGTCTCACCTCGTTTGCCTGCGGCATGCAGGTCGAGAGCTTCCGCAAGATCCACGGTCACGGCATCGCTACGACCATGTGCATCGGCAACTTGCGCAACGCGCTGCAAAACGTGGACGATTACATCATCACCCACAGGCGCGGCTTTTTGGAAAACGGCCTGCTGTACTTTGGCGTGATCTTTACCTTTGTGTTTGGCGCCGTGTTGGGCAACTGGTGTATTGAGCGCATGGGCCTGCACGCCATCGTCGTGGCGAGCTTGCTGCTGTTTGTCGCGTTTGCCATCATGTTCATCGACCGCGAGCGCGACTTGCGCTTACGCTGGAAGGTTGCGGCCGAGGCTTGGAAAGAGGGCTGCCGAAAGTAACCGAATGCGGCAAAGGGGGTGTCCCTTTGCCGCAATATTATTCATCTTCTGTTGAAACGCTTTAACAACTTTGACGTTCTCACGCGTTTTTTGTTTCAAAAGCGTTAGGATGGGACTCATAGCGTGGGGCGTAATGGGTGCCCCGCACACGATGGGAGGCTTTCAATGGCTAATCGTTTCGTTCTCAATACCATCTCTTATCATGGTTCCGGCGCCATCAAGGAGATCCCCGGCGAGCTCCAGCGTCGCGGCTACAAGAAGATCTTCGTCTGCTCCGACCCCGATCTGGTCAAGTTTGGCGTTACCGCTAAGGTGACCGACGAGCTCGACGCTGCCGGCATCGCTTGGAGCCTCTACTCCGAGATCAAGCCCAACCCCACCATCCAGAACGTCAAGGACGGCGTCGAGGCCTTCAAGGCCGCCGAGGCTGACGCTATCGTGACCATTGGTGGCGGCTCCTCCATGGACACCGCTAAGGCCATCGGCATTATTATCAACAACCCCGAGTTCGCCGATGTCCGCAGCCTCGAGGGCGTTGCTCCCACTAAGAACCACGCCGTGTTCACCATCGCCGTGCCGACGACCGCCGGTACCGCCGCTGAGGTGACCATCAACTACGTCATCACCGACCCCGAGAAGGTCCGCAAGTTCGTGTGCGTCGACACCAACGATGCCCCCGAGGTTGCTGTCGTCGATCCCGACATGATGGCTTCCATGCCTGCCGGCCTGACCGCTTCCACTGGCATGGACGCTCTGACCCACGCCATCGAGGGCTACACCACCAAGGGCGCTTGGGAGCTCTCCGACATGTTCCACGTTGAGGCTATTAAGCTGATCAGCGAGAACCTGCGCGACTCTGTCGCCGAGGCCAAGTCCGGTCAGCCCGGCTCCGGCCGCGAGGGCATGGCTCTTGGCCAGTATGTCGCCGGCATGGGCTTCTCCAATGTTGGCCTGGGCATCGACCACGCCATGGCTCACACCCTGTCCGCTCACTACGACACCCCGCACGGCGTCGCCTGCGCCATGCTGCTGCCGATTGCCATGGAGTTCAACAAGCCGGTTTGCGCCGAGCGCCTGGCCAAGGTTGCCGTTGCCATGGGCGTTGACACCACGGGCATGAGCACCGACGAGGCCGCCGACGCCGCCATCGCCGCCGTCAAGCAGCTCTCCGCCGACGTGAACATCCCGCACGTCTGCGAGGCCATGAAGGCTGACGAGATCGAGGTCCTGGCCAAGGACGCCATGGCCGACGCCTGCTTCCCGGGTAACCCGCGCGAGGCAACGCTCGACGACGTCATCGAGCTCTTCAAGAAGATCTGCCCGGCTGCTTAACCTGGTTCGGCGGGCCCCGCCCGTTAGCCCCAGAATCGTCCTCGGACATGTCGGAGGCCCCGCTGCGCACTACGTGCGGCGGGGCCTCCTTCTGTCCTGCGGAAGGATTCTGGGGCTAACGGGCGGGGCCCGCCGGCTCGTTGTCGTGGCGGGCACTGTTCGGAAGAGCTCGATGGGTCATCTCGCTGGGTAAATATTTGTGCGTGATGGTATCGTT
This sequence comes from Collinsella sp., assembly GCA_036302865.1. Taxonomy (GTDB): domain Bacteria; phylum Actinomycetota; class Coriobacteriia; order Coriobacteriales; family Coriobacteriaceae; genus Collinsella. Next base: position 39,491 of record JAXJBU010000023.1, on the reverse strand, counting down.
GTTGGGGCTTTTACTGATTACGGGATGTTGACTTTGGAGTTGTGGATGGTGTCCCAAATGGATTCTACGCTTGGTTTCATTACTGACCAGCTTAAGACGCTGACTTCTATTGCCTCGCCTACGGGCTATACCCGTGCGACGACTGATTATCTAATGGAAACGTTGCGCGATATGGGCTTTGGCCCTGAGCGTTCCAATAAGGGCAACGTGCTGGTTGAGCTTGGCGGCGAGGGCGAGCCGCTTGTGTTGGCGAGCCATGTCGACACCCTGGGCGCCATGGTGCGCTCCATTAAGGACAATGGCCGCCTGCGTCCCACGACGCTTGGTGGGCACCAGTGGTCTACGGCCGATGGCGAGAACTGCACCGTCTACACGCGTGACGGCAATGCGTACACGGGTGTGGTTCTCAACACCGAGCCTTCGGCGCACGTGGCCGACGAGCCGGTCAAGACCATCGAGAAGAACATGGAAATCCTGCTCGATGAGAATGTCGACAGCAAGGACGATGTGCTTGAGCTGGGCATTCAGACCGGCGACATCATCGCTATGGATCCGCGTACCACGGTGACGGAGAGCGGCTACATCAAGAGCCGCTTCTTGGATGATAAGCTGTCGGCGTCGATTCTGCTGGGTCTGGCCCGCGCCGTTGCTGACGGCGAGGTGTCGCTTTCGCGCAAGGTGTCCCTGCTCTTTACCGTGTACGAGGAGGTCGGCCACGGCGGCGCCTTCGTGCCGGCCGACACGCGCGAGATGATCAGCGTTGACATGGGCTGCGTGGGCGACGACCTGGGTTGCACCGAGCGCATGGTGTCGATTTGCGCCAAGGATTCGGGCGGTCCGTACAACTACGACCTGGTAACCACACTGTCCAACATCGCGCGCGAGCTTGAGCTCGATTACGCCATCGACGTGTACCCGCATTACGGCTCGGACGTCGAGGCCACGCTCTCTGCCGGCTACGACATCCGCCACGGCCTGATCGGCCCCGGCGTGTACGCGAGCCACAACTACGAGCGCAGCCACATCGACGGCGTGCGCAATACCTACGAGCTGGTTCGCGCCTACGTTCAGCGCTAACGATGCAGCGGCCTCGGCTGATACAGTAGTACCGACTGAGGCCGTCCTCTCTAAGTTGCGGTGAAATAGGGACTGTTTGGCGGTTTTAAACGTTTAAACAGTCCCTATTTCACCGCAACTTATGAAGGGGATGGGACTACTTGATGGCGGCAGTCACGGTGCCGCCGCCGAGGACGACGTCGCCGCGGTAGACGACGACAGCCTGGCCGGGGGCGATGGCGCGCTGCGGCTCGTCAAAAGTTAGCAGCATTTGCCCGTCTTCGCCGCGCGTAAGGGTCGCTGCTTGGTCTTTCTGACGGTAACGGTACTTGGCGCCCACGCGAATGCCGCCGGCATCGAGTTCTGCCTCCATGCGGTCGGCAGGGGCGCTCCAGATCCAGTCGTCGGCCGTGAGTGCTGTGGCCGTTAGGTCCTCGGCCTCGCCCAGATGCACGGTGTTGTTGGCGGCATCGACGCCCGTCACATACACGGGATGCGCCATCGCGACGCCCAAGCCCTTGCGCTGGCCGATGGTATAGCGCAACGCGCCGTTATGGCGTCCGACCACGCTGCCGTCGCGCCACACAATGTCGCCCGGTGCAGCGGGATGTCCGCAGCGGCGCTCGATATAGCCCGCGTAGTCACCGTCTGGAATAAAGCAGATGTCCTCGCTTTCGGCCTTCTGGGCGTTGGTAAAGCCCTGTTCGGCGGCTATGCGGCGCACGTCGCGCTCTTTGTCTAGGCCTGCCAGCGGAAAGATCGTGTGCGCCAGGCGCTCCTGCGTAAGCGAATATAAAAAGTAGCTCTGGTCCTTTTTGGGATCTTCGCCGCGATGCAGCTGCCAGGTGCCGTCTACTGTCTGGCTTGTTTTGGCGTAATGACCCGTTGCGATGTAGTCGCAGCCCATGTCCAGCGCCGCACCGAGCAACGCGCCAAACTTTATGTGGCGGTTGCAGATGATGCACGGGTTGGGCGTCAGCCCCTCCTGGTAGGCGTTCACAAAGCGCTCGATAACGCTGTGGTCGAAGGTCTGCTGCAAGTCGAGCACATGGTGGGGTATCCCCAGACGCTCGGCGACGGCCTTTGCATCGGCGATGTCGCGGTCGACTTTGCTCATACCCGTTGCAGGATCGGGCGCGGGGCAGGCGAGGCGCATGGTGGCGCCGACGCATTCGTAGCCCTGGCTTTTGAGCAGGTACGCGGTCACGCTGGAATCGACGCCGCCGCTCATGGCGACGAGCACGCGCTTGTTGTGCATGGGGAGGTTCTCCTTGGTGGCATGTGGCCAAAAAAGAAAAGCGGCGCGGGAGGCTGGTTCCGCGCCGCAGACATTGTAGCAAGTTCGGGCGTCTCGTGGGACACCCTGATTGGATGGGCTCAGACTGCCGGGAGAGAGGAGACCGGCTCGTCCGTGGGCTCAACCTATGGGCGACAGGCCCTAGTCCTGGAAGAGCGCCGTGGACAGGTAGCGCTCGCCGGTGTCGGCAAGCAGGGCCACGATGGTCTTGCCCTCGTTCTCGGGGCGCTTGGCCAGCTGCAGCGCGGCCCACACGGCGGCGCCGGACGAAATGCCCACGAGCACGCCCTCCTTGTGGCCCACGGCGCGGCCGGTCGCAAAGGCGTCGTCGTTCTCGACGGGGATGATCTCGTCATAGACCTGGGTGTCGAGGACGTCGGGCACAAAACCGGCGCCGATACCCTGGATCTTGTGCGGGCCGGCTTGGCCCTTGGAGAGCACCGGGGAAGTGGCGGGCTCGACGGCGACGACCTTGATTTCGGGGTTCTGCTCCTTAAGGAACTCACCCACGCCGGTCACGGTGCCGCCGGTTCCAACGCCGGCGACGAAGATGTCGACCTCGCCGTCGGTGTCATCCCAGATCTCGGGGCCGGTCGTGGCCTTGTGGATGGCGGGGTTGGCGGGGTTCACAAACTGGCCGGCGATGATGCTGTTTGGCGTCTCCTTCTGCAGTTCCTCGGCCTTGGCGATGGCGCCCTTCATGCCCTTGGAACCGTCGGTGAGCACGAGCTGTGCGCCATATGCCTGCATAAGCTTGCGGCGTTCGACGGACATAGTCTCGGGCATGGTGATGATCACCTTGTAGCCGCGAGCCGCCGCCACCGAGGCGATGCCGACGCCGGTGTTGCCACTCGTGGGCTCGATGATGGTGTAGTCGCCGCCGCGCACGAGCTTGCCGGCCTTCTCGGCCTCGTCGATCATGTTCTTGGCGACGCGGTCTTTGACGGAGCCGGCGGGGTTGAAGTATTCCAGCTTGACGAGCACGCGGGCCTTGAGGTCCTCATCGGCCTCAAAGTGAGTGAGCTCCAGAAGCGGAGTGTGGCCGATAAGCTGATCGATGGACGTGTAAACATTGCTCATGGTGAACCTCCAAAGTGTTCAAATGACTGGATACCGTGTGGTTTTACGGTGTGTGTAGCAGCGAAACCCACAAACCTTATGGGTTGTTCGTTTTGCTGTTGGCAAGCATAGTAGACAGTAAAGCCTAGTAACGCAATAGGAAATAGAAGATTATTACGAGTCGATTAACCATCTTGACCGGAACGGGTATTTTCAAAACCAATATTTCGGCTAGAATTTCTACGGACTAAATGACCGAAAGGCAGCACTATACATGTTGGTTTCTACTAAGGGCAGATATGCCCTGCGCGTTATGGTCGATCTGGCCGAGCACCAGGCAGCCGGTCGCATCCCGCTCAAAGAGATCGCGGCGCGACAGGGGATTTCCGAGAAATATCTCGAGAACATTTTGGCTACGCTCGTGCGCGCCAACATGCTCTCGGGCATGCGCGGCAAGGGCGGCGGCTATGTGCTCACGCGCCCGCCCGAGCAATACACGGTGGGCGAGATCTTGCGCCTGACCGAGGGCAGTCTGGCGCCGGTCGCCTGCCTGGATGGCGACTGCAAGGGCTGCTCGCGTTCGGATGAGTGCCCCACGCTCGACGTGTGGAAGAACCTGGACAAGCTCATCAACGACTACCTCGACGGTGTGACGCTCGATCAACTTGTCGCTCCCAACCATGGCTACGACTACGTCATCTAACCCACACCTGCATTTGGGGACGGGGTGGAAATGGTAGATTTTCTCGCCCTTTGAGACTTGGCAAATAAGAAGGCCGCCCATTTTTGCGATGGGCGGCCTTCGTTTTGGGCTGTTGAGACGGACACGGCCGGAATGGCCATTTTAGTCCTCGGCGATGCTGTCGAGGATGCTGCGCGTGATGGACACCAGGATGCTGCCCATAAAGGCCGATCCAAAGCTGGCGATGGAGATGCCGACGCCCAGCAGGTTGACCGACAGGTAACTCGCGAGCTCAAGCATAAAGCTGTTGACGACAAGCTGGAAAATGCCCAGCGTAATGATCGTGAGCGGCAGCGAGATGACCGTGAGGAACGGTTTGACGAACGAATCGAAAATGTTCAGGAACAGTCCCACAAAGGCAAAGCAGACCCAGGTCTCGGCAAAGCCGAAGGGTTGGATACCGGGGACGAGGAACGTGGCGATCGCGATGGCGATCGAGGTGAAGAGCCAGTTAAGCATAAAGCGCATGGCGTGAATCCTTTCTTGCGCCGGGGTTGCTGGCGTCGCGTGAAGCGGCTTGCGGCGGCGACCTGGATGGTTGCGCGGGCGCGCCGCGGTGTTTGGGCGCCCATTGTCTCAAATATTCGTGGAGCTTACGTGCGCATATGGTTTCTAAACGGCGTTCGTCCTGAAAAACGCGCCGCTGGCAGAGAGTCTTGTCGCTTTAGTTTGGTGGTGTGCTACACTGCTACGGGCAAAAGCCACAGGCGTTGCCCTATTGCATAGAACGGGCGAACGATGCCCGATGTCAGTATCAACTTCGATGCCTTTTGGCGGGTTTGGCGGTGATCGATGAATATCGAGAACATGTTTGACAAGCCTGATGTCAAGCAGCTGGTCCACGCATTTAGCCTTTTGGACGACGAGAAGGATATCCAAGCGTTTTTGACCGATATCTGCACGCCGCGCGAGATTTGCGACCTTTCTCAGCGTTTGCAGGTTGCGCGCTATTTGGACGAGGGCGAGCCTTATGTTGAGGTTCAGGCCCGTACCGGCGCTTCGTCCACCACGGTGAGCCGCGTTTCAAAGGCGCTGAACGGCGAGTACGGTGGCTACCGCAAGATCCTCATTAAGTTGGAGGATGGCGAGTAGGCCGGCGACAAAAACGAATTGTGCAAAACCGCTCCTCCGGGGGCGGTTTTTATATGCCCGCAATCGGCTGGTTCGTTGGGGTCAGGTTGCTTTGTACCAAAAGATGGAGCTGTGGTGGCAATGTGTCCGCGTGGGCGGGTAGGATGGATGCATTGATTATTGCGAACAGTTTGAGCGGAGGACCATGCCTGTTCGAATCTATACCACCAATGCCGGCACGGATTTGAGCGATGCCGAGTCGGCGCTGCTTGCCGACCTTATTGTCCGCCACGGGCGTGCCGTGTTGCTGGCACCTACGTTTGCCGAGCTCGACCTGTGCCGTCATGATGCGGCGGAAGCCGGCGTTTCGCTGGGTATCGACTACAAGACGTCTACATCGTGGCTTCGCTCGCTTTGGGAGCTTTTGGGCGACGGGCGCGGTTTCGTCGACAACCTGCAGCGCCAGATGCTGTTCTCGGACATGGTCACGCGTCTCGACGATGCCGACCTGCAGCCGCTTTCGCGCAGTCAGGGCACAGTGCGCATGCTCGCGCGCATGGCCCGCGACGTGTTGCCGGGCGTTGCGGGGACGGGTGCCGAACGATGCCGTGGCGACAACTGCCAGCCTGAGCCAAAAAGCGATGCCGAGGCTCGTGTGTTCGAGCTTTTGCGCGCCTACGCGGGCGGTTTGGACCGTCGAGATATGGTTGAGCCCTGCGAGGCAGCTGACATTATGACCAGTGTCCTGGCCGATAGCCTGCCGGCGTGCACTCGCGCCGTATGCGTGCGCGGTATCACGTCGTTTACGCACGGTCTGCTCGAGCTGCTGTCTGCCGTGGCGAACAATGGGGGAGAGGTCGTCGTGCTGCTTGCCCGCGAGCAGGCGGCGATGCGCGAGGAGCTTGCCACGGCATTTGATGCCCGCGATGTGCTGTTTGAGATCGCGCCGCTGGGGGAGGACGCCGTCGCGTCTGATGTCGCTTGCGGGGCCGCCGCTCAGCCTGCCTTTATTGAGGTCGCCGGCCCCCATGCCCGTGCTCATGTCTATGCGGACGCCATCGATAAGTTGGTGAAAGCGCACAAGGAGTCCAAGGCCGATAAAGCTACTGCAACGCCCGCCGACCCCGTGCGCGTGCTCGTCGTTTCTGCCCGGGCACCCCAGCTGTTCGGCGAGCTCGCCGCCCGTTTGGCGGCGCGTCACATTGCGGCCGAGACGACTGAGTTCACGGCGTTTTCCCAGTCCATCGCGGGCAGGCAGTTTACGGCGCTCGCCAACCTGATCGAGCGTATGAAAGCCGCCGACGAGGGCACCGCTTCCAAGACTGAGTGGTGGCCCGCGCCGGAGCTTACCGACTGGATCTACAGTCCGCTTTCGGGCGCTGATGCCGTCAATGCCCGTACCTTCGATAAGAATATGCGTCTCTCGCGCAGCAAGACTACCGCGGGCGTCAAGAGCCTGCTGCAGAGCGTTCAGGGCCAGGTGAGGGGCGCGCGCAAGGCGACGAGCGACGATAACTGGTTTAAGAACGTACCGTGTGTGGTCTCGGACGTGTTCCAGGCGCTGTGGCGTGACAAGCCCGTGACGGCGCTTAAGGCCATGCTTGCCGTTGCCGAGGCGTTGCCCGATCGCGCTCTAGGCGGCCTTGACGGCCAGGCCCGTCGCCAGGCAGAGACGGCTTTGCTGCGCCATGCCATCGACATCCTTATGAACGATGCTCGCGCGCTCGACGTGTCGCAGGCCGCGACCGTGCCGGTTCTCGACGGCGTTCGAACCAAGGTGGACAAGCGCAGTACCGCCTACGATTACGAGACCTATGAGGTCGATCGCACACCACGAGCACAAGTGCGCTTCGCGTCGCTTGCCGATGCGTCGGTTCTTCGCCCTGGCAGCTACGATGCCGTGCTGTTTGCCGATGTCGACCTGGACAGCTATCCGCTTTCGCACGAAGAGGGCCCGCTTGCCACGTTGACAGCCGAGCTGCGCCGCGACGGCGTGTCTTTGGAGCCCGCTGCCCTGCTGCGCGTGCGCTTTGGCCGTGCGATGCAGGCGGCGAGCGGTCCGGTCGCGCTCGCCCGTGTGACGCACGATCGCCAGGCACGCGAGTGCTACCCGGCAGCCGTATGGACCGAGCTGCGGGCACATGCCGAGGCCGCTGGCGCTGCCAAGCCCACGTGCGTGGGCGAGGGCGATATCATCGCCGACTTTGATCCCGCGGCAGGTGAAGGCCTCAAGCGCGAGCGCGTGACCTGTGAAGCCCCTCAGCACCTGAGCGATGAAGCCATTCCGTATCTGGTTCTGCGCCGTCGCGATGGCGAGGGCGAGGATGCGCCGCTCGTGCCGCGTCTGACGTCCGCCTCGCAGATCGAGGCCTATTCTACCTGTCCACTGTGCTGGTTCGTGTCGTATCGCGTCAAGCCCCAGTCTATCGACGCGGGCTTTGGCAACATGGAGAAGGGCAACTTTGTCCACGACGTGCTGGAGCATCTGCATGCCCGTCTGCCCCAAGAGGGCATGGAGCGCGTGACGCCCGAGAATCTGCCGCGTGCACAGGAGCTGCTGCACGAGGTCTTTGACGAGACGTTGGCCGAGCATGCCTCCAAGCGCGGCACGGAGGGCCCGCTGGTGCCGCTCTCTGCGGTGGAGGAGCGCCAAGTGACCGAGATCTTGCCGCAGCTGGAGGGTGTGCTTGCCTACGAGTCCGAGGCACTTGCCCCCTTTGCCCCGCGCTACCTGGAGTTCGCCTTCAACGAGCTCAAGGTCGAGTATGCCGGTTGGCCGCTTGGCGGGCGCATCGACCGCGTGGACGTGGACGCCGAGAATCGTGCCGTGGTGATCGACTACAAGCATCGCACGGGCGTTGAGGAGTTTAAGCTCGCCGACCCCACGGTGCGCGACGAGGAATCGGGCACGGCGCCCATCGACGATCCGCGCTGGTTGCCACCACATACCCAAACGCTCATCTACGCCCAGGCCATGCGCCGGGCGCTGGATTTGGACACCCGCGCGGCGCTCTACTTTTCGACCAAGGGCGGCAAGCCGGCGTTGCGCGGTGCCGCGAGCGCCGAGCTGCTCGAGGAAGAGCGCGGCGACGGTCGCATCCCGGGCCTTAAGAAAGGTTTCCCCGGCGAGGGTGGCAGCATGGACTTCGACGCCCTGCTCGATCGCGTTGAGGCCGGCATCGCCGAGCGCCTGCGCGAGCTCGAGGCAGGCAACGTTGCCGCCGTCGACCCGACGTCGGCTCAGGCCGCGCATGCGCGCTGCTCGTATAACCACGAAGGAACGTTTGTAAGGAGGGACGTGTAGACCATGGATCTTTCGACTTTGATGCCGCAACAGCTGCAGATTGTCAAAACGCTCGACCGTCCGCTGTTTGTCTCGGCGGGCGCCGGTTCGGGCAAGACCTTTACCCTCACGCGTCGCATCGTCTACGCGCTCTCGCCTGAATCCGGTCCGTTCGTTGAACATCTTGACCAGGTGCTCGCCATTACCTTTACCAAAGATGCCGCGGCCGAGATCCGTGACCGCGTGCGCCGTGCGCTTATCGACGAGGGCATGGACGAGGAAGCACTGACCGTCGACGACGCGTGGATCTCGACCATTCACGGCATGTGCTCGCGTATCCTGCGCGCGCACGCGCTGGAGCTGGGCATCGACCCCGAGTTCACGGTGCTCACCGATACCGACGAGCTTATGGACCAGGCTGTTGAGCATGTGTTGGCCCGCGCGACGGCGCCCGATGCCGCCCCCGAGCTCGCGGCATCGCTCAAGGCCCTCTATGCCTGGTATCCCATGGCGGGCGAGGGCGGTTCCTTTGGCGCTGGCGCGACCATCAAGGGCCTGGTGCGCGACCTGCTGGAGCTGTCGAGCCAGTTGCCGGGCGGTATGGACGACGTGTGCGTGGCGCGCGGGCAGGCCGATACCTCGGCACTCGCCGATGCCTATCGCGCGGCGCTGGGCGCAAGCAAGGCCGCGACCGAGAAGGCGCAGATGGCACTCGACGCCATTGACGCGTTCGAGGCGAGCGGCAAGACCATGGCCGATGCAGCGCGACTCATGATGTCGTGCACCATGCCGCGCGCGAGCAAGGCATTCCCTAAGGAGCAGGTCGAGCTGCTCAAGGCCGAGGCCGCCGATGCGTTTATCAATATCGTGCTTGCCTGCGGTGGCCCGGCGCTCGATGCGCTGGTGGGCCTGGCCCGTTCCGTGGAGGCTGAGTATCGCGCGCTGAAGGCTGCCCAGTCCGCCCTCGATAATAACGACCTGCTGCGTATGGCCTACGAGGCCCTGCGCGATTACCCTGCCATCCGTGCTGCGTACGAGGGCCGCTTTAAGATGGTCATGATCGATGAGTTTCAGGATACCGACCAGATGCAGGTCGATCTGATACGCTACCTGACGGGTGCGGGGGAGCGCGCGCTGTGCACCGTGGGCGATGCGCAGCAGTCCATCTATCGCTTCCGTGGCGCCGAGGTCGAGGTATTCCGTCGTCAGGAGCGCAAGGTGGGCTCGTCTGCCGCGCCCGAGGCGACTGCCGTGGCCGATGCCCCTGCCGGCGAACTCGTCAAACTCGTGCGCAACTTCCGCAGCCATGACGAGGTGCTGCGTTACGTGGCACGCGTCTTCGACGGCGATGACGGCGGCCTGATGCAGGGCTTTTTGGATCTTGAGGCGAGCGACGGCCGCAAGGACACGCTGGTGGCGGACGCCTCGCGCCGCCAGGCCCTCTTTGTTGCCGGCGGCAGTATGCAGGAGCGCACACAGGCCAAGGCCCGCGCGATCGCCGAGCGCTTCCGCGCGCTTGCCGATGTCGGCCAGCCCCAGGGCGGCATGGTACTGCTGCTGGGCCGCATGACCAACGCCGATGTCTACGCCCAGGCCTTCCGCGATCAGGGGCTCGACTGCGTCATCGCAGGCGGCTCGGTCTTTGCCCAGGCAGCCGAGGTGCAGACGGTGCGTGCCCTGGTCTGCGCGCTCGCCAATCCGGCCGATACGGCGCAGGGCCTTATGCCGCTGCTCGCCTCGCCGATGTTTACGCTCGGCGCCCAGGAGTTCCTGGCGCTCGCGACCAAGCTCGATGGCGAGACGGGGGAGACCTCGCGCCGGAATATCGACATGGGCATCATGAGCGATTCCGATGTGCCGGGCTTGCAGGGCTTGCCGCTTGTGACGCGTGCCCGCGAGGTGCTGCGCTACGCACTGCGTCGCGTGGGGCGTGATTCGTTCGCCGCCATCGCGCGCGACGCGGTCAATGCCTCCGGCTGGTTCGTGCGCCTGGCGCAGCGCGGCCCCGAGGGCAAGGCCATCGCCGCCAACGTGCTCAAGGCGCTCGACGCCGTGGCCGAGGAGGAGGCCGAGTTCGGCAACTCGCCGCGTTCCATCGCGCTGGCCTTCGACCGCTTCTTGGCGGGCAAGGAGGCCCCGGGTGCCCTCAACGAGGAGGGCGACGGCGCGGTGCGCATCATGACCGTGCATGCGTCCAAGGGTCTGGAGTATCCGGTCGTAGCGGTTGCCGAGTGTTTTGGCGTGCGCAAGCCGTCCGGTGCGGCTCAGATGGGGCGTGTCGAGGGCGGAGCGCAGGTCGTGGCACTGCCAGCTCGTTTTGATGGCGTTAAGCTTGCCGATGGGACCTTTGTGAAGGGCGACGACGTCAAAAAGCAGTTTGAGCATGCGTTTAAGGGCAAGGGCACGTCGCTGTGGCTGCCGCCGGAGCTCATGGAGGACGTCTGCGCGACGGGTTCTCCCGCCGAGGCATTTGCCCGCCTGCGCAACGACGACCTGCGGCTTTCGCTCGAGGAGCGGGCCCGCTTGCTCTACGTTGCCATGACGCGTGCGCGCGAGCTGGTGATCTTGGCGATGGATGCCGGCGTGAGCCGCGGCAAGGTGACGGCGCCGACCTTCGACGTCGAGACCGATCTGACCTACGACGTGCTGCGCCGTATTTTGCCGACCGACGCTCTGGACATGCCGCAGCTCGATGCTGACCGTCTGGTGTTCGACAACTCCCAGCCGGGCGACTACGAGCTCATTTCGCTCGCGGACTTTACCTTTGGCGAGCAGGCGTTTGAGGCCAACGCTTCGCTGGATGCCGAGGGCAGGCTTGTTCGTGGCGATGCAGAGGCGGAGGGTGCCGATGCCGCCGCCGATCGCCCGGCCGCGCCCGGCCCCGCCGACCCGTCGCCCGATGCATTTGAGCTGGTGTATCCCCAGGCGGCGGGCGTGCGCATGGGCAAGTGTCCGTTCCCGGCGCGTGATTCGTACAGCTATTCGTCGATCGCCGCGGCGCTGCATGCCGAGGCCGAGGACCGTGCCGCCGAGACGCGCGTGCCCATGGACGAGGCTGGCGATGATGCGGAGTCGGATGGCTCGGAGATGACGGATGCAGACGTGGCCGCCGTTGAGCCTACCGGCAACCCCATGGCGCTGGGCTCGGCCTTCCACGCTGCCTGCCAGTGGCTGATCGAGATGGGTGCCGATGCGCTGCCCGCCGCGCGTGCCGATGCGCTGGCGCGCCTGTGGCGCCTGACGCCGGAGCAGCGCGAACGCTTCGATGTCGCTCTGGAGCGCTGGCTCAAGTCGTCGGTTCGTGCCGAGCTGTTCGCGTGGCCGTGCGTTCGCGCCGAGGTGCCGTTCTTCTCACTGGGTTGCGAGGACGAGGATATCGCCCGCTACGGCGCCTATGCCGAGGGGGCCATCGATGCACTGGCCACCGACCCGGCCGATCCGTCGCGCGCACTGGTTATCGATTACAAGACGGGTGGCACGCCGGATGAGACGCCGGACCAATTGCTCGAGAAGCACGCCCTGCAGGCGCGCGTCTACGCCGACGTGTTGCACAAGGCGGGCGTTGAGACGGTGACGGTCAAGTTCGTTCGCGTTGAGCAGGCGAATCCAGCCATCTTCGTCGAACCCGCCGAACCTCAAGTAGTCACCTACAATCTCTAGCCCTCAGATAACTTGCGGTGGAATACGGACTGTTTTGGCCAAAAAAGCCGCCAAACAGTCCGCATTTCACCGCAACTGCAAGAGGAGCCGTGTGGGTTTGGCTAGGTTCGGGTGCTGTCCGTGCCGTGCGGTAAAATCGTTCAGTCAGAACACGAACCCGCATCGGAGCTCATCATATGGCATTCGTCCATCTGCACAATCACACTGTTTTCTCCATGCTCGACGGCGCAACCCGTATCCAGGATATGGTCAACCGTGCCGTTGAGCTTGGCATGCCCGCCGTGGCCATTACCGATCACGGTTACATGTACGGCGTACCCGACCTGGCGCTGGCCTGCGACGCCGTCAATCACAACACGCCCGAGTACAAAACCTGGAGCCACGACAAGGCCTTCTTGGAAAAGGACCGCCGCGACGAGCTGGTGGAGCCCGATCCCGAGGAAAACCCGCGCGAGCATGCCCAGTATGTGAAGGACATGGCCATGTGGGACGAGAAGGGCAACATCGACGAGCTCAAGCCGCCCCTGGTCATCAAGCCCATCTTCGGCTGCGAGGTCTACTTTACGCCGGACGAGACCCTTGCCCGCGACCACAAGCCCGAGCTCTATCATATGATCCTCCTGGCCAAAGACCAGGAAGGCTACGTCAACCTGATGCAGACGGTCTCCGAGGCCGCCGTGCAGGGCTTTTACTACAAGCCCCGTGTGACGCTCGACAACCTGCGCCGCCATGCCAAGGGCATGATCTGCACGAGCGCCTGCATCGCGGGCATCATCCCCAAATACATCGACCGCGGCGACATGGAAGGCGCCATCAAGTGGGCCGAGACCTTCCGCGACACCTTCGACCCCGGCGACTTTTACATCGAGATCCAGGAACACGGCATCACCACCGACAACGGCCTCACCGACGAGCAGATGGACCGCACGCTCATCGACATCGCCAAGCAGGTGGGCGTCAAGGTCATCGCCACCAACGACTTCCACTACCTGCGCCGCGAGGACGCGCCCGTGCAGGACGTCATCATGTGCATCGGCATGAACGCCAAGGTCGACGACCCCAACCGCATGCGCATGACCGGCTCGGAGTTTTACATGAAGACCGAGGAGGAGATGCGGGCGATGTTCCCGTATTGCCCCGAGGCCTGCGACAACACGCTCGAGATCGCCGACAAGTGCTACGTTGAGCTGGACTGGGACTCCATCATCCTGCCGCGCTTCCCGCTGCTCGATCCCGGCGAGACGCACGAGAGCCAGTTCCGCCGCGAGTGCGAGAAGGGCCTGCGCCAGCACTATGGCGACGATTGGGCCACGCGCGAGATCGGTGGCGTCAACATCAAAGAGCGCTTTGAGTACGAATACAAGGTCATCTGCGACAAGGGCTTTGCCGCCTACTTCCTCATCGTTGCCGAGTACGTGCAATGGGCCAAGGACAACGGCATCGGCGTCGGCCCCGGCCGTGGCTCGGCCGCCGGCGCTATCGTCGCCTACGCCATGAACATCACCGCGTTCGACCCGCTCGAGAACGGCCTGATGTTCGAGAGGTTCCTGTCCCCGCAGCGTACCGAGATGCCCGATATCGATATGGACTTCGACGATGAACGGCGCCTCGAGGTCGTGGAGCACGTTCGCCAGCTCTACGGCCCCGAGAAGGTCACCCACGTCATCACCTACTCGACCATCAAGGCCAAGCAGGCCATCAACGACGCCGCGCGCGTCCTGGACTACCCGGTCTACATGGGCCAGCGCCTGTCCAAGATGGTCTCGAGCGACCCCAAGGTCAAGCTCAAGCAGGTGCTCGAAAAGCAACCCGGCAAAGAGGATCTGTTTAACCCCGATTTTGCCGAGGCATATAAAAAGGACGACGACGCCCGCCGCATCATCGACACGGCGCTCTCGATCGAGGGCCTCACCCGTGGCGAGGGCGTGCACGCGTGCGCCGTTCTGATCTGCCGTGACCCCGTCAACGAGCACGTGCCCACCAAGCTCGATACCAAGGGCGGCGTCGAGATTACCCAGTACGAGGGTCATACCGTTGCCGACATGGGCCTGCTCAAGATGGACTTCCTGGGCCTGCGCACGCTGACGGTTATCTCCAAGGCCAAGGCCAACATCAAAAAGAACTTCGGTATCGACATCAAAGAGGAAGAGATCCCCTTTGACGATCCCGAGATCTTTAAGCTCATGGGCTCCGGCCACACCGCCGGCGTCTTCCAGGTCGAGTCCGCCGGCATGACGGCCACGATCAAGAACATGAAGCCCACCGAGTACAAGCACGTCGTGGCATTGATCGCTCTGTACCGCCCGGGCCCGCTGGGCGCCGGCATGGTCTCGTCCTACATCAACCGTATGAACGGCAAGGAGCCGGCCGTCTCCTACGATGACCGTCTGGACGACATCCTGGGCGAAACCTACGGCACCATGGTCTACCAGGAACAGGTTATGCTCATCTCCGTCGAGATGTGCGGCTTCTCCAAGGGCGAATCTGACTCGCGTATCCGTAAGCCCGTGGCTAAGAAAAAGATTAAGCTGCTCACGTCGACGGTGCTGCACTGGGAGGATGGCTCGGACGAGACCACCTACGACCACTGGATGAACGGCGCCATCAAGAACAACTACACGCGCGAGGTCGCCCAGAAGATTTGGGACGATGTTCTCGAGTTCGCGTCCTACGCCTTTAACAAGTCGCACTCCGCCGGCTACGCCATTTTGGTTATGCAGACGGCGTGGCTCAAGGCGCATTATCCGCACGAGTACATGGCGGCCGTTCTGACGTCCTACACGGGCAAGACCGACAAGATCGTTCACTACGTCTCGGCATGCCGTCACGACGGCATCCCCGTGCTTTCGCCAGATGTCAACGAGTCCGGCACCGAGTTCACGGCTACCAAGGAGGGCGTGCGCTTTGGTCTGGCCGGCATCCGCGGCGTGGGCACCGGCGTGGCGCAGGCGATTATCGCCGAGCGCGAGGCGGGCGGTCCGTTTAAGACGCTGCACGACTTTGTCGAGCGCGTGGACTCGAGCCAGGCCAACCGCCGCGTGATCGAATCGCTCATCAAGGCAGGCGCCTTCGACTCCACGGGGTATCCGCGTCGCCAGATGATGCACTTTGTGGACAAGAACAACCCCGAGAACATCATCGATGCCGCAGTAAAGCGCCAGAAGGATCGCGCGAGCGGCCAGACGTCGTTCTTCGATATGTTCGGCGACGTTGAGGGCTCGGGCTTTGAGGTGAGCGTGCCCGATCCGGATGGCCAGGAATGGGACCGCCACCTTAAGCTGAGCCAGGAGAAAGAGGTTCTGGGCATCTATGTCTCGGACCACCCGCTGCGTCCGTTTGAGTATGCACTAGCCAAGGCGCGCGATTTTTCGTTCTCGCAGATCGACACCGGCTACGAGGTGCAAAACCCCACGGGCGGCACCATCAACCAGGAGATTCCCGAGGGCAAGGCGCTGTGGTGGGCCGGCATGGTCTCGAGCGTGTCCAAGCGCGTGACCAAAAACGGCGACCCCATGGGCATCGTGCAGCTCGAGGACATGGAAGGCGAGGCCACGGTCGTGGTGTTCCCCAAGACCTACAAGGAGGCCGAGGGGTATCTGTACGGCGAGGTCGATCCCGAGACCGGCGCGCAGCTGTCCGACGCGTTTGTGCGCATTAAGGGCAAGCTCGAGCGCTCGGACCGCGGCGACCAGATCATCGCGCAGGAGATTGTGCCGCTGGAGCTTAGCGAGGAGAAAAACAAGCCCAAGGTCTTTGAGGTCATGGTGCCCAACAGCCGCTTTAGCCAGGGCAATATGGCGCGCCTGGCCACGGTGCTCACCACCAACCCGGGCGGCGACCGCGTGGAGATCTTTATTGAGCAAGTCGACGGGCGCGTGCTGCGCGCTGAGGTGCCGGCCAAGGTCAATGCACGCTCGATTCCGCTGCTGGCAGAGGCAAAGGCCATCGTCGGCAACCAAGGCCGCGTGACGGTTATCTAAGCTACCCCGGGTGAGATTGGAGGAAGTGATGGCGCAGGGGACGTTTGTGCAGGCGCTTCGCAAAGAGGCGGCGTTGAGCGGCACCTTTATGAAGGGGCGTTCGCTCATGCTCAACGGCGCCGTGCTGTCGATCGAGGACAGCGGCTCGCGCTTCTCCAAAAACGTGACGGTTGAGGGCTCGGTGCGCGGTTCGCGCGGCGACCTGTACAAGACGCGCGTGGCGCTCGACATGGACGAGCACGAGGTGATCGACTACGACTGCGATTGCCCCGCCGCCTATCGTTACCCCGGTATGTGCAAGCACGCTATTGCCACGGCTCTGGCGTATTTGGATGCCAGCGGCGCCGAGCCCGTCGAAGGTTTGCGCACGCCGGTCCGCACGTTTACGGCGCAGCCGAAACAGCCTGCGCGCACCGCGCCCAAAGCGCCGGCCGTCAATCCCAACTTTCCCTTTCCGGCGCCCGTCCCCACGAGTCCCAGCCTCATGGCAGCGCTCTCCGATCTTTCGGACGCGCGCATGGATGAGCTGGCGAGCATGCGCCGCAAGCTCGCCGGCAGTGTGGATCCCGATGCCCCCAAGGCGGTGTTGGAGCCCTCGCTGGTGCCGTACTACAATCCACTGTTTGCCGACCGCTTTAGCTGGGCGCTCGAGCTTCGCATTCGCTGTGGATCGGTCTCCTACGTGGTCAAGGACATCGACGGCATGGCCGATGCCTATGTGCGCGGCGGCACCTTCTCGTACGGCAAGAAGCTCACGTTTGTCCATACGCCCGAAGCCTTCGAAGACGTGTCGACAAAGCTGCTCAACCTTGTTGTGACGACAGTTGCCTATCTCGATGACATCACAAGCTCGCGTTCGGCGTCGTACGACTTTGCCCGCAGCGGTTTTGTCGCCGAGCGTCAGTTGCCGCTGTCCGAGCATAGCATCGTATATGTGCTGGACCTGCTGCGCGGCCAGACCATCTCCTTTGAGCCCGCTTGGTCGCGGGGGACGACGACGCATCGCACCTATGACGTGGCGGTTGAGATGCCTCCGGAAGGGGAGGACGAGGCGTCCGCTAAGCGCCCACCACTTCTTGCCGCCAAAATCGCGCCGGCGGCTGGTGGTAGCTATGACCTGCGCCTGCCCGCCGATATGTACTGCTTTGCGTCGGGCGATGCCGCCTACTTGGTTGACACGCGCCGCGCGCGCCGTACCGACGCTGCATTTGCTCAGCATGCCGCACCTTTTTTGTCGCGCTTGCTGCCGTGCCGCACGCCCGCCCATATTGCCGCCGAGCAGGTGGGTGAGTTCTGCCGTATGGCGCTGCCCATTTTGCGCGACTATACCGACCTCACCGCGCCCGCCGCGCTCGATACCGTGGCACCCGAGCCGAGCTTTGCTATGGCGATCGGCGTCGACGATGGGCTCGTGACCTGCAAGATTACGGTTACCTACGGCGACTGGTCGGCGGATCTCTTTAGCCTGGGCGCTCCGGGCAGCCCCTTTGAAGAGCAGCGCCCCGGCGTGCCGCCCCGCGACGAGATAGCGGAGTTTCGCGTTATGGATACAGCGGCTCTGTACTTCGATTTCTACGAGGGCGGTCTGGCGTTTGAGGAGCGCGATGATGAGAGCTTGTTCTGCCTGCTGACCGAGGGTCTGTCCGCCCTGTCCGAGCTGGGTGAGGTCATGCTCAGCGACCGTCTGCGCCAGATTTCGGTGCGTCCCGCGCCCAAGCTCTCGGTTCGTGCGACCGTCAAGAGCAATCTGCTCGATGTCGAGCTGGGCGCGAGCGGGCTTTCGGCGGCAGATCTTGCCATCTATCTGGACTCGTACAAGCGCCACCAGACGTTTGCGCGCCTGACGTCCGGCGACATCGTGCGCCTGGATGAGGGAGCGCGCGCCGCGTTTGGCCTTGCCGAAGATCTGGGCGTCGATGCCGTCGATCTGCTCGACGGCGTGTCGCTCCCCGCGTCGAGCACCCTTTTTGTCGATAGCATGCTCGCACGCACGCCGGCGCTTGAGGCCGATCGCGACGCCGCGTTCCGTCGCACCGTCGAGCGCCTGGACACGCTCGGCAAGATGGACTTTACGGTACCCGCCTCGCTCAAGGCCACGCTGCGTGGCTACCAGGTCGACGGATACCAGTGGCTCGGCTCGCTCGAACACCTGGGCCTTGGCGGCATCTTGGCCGACGACATGGGCCTGGGCAAAACGCTCCAGATGATCGCGCATATCCTGGCGCGCGTGGAGGCAGGGGACGCTAAGCCCACGCTCGTGGTATGCCCGGCCTCACTCGTGTACAACTGGACTGCCGAGCTGGAGCGCTTTGCCCCGTCGCTTGATGTGTGCGCCATTGTGGGCGCCAAGGCTCAACGCCGCGTGCAGATCGCCGGCGTGGCCGAGCATAGCGTGGTCGTGACGTCGTATGACCTTATGCGGCGCGATATCGACGAGTACGTCGAGCAGGATTTTGCCCGCGTGGTGCTCGATGAGGCCCAGTACATTAAAAACCCGCTCACCCAGGTGGCGCGTGCCACCAAGCGCCTGCCGGCCGGCGTGCGCTTTGCCCTGACGGGCACGCCCATCGAAAACCGCTTGTCCGAGCTCTGGAGCATCTTCGACTTTTTGATGCCGGGCCTGCTGGGCACGCGCGAGTCGTTTGCCAAGCGCTTCGAAAGGCCGGTCGAGCACGCCGAGGGCGACAGCGCCGCTCGTCTGCAGGCACTCGTGTCGCCGTTTGTACTGCGCCGTGTCAAGGAGGACGTGGTGGCCGATCTGCCCGAAAAGATCGAGGACACGGTCATGGCGCAGCTCACCGGCGAGCAGCGCAAGCTCTACCTGGCCAACCAGGACCGCATCGCCCAGCAGGTGCAGCACCGCGAGGCATCCGAGTTTAAGAAAGACAAGCTCAAGGTGCTCGCCGAGCTCACCAAGCTGCGCCAGATCTGCTGCGACCCGCGTCTGCACTACGAGGATTACAAGGCGGGGAGCGCCAAGCTCGATACGTGCATGGAGCTCGTGCACGGCGCACTCGACGGTGGTCATCGCATCTTGCTGTTCAGCCAGTTTACGGGCATGCTCGATATCATTGGCAAGCGCCTGGCCAAGGAGGATATCGCCTTCCTTAAGCTCACGGGCGCATCGTCTAAAGAGAGCCGCGCCAAGATGGTCGCACAGTTCCAGGCGGGCGAGGTGCCGGTCTTTTTGATCTCGCTCAAGGCGGGCGGCGTGGGCCTTAACCTGACGGCGGCCGACGTGGTCATCCACTACGACCCGTGGTGGAACGTGGCGGCGCAGGACCAAGCGACTGACCGCGCGCATCGTATTGGCCAGCAACATGCCGTGACCGTGTACAAGCTCATCGCCAAGGACACGATCGAGGAGCGCATTATGCAGATGCAGGAGTCCAAGCGCGACCTGGTCAACAGCGTGCTCGGCGGCGACGGCATCTCGTCGGCACTGTTCACGCGCGAGGATGTTCTGGCGCTGCTCGGCGGCGACGGGCGCTAGCCGCGCGCGGGGTGGGACTGCTGGAGCGGGCAGGACGGTCGACGCATTTTGGCCCGACCGCTTGCCTGATCCGTTATGTGTTCATTTGCAATGCCGTGGATGGTTTGTCTGCCTTTGGGCATAAGAACCATCAAGAACATTGGCACATCAGCAAAGGAGAACATCATGGCGAAATTCTTTAAGGACCCCGACGGCAAGCTCATCGCCGCCCTTGGCGACGACGTTGCGACTCCTGCCGGTTGCACGGAACTGACTGCAAACACTGAGGACGCGGCGCACGAGAAGCACGTGCCTGTTGTCGAGACCGAGCGCGACGGTCACGTGATTCGCGCACGCGTTGGCTCGGTCGAGCACCCCAGCCTGCCCGAGCACTACATTGAGTGGATCGCGCTTGAGGCCGAGGGCCGCTTAGAGGTCCATTACCTTGAGCCCGGCATGAAACCCGCGACGTTTTTCGCGGGTGGCTCCAAGACCGGTACCGTCTATGCCTACTGCAACCTGCACGGGCTGTGGTCCGCGACATTCTAGGAGCGCGCCCCCGCTCGGGGTATCATAGCAAGCATATGCACATGCAAGCGCCGGCTGCATTATGCGGCCGGCGCTTTTACTACGATTTCGATGGTTTACGACGGAAAGGGCTGGGCCATGAAGCTCGCGCTTGCACAGATCGATATGCGCCTGGGTGATATTGAGGGCATTTGCGGCCGCATCGAGGACCAGGCTCGTCTGGCCCACGAGCGCGGGGCGCGCGTGCTGTGCGTTCCGGCTCCGCTCTTTATGGGCGCCATGCCCGGTGGCCTGGTGGGCGCTGCCGACTTTGAGCACGACGTGCTTGCCGGTTTGACTGGTGTCGCCGAGCGTATCCAGGAGCTTGACATGATCTGCATCGTGCCCGCGGCGGTTTCGTTTGAGGGCCAGCCGCTGCTCGACTACATGATGCTCAAGGACGGTCATGTGGTGCCGGCGCGTTCGAGCATTGCCCTGCAGCGTGGCGAGAACAACGACACCCGTTGGGCGCCGCCGGTGTTCGACGTGGACGGCGTGCGCATCGCCGTAATCTTTGACCTGGATCGCGAGCTCGAGATGCTGCCGACCGGCGTCGACCTCATTGCCTATTTCCAGTTCAACGCATTCGATATGACCGACCGCGAGACTGCCGCCATTGCTGCCGTTCGCAGCGGCGCCTACCGCAAGATCGCCTCCAAGCGCAGCGTATGGTTTGCCTGCATGGCGCCGGTCGGTGCCTATGACGAGTCGGTGTATACCGGCGGGTCGTTTGTACTCGACGACTGCGGCCGCGTGGTGGCCCAAGCGCCGTGTTTTGAGGAGAGCCTGCTGGTTCAGGAGATTCAACGCGGCGTGATGCTCGATGCCTTGGAAGACCACGAGCTGCCCGAGTTTCGTTCCGAGGAGTGGCTGTGGCGGGCGCTGGTGCTCGCCGTGCGCGACAACGCCCGCGCCCGCGGTGCGTCGCGTGCTGTTGTGGCACTCGAGGGTGACTTGCCGTCGTCTTTGCTGGCGGCGCTGGCCGTCGACGCTCTGGGCCCGCGCAATGTGATTGGCCTGGTGCTGGGGCGCAACCGTATCTTTACGCCAGCGCAGGAAGAGGCCGAGGCTGCCCGCTGTGCCGCCGTCCGCGCCATTGCCGAGCGTTTGCACATTCGCACCGTCGAGCGCGATGCACCGGATGCGGCGCGTGTGCTCGATCGCGACGTGTCGGCGGGCGATGCCGAGCGCCTGCGTTCGCGCACGCTGGGCCTCATGCTGGAGGACACGGCACTCGAGCTGGGTGCGATGGCGCTGAGCCCGCTGTCCAAAACCGAGTACGCGCTGGCGGCGCCGGCGCTTTGCGGCGGCTACCAGGGCGACTTTGCGCCCTTTGGCGATGTGTACCTGTCGACGCTTGAGTTTGTGGCGCGTGTGCGCAATCGCACGTCTGCCGTGGTGCCCCAAGAGCTCGTGACGCTCAACGCGGTGGAAGATTGTATGGAGCGCGTGCTGGCGCAAGCGCTCTCGACGCTCGACGGTCCGGTCGATATGCTCGACCGCGCGGCACAGCTGCTTGGCGGGCTTGAGCCGGGTGAGGTCGATGGCGCGCTCGAGGCGCATGTGGACCGCAATCGATCTTTCGACGATATCCCGATGGCCACTGGCAAACCTGAGGCCTGCTCGCTGCTGCTGATGCTCGTTCGACAGGGTGAGGCTGCCCGCCGCATGTTGCCGACGGCACCGATCGTCTCGGCACGTTCGTTTGTTGAGCGCTCCTGGCCCTACATGCTTGCGTGGTCCGATCTGGGACTCAGCGGTAAAGAGCGCGTGACGGTCGATTCGTTGGCGCGTGCCGAGGTGCGCCGCTTTGCCGACGAGGATACGAGCGAGCGCGTGCGAAACGAGATGATGGGCGTGCTGGGCGAGCTACTGGGTATTTCGCCCGAGCAAATGGAGGAGCTGCGCTCCGAGGACGGTCAGCGTCGTTTGCACGAGGGAATGAAAAAGTTCGAGGGCGAAGTTCAGGACGCCATCGATAAGATGATGGGCGGCCAGGGTGGCCCGCAGGGTGGGTCCCAGGGCGGACCGATGCCGCACCCGCCGGTGGACCCGAGGCAGTTCCCGTTCTTCTCGCAGAACTAGGTCGCTGCGCGCCCGCCAGAGCGGCGATCTGCCTTTCAATCGTCGGGCATGACCGCCAGGTCAATGCCCTCCTCTTTCAAGGCACCTTGCTCGCTCTGGCGGGCGCTCGCTTGCGTATGCTCAACCTACAATTCGATCTCGGCTGACTTATAGGGCTTGCGTTGTGTTATTCTAGAACAGACGTTCGTGAATGATGCGCGGGGCCTTGCCTTGTGCTGTGCTGGTGACGAGGGGAGGTTGGCTTGGTTATCTTGGGCATTGACCCCGGTTTGGCTCATACGGGTTGGGGGATTATCGAGGAGCGGCGCGGCGAGGTTCGCTGCCGTGCCTACGGCTGTATCGAGACCAGTGCCGGAAGTCCGCTCGCGGTGCGCCTGTCGCATATCGCCCGCGACCTCAAGGGTGTCGTGGAGCGTTATCGACCCGATACCGCTGCTATCGAGAGCATTTACTTTGGTGCTAACGTTCGCTCGGCAATTCCTACGGCGCATGCCCGCGGGGCTGCACTTGTGGCGCTGTCGGAATGCGCGCTCGAGATTGGCGAATACACGCCCATGCAGATCAAGCAGGCTGTGGTGGGCACCGGCGCCGCGGACAAGCGGCAGGTCGCCTACATGGTACGCACGCTAACACAGCTCGACCACGACCCGCATCCCGACCATGCCGCCGATGCCCTGGCTTGCGCCATCTGCCACGTAAACCTCAGCCGCACCCGCGCCCTTACCGGCGGCGAGTTCTATCAACAGAGAGGAACCGGATACTGATGATCTCCCAGCTCCACGGAACGCTTGTCGAGGCCACGATGAGCTCGGCTGTCGTCGATGTGTCGGGCGTTGGCTTTGAGCTCGGCATCTCGGGCAGCACTGCGGCCACGTTGCCGACGCCCGGCGGCGAGGTCCGCCTCTACACGCGTATGCAGGTGCGCGAGGACGCCATGACACTTTTCGGTTTTTCCTCAAAGGATGAGCGCACGATGTTCGACCGGCTCGTGTCCGTTTCGGGCGTTGGCCCGCGCCTGGCGCTTGCCGTGCTTTCCACCTATACCGTGGGGCAGCTGTATTCGCTGGTGATGGCCGAGGACGACAAGGGCATGGCCAAGGTACCCGGTGTGGGCAAAAAGACAGCTCAGCGCCTGATCCTGGAACTCAAGAGCACCTTTGCCAAGGATAAGGGCTTTGTGCCGGTCGACGTGATTCCCGGCCAGGTTGCGATGCCGGTTCCTGCCGCCGCTCCTTCGGCGATCGATGATGCCCGTGCGGCACTCCTTTCCATGGGTTTTAGTCCGCAGGAGACCGATGTTGCCCTGAGCGGGTATGATGGGCAGGATATGCGTGTCGAGGACTTGCTCGGCGCGGCGCTTAAGCGACTCGGAATGGATGCGTGATGTGGGAAGCCGATGACTCTCAGGACCTGTGGGCGACGCCCGGCAACTCGCCGGCGGCATCCATGGCGCACGGCGAGCGCATGGTGGGCTCGGAGCTAACGCCCGAGGACCTCGATGTCGACCGCACTTTGCGCCCCCAGCGCCTGGACGACTACTGTGGCCAGGAGCACATCAAGCAGAGTCTGCGCGTGTTGATCGAAGCGGCGCAGAGCCGTGGCGAGACGCTCGACCACGTGATTTTCTCGGGTCCTCCGGGCCTGGGCAAGACCACGCTGGCCACCGTTATCGCCAACGAGCTGGGCGCTCAGATCAAGACCACGAGTGGCCCTGCCATCGCGCGCACGGGTGACCTGGCGGCCATCCTTACTAACTTGCAGCCGGGTGATGTGCTGTTTATCGACGAGATCCACCGCCTCAACCGTTCGGTCGAGGAGGTCCTGTACCCCGCGATGGAGGACTTTGCCCTCGATATCGTGATTGGCAAGGGTCCGGCGGCTCGCTCGATTCGCCTGGATATTCCCAAGTTTACGCTGGTAGCGGCAACGACCCGCTCAGGCATGTTGACCGGCCCGTTGCGCGACCGCTTTGGCATTTCATATCGCCTGGATTACTACACGGTCGAGGAGCTCGCGCAGATTGTGACGCGCTCGGCGACTATCCTGGGCGTGACGATCGACCACCCCAGTGCACTCGAGATCGGCTCGCGTTCGCGCGGCACGCCACGTCTTGCCAACCGCCTGCTCAAGCGCGTGCGCGACTATGCGCAGGTGCGCGGCAACGGTCCCATTGAGCTCGATATCTGCCGTCAGGCACTCGAGTTCTTTGAGATCGACGAGCTCGGCCTGGACTGGATGGATATTCGCATTTTGGAGACGCTCGCCAAGACGTTCTCCGGTCGTGCCGTGGGACTTACGACCCTTGCCAGCGCGGTGGGCGAGGACCCGGGCACGCTCGAGGATGTCTATGAGCCCTATTTGCTGCAGTGCGGGTTGATGATTCGTACGCCGCAGGGCCGTCAGGCAACCCTTCGCACCTTTGAGCACCTGGGGATTGAACCTACCGTTTAGGGCGCTTTATTTTGGCGGGCTGTTGGGCCATCGCTGGGCATCGGGTAAACATATCGCCGTTCATCGGTTATGGGCGTTTTACTATTGCGCGCCCGTGCTATGCTGAATTGGTCTTTTTCTCATTCGGTAACGAAAGGACCGCCCATGCCTACTGACATCGAAATCGCACGTTCTGTCACGCCGCTGCCTATTACCGAGGTGGCCAAGAACGCCGGCGTCGACGTTAAGCACCTTATTCCGTACGGCTTCGACAAGGCTAAGGTCGACTATTCACTGCTCAACGAGCCGACTGATCACCAGGCCAAGCTCGTTCTCGTGACCGCTATCAACCCAACGCCTGCGGGCGAGGGCAAGACCACCACGACCATCGGTCTGGCCGATGGCCTGCGTCGCCGCGGCGTCAAGAGCGCCGTGGCCCTGCGCGAGCCTTCGCTCGGCCCCGTCTTTGGCGTTAAGGGCGGTGCTGCCGGCGGCGGCTGGGCTCAGGTCATCCCCATGGAGGATATCAACCTGCACTTTACCGGTGACTTCCATGCTATTGGTGCCGCCAACAACCTGCTGGCCGCCATGCTTGATAACCACATCCAGCAGGGCAATCAGCTCGGTATTGACGTTAAGCGCATCACTTGGAAGCGCGTCGTCGATATGAACGACCGTCAGCTGCGCCACGTCATCGACGGCATTGGCGGTAAGGCCCAGGGCGTGCCGCGCGAGGACGGCTTCGATATCACCGTTGCCTCCGAGGTCATGGCGATCCTGTGCCTGTCCACGAGCATCAGCGATCTTAAGGAGCGCTTGGGCGAGATCGTTGTCGGCTATAGCTATGCCGGCGAGCCCGTCCGCGCCCACGACCTTAAGGCCCAGGGAGCTATGGCCGCACTGCTCAAGGATGCGCTCAAGCCCAATCTGGTGCAGACGCTCGAGGGCACGCCCGCGTTTGTCCACGGCGGTCCCTTCGCCAATATCGCCCACGGCTGCAACTCCATCATGGCCACGCGTATGGCTATGCGTTTTGGCGATGTCGCCATTACCGAGGCGGGCTTTGGTGCCGACCTGGGTGCCGAGAAATTCCTGGACATCAAGTGCCGCATGACGGGCGTTCGTCCCAACGCCGTCGTGGTCGTCGCCACCGCTCGCGCGTTGAAGTACAACGGTGGCGTCGCCAAGGCCGATCTCAACGAGGAGAACCTCGAGGCACTCAAGGCTGGCATGCCCAACCTGCTGCGTCACGTCGACAACATCCAGAACGTATATGGTCTGCCCTGCGTGGTCGCCATCAACCGCTTCCCGACGGACACCGAGGCCGAGCTCGCGCTCATTGAGTCCGAGTGCCAGAAGCTCGGCGTCAACGTTAAGCTTTCCGAGGTCTGGGCCAAGGGCGGCGAGGGCGCGCTCGAGCTTGCCGATGAGGTCATGCGTCTGATTGAGCAGCCGAGCGAGCTCAAGTTTGCCTATGAGGACGGCGCTGATGTCGCTGATGCCCTCGAGGCCGTTGCCACCAAGGTCTACCGCGCCGACGGCGTTGACTTTACGCCGGCCGCCAAGCGCCAGCTCGCCGAGCTGCGCGAGAATGGCTTTGGCAACCTGCCGGTGTGCGTCGCCAAGACGCAGTACAGCTTTAGCGACAACGCCAAGGCCCTGGGCGCTCCCGAGAACTTCCGCATCACGGTGCGTGAGCTCAAGGTTTCCGCCGGCGCCCACTTTGTGGTCGCACTGACTGGCAGTGTTCTGACCATGCCGGGCCTGCCCAAGGTCCCTGCGGCCGAGAACATCGACGTCGACAACGACGGCAACATCACCGGCCTGTTCTAAGCTCGCTGCTCATAGCCGCTTGCCCGCCCCGTCGCGCCTACCAAGGCCCGGCGGGGCTTTTTGATCCTTAGGCCCGCGCATGTCTTGTAGATACCGACGGACTCTGCCCATCATAGGCTTTTGCGCTGGTAGAATGCATGGATAACTTGATGCTTACAGGCGACGGAAAGGAATCGTTGCATGGATCAGGACAAGACAACCGTGATGGGCGGCTGCGGTTCCGCGCAGGCTGGCGATAGCGCCGATGCGACCCGCGTTGTTCCCAACCCCGGTTATGTCGACCCCGCCGCGACGCAGCCTTCTGCCGAGCCCACACGAGTTATGGGCTATGGCGACGCGGCGCAGGACCCTTACGCTGCATCTTTGCAAAGCCCCTATGGCAACGCGGCGGCAGACCCGTTTGATTACGCGCCGCAGGATTCTTATGCCGCCTCGACGCCGAATCCCTATGATGACCTGCCGCAGAATCCCATTCCGCAGCCTCAGCAGACGACGTATATGCCTCGCACGGCGCAGCCTCGCTACGAGTCGCGCGAGCCGTATCGCGAGTACCCCAAGTCGATTCCGCAATATGGCGAGGACGAGGAAGAGACGCCGTCGCGTTCGTCGAGCGTGATTAAGAAGATCCTCATCGTGCTGGCGATTTTCTTTGCGCTGTCGGTTGTGTTTGCCATCGTGTCGGGCATGCTCAACAAGCGAGGGAGTTCAACGGCCGATACCACTGCCGAGCAAACCGAGTCCGCCTCGTCTAGCACCGTCGACCTGAGCGACATCCCGGGGCAGTACTGGTCCAACGCCAAGAAGCTCCTCAAGTCGCGCGGCGCCGATCTTTCGAATGCCGTGGTCCTGACCGATGACGGCTCAACGCCCGTCGTCGATGCCAACTGGGTCGTTACTTCTGCCTACTATAACGACAACGGCAACCTCGAAATTCAACTCACGCACAAGAACAGCTCGGGCAACTCGTCCGACGGCCAAAGCGGTACCGACAGCTCGAGCTCCAATACGCTGGAGGACTTGAGCAACAAGGCACAGGAATTGGGAGACAAGGCGCAAGAGCTGGGCGACAATGCCCAGAACCTGGGCGACACCGCTCAGAACCTGGGTGATATGGCAACGAACGCCTGGGATGCCCTGCAAAACGGCATTTCGGGCGCGCAGGGAAACTAGCGGCCGAGCGGCTAGAGCCTTAGCAGTGCAAACAAAAACGGGACGCAGGATCGCGTGACCGGGCGCATAGGCGCGTTGGTCGGCGGTCCTACGTCCCGTTTTGCTGTCGGTTACAGCTGCTCGGCTGGACGGTCGGGCGAGCTAAAGCCCGAGTCAAACGTAACGACGCACGAGGCATCGGGCCTGCGCTCGTGCACGATGCGCGTGACGAGCTCCAGCAGCTCCTCGTCGGATATGTCAAAGCCGTCGGGACGCACCAGGTCAAATGACACAAAGCCGTCGTGCTCGTGCAGGTCGTGGATGGAGAGCGCGGGGTCGATCTGCATGACGCCGCGCTTGACCCAGCCGCGCAGGTCGTCGCCGGTGGTGGCGATGGGGTCGCAGTGCAGCGTGATACCGATGCCCATCTGCCGTTTGATATCGTGCTCGATGGTGTCCAGGATCTCGTGGTGCTCAAACGCATCGCCCTCGCCGGGCATCTCCACGTGGGCGCTGGCAAACTGACGACCGGGGCCGTAGTCGTGCACCATCAGGTCGTGGGTGCCTAGGACCTGCGGATACGACATGATCTTGTCGCGGATTGCCTGGACGAGCTTGGGGTCGGGCGCTTGTCCCAGCAACGGGCTGATGGCGTCGCGCACTAGGCCCATGCCGCTGATGCAGATGAAGATGCCCACACCCAGGCCTGCCCAGCCATCGAGGTCAAAGCCGGTCGTCTGCGAAATAAGTGCCGCCGCCAAGACCGAGCCCGAGGTGATGACGTCGTTTTTGGAGTCCTGTGCTGTGGCAATGAGTGTTTCGGAATCGATACGGTTGCCCAGCACGCGGTTGAATGCGGCCATCCAGAATTTGACGAGCATGGACAAGACGAGAGTGGCTAGGGAGACCAGCGTGTAGGCGGTGGGGGAGGGCTTGATGATCTTGGTGACCGACTCGAGGATCAGGTTGATGCCGACGGCGCAAACCAGGACGGCGACGAACAGACCGGCTAGGTACTCGTAGCGGCCGTGGCCATAGGGGTGGCCTTCGTCTGCCGGGCGGCTGGCAAGGCGGAACCCGAGCAGGCTCACGATGTTGCTCGAGGCGTCGGAGAGGTTGTTGAAGGCGTCGGCGATGAGCGAGACAGAGCCGGCGAGCAGGCCCGCGATGCCCTTGGCCAGGCACAGAGTGATGTTGAGGCCAATGCAGATGAGGCTTGCGGCGAAGCCCGCGTTGGTGCGGCAGGAGGTATCGACCGGCTCGCCCTCGCTGCCGGGAACAAGCGTATGTACCAGCTGATTTACAAATAGCATAGCGGTCGTCCTCACAGTCATGTTTAAGGGGATAGTGTAGCTCGCGCGGAGGCGCTGTGCACCGATGCTCAGAAAATGCAGCAATGGTCTGCCTGTGCTAACGAGCGAGCCTTCTCGTCTGCCTGGGTGGTCCATTTTGGGCCACATGGGTATGGGCATGTGCCTGTTTGCTCGACATACTTAATGTCGACAGCCCCTGCGCAAAGGAGGATGTATCCATGGACGAGATGTTTGCCATTAAATGCCAAAACTGCGGCGGCCCTATGTACTCACACCAAGCTAAACGCAGCTTTGAGTGCGCCTATTGCGGCACGGTCATCCCATGGCAGGCGGACGCCGGAGAGCCCAAGAGCGCTTTGGGCATTCGTCATACGCCGTTGACGGTGGTGGATGGATTGCTCAAGCTCACGCATGTGTCGCAACTCGAGCGCCCGGAGGACCCGGACTGGTATTTCTTCAATTCGCACTGGCGCAATCAGTCGGTCCTGGAACATCTGCTGTGGGAGGATCGCGGCACGGCGCAGGAGTTCCAAGAGGCCACGCATGTGAGCATTCCTTGCCCCTTCTGCGGAGCGTCCTTTGAGGGCGAGTCAACGCAGCGTGTGTTTGAGTGCCCGTTCTGCGGCAACAAGATCGGCATTGCCGACCTGCTCAAGCCCGGTACGTTTAGCAAACGTCTGACCATGGGCGTGGGTGCGGAGTATGTGCCGGAGCAGGGTATTCCCTGCGAAATCTCGCCGCAGCAGGCACGTGCCAACGCGCTGCAGCTGGTGCGCCAGTACCCGGATGCCTTTGCCGGGCACGACGTGGAAGACGCGATCCAAAACGACATGATGCTCTTCTATTTCCCCATGGCGCTGGCGGACCTGCGTATGATGGCGAGCTTTCCGGGCAAGGGCCTGAGCAAGGAGGCCTTGGTGTACTACGAGGTGCTCGACTGGGCATACCCCAGGGCAAACTACCTGGACGTTCGCCTCATGGGCATTTTGGAGCCGTGGGACTTTGCCAAGGTCGGTCCGTTCGATCCCGCCATGCAGGAAGGTGACTTTCGCGTTGTCTCAGTCGATGCGTCTACCAAGGACCAGGTGGTCATTGATAAGTTGGCGCTCGACGTTGCGGGCAACGACGCCGAGGCTGTACTGGGGCTCAATAAAAAGAGCATTCGCATGTGGGCGCGCAAGGCCCGCAAACATAAGGACGGCCTGGTGATGGTGCCGGTCTACTTTGTCGATCGTCCGGCGACAGACGGCCGCGATGGCGAGCAGGTGCGCATTGCCGTAAACGGCCAGACGGGCCGCGCGGTCGCGGTGGTGTTTAGCGACAAGCGCGAAACGCATATCGTGGCGCCACTCAACCCGAGCCTGCATCTGTCCGGCGAGAGCACCGTGCACGCCACGCCCCTCGAGGTCAAATACGTTAAATCGCCGTTCCTATACCAGATCGTGCGCTGTGGAGACGGCGAGCAACCGCGTCAGGTCGCAGCCGCCGTCGAGGGTTCCTACCGAGAAGAAAAGCCCAAACGCAAGGGCTTGTTCGCTGCGATCTTTGGGAAGTAGGGGAGTGGTTCCGGGGTGTCGGGCTGCATCGCAAGGTCATGAGACGAATTTAAAACTGCTGGGAACGTGCTACCATTTCCGATAGCCTTAATCTTGTAAGAAGCGGAGGCCAGATTATGGGTTTTGCGGATCAGCAGCTTCAGCTTCAGGTACCGTATTCTCCTGACGACACGTTTAATGCCTTGAAGACAGCTATGGAAAAGCTGCCTAAAGTAAAAGTTGATAGTGCATCGCCCACAACAAGAACAGTTGCAGCCGAGATTGGTATGAGCCTTTGGTCCTGGGGCGAAAATATCAGTATTTCGGTTGTTCCAGTTGAAGGCGGATCTGGCGTTACTGTCAACTCGTTATCTAAGGTCCGGACAAACGTACTAAACGGGGACAAAAATGCAAAGAATATTGCCGAGATAGTCGATGCCCTATCGAAGGAGCTCGAGCGGTATCCACAGGTTTCATAGACTATTGAGACGCTGGCGGATAGTGGCGATGTAGTTGCAAGGCTTGAGAGGCTTGCAACGCTGCGTGATAGTGGAGTACTTACCGAGGAAGAGTTTGCTGCAGAAAAGGCAAAAATCCTTTCGTAATCAGACACGATGGTTGGATTTGCATTCTATTATTGAACTTGTTTATACCAGGCTGAAAACATCGTGTGTAATAAAGGTGCGTAGTAGTCTCGTCTCATACAGCAATAGGGACCTCTTTTGGACGTTCTGCCTTTGGAGCGTCGGCGAGTCGTGCCTCGATGGAAGCTTTGGACACCATGCGCTTGGTGCCATCCTTCCATGAATCCAACAGTCCAGCATTTATCAGTTGCGATACTCTTGCCGAGCTAACGCCAAGCATGCGCGCGGCGTCCACTGCGGTGACGGCGGGGATATCGTTGAGTTTGCGACTGACGGCCACGGAGATAATCTTGCCACCGTGCTGCGGCTCGTGGCCAAAGTCCGGCGCAAGCAGGTCAACGCCGCCCATTAGGTGGTCATCGACCATGCATGCGAGAAAATCAGCGGCACTTTCGACAGCGTCGTTTAGGTCGGATCCGAACGTTCCACCTCCGCCCAGCGAGCCACATGGCACAGCGTCGACAACACCGTCCGAATCAAAGAACTCGAATTCCCATACGTAAACCATGTAAGACCTCCTTTAATGGCAAATAATACGAGGCGTACTCCTAGAAGCATTGCCAGTTGCATCGATGCAGCTAATCATGTCCATCTTAAAGCCTCGCGCGGACTCGAATTTCAATGTCGCCTAGCGCCTTCGTGCAGGATTCCCGAAGTGACTAAAATGTGACCATAGAGGCAGTTTTAGCGAACCCCACGGGAGTGACGCGTATGGACAACAACACGCTGCTATTCCAGGACAAAGGTTCGGGTAGGTTTAAAGACGTCAAGATCTACCCTAACCGTATTGAGGTGCTCAAGAAGGGTACGTTTGGTGGCAAGCACACCGAGATTGTCTATCTTAAGGACATCACGGGGGTCAACAGGATCAAGGGCCGCGACGTTTTCCTACGTAACAGGCTGTTGACTGCCTGTGTCTTTAGCCTGAGCAGCCGTGCGAAGGCCCAGGAGTTTGTTAACGCGCTGAACATGGTGATGTAGCCCATGGCGGCGTTCGGGCCAAGGTAAAAATCGGGGGCACAGAACGGTGTCCTGCGCCCCTCATTAAATCGATGTGTCCAAAAGGGCCGGCTGGCCTAATCGTCAACGTCTCCGTTGTCTTCGCGGTCATTTGCAAGCATTGCTGCGCCGGCGACCGTCGTCGCCACGGCGGCAGCGGCGAGCCCGGCGGCAATGCCGGAGCCGTCGCCCGTGTCGGCGAGTTTTCCGCCCGAGTTCTTGCCCTTGTTGCCCTTACCGTTCTTATCAGCGCTGCCTGCGTTGGAACCCGTGCCACCGTCGGTGCCGGTGCCGCCTGCACTGCTCGAGGCCGCTACGGTAAAGCTCGCGGCTCCGTCATTAGCAAGCTTGTAGTTTTGCGCCGCGTCGCCCAAAAGACCGTTCGCGCGCACCCAGTACGTTCCCGCGGTAAATGCCTCGCCCTCGACCATTGCCGTGCCCGGAGCGCCGTCCGCGCCGTGCGCAAACTCGAGCTGGGCCGTGCAGGCATCGGTTTCGAGCTTGCCCTCGAGTGATGCCGCAATCTTGGCGCGCACGTCTTCGCCGGCCTTAAGGCCTTCGAGCCCCTCAAAGTGGGGTGTCAGTGCGCGCGGATCGATATCGATGGGCACGGATCCCTGCAGCCCCGTAACGGTCTCGTTGCCCAAGGCGTCGACATCCACGTATTCGATGGCAAACGTGTTGCCCGAAGCCGTCACGCTGAGTACGTTGCTGCTGTCGACAAGGCGGAAACGACCCTCGCCAACGGTCTTTCCATCCTGGAGTGAGGCATCGCTCAACGAGTCGCCGTATGTCATGCGTATACGGGTCGGGAGGTAGTACGAAACGGTCTGCTTGTGCTTCGCATCGTAATTGCGCTGGTAGATGCTTCGGGCCAGTGCCGCATCAACAAAGTCGGACGCAATGATGCCAATGTGCTTGAGGCAGTCCTCCTTTGTGCTCTCATTTCCGGTGCTGTTTATATACTGGCTCTTGTATAGATGCTCGTTGACCACTCGTGCTGCGGTAAAAGGATTGCTTCCTTGCTTGTAGTTCGTGCAGCTGGTGTAGTTGATACACCAGCTGTGCTCCAGGACCTTTACCTTGGCCCCGTCATTGTCCTCGACGTCCACCATGATGCGGGCGAGCTTGGTTGTCTCCTGCAGCGCCATATCGACCCAGCCGATTTTGTCGGTTCCTGTGAATTCGTATTGGTCCTGGGCGTATACCTTGGTGCAATAGGGCTCTTCGTCACCCGTTTTCCCCACGGCTTCAAAGCCCCGCTCGTCTCGAACGAGACACATAGAGGTGCTGTCGGTGTGTGCTGCGATTTTGTCGTCCCATTGGGTGAGGTCGAGGCCCCATGTGTGGCTGCTTACGCTGTTGCCGGCGAGCCCAAACCGACGCAGCAGGACGATCTTTCCGCGCACCTCGCCCAGCGTGGGGATGCGGCTCGATGTGTAGAACAGGTCGGGGTTCTCATCAAAAACCTTGCCCAAAGCCGTCGTGAGGCTTTCGTCGGTAGCCTCGCCATTGCCCCGCGACACGAGCATGATGAGCGCTTCTGTCGGGTTTTCGCTCAAAAACGTATTGAAGTACCCGATGACATCGGAGAGATGCATAAAGTTCCCGTCTTTTTTGAGCAGGTAACAAGCTCCGTGGTCGATGCCGGGGTTCTCACCCTTTCCGAGTCGAATATCAAAATAGCGAACGCCTTCGAGCAGCTGCGTGGGGATGTAATCCTGCTGGCATTTTGCTTGGGAGGATTGGGGCTCGGTGTCGTTGTCCACGCTGCAGGTGCCCGAATCGTGCGTGCCCGGGATGCTCAGTTCGTCGAGGAACTTGTTGTTGTCGACGTATTTCATCCAACAGGGCCCGTCGACGTAGCTGCTATACGTGGTCCAGTCGATACTGCTAACCGTGGTATTGGTCTTGCCCATGTCGTAACCGACAAGTTCGAGCTCCCACGGAATGCTCTTCCTCTTATGGCAGATCTTGTTGTTGTCCTGGTCTTTGCCGTCCTTTTCTATGGCCAGGTAATTAATGTCTTTTTTCTCGTTTGTGCGGTCTCGGATGATATAGGTTCCGTTTGACTGGCGTTCAAACGCAAAAGCGCGGCTGGGCTTGTTGTCATACTCGCCGCTCCATACGTGGATGACCTTTCCGTCTTTGTCCGAGTCGCCATCGACCGACCAAATGCTGTAGCCCGTCTTTTTATGCTCTTCGAAATTGAGCAAGGTGCGGATAGCATACCAGTTTGTATCGTCATTCTTGGTCGTTACGTTCTCAAGGATGAGCTTGCTGGACGTGCCGTCGTTAAACAGGTGGCAGACGTTGCCGCGAACGTTGCCGTCTTGGTTGACGCTCGCGGTGCGAAAATAGCCCGCGGGGCGAAGGCGAATGACGAAATTGTCGAGGCTGTCCGACGGTGCGGGTGTGTTGTCTGCAAATGCCGTTCGCAGGGGAATGCCCGGCGCTGCGGTTTCAGGCAGGCTTGCAAGTGGTGACAACGCCGCAAGCCCTAGGCCCAGCGTAAACGCTCGGCGGCTGATGGCATGGTGTTCGGTCATATCTCCTCCGTTCGCAGGGTGCGGTTATGCACTTGTTTTGGTCACTATACTGCCCAGATGTTTAAAGACGCCGGTTTAAATTGCCTGCGCGGCGCTATAAATCGGCGGGCGGACGTGTTGGGGCACTTGTCTATTTGTGCTGTTATCACGTCTGGGATGGTTTTGGAGCCCGGCATCCTGCGTTCGTCGGCTACCGGCATAAGAAAGGGGGGGGGTCGGTTTACCGGCCCTCCCTGGGTACGAAGCGCTGGGGCACCGCCGCTTGTTAGCGCCGCACTCGTGTTTTCCGTTGCGCTCGCGAGTCGCTTAGCGCTTGATCTCGATATCCTCGAGCTTAACATCCATGGCCTTGGTCTTTGCCTCGGCGATATCATCGGTAAATTCCAGAGACTTCATCATGGTCTCGACGGCGTCCTTGTGCTCCTCGACATTGTCGATACGTACGTACACACTGCCGCCGTCAACGTCAGTGAAGTACTCGGTCGTCACGCCGCCCGAGTGCGTAAAGTAGGCGCTGCGCCAGGTCTTGCCGTTGTACTTAACGGGATCGCTCTCGGTCCATCCGGAGTTGGCCTTCCACTTTGCCTCGTAGTCAAACAGTTCATCGGCGTTCTTGTCAGGATCGAAGACGGGGATGAAGCGGTCGCTGGCATGCTCGCTCTCGGTGAACTTAAACTGGGCCCTATCGGCCGTGTCGCCGGCAGCGTCGGTGATCTCGACGCCCTCGGGGACCTCGACCTTAAACCAAATGAAGTCGGTCCTCATATCCACGGCTGGTTTTTCTGCTCCGCCGCCACCGCCACTTCCGGTAGCGCCGCCGCTGCCACCGCAGCCCACCAGGGCAACTGCGGCAAAGAGACTGATGCAGAGGGTGAGAATCGCAAAGGCCTTCTTTTTCATGGTCGTGTCCTCCTCGATCTGTAACCGCCCATGGATTACCTGCCTTTACTGTACGCGCGGACGGCTCGCTAGGGTGGGCCATGTGTCCCATTCTGGGGGCCGGATTTGCGCCGACAAGTGGCAATATGCCCGGGCGTAAAAGAGGGGAGGGCCGGCCGATCCAATCCTCCCCTGGCTGGGCGTCCGATCATTTAATGACTGCGCATGCGATGCTGCGTGCGAGCCCCTAATGCTTGATCTCGATGCTGGAAATCTCGACTTCACGTGCCTCGGCAACTGCCTTCGCCATGTCATCGGGAAACTCGATGGAGTTGAGGAGCGCCTCGGCTTCTTTCTTATGCAGATCGAAGTTCGAGATGAGGACGTAGACGCTTCCCGGCTCAACGTCGGTAAAGAGGAGGGTTGAGACGCCGCTGTTGTCCTCGTACGTTCCGACGAGCCACGTCCTGCCGTTATACTCGACGGACCCGCCATCCTTCCACTGGAACGTATCACCTTTCTTTTCTGCCTGGTCGGCGTGGGATTCCTCTGCCGTCAGCGCTTTTTTCCAAACGGGGATAAAGCGATCGGCCGAACCGTTCTCGTCTTCGGGGAAGGTGAGCTGGACCCTGTCGGCATTCTTGCCAGCGGAGTCGCTTACGCCAACGCTCTCGGGCATCTCGACCTTAAACCAGATAAAGTCAGTCTTTTCGGCGACGGGGGCCTTTTCCTTGCCTTCGCTCTTTGAGGTGCTGCCGCCTCCGCCCGATGCGTTCCCGCCGCAGCCGACAAGGGCGAGTGCGGCAAAGAGGGCGATGCACAGGGAAAGGATCGATAGGGTCTTTTTCTTCATGGTGGCGTCCTCCTTGTCTGCCGATGACATCACGGCGCCGCACGCTGTTGGGGTACTGATTGCGCTGGCGGCGGATGTCTCTGTGTACTGCGCGGCTTATGCCTCCGTTCATCGCTTGTGGCCGTTGCGCGGCCGTGCCCCAACGGGTTCCTTACTTATAGATATGCCCCAGCTTGTGCTACCCGGGAGTCTCGAAAGGTGGGCCATATGTCCCATGTTTGCGTGTGCGGGCTTGCCGCAAGGTGGGCCTGGCGCTGGGCAAGCGTGCGGTTTGGTTGATTCTCCCAATGTTGCGCAACAGCGATGCCGGCTTAAGGTTTTAGACTTGGCTGTGACAAAAGCTAAACCACGAAAGGTCGAACGATGTTCTGTCGAAAATGCGGACAGCAAGTGCCCGATGGATCGACGTTTTGTACGCACTGTGGGGCTTCGCTTGCGGGCGGCTCCGTGCCGACGCCTACGGGCGCTGGTCCTTCCTCTGCCCCGGGCCTGACCCAGTCGATGCCGCCGGTCGCGCCCGCGCCTCAAAAGCCCAAGAGCAAGGCACCGATCATCATTGCTGTGGCATGTGCCGCTGTGGTACTCCTCGGGGGCGGCACGGTGTTTGCGCTTACGGTGCTCAACGGGTCAAAGAGCTCCGGCACGCAGATTTCGGTGATCGATACCGGGTCTTCGGACGAGAAAGATTCTTCTGCCAAGAAGAAGAGCGACAAGTCCAAGGACAAAGAGTCTTCGTCATCGGATGACGAGGCCGTTCCCGAGGACGAGTCGGCATACTACGGCTCGGGCGATTCGGACGATTACCTAACCGACGTGCATACGTACACGAACGACATGCATCCTTATAGCATGTCGATTCCCAATCGCTTTGAGATGGAAGATACTCCCAGCGGCAGCAGCACAAGGTACGAGGATCCGGAGACGGGTTTTGTGATCAGCCTGTTTGGCTACGTCAACATTAACGAAGAAACCGCACACGAGATGTTCGTCGACGCGGACACCTCGGGCAAGGCCGACCTCTATACCGCAGAGGGCGACAACTGGTACGTGGTCTCGTGGTGTGAGGACGATACGATCATTTACGAAAAGACGATCGTCACGGATTCGACGATTGCCACGGCGCATTTGGAGTACTCGACTGCAAACCGCGACATGGGGTCGAAGATTATCGACACGCTGCTGCCGACGTTTCAGGTGGACTAGGCGCCCGTGCCTATAGCCGGCAATCGGAAACGCCGATAGCCAGAGCTCCTGACAGCCTTTGTCTTATGGGCTAGACTGACTTGGACAAGATCGATGAATGGGACAACCGCTTCCTGGCGTCGTTGTCCCATTTTTTATTATGCGTGCGGTCCGTGGTGGCCGGCGCGGTGGGCAGAGGTGTTTCGATGAGCCAAGAGATGATGGATAAAACCTGTCGCGGTTTTGCCGAGGCGTTGGCTGCACGCGAGCCGGTTCCCGGCGGCGGCAGCGCCAGCGCGTTTGTGGGAGCACTGGGTGCCTCGCTGTGCGGGATGGTTGCTCGCTATGGCGCGACGAACCCCGCGCTTGCCGATCGCGCGGACGATCTGACGCACGCGTTTGCCCAGGCAGACGAGCTGGCTCAGGAGCTTGTGGGTCTGGTTGCCGAGGACGTTCGTGCCTACGGACAGGTGTCCGCGGCGTATGGTATTCCGCGTGAGGACCCGGCTCGACCTGCGGCGATTCAGGACGCGTTGCACGTGGCCGCCATGCCGCCGTACCGCATTATGGACGCCTGCGGCCGCGCGCTGGCGCTGCTCGAGGACATGGCGGACAAGGGCTCCCGACAGCTGCTGTCCGACGTGGCATGCGGCGCCGTGTTCTGCCGCGCCGCTATGCAGGGCGCGAGCTTGACGCTCTTTGCGAACACCACGTCTATGAAGGACCGTGCCCGCGCCGAGGAGCTCGAGGTGGCGTGCGACGATCTGCTCGATACGTGGCTGCCGCGCGCCGATGCGCTGGCGCGCCGCGCTGCTGACGCCGCAAGGAAGAGGGGATAGCCATGGCTGAGCTGTTGAAGGGCGCTCCCGTCGCCCGCGCGTTGACTGAGGAGCTTGCCGCGCGTTGTGCTGTTCTGCGCAAGCGCGGCGTTGTTCCGACGCTGGTCATCGTTCGTGTGGGCGAGCGCGAGGACGATCTATCCTACGAGCGCGGTGCCCTCAAGCGCTGCGAGAAGGTTGGCATTGAGGCTCGCCGCGTATTGCTTCCCTCCGATGTTTCGCAGGATGAGCTGCTGGCGGCTATTGAGGGCATCAATGCCGATTCGACTGTTCACGGCTGTCTACTGTTTCGTCCGTTGCCCGCTGGGCTTGACGAGGATGCAGTTGCCGCGGCACTCGATCCTGCCAAGGATGTTGACTCCATGACGCCGGCCTCGCTGCTTACCACGCTTTCGGGGCGTGGCGAGGGTTTTGCCCCTTGCACGGCCGAGGCCGTGCTGGCGTTGCTGGACCATTACGGCGTTGAGCTGGATGGGGCCAAGGTCGCGGTCGTCGGTCGATCGCTGGTGATTGGCCGTCCCGTTGCCGCCATGCTTACGGCTCGCAATGCCACAGTGACGACGTGCCATACGCATACGCGCGACTTGGCTGCCGAGTGCCGTTCTGCCGACATTATTGTTGCCGCGGTTGGACGTGCGCGCACGATTGGCGCGGATGCGGTTCGCGAGGGCCAGACGATCATTGATGTGGGCATTAACTGGGACGAGGCCGCCGGCAAGCTGGTCGGCGACGTCGATTTTGATGCTGCGGAGCCGATTGTTGGCGCAATTACTCCCGTGCCGGGTGGCGTGGGGGCTGTGACTACCGCGATTCTCGCCAAACACGTGATTGAGGCGGCGGAGTGGGTCGCGCGCGCAGACGTGGTGTAAGAGTGTCCTGAGGTCCGTCGCTGCAAGTCCCGATGTTACTCCTTCTTGAGGCCGCGCCTCTCGACTATCTCGTCCACTATCTCCCCGGCGCGCCGCCCGAGCGCGCGGCGCCTCCCCTCTGTCGGGGCCGGCCTGCCCGCGGGCT
>JAXJBU010000022.1:0-68569 GCA_036302865.1 Collinsella sp. | reverse complement strand
TTGGCATGGGAGCCTCCCAACCTCGTTGCGGCGCGGCTGCGCCTATGGCACTTCAACATCATTGTCGCAGCCCCGACCCGCGGTCACGAGCGGGGGCTCCTATCTTTTTAGTGCCCTCGGATTGGGTCATAGTGTCTGTCGGTGCCAAAACATCGGCGTTGCCTTGATTCAAACCTGCCAAAAAGGGACAGGTTTATTTTGGTCGGTATTATCTGGGCAAACGTGGCCGTCTATCGCGATGTAGTCGTTGGGGACGTTCTTGTTTGACTAGTCGTTTAAGAACGTCCCCAACGACTACATGGCATGAGAGTGGATAATCTCCCGGTTTGAGTCTGCATTCAAGCTCAAAGTGGGAGATTATCCACTCTCGTTTTTGTTCTACCTACATTTGCAGGAACAGTTCGTGGAGGCGGGTGTCTTCGTCGAGCTCGGGGTGGAAGGTGACGCCGAGCTGGTTGCCGTGGCGGGCGGCGACGATGCGACCGTCGACTTCGGCTAGGGCCTCAGTGTCGCCGTGCACTTCGACGATGCGGGGCGCGCGGATAAACGTCAGCGGCACCTCACCGTCGATACCGCCTACCTGCCCCTTGGTGCGAAAGCTGCCGAGCTGTCTGCCGTAAGCATTGCGCTCAACGAGCACATCCATGGTTGCCAAACGCGGCGTGCCCTTATCGTCATGGGCGGCAAGATCGCGCGCCAACAGAATCAAGCCGGCGCAGGTGCCCAGGACGGGCATGCCCTCAACAATGCGGGTGCGAAGCTCATCGAGCATACCAAGCTCGGCAAGTAACTTGCCCTGAACGGTGGACTCGCCGCCGGGGAGGACCAGGCGGTCAAAGTTCTGCTGCAAATCGGCCGCCTGCCTCAGCTCGATACAACGTGCGCCCAGCTCGGACAGTCTTGCCTCGTGCTCGGCAAAAGCGCCCTGGACCGCCAGCACGGCGACCGTTTGGTCTGCATAATCGCTCATGTGCGATCCTTTCTGCTGGACTAGCGCCCGCGCTCCTCCATGATGATCTCGATTTCGTCGGCGTTGATGCCCACCATGGCCTCGCCCAGGTCCTCCGAAAGCTCGGCGATGAGCTTGGCGTCGGTGAAGTTTGCCACGGCCTTGACGATGGCGGCGGCGCGCTTGGCGGGGTCGCCGCTCTTAAAGATGCCCGAGCCAACAAAGACGCCCTCGGCGCCCAGCTGCATCATCAGCGCGGCGTCGGCGGGGGTCGCGACTCCGCCGGCGGCAAAGTTTACGACGGGGAGCTTGCCCGTGGCATGGACCCCGCGCACCAGCTCGACCGGAACCTGCAGCTGCTTGGCTGCCTCAAAGAGCTCGTCGTCGCGCAGAGCAACAACGTCGCGGATCTGCTTTTGGATCTTGCGCATATGGCGCACGGCCTGAACGACGTCGCCCGTGCCCGGCTCGCCCTTGGTGCGAATCATCGTGGCGCCCTCGGCAACACGGCGCAACGCCTCGCCCAGATCGCGGGCGCCGCAGACAAACGGCACGTCAAACTGGGTCTTGTCGATGTGATAGACATCATCGGCGGGGGAGAGGACCTCGGATTCGTCGATGTAGTCGATTTCGATGGCCTGCAGGATCTGCGCCTCGACAATGTGGCCGATGCGGCACTTGGCCATAACGGGGATGGAGACGGCCTCCTGGATGCCCTTGATCATCTTGGGGTCGCTCATGCGCGAGACGCCGCCTGCGGCACGGATATCGGCCGGGATGCGCTCGAGTGCCATGACGGCGCAGGCACCCGCCTCCTCGGCGATGCGCGCCTGCTCGGGTGTGGTGACGTCCATGATGACGCCGCCCTTGAGCATCTGCGCGAGCTCGCGATTGAGTTTGACGCGATCGGCCTTGCTGGTCTGTTCTGCCATGGTTGCTCCCTTGGTTGGCATGTACATTGCTTGACGGAACATCCTATCGGGGAGCTGGGTTTGGCGAAATACTCAGTTTTCGAGATAATAACAAGGTCAGACTAATGCCAGATTGAATGATTCGATAAGGTCAGGTGATAGACCCATGCTTGACTACAATTTGGAAAATCGCGGCGAAGCATCGCTTTATGAGTATGTTTACCAGCAAATTCGCGATGATATTGTTGCCGGGCGCATTGCGGCAGGGGAGCATCTGCCGTCTAAGCGCGCCTTTGCGAGTCATCTGGGTATCAGTGTCATTACCATCGAGAATGCATATAGCCAGTTGCTTGCCGAGGGTTATATTTGCTCAATGCCGCGTCGTGGCTACTACGCGTGCGAGCTTCCGGATGCGCCGGTTTTGGCTTTGGCTGCGGGGGATATCGACCGAGATGCCGTCCCTGTTGGTCCCAGCGCGCATGATGTCAACGGACAGATCGAGCGATTTGATGCGCTTTCTCCTTCCGCTTTGGAGGCGGCGCGGCTTTGGCAAAGTGCGCTACGGGCGACGCTGACGTCCGAAGATGAGCGTGAAATCTTTTCGCCCGCACCGGCGCAGGGCACCGCTCGACTGCGACGTGCGATTGCGCACCATCTGCGCGGGACAAGGGGCATGAATGTCAATCCCGACAATATCGTTATCGGTGCGGGCGCCCAGCTGCTCGATACCATGTTGGTTCAGTTGCTTGGCGCGGACAAGGTGTATGCCGTCGAGGATCCAGGCTATTTGCGCTTGACGCGCATCTATCAGGCCATGGGTTGCGAAGTGCGGCATGCCCCGTTGGATGCTGAGGGCGTGGACTTGAGCGCGCTGCAGAAAACCGGGACCGATGTCCTTCATCTGATGCCGTCTCATCAGTATCCGACCGGTCTTGTGACGAGCATTGCACGTCGCTATGCGTTGCTGAGCTGGGCCGCCGAGCGGCCGGGTCGGTATCTCATCGAAGACGACTTTGATTGTGAGTTTCGCCTTGCCGGCAAGCCGATTCCCGCGCTCGCGTCGATCGATGCCGCTCAATCGGTCATCTATACCAACACGTTTTCGAAGAGCCTTTCATCGGCGTTGCGTTTGGCGTACATGGTGTTGCCCGATGAGCTGATGGAACGGTTTGGGCGCGACCTTGGTTTTTACGCTTCGTCGGTGAGCTCTGTTGACCAGGTCGCTTTAGCGCGCTTGCTGGAATCGGGTGATTACGAGCGGCATGTGAACCGCGTGCGCGTGCGTGCTCGCGAGACACGCGATGGCCTGGCAGCGCTTGTACGGAAAGCGTTTCCGGCAGGGGAGGTCTCGATCGAGCATGCAGACGCGGGCCTTTACTGCACTGTTGCCCTGGCCGAGGACAAGGCGGGGGAGAGTTTCGCGAAGGCTCTCGCTGACGCTCGTATTTCCTATGTCAACATCGCCGATTGCCTGTGGACGGCTGATCGGGCATCGACTAAGAACGCTCCATCTCGCGTCCTCATACAATACGACGACCTGAGCCCTCAGTCGCTCAGTGTTCTTCAAGAGCAGCTGCAATAAGCCCACGAAGAAGGCCCGAACCATGCGGTCCGGGCCTCATCGAGCTAGAGGTTATGTCTCAGGCAGTTGGCTTAGCCAAAGTAGCGCTTGAGCAGGCCAGCGAAAGCCTTGCCGTGGCGAGCTTCGTCGCGAGCCATCTCGTGCACGGTGTCGTGGATGGCATCGAGACCAGCGGCCTTGGCACGCTTGGCAAGATCGGTCTTGCCGGCGGTGGCGCCATTCTCGGCTTCAACGCGCATTTCGAGGTTCTTCTTGGTGGAGTCGGTCACGACCTCGCCCAGGAGCTCGGCGAACTTGGCGGCATGCTCTGCCTCCTCGTGGGCAGCCTTCTCCCAGTACAGGCCGATCTCGGGATAGCCCTCGCGATGAGCGACGCGAGCCATGGCCAGGTACATACCGACCTCGGAGCACTCGCCCTCAAAGTTGGCACGCAGGTCGGCAACGATGTCCTCGGAGACGCCCTCCATCTTGGCGACGCCCACGACGTGCTCGGCAGCCCACTCGAGCTGGCCCTCCTCCTGCTTCAGGAAACGAGAACCGGGAACACCGCACTGGGGGCACTTGAAGTCCTCGGGCAGCTGGTCGCCGTCGAACTCTTCCACATAACCGCAAACGGGGCAAACAAACTTCATGATTCGATCCTTTCGATCGATGGCGATTGTGCGCTCGTCCGGTCCCGTAAGGGCCCTCTCCGGACGTGCGTCTTGACGAGTTCTATTATCCATAAATGCAACCAAATGTGAAGCCTATTAGGAATGATTTTTAATAAAACAATTTCGAGATATGAAGATGTTGATTGATTAACGATTGGGAGGCCGTCTGCGATCTTTGCTGAGTACAATCGGGCGAGCAAATGTTGACCTATCAACAAATGAAGGAGTTTCCTTTATGCATCTAGCCCGTCGTGCCTGGTGCCGAACATATCAGACGGTTTTTCGCATTGCATTGCCGATCCTGCCCTATACCGAGCCGCGCATTTTAGAGCATGCCGAGGATGTGCCCGCGGTGCTTCAAAAGCGCTCGATCCAGAAGGTCCTTATCGTGACGGATCCCGGCATTGCCCGTCTGGGGCTCACGGCACCGCTCGAGGCGGCGCTCGCATCCAGGGGGATTGGCGTTACGGTCTATGCCGAAACGCGTGCAAACCCCACGGTTTCAAACGTGGAGGAAGCGGCGTTCCTGTATCGAGAGAGTGCCTGCCGGGCCATTATCGGCTTTGGCGGAGGATCAGCCATGGACTGCGCCAAGGGCGTGGGCGCACGCATTGCGCAGCCAAACAAGCCCATCAACAAGATGCGCGGCCTGCTGCGGATTCATCGTCGCCTGCCGCTGCTCATCGCCGTTCCCACCACGGCGGGCACGGGAAGCGAAATCACGCTTGCGGCGGTAATTACCGATGACGAGACGCACTACAAATACCCTATTAACGACTTTGTGCTCATCCCGCGCTTTGCGGTGCACGACCCCGAGTTTACGTGCGGCTTGCCCGCTTCCATTACGGGGCAGACGGGCATGGACGCCCTGACGCATGCCGTTGAGGCCTTTATCGGGCGAAGCACCATGCCCTATACGCGTAAGATGGCGCGTCAGGCGGTCCAGCTCATCCATGACAATTTGCTCGAGGCCTATGAGCATGGCGATAACATGCGTGCGCGTCGCAATATGCTTTCGGCGGCGTATAAGGCGGGTGTTGCCTTTACGCGCTCCTATGTTGGATACGTTCACGCCATCGCACACAGCTTGGGTGGGCGTTACGGGATT
The DNA here is from genome assembly GCA_036302865.1 of Collinsella sp. Classification (GTDB taxonomy): domain Bacteria; phylum Actinomycetota; class Coriobacteriia; order Coriobacteriales; family Coriobacteriaceae; genus Collinsella. The sequence goes on along the minus strand of JAXJBU010000022.1, from coordinate 63,366 downwards.
CCGCACGGCTTGGCCAACGCTATCATCCTGCCGCATATGCTTCGCGCTTATGGTGACGCCGCCGCCCCCAAGCTTGCCGATCTTGCTCGCATGGCGGGCATTGCGCCGGCTACCGCGCAGGACAGTCTTGCGGCCGAGGCCTTTATCGATTGGGTCGACCGCATGAACGAGGCCCTGGGAATCCCCAAATATGTCTCGGGCATTCGCCGCTCCGACATTCCGCAGATGGCGGCGCATGCCGATGCCGAGGCCAATCCCCTGTACCCCGTTCCGCTTTTAATGGACCGCTTGGAGCTCGAGCATATGTACGAAGTCGTTGCAGGTGGTATGTTTGAGGGCGAGAATTAGGAGGGTCCATGAACACCGAGGAAATTGCGCGCATCGTCGGCGATCAGCGCGCCTACTTTAAGACGCACGCCACGTTTGATGTCGATGCTCGACGTCGCGCGCTCGTGAGTTTACGCGATGCGGTGCGGGCCCACGAGGCCGATATCGCCCATGCGCTCAAGACCGATTTGGGGAAGTCGCATGACGAGGCCTATATGTGCGAGATCGGCACGTCGCTTTCCGAGATTCGACATCAGATCGCTCATGTGGCGCGATGGAGTCGTCCGCGCCTGCGTCCGTGCGACCTCGCTAACGCCGTGAGCGTGTGCAAAACGCAAGCCGTGCCCTATGGCGTCACGCTCATCATGGCTCCGTGGAACTACCCGTTTTTGCTGACGCTCGAGCCGCTCGCCGGCGCGCTCGCCGCGGGTAACACCGTGGTTATCAAGCCGAGTGCCTATGCTCCGGCATCGAGCGCGGTGCTCAAGCAAATCTGTGAAGAGGCATTTGATCCGCGCTTGGTGACGGTCGTCGAAGGCGGGCGTGCCGAAAACGAAGCGTTGCTCGATGAGTGCTGGGACAAGATCTTCTTTACCGGTAGCGTTCCGGTCGGCAAGCTCGTCATGGAGCGTGCAAGTAAAAACCTCACACCCGTGACGCTTGAGCTGGGCGGAAAGAGTCCCTGCATCGTGGATGCGACGGCTAACTTGAAGGTCGCGGCACGCCGTATCGCCTTTGGTAAATGGCTCAACGTGGGGCAGACCTGCGTGGCGCCCGACTACCTGCTGGTCGATACGCGCGTGCACGACGAGCTGCTGGGTCTCATCAAGGAGGAGGCCCGCCGTATGTTTGGAGAGCATCCGCTCGATAACGAGGATTACGGGCATATCGTCAACGCCAAGCATTTTGCGCGCGTGCGCGGGCTGATCGATCCCGATAAGGTCGTGCTTGGAGGCGCCGCGCGCGAGGCTTCGCTCAAGATCGAGCCGACGATTTTGGACGGCGTGTCCCCCGATGACGCCGTGATGCAGGAGGAGATTTTCGGCCCCATCTTGCCGGTGCTGACGTTTGAGAGCCTAGACGAGGCCGAGACGTTTATTACGGATCGTCCGACGCCGCTGGCCCTGTATATCTTTAGCCAAGACCGCGCAGTTCAGCAGCGCTTTGTGCGCTACGTGCCCTTTGGCGGCGGCTGCGTCAACGACACGATCATGCACCTGGCTACGAGCCATATGGGCTTTGGCGGCATGGGTGCGAGCGGTATGGGACAGTACCATGGACGCGAGAGCTTCGATACGTTTAGCCACAAGAAGAGCATCGTGAACAAGGCAACGTGGCTGGACGTGCCATTCCGTTACGCTCCTTATGCAAACTGGAAGCATAAGTTCGTGCGCATGTTTGTGCATTAGAAAAGGGTGCGGGCAATACGAACAGATGTTCCTATTGCCCGCATTTTGCGTTAGACTACTGCTATGGAGCACGGATGGGCCAACTCCCTTTAGAAGGGATTTGGTATGAACGTAAGCGATGTTATTTCGTTATTGGCGTTGTTGATCGCGGCTATCGAACTCGGCCTGTTTATCGGCCGAATGAAATAGCCGCCCCCGCGTAAGCGAAGACGGCCACTTCTCACGATGAAAACGTGTATCGGAGTTGGCAAGACCCGCAGCCACGGGTGCCATCCGTGTCCCTATCTTAGCTGTAAGCGTTCCGCCGCGCAAGCGTTGCGGCAAGCGATTGAAAGACGCGGACGGGATGAATTTGTGTCCGCACGGGCCCGTAGACTTCTCAACTATGTTGTGGATGCTCGCTAATCGGTAATGGAGGCGCACGTGTTTGATGACGATGACCTGTTCGATCTGACAGACGATCCGTTTGAGTGGGATATGCTACTCGATGACGATGAGTTGGAGCAGGACCGTAAGAAGCGGCAGGGCAAGAAGGCGCGGGATGACGCTTCGAAAAAGCAGGACAAGCGCCGCCGAGGTCTGTTCGGCGGGCTCTTTGGGTAACCGTCGCATCGCCGCGTCTGTATACTAAACAGGTCTTATACGCGTTGCGAAATGAGGACAGAGACGATGATGTGGTTTACCGCCGACCTGCACCTGGGCGATACGAATATCTTGCGCGACATGGATCGACCGTTTGATTCGGTCGAGGAGATGAACCGCAAGGTCATCGATGCCATCAATGAGTGCGTGGCTGTGGACGACCGCCTCTATATCTTGGGAGACTTTACCTATCGCTTGCCCATGGCGGAGGCAGTGCGCCTGCGCGAGCGCATCGAATGCCAGAACGTGACGCTCATCCGTGGTAACCATGATGGCGATTGGGAAGATCCGGACGCGCCGCACATTTGGGATGAGGTGCGCGATTATCTGGAGGTCGCCCCCGGTTACGCTAAAGGCCATCGCCTGGTAATGAGCCATTACCCCATGCTCAGCTGGAATGGCAAGGCGCGCGGCGCCATTATGCTTCATGGGCACATCCACAGCAGGGGAGACCGCACCAATGCGCGCAACCGCGATCGCGAGCGCCCTATCTTTCGCTACGACGTTGGCCTCGATGCCAACAACTACAAGCCCGTAAGCCGCGACCAGATTCTCGGCTTCTTTGGACTATAGCCCTCAAACCATCACAAAGGGGACAGGCACCTTTTGTGGTGGTCCTTGCATAGATTGGAGTCGCTATGAAGCAATTGCTCATTCGTGCCGACGATATCGGTTATTCGTATGCCGTTAACCTGGGGATTGCCCGCAGCATCAATGAGGGTCTGGTGCGCTCGGCGGGCTTGATGCCCAATATGCCCGAGGCCGAGCGTGGCTGGTCGCTCGTGGTGGACGCCGGCATTGCGGTGGGCCAGCATACCAACGTGTGCCTGGGCAAGCCGTGTGCCGACCCGGAGCTCATTCCGAGTATGCTCAACGAGAGCGGTGAGTTCCATAGCAGCCGTACCTTCCGCGAGCATTTTAAGCGCGGCGAAGAACTGATCGACTTTGATGAGGCCTGCATCGAGATCCGCGCGCAGCATGATCGCTTTGTAGAGATTGTGGGCCGCGAACCCGATTACTTTGAGGCCCATGCCGTCATGAGCAAAAACCTTAACCGAGCGATCTCGGCGGTTGCTCAGGAACTGGGCCTTAAGGAACAGAAGGCGAGCTTCGACCCCACGGCGGTTGTGCGATGCGGTGCCACCGACCTGCGCATGGTGATGCACTCGATGGAGCCGGGCTACGAACCCAAGGATTCGATTATGCAGACGGTTCGCGAGATGGCGGACGGCGAGACGGTCGTCTTTGTGTGCCATCCGGGCTATCTCGATCGTTTTATCTTGGAGAACAGCTCGCTTACGACCGATCGCACCAAGGAAGTCGATGCGCTGATCGACCCCGAGCTTCGCGCTTGGCTTGAGTCTCAACCTGATCTTCGCCTGATCGACTACCGCGACCTGTAAGGACCCAAGCCACCACAAAGGGGATAGGCACCCTCGCGGTGGATCTGGCGCCGTTGCCATTATGGCTGCGGCGCCTTATTTGTCCGCGTGGCGCGGTAGAGTGTAGAAGGTTGAAATTTGCGTCCATCGAGGAGCTGCTATGAACGAGATCAAGTGCCCGCATTGCGGCGAAGTTTTTAAGGTCGATGCGTCCGGTTATGCGGATATCGTCAAGCAGGTGCGCGATGCCGAGTTCTCGCGCGATCTTGATGAGCGTGTAAAGGCCGTCCAGCGTGAGGGGGAGCAGGCGTTGGAGCTTGAGCGCTCTCGTTCGACGGTCGCCCTGCAGGAGGTGGAGTCTCAGCGTAGCGCTCAACTTGCCGAGCAGAAAAACGCCGCGGCTCAGGAGCTGGCACAAGAGGTTGCCAAGCGTGATGCCGAGCTTGCCGAATTGCGTGCCAAGCTCGAGGGCGCTGCCGCAGAGCGCGAGAGTGCAAGCCAGCGCGCGGCGGTTGAGGCCCGTGCCGACGCTCAGAAAGAGAACGCCGAGCTCCAGCGCGAAATCGACAACTTGCGTGCGCAGCTGGGGCGCAAGGATGATGAAGCCAAGCTTGCCGAGGCTTCGGCGCGCAATGCTGCTCAAAACGATTTAGCCGCACGTGATGCCCAGATTGCCGAGCTGCAGGCCAGGCTTGCCGCGGCGGACAAGGCACGGGAGATGGCGCTTGCCGCTGCCGCGGCCGAGTCGCAGCGTGAGCTCGATGCCGCTCACAACGAGGCCGAGCGCACGCTTGCTGACTATCAAGCGAAGGTGCAGGAGAAGTTTTCTGCCGCAAAGGCTCAGTCTGAGCAGGAGGCCGAGGGTCTGCGTGCGCAGCTGCGCGAGCAGGAGCTGATGGCAAAAATGAGCCTGTCTGAGGCGGTTGCCGCGGCGGAGCGAGAGCGCGATGAGGCGCGTGCCAAACTGACGAGCGAGCTGGCGGTGCGCGATTCGCGCGAAGAGCAGGCCAAGGCGGCACATGAGCTCGAGCTTGCGCAGGCCAAGCGCGCGAGCGATGACCTGATTCGCTACAAGGATGAAGAGATCGAGCGTCTTAAGGACATGAAGGTTCGCCTGTCCACCAAGATGGTGGGCGAGTCGCTCGAGCAGCACTGCGAGACCGAGTTTAACCGTTTGCGCATGACGGCATTTCCCAACGCGTACTTCGAGAAGGATAACGATGCGTCCGAGGGTACCAAGGGCGACTTTATCTTCCGCGAGTGCGACGCGAGCGGCAACGAGGTCATTTCGATTATGTTCGAGATGAAAAACGAGAACGACGAAACCGCGACCAAGCATAAAAACGAGGATTTCTTTAAGAAACTCGACCACGATCGTCGCCAGAAAGGCTGTGAGTACGCGGTGCTCTGCACGCTGCTCGAGCCCGAGAGCGAGCTTTACAACGCGGGAATCGTGGACGTGAGCTATCGCTTCGAGAAGATGTATGTGATCCGCCCGCAGTTCTTCATTCCCATCATTACGCTGCTGCGCAATGCCGCCATGGGTTCGCTTCGCTATAAGCAGGAGCTGGCGGAGTACAAGCAGCAGAATATCGATGTCACGAACTTCGAAGCCAAGATGGAGAAGTTCAAGAACGATTTCGGCCGCAACTACGAGATCGCGAGCCGCAAGTTCCAAACGGCAATCGATGAGATCGACAAGACGATTAGCCATCTGCAGAAAACCAAGGAGGCGTTGCTGTCCTCCGAGAACAATCTGCGCCTAGCCAACAAGAAGGCCGACGATCTTACCATTCGCAAGCTCACGTGGGGCAACAAGACCATGAAGGCGGCGTTTGACGAGGCGCGCGAGGCTGCGCCGGAGACAAGCGATGCGCCAGCCGAGGCGGATTCGTATGAGGTCGAGGATGCCGAATAGGGTATAGCGGATAGTGCAAAAGCGGGGCCGCTGGCGATGTTGCCAGCGGCCCCGCTTCGTTTCGTCCCATTCTGTTCGGCTAGTCCTCGAGCAGGTCCTCGATAAAGCCGACGCGGTAGTTTTTGAAAATGACCTCGCCGCCGTCTTGTGTGGCGTCCAGATCGACATCGCCCATGATGCCAAAATCGTGGTCGCCGTCCTCGTCGGCAAAAATCTGGTGCACGTGCCATACGTGCAGCGTCTTCTCGTCGGACTCATCGATGGAAAACATCGCGGCGCTGCGGGCGTCTCCGTCGGTGAGGATTTCCTCGTGCTGATCATGGTAGGCATCGAGCGCCTTTTGCCAGCTGATCTCGCTCATGCCCCAGTCGTCGTCGAGCTCGCCCAGGTCGCGCACGTGCTCGCGGGCGGCAAGGGTCACGCGGCGGAAGAGCGCGTTGCGCACCAACAGCGTGCAGCCGCGGCGGTCCGCCACGACCTCGTCGATGCCCTGCGGCGGCGCGGCGTCGAGGGCTGCCGGGTTGCCGGCGTTCTCCCACTCGTCCACCAGACTCGAGTCGACCGAGCGCACCACAAAGCCCAGCCACGAGATAATGTCGCGCAGGCGCTCGTCGCGCTTCTCGATGGGCACGGTGCGGTCGAGTGAACGATAGGCTTCTGCCAGGTAGCGCAGCAAAATGCCCTCGGAGCGGGCGATGCCGAGCTTTTGAATGTAGCCCTTAAAATCGCTCGCGCTTTCCAGCATATCGCGCAGGACGCTCTTGGGAGAGAGCTGGTAGTCGTTTGCCCAGGGTACTTCCTGGCAGTACTTGTCAAAGGCGGCGTCGAGCAAATCCTCGAGCGGCTTTTCGTACGTGACGTCTTGAATGCGCTCCAAGCGCTCCTCATATTCGATGCCGTCGGCCTTCATCTCGGCCATAGCGCGATCGCGTGCGGCGCGCTCCTGTGCGCGCAATACCTGCTTGGGGTCCTCGAGCGTAGCCTCGACCATCGAGATGAGGTCCATGGTATAGGTCTCGCTCTCGGGATCGAGCAACTCCAGCGCGGCAAAAAAAAACGGCGAGAGCGGCTGGTCGAGCGCAAAGTCCTCGGGCAGGTCGACCGTCAGCGCATAGTCGATGTCCGGCACGGTGTCAGCCGGAGCATCGGGTGCGGGCGGCACCTCGGTGCGCACGACGACGCCGGAGTCGATGAGCGTGGCGAAGATCTCGTCGGCACGAACCTCGAGCTTTGCCTTTTCCTCGGGCGTTTGCAGGCTTGTCTCGATGAGGTCGTGCACGCGGGCACGGGCATCGCCGCCCTGCTCGACCACGCTAATCACCATGGAGTGCGTGATGCGCAGGCGCGGCTTGAGTGTCTCGGGCTGCGTCTCGATCAGGCGCTCAAAGGTCTGCTTGTTCCAGGAGACAAAGCCCTCGGGGGCCTTTTTCTTTTTAATCTTGCGGAGCTTTTTGGGGTCGTCGCCCGCCTTGGCCATAAGCTTGGCATTCTCGATCTCGTGCTCGGGCGCCTCGGCAATCACCGTGCCCTCGGTATCGAAGCCCGAGCGGCCGGCGCGACCGGCAATCTGATGGAACTCGCGGGCGCGCAGACGACGCATCTTGTAGCCGTCAAACTTGGTGAGCGCGGTGAGCACCACGGTGTGGATGGGTACGTTGATGCCGACGCCGAGCGTATCGGTACCGCAGATGACGGGCAGCAGACCCTGCTGCGCCAAACGCTCGACCAGCAGGCGATAGCGCGGCAACATGCCAGCATGGTGCACGCCGACGCCGCATCCGAGCAAGCGCTTGAGAATCTTGCCAAAGGCCGTGGAGAAGCTCGTGCCCTTGGCGGCTTCCTTAATGGCCTCGCGCTGCTCCTTGCTGGCGATGCCAAAATTGGCGAGCGACTGCGCCGTCGCAAGGGCGGCATCCTGGCTAAAGTGCACGATATAGAGCGGGGCCTCGCCGCGGCGCATGGCGAGCTCGACCGTGCCCTCGAGGGAGGTCGTCACATAGTCGTAGCTCAGCGGAACGGGACGCGGGGCGTCGACAACCAAGTCGCAAGCAGCGCCGGTGTGCTCCTCGAGCGAGGCGGCGATGGCAGTGACATCGCCGAGCGTGGCGCTCATGAGCATGAATTGTGTGTGGGGCAGGGTGAGCAGCGGCACCTGCCAGGCCCAACCGCGATCGGGGTCGGCAAAGTAGTGGAATTCGTCCATGGCGACGCAGCCAACATCGGCATCTTCGCCCTCACGCAGTGCGTCGTTGGCAAGGATCTCGGCCGTGCAGCAGATGACGGGCGCCTTGGTGTTGATATGCGTGTCGCCTGTGATCATACCGACGTTATCGCGGCCGAGCACCTGTACCAGATCGAAGAACTTTTCGCTGACCAGGGCCTTGATAGGGGCCGTGTAATAACAGCGCTTGCCCTGTGCCATGCCCATAAAGAGCATGCCCAGCGCGACGAGCGATTTACCCGATCCGGTCGGCGTGCCCAAAATGACGTGATCTCCGGCGGCCAGGTCCATGAGAGCCTCTTCTTGGTGATCCCACAGCTCAATGCCGCGATCGCTCGTCCATTCAAAGAAGCGCTCAAAGGCCTGATCGGGCGTGAGCCATGGTTCGGGCTCGCTGCCGTCCTCGGGCTCCCACCAGGTGGGGGAGAGCGCGCCGAGCGAGCCGAACTCGGCTTCGGTTCCCGTGCCGCCCGAGAATGAGCTGGCGGCGCCGGCGCCGGAGACGGTGCTGGCGGCGGTATCTGTCGTGGTCTGTGCCATGTGGTTGCTTTCTCTCGCCGTTTGTCCGCCAACTATTATGGCGTAGCGGCGGCGCGGGGTGCCAGCGCGCGAGAAAATGCAGGAAATGGGCGCGCGGTACTAGCGTTCCTGAGGCAGGCGCTTTTTGCCCTTGCGGGCGCGGTTTTTAAAGTTCTCAACGGCCTCTTCCATGCCCAGGGGTACATAGGCGAGCTCATCGAGGTTTTCGGGCAGGTAGCAGGCAAGACTTTGCTCCTGCGCACGGCCCGCCGCGAGCTGTTCATCGCTGGGCCGTGCGCCGGGTGTGGCGCAAATGCCATAGACGACGGCACCCATCTCGCGCGTGCGGCATTCATATTCGGTCTCGGGATGCTCGGGATGGTCGCGGCGCACGTCGTCACTTACCCAAAGCGTGTCGTAGCCGGCTGCGGCAAACTGTCCTAGGGCGTAGTCGCGCAGTGGCTTGCTGTCGGTGCGCAGCGTGACGGTGGCGCCGGCTGAAAGGAGCGGGCGATAGAGCATTAGATGGTCGACATGGACGAGTCGTTTTTTGGCGTATTTGGCCTTGGGCTGCGGCGTGGGAAAGTTGATGGTGATGGCATCGAGCTCGCCTGCGGCAAACAGCTGCGGCAGCGATGCGGCACCTCGGGGCAGGACGAGCGCGTTGGACAGCTCCTGCTCGCAGATTTTCTGCGCGGCATAGGCGATGCAGATGGGCTCCTGGTCCATGCCGATAAAGAGGGCGTTTGGCTCGTGGGCCGCGCGCTCTACAAGGTACGTTCCCTTGCCGCAGCCAAGATCCAGGTGAAGGTGTTCGAAGGGCTTGCTGCCAACTGGCGCGCAAGCCTCGCGCCAATCTCCGGCATAGGCCTCGGGGCTCGTCTCAATCGCATCGGCGTAGCGCTCCAGGCGCTCCTCGAGCACAAAGTTCTTGGGCGTGCGAACGTGGACGGCTCCCATGAGGCTCCTTGGTCATACGTATGGAACGCGTGGCTGCGCGTTCCGTCGGTGGGTTGGAAAACGGATGGGCATAGCTTACCCAAAAGATGCGGCGCGGCTCGGCGGCGAGTCGTCGATGCCTACAGGCGCTTGAGGATCACATAGCGGTTGAGCTCGCCGCTGCGACCGTCGGCATGGAAGCGCTCAAGCTCGCGCACGGGGACCTCGCCGCTCTTGTAGAACGTTCGGACGCCGCGCACCAGGTCGGTGATCTGCTGATCGTCAAAGTGATGGCAATAGCGGTAGGCGTGGCGGTCGTTTTGCCAGCCAATGAGGTGGTCGCCGGCTTCAAACTGCGCGGAATCGTAACCCTCAAACGGTGGGGTGAGCTCGGCGCGGGCTTCGGCTCGAACGGCCTTGCGCGCCATGCGCTCGTCGTTCATAAACTCCCAAAAACTGATGGCGATGATGCCGCCCGGGCGCGTCTGGCGCACCAGGGCGTCGAGCACGCGTACGCGGTACTCGCACGACGGCACGTGGTGCATAAAGCCAAAGCAGACCGAGATGTCGGCGAGCGGGGCGTCGAAAAGCGCGTCGGGCGTCTCGGCGGGGTTGAGCTTCATGAGAGCGTCGAGCACATCGAGTTCCTGGAAGTGCAGGTTGGGAATGCGCAGGGCGTGACCGCGTGCATCGATGGCCAGGTCCTGGCACGAGTCGACACCATAGAACTCGAAGGGGCAGTTGGCATCTGCCGAGGGGCTCGCGCCGTCGACGCCCTTGGCAGCCAGCGTGCCGCCGGCGGCAAAGTTCTCAAAGCGCATATTGCCGCAGGCAAGATCGAAGACGCGGACGGGATGCTCGATGGTGGCCACATCGAGCTGGTCGAGCGCTATGTCCATGGTGCGCACCCAGCCGGGCCAAGGAGCCTGGCGCGTATCGGAAAAGGAGGCGGAGTGCTCGCGATAGAACGTATTGTTGAGCTGGATGAGCGATGAGGCGAAATCGCGGTTCACGGCGCGGAACTCCCTCCGTTGGCGGTGCGGAATAAACAGTACGACCATACTACCGTTAACGCCGCGACGGGGACAACCGAGCTGCGGGTCATTGCTTTGTTTGGACACATTTCCGCAGCTCATATATGCCCGCAACCGCCGGTTGTCAAAAATCTCACTAGAATAGGTGGCATGCTTTTGGCGGTGGCGGATAGATTTTTAACTGTGCAAGGCGCCTTAAGAACAAAAACGGTCCGGCGGCACGGCTGGCATCACATAGGAGGAACCATGAATGTAGAAACTGCGCAGCGGCTCGCCGACCTTCGTCGCAGCAAGGGTTTTAGCCAAGAAGGGCTGGCGCGAAAGCTGGGGCTGTCGCGCCAGGCGGTCAGTAAATGGGAGCGTGCGGAGAGCTCGCCCGATACCGAGAACCTGATCTCGCTCGCAAAACTCTATGGCGTGAGTTTGGACGAGCTCCTCAATCCGAGCGATGAGATCGAGGACGATATCGAGTTTGAGAACGAGGACCGCGCCCGTCAGCGCGAGGCCGAGGCGGCGGAGCGTGCCCGCACTCATGAGGCGGCGGCACGAGCTACCGAGGCGGCAACGCAGGCGAGTGATGCGGCTGCCAAGGCGGCGCAAGCGGCAAGTTGGAGCGCGCAGGCAGCTAATGCGGCGACGGCTCAGGTGACGGGTGCCGGTGCGACCAGCGTGACTCCGGTGAAGGGTCCGTTTCAGTCGTTCCCGTATTGGGCTGTGTGCTGGCTGCTGTTCTTTTTGCTGATGTTCCTGTTTGGTGCCGGCCCCTTTGCCGCGCTGATCTTCTTTACGATCCCCATCTATCACTGGGTGGCGCGTGCGCTCGATGGCGATTGGGCGCGCGGGGATATCCAGGTTGGTCCGGCGCCGGCGGTCGCTAGGACTAAGGGGGAGGACGTTTCCACTGCGGTTGACGCTGACATGGCTGCCGGGGCCACCGCTGAGCCGAGTGCCAAAGAAGGTGGTGAATGATGAAGCTCTCGCATGAGTCTAAGAGGCGCTTGGGTGTCGGCATCGGAGCGTTTGTGCTTATCATCGGACTTGTCTTCGGCACTTCGTGGACTTTGATTCATTTTGATGGACCGTGGGATTTCGACGATGTTGTATCCGGCTTGTCTGGTATGGGCGATGCGTTTGACGAGGACGATTCCTTGAATAGCGGTAACTATTCCGCTCGGCCTCAACAGCTTTCGAAGGAAACGTTTGATGCCGACGCGTTCACATCCCTTGACTTGGATGTGACGTCGGGTACGGTTGAGATCAAATGCGTTTCCGACGGGCCGGTACGTGTCATCGAGAGTGGCCGCGTCGCAAAAGGAGTAGCTGCTTACGATGCGGCAACCCAGAATCTGGCCGAGGTTAAGGGTTCTACGCTCAAGCTTCGCCAGTTCGATTGCGATGACGAGCGCGCCATTGACCGCACGGTTACCGTCGAACTGCCGCGCAAAGTTGCCGATAACATGGTGGGCATTACAGCGAATGTAGGATCGGGTGATCTGACGGTCGCGGGCATTGCGTGTCATGACCTCAACCTGACTCTGGACTCGGGAGACGTTGAGTTTACGGGCACCGTGACCGATACCCTGAATGCCGAGGTCGGTTCGGGCGATGTGACGTTCGAGCTTTACCCGGCCCCCACGAAGTCGATGGACGTGAGTGTGGGCTCGGGCGATGTGGAGATGACGGTTCCGAACTCGACGGGCTTTAAGGCGAGCCTCACCTTGGGCAGCGGCGACTTCGAGAGCGATTTCCTTCCGCTTGGCTACGACGGCGAGACCATTTTGAATCTTGAATTCGATAACGGTGACAAGTCTGCCACGTATCGTTTTGAGGTCGGTTCGGGCGACATGTCGTTTGATTCGGAGTATTGAGGCAGACGAAAGCCTAGGCGAAGATATAGACGCGCTGTTTGATGAAGGCGCCGAAGCCGAGATCGGCTCCGGTGCCTTTGCCTTTACAATGGGGGCATGGAACAGATTATCTTGAACATACTCGAGGCTCTGCGTCGCGGCGAGACCGTGGACGACAAGGTGCTCGTCAAACTGATACATGCCGAGGCGCGCCGTGAGGGTGCCGACAAACGCGATTTGGCCAAGCGCCGTCTGCTGCCGTTCTACCAGCGGGTTAAACGTGAGGAGCCGGCTCGTTGGGCTGGGTGGAATGTCGATGCCGAGCTGGAACGTCAACTGCTGCAGGTGCTGCGTATGAAGCCTCGTCGCACGGCTTCGGGCGTGGCAACCATTACCGTCATCACCAAGCCGTGGCCCTGTTCTGGCGATTGCCTGTTTTGTCCTAACGACCTGCGCATGCCCAAAAGCTATTTACATGCCGAGCCGGCGTGTGCCCGTGCAGAGCAAAACTGCTTTGACCCGTATCTGCAGGTGAGTGCTCGTTTGACCGCGCTTTCGCAGATGGGGCATGCGACCGACAAAATTGAGCTCATCGTGCTCGGCGGTACCTGGAGCGACTATCCGCAAGGGTATCAGGCATGGTTTATGTCGGAGCTCTTCCGTGCGCTCAATGATGATGCGGTGGCGGGCGTGGCGGCTAATCCCATGCTGGCGCGCCCGGGTATCAGTCGTGCTGAGGCCGGGCGCCTGCTCGATGACGCTCCCGCCGATGCCCTGCCGCCGGCGGTAGCAGAGCGTCGCGAGCGCTATCGGGCCGCCGGCATTGCGACAGACGAGGTCGAGCTTGCTGCCGGCGTTGCCGACGAGCAGGGGCGTGTGGATGCTGCCGTGGGCGGCTATAACCGTGCGGTGCGTCGTCTGTACGGCCCCGGTACGCCGTGGGGCGAGGTCACCGAGTGGCAGACGGCAACGATGGAGGAGCTCGAGCGTCAGCAGCGCATCAACGAGACGGCGAAGCATCGCGTGGTGGGGCTCGTTATCGAGACGCGCCCCGATGCTGTAACGCCGCAGGCCCTCACGCTCATCCGCCGCCTGGGCTGCACCAAGATACAGATGGGCATCCAAAGCCTTGACCAGCACCTGCTCGATATCAACGAGCGCCGCATTTCGGTGGCTCAGATCGAGCGGGCGTTTTCGCTCGCGCGCCTGTTTGGCTTTAAGATCCACGCGCACTTTATGCTCAACTTGTTGGGTGCTACGCCTGAGGGGGACAAGCGTGACTACGAGCGCTTTATGACCGAGGGCGCCTTTATGCCCGACGAGGTCAAGGTCTACCCGTGCGCGCTCATCGAGGGCTCGCGTCTGGTGGGCTGTTACGAGCGTGGCGAGTGGCGCCCCTATACCGAGGAAGAGCTGCTCGACGTGTTGGCCGATGACATCGTGGTGACGCCGGCGTTCTGCCGCATCAGCCGCATGATTCGCGACTTTAGTTCCGATGACATCATGGTGGGCAACAAGAAGCCCAACCTGCGTCAGCTCGTCGAGAACCGCCTGGCTGCTCGGGGTGACGGTGCGACGGTGCGCGAGATTCGCTATCGCGAGATCAGCACGGCGGGTGCCGACCTGGATGGGCTGACCCTTGACGAGGGCGTGGCGTACGAGACGCCGGTGACGCACGAGCGCTTTTTGCAGTGGGTGACGCCGCAGGGCAAAATCGCGGGTTTTTTGCGCCTGTCGCTGCCCGATCGCGCGTTTGTTGCCGCGCATGCGGACGAGTTGCCGACGGCGCCGGACGAGGCGATGATTCGCGAGGTGCACGTGTACGGCATGGCGGCGCGCATGGGAGATCAAGGCCAGGCGGCTCAGCATCATGGACTGGGGCGGTCGCTGGTGGAGCGTGCGTGCCAGATGGCGCGGGACGCGGGCTATGCGCGCATCAACGTGATCAGCGCGATCGGCACGCGTGAGTACTATCGTCATTTGGGTTTTTACGACCATGGACTCTATCTGCAAAAGGAGCTCTAGATGAACAAGCCGAGTGTTTCTGCTGGTGTCGTTGCCGGCGTTGCCCTGGGAGCCGCGGCACTTGGTGCGGCCGCCGTCGCTGTTCGCGCTGCCTGTCTGCAGGTCGCGAGGACCCGCAATGGGCTGGCACGTGTGAAGCGCGTGCACGATGAGGGCGGCGACGAAGTCCGCGTATTGGTGCAAGGCGGCGTCTACCAAAGCGCGAGTTACGTTGGCGAGCGCTGGGCGGAGCTCGTCTTTGCGTACTATCGCGCATTTGACGATGTGTTCGAGGCCGAAGACGCAATGCGTGATGCTTACGGGCATGGTATCGACCGCATGCTCATGCTGGGCGGCGGCGGGTTTGCCTATCCTAAGTTCGCTCTGATGTCGCACGAGGGCTTGCGCATGGACGTCATCGAGTATGACGGAGAGATTACGCGCCTGGCGCGCCGCTGGTTCTACCTAGACGAGCTGGAGCGCACGGTTGGTGATCGCCTGCGGGTGATTACCGCCGAGGCGCGATCGTATCTGGGCGTGACGAGTGTGGGGCATCGCCGCTACGACGTGGTCGTGAGCGATTGCTTTGGCGGTGCCGAGCCCGTGCGCGAGCTGGCAACCGTTGAGGCGCTACGTCTGGTGCGGGGCAGCTTGAACCCGGGCGGCATCTATGTGGCCAATATCGTGAGCGCGAACGAGGGGAGCGATGTGACGTTTCTGCGCGATTGCGCTGCCACGGCGCTCGAGGTGTTCGACCATGCTTGGGTGGTCCCATGTGGCGATGCAGAGTTCGGCGGCGAGGAGAATTATCTGCTCATCGCCAGCGACGGCGACTATGCCTTTGCCGAAGCCGTGCCCTTCGACGCTGACTTTCTCGGCACCGTCCTTCACGACAAGTAAGTCTCCCCGTCCCAAAAAGACTGGTCTTAGGCGTGGTCGCGCCAGCTGAGGACGCGCTGCTTCATTCCCTCGATGTCGAGCACGCCTTCGGCGAAGCCTTTGCGCACGAGCTCCTCGGGAACGTACTCGTCGTAGCGGTCAAAGTAAGGCACCTCGCCGGGATAGACGAGCTCGATGGGGTCGAAGTCCTTCTCGGCCTCGGCAGCGAGCACCTCAAAGAACGTCTCCTCGTCGGCCTTCATCTTAAACTGCATAAAGTATGGACGCGACGGGTCGAGCCCACGGAGGCCCAGCTCTGCGGCGCATTTAATCTTGAGCATGCGTTCGAGCGCCAGGAAGGCATAGCTGCCCAGCCACGGGAAGAGCACCCAGGTGTCACCGCCCAGGTTGATGAGCGGCTTAGTTCCCGCGCCCGAAATCTCGGCCGTATGACGAGCCTGCGCAAGGCGTGCCCGCGCGTTGCGCATAAGGTATGGGTATACCGCATGCTCGTTGAGCGCCTTGCGCATGCGCTCGAGCACATGCGTGTTAATGTCTCCAGGACAGTCGCCAAAGTAGGCCGGCACACGGCCCTTGACCTGCGTGGCAAAGACGGTGTGTCGCTTCCAGTCCACTTCCTCGACGATCCAGCAATGGCCCGCGATGGCGATGCGCTCACCCGGCGGTGGCGGGTTGACAATCGTGCCCAGCTCGGCCGACTCGCTGCGAACGGTGAACTCCTCGTTTTCCTGGAACACGGCGTAGAACTTAAAGTTGTTGATGATGCGCTCGCCCGCGAGGCCCACGATGAGCCCGCCTCCCTCGGTGACCTGGATATGGTCGATCTTGATGAGGTGGCGTAGCAGCACGCGGTAGTCGTCGGCCGAGACACGGTGGAAGTAACTGAGCGTGAGTACGCGCTGGGCAAGTTCGGCCGGCGTGAGCTCGCCGGTGCTGGCGAGCGTCGACATGGTCTGGTGGTAGAGCAAGCTGTAGGGGAGCCGATCGAGCTCGGGCGGCTCGACCCACTTTTCCTCGCGATAGAGTTGTACGAGCGCGATGCCCTGCAGGAGCTTCCAGGGAATCGTTTCGGGCATCATCGTGCGCGGCTCGGGCTCCTCCTCGCGCATGACAAACCACATCTCGGGCGGAAGATCGCGGCGGCCCGTGCGCCCCATGCGCTGCAAAAAGGAACTGACGGTAAACGGCGCGTCAATCTGGAACGCACGTTCCAGACGGCCGATATCGATACCGAGTTCCAGCGTGGAGGTGGTGACGGTTGTCTGTGCCTGCTCCTCATCGCGCATGAGTTCCTCGGCCGTTTCGCGCAGCGATGCCGAAAGATTGCCATGGTGGATGAGAAAACGGTCGGGCTCGTGCCGGCTCTCGCAGTAGCTGCGCAGCATGGAGCACACGGCCTCTGCCTCCTCGCGCGAGTTGGCAAAGACCAGGCACTTGCGCCCGCGGGTGTGTTCAAAGATATAGCCCATGCCGGGATCGGCGTTTTCGGGCGCGGTGTCGGTGGGGTTGAGGAGCGCCTGCTCATCGGCCCGGGGGATATCGACTTCGCCCTCGGGGGCCGAAGAAGTGCGACGGTCTTTGGGAGCGGCCTTGCCCCGTGCCCGCTCACGACGTTGACGGCGTTCCTCCTGTGTAAGCTGTCCGCTGTGGCGCACGTCTTGGGCGCCAGCCGGCAGCGCCGCGGGCGCCGCCGGCTCAATACGCTCGCAAGCAAGCATCTCGGCTTCTTGTGGACCCGTGCTCTCGAATCCCCGCTGCTGTGCCTGGGGACCCGAGTTGTAGAAGTGCTCCATGGAGATGCGCCACACGCGGCGCGGTTCCTCAAAGCGGGGGATGATGCAATCGCGTCCTGTTCCCTGTGAGAGAAAGGCGCCCGTGCGCTCGGGGTCGCCGATGGTGGCAGAAAGGCCGATGCGGCGGGGCTGCACGCCCGCCATGCGCGAGAGGCGCTCGATAAGGCAGAGCGTCTGACCGCCGCGGTCGCCGCGCATGAGCGAATGAACCTCGTCGATAACCACATAGCGCAGGTCGCAGAACATACGAGGGATTGCCATGTGCTTATGGATCAGGAGCGCCTCGAGCGACTCGGGCGTAATCTGCAAGATACCGCTCGGTTTTTTGATGAGCTTAGCCTTGTGCGACTGCGAAACATCGCCATGCCAGTGCCAGACGGGGATATCGGCCTCTTCGCACAGGTCGTTGAGGCGGACGAACTGATCATTGATGAGTGCCTTGAGGGGGCCGATGTAGAGGGCGCCAACGCTCGCGGGCGGGTTCTCCCAAAACTCGGTCAGGATGGGAAAGAAGGCTGCCTCGGTTTTGCCGGAAGCCGTGGATGCCGTCAGGAGCACATTGTCCTGAGTGTTAAAGATGGCATCAGCTGCTGCAACCTGGATGGAGCGTAGACTCTCCCAATCGTGGGAGTAGATGAAGTCTTGGATAAACGGGGCGTAGCGGTCAAAGGCGTTCACGGGGCCTCCTTTCAAAAACGAATCTCTCAACGCGGTGGGCAGTGGCTTGCTGCATTACTGCCTCGACGTTTGCCCAGATAAAACCAGCCAAAATAAACCTGTCCCTTTTTGGCAGGTTAGATGGTGAATTCGGCGAAGTTGCGGTCGCCGCCTGCGGTGCCGGCGTCGCCTGTTGCGGCTGCCGGCGCCAGCGCGTCGCCGCCGACGCTTTGCAGCAACTCGGCCACATTTGCATCGGGGTTCTGACACAGGATATCGAGCAGCTCGATAAAGTCACGAATGACCTCACGGGGCGTCAGGTGCGTATCGGCTCCCACGCGGCCAAACTCAATCTTGAGAAAGTTCACCAAGTCGTTCTCGGTAAGCGTGGGCGTCCAGCCAAAGTAGCCGGCATGGATCTGCATGAGCTTTTCGATGAGCACCAGCAGCTCCTCGTAGGTGAGCGGCTGCAGGCGGATGATGGGCGCGAGCATGTCTTTGAGATCATCTCGTGCAAAGCGACCCTGAGCGAGTCGGCTGCGCAGAGCTTCGTAGGAGAACACGCCGCGGCGGCGGTCTTCGATGGAGGTTGGCGTGCCGCCCATGATCATGCCCAGGTACTGCGCCTTGCCCTGGAGCGTGTCGTTGTACATAGTCAGGATCTTCTCGTAGTTGTATTGGCGCGTGATCGCGTTGGGAATCTTGTACAGATTCACGAGTTCGTCGATGAGCACCAGCATGCCCTTGTATCCGCTGCAGACCAAAAAGCGTGCAATGAGCTTAACGTAGTCGTACCAGTCGTCATCGCTGATGATGGTCGAGGAGCCCAGCTCAGCGCGTGCCTCGCTCTTGGTGCGGTACTCGCCGCGAATCCATTTGGTCACGCGGCTCATAGCCTCTTCATCGCCCTCGGATACGGCCATGCGATAGCGGCGGAGCATGCGGGTGAAGTCGAAGCCGTGGACCATCTCCTCGAGCGGGGCCAGTTGGGCATTGACGACCGACTCGTCGACGTCGGCACACGAGGCGACCCAGCGATCCAAAATAAGGTTGAGCGCACCGCCCTCGGGGCGCGTCTTGGTCGAGATATTGCGGATGAGCTCGCGGTAGGTGGCAAGGCCCTGTCCTTGACCGCCCTGCAGGCGGCGCTCAGGGGATAGGTCGGCATCAGCGACGACGAATCCCTCACCCATGGCGTGCGTGCGGATGGTCTGGAGCAAAAAGCTCTTGCCTGCGCCGTAGCGACCGACCAGAAACCGGAAACTCGCGCCACCGTCGGCGATGAGACTTAAATCGGTGAGCAGGGCGCGGATCTCGACCTCGCGCCCTACGGTGATGTAGGGAAGGCCGATGCGTGGGACCACGCCGCCCTTGAGTGAGTTGAGAATGACGGCGGCGACGCGTTTGGGTACGCGGGGCGCTGCGGATGTGGTATCACTCATGGTCTAGGTATCCTCTCACGTCTGCTTCGTAGTCCTCGATAATCTGCGGCCCTGCCGCGCCGAATTCGATAACGGTGTCTCCCACCAGGTCAAAGAGCGCCTCGTTGATGCTGTCGACGAGCATGTCCTCGCTCTGTCCCGATTGCACTACCGCCGATTCCGCCTGTACTGCGTTGTGCTCGAGCAGCGCGCGGAGATAGGCGTCTGCGGCGGGCGTGAGTTCGTTCGTGGCGTCAGCGGGCGCAACAGCTGCGAACGCGGGCGTCGGCGCGAGAAGCGGTGCCACGACACCAAACTGCTCGGTGGATATGGTTGGCTCGTCGGTCTCGTCCTGCCGAATGGGTGCCGCGACCGCCTCGACAATCGCGTCGGCTACGGGCTCGGCTTCCGGTTGCCCTGAGTTCGCTGTCTCGGCTCCCACAGGTGCGCCGTCCTCGCGCTCTTCATCGATCAAAAGCGCTTCACGCGTTTGCGCGGCGGCACTCCGGATATGCCCCAGCTGGCTCAGGTCGATATCGATCTTGACGGGCTGATGTGCGGCATCCCATGAAAGCCATGCCACGATTTCGTCATCGATAATCTTAGCCAGATATTTGGGGACCTTCTCTTCCTTAAGGGGATGGCCGGGATCCAGTGCCAAGCGCAGACGCTGATCACAAGCGCGCATCATCTCACCGAGCTTGCTGCTTTTTTGTCTGCTGCCGTGGATGCGCATGCATTCCCAAAAGCCGTTTTGACAACGGTAAATATGGATGGGGTCCAGACGGTATTCGCAGTCCTCGTGGCGATTGGGCGCAAAGAACACGGCCGAGGCAAACATGGTATAGGGCATGGCCGTCTCCTCCCCAAACAAGCTCGCCACGATACCGGTCTTTCGGTGCGTGTCATAGTAACGTGCCATACGGACATACACGGCGCATGCCACGTGGCGCAGGTCGCGATGGTGGCTGCGATCGAGTCTTGAGTTATTGAGGTTATACGTGGAGAGGGCGTTGATAGCGGCCATGAGTCGCTCCTCGCGCGCCTCGTCGGGCGGAAGGGGGAGGATCGGCTCAGAGGATTTACGACGTTTGGGGGCCTGCCCGGACGGCTCCGGTGCAGGCGCAAGGTCTCGAACCGCACGCCGCAGTTCGATAAGGGCGTTATCGAACATGACGGTTTTAGAGTCGCGAAGCAGCTTGGGGTCGAGCCCGTGGAACACGGCGTAATCTTGCAGCCACACGCGCGCAAACCGGTCGATGCCGGGCTCGAAGGCGCGATAGACATCCCAAAAAGCCCTGATCTTGTTAAAACCATCGAGTGGATCATCTACGCCAATGCCGCAGATCAGCTCATAGAGATACAGAAAGGCAAAGGACGTAGACGTTTCCTCGACGGTTCCGCGGCGCACTTGGGCACGCCAGGTAAAGTAGCCGCGCAGCTGCCGGTCGCTCATGGCGTTGTAGGTGGGAAAGTACGACTTAAAGGTGCCGTTGTAGGGACAGTCGTCCTCAAAGTCGGCCATCAGCAGGCCCTGGCGGTAAAAAAGCTCGGCTTCCGAAAGCCAGCGGCCCGCACCGCCCTTGGGGTCATCCTGCCAGCGCGATATCTCGCGCATTTTACGGTACTGGTCGGGGAGGAAATTCTGCATCTGTCGGCCGGTTTTGAGAATCGGCTCGTCTGCGTAGGTTTCGTTTGAGAAGCGGGCGGACTGATGGGTCCGGGCCTCGGCCATGATGCGCTCGATGAGCATCTTGATGTCCTGGTCGGCCACCGCTCCTCCTCTCGAACACAGCTACGGTGACCTCATATCATAGCACAGCATCAAACAGATGTTCGAGATACCGCTGCGTTGATAGATTTAGAACAGGAGGGCGTAGATGACGGCGATGACGACGGAGGGAAGCATATTGGCCGTGCGGAAGGTCTGAGGACGGATGAGGTTGACGCCGACACAGAAGATGAGCATGGAACCTACGAGCGAAAGGCTGTTGAGGGCAGCTGTGGTCATGATGGGGGAGAGCGCGCCGGCAAACAACGTGATCGTCCCCTGGAACACGGCGACGGGCAGGGCGGAGAAGATGCAGCCGCGGCCAAGCGAGGCCGTCATGGTGCAGACGATGATGCAGTCCAGTGCGCCCTTGAGGGCAAGCGTTGACCAGTCGCCGAGCAGGCCGTCCTGGATCGATCCCACAATGGCCATGGCGCCGATGCACACGGTGAGTGAAGTCGAGACAAAAGCGTTGGTGAACTCGTTATCGCCCTCACTGCCAGTCTTGCGCTTGAGCCATTCGCCAAGGTTCTCGATGGCGGCCTCCAAGTTGATGGCCTCGCCGATGAGCGAACCGAGCGCAAATGAGACGATGAGCATGGTGGTACCGGTGGTCGCTAGCGCCTTTCCATCGATGATGAGCATCTTTTGCATGGTGCCGCCCAGGCCGATAAACAGGACGCACAGCCCCGATGCTTTCATGAGCGTGTCTTGGATGTGCGGTGTAATGAAGCGGCCGCCCGCTAATCCCAAAAGACCGCCCGCAACTAAAAGCGCAACGTTGATGATTGTTCCCAAGCCCGGCATGAGCCCTCCTGTATTGATGCCAACGTGGCAATCGTAGCAGAACGAAATGCGAGGCACATCGCGACTCATCTAATACGTTATATAAGTGGTATTAGGAATGATGCGCAGCATTTAAGCCTCAGGTGGTTGTCGGGACATAGGGGTAGTAGTCAAAGCGCAGTGTCATAAGCCGCTGCGGGGATTCAATAGCCGCGGCGATGATATTGGCATCGCGGGCACGATCAAACCCTTCGAGTTCGATCTGATACGAGACGTCTTGCATAATGTCCAGACGTCGCCAGGCTAGAAGTGTGTCGCCATCGAATTCCAAGGTCTTGCCTCCGTCTGGGGCAACGGCGTATAGACGCAGTTTAGCGGTGGTTGCAGGGTCGACAACCGTGACCTTTTTAATTTCGTTTCGAGTATTCTTGGCGCCCAACAAGGTGAGCAGCGTTGGGGCCACGACCTCGCCCGATGGCAAATAGACGACTTCAATGGATTCGGGAAATGCGATGATGGCCGACTTGCGGACGGGCTGATTGGCGGCGGCAACTTCGATGTTTGCAGCATCGATGACCTCTGTGTGGTCGAGGGCGGCAAGCACGCAGC
Organism: Collinsella sp.; assembly: GCA_036302865.1. Classification (GTDB taxonomy): domain Bacteria; phylum Actinomycetota; class Coriobacteriia; order Coriobacteriales; family Coriobacteriaceae; genus Collinsella. Next base: position 41,187 of record JAXJBU010000022.1, on the reverse strand, counting down.
AGTTACCTTCATCGATCTCCTGAGGATCAGCAAGCCCCAGACTGTCCGCGAGCTCGGGATCGTTTGGACCGGTAGCGGGCTCATTCGGTGCTTCGAAAGAAGCTGGGACGCTGTTTGTCGGCGACGGCGTGTCGCCCGCACCTGCTTCTTTGTCCGTGCTCTCTTCTTGTATGGTTGCGTTGACGGGTTCGTCGTTTGAGGGGAGCGTCTTGGCGTCAAGCGCGGAGGGGACAATCCCGACGGCTCCGGATCCGTTCCACTCCATCTCGAGAAGCGCCGGGTCGGCAAGAATGTGTTGCCTGCCTAGCGTGTGGGTATCGATCGCAATAGGGCCTGCCTCCGCCCCGCGCGTAAGGCTGAGCGATCCGGCCGGCTTCTCGAAATGAATGTCTGTGTCTTCGGTACTGGCGGCGTAGAACAGCAGGGATGCTTCTCCCGCCGCGATGGCGTCGGTGCCCGCCTTGGTCAGCCGCAGCGATGCCGTGAATGAGAGGGTGGGCTGCACATCGTCTGCATTCGCGGCGGCGCAGCCCAGACATATACCGCCTCCTTTCTCGAAAAACGCACCGTCGAAGGCGACCTTCGCTCCGTTCGCCGAGTCATCGACCGAAGCGATATCGATGCGCAACCCCAAATCGCACGGATCGCCATCTGCATCGAGCACAATCGAGCGCCACGTGCAGACGGCGCACCCCGCCTGGGAGCCGTTTGCCTTGTTCGAACGATTGATATCCACGACTATCGAGCCGTCCGTATTACGACGAAGGCATCCCGAGGTTGAGATTGCGGCCTGTGCGAACGAAAAACGCTTGCACGCAATGGCGCTCGACGGATTTGGTGCGGAGCTTAGGGCTGCTGGTAAGGAGTCTGCCATGACGGGAGTCGCCCAAGCGGCGACAGGCGTTCCGGTTGCGAGCGCGCCGCAGAGTGCGACGACGGGCAAAAGGTTCTTCGATGCCATGGGGTCTCCTTAGCTAATTTAGTGCGGCCTGTCCGTGTTTCGTTTCTGGCTGCGTTTGATGTGCAGACCGAGGCCGGCGGTTCCCGCGCCTGCTGCCGTGGCGCCTGCTGCCAAGAGCCATCGTCTGTCGTCTGTCTGTGCCAACGGTTCCTTGCAGTTGCCGCGGTCGAGCTCCGAGAGGTCGACCGTCACTTGCGTGGCGGCCTGCGCCTGTTCTTGCTGGGCAAAGGCCATGGCTGGCCCAAACGATAGGATACTGACGGCGGCGGCCAGGGCGACGGCCTTATGCCGTGTGCGCACCGGGCTCGACCGTCCAGGTGATCGTTGCAACCTGATCGCCTTCGCCGGTTACGCGGAAGATGTCGCGCGTGACGCGGGCGACGTTTCCGCTTGTCTTGAGCTTAATTTTGTCCGTGCCGCCGGCAATGCCCTGGTAGCCCATGTCGAAGGCTGCATTCTTGGAAAGATCGAGGCCCGTCTCCTGCATTGCGGCGCTGGCGTTCTGGAGTGCGCCGTCGGGGCCGACCTTAAAGTCGATGGAATTCTGCGCGGTTCCGGCCTTGGCGTCGGCGGCAATGGTCCAGGTGTTCATGGCGTCGATCTTCATGTTGGTGACATGGATGCCGTAGGCTGAATGATTGTCGATGGTGGTCGCGTCTTCTGAGGGGCCCTGAAGCGTGCCGTCGGCCTTGGCGACGAAGGGAATAACCGTCGGAACTTTGAACTCTACGTTGTCGATCTCGGTCCTGACCATTACTTTCGTGGTTCCAACGCGCCCGGCTGCCAGAGCTGGCGTCGGGGCGGCGCCCATTGCGAGCGCGAGCGCGAGCCCTGCGCCCACGACGAGCGCTCTGGCTCCGTTCATGTTCCTGGTGATGTCCATGGTCGTTCCTTTCTATTCGCCGCGGGCCGTCCCCGCGATGATTGGACGAATGCTGGTGAATTGCGTGCGGTGCCGCGTCGGCCGAAAAAGCTAGTTCTCGGCTTGCTCAACCCGTACCCTGACACGTGTCGGATTGCCGTGGCTGTCGAGGGTCTTGGCATCGAGTGCCTGGATTTCGATGTATGCCTCGCCTTCTTTGATGTCGCCGGCGGGGCACGTCTCGATTGTCTTGCCGGTCTCGACCACACCGGATTCGTACATGGTCTCGTCGTTTTGGATGACGCGGAATCGCTGGGGAAATTTATTGTCTTGGACGTTTTGCACGTTGACGCGCAGCTTGCCGTCCTCCTGTAGCTGAGCGACCGGCGCGACCGAAATCGTCATCATGTTGTCGCGGACGATGGCATCGAGCTCATCTTGGATTTCTTGTCGCGATTTACCCTCTGCCGTCGTGACTGAGGCGCCCGCTTCGGGCACGGGCTGCGACTGCCAGGCGTATAGCCCTACGGCGATGAGGGCGCAGACGATAGCCAGACAGACAACGACGAGTTTCTTGCGACGCCCCAGTCCTGCGAGGCGGGGCGGCTTCTTCGCACTCATGCGGCGTCCTTGGTGGTGTAGACACGTGCGAACGTGGACGGGTCCGCTCCAAAGAGCATGTGAAGCATCAGGCGGCGCGAGTAGATGAGCTCGTCAAAGTCGTGAGGGAGCTCGATGTCGTGGATACGCGCGATGTGGTGGGCGAGCGCCGAGAACGACTCGGGGTCGCAGATAACATCGGTGGTGACGTGGTAGACCGCCGTATCGGGGAACGCCTCTTCGTCGAAAGGCAGGAGATAGGGATCGTCGTCGACCTCGATGGCGACGCCGTACTGGGGCCAGTAATATGCCATGGGAACCTCCCTGCTTCTGGGGCCAAAACTTCTATCGGTTTTGGCTGTCGACGCCGACCGTATCAGCCGCTACTTGACCAATTTCTGACCAAATGCTTGACGGATTGACATCTCCGCAGGTAAAAGGTGGAAAAAATTACTTCAACTTTTTTCGAGCGACAATCGAGCGGTCGGCGACGGCGGGGCGATATGTGTCAAAAGCATCGTCTGCCGAGGAAGCCTTGCCGTTCGCCGAATTGCACAAACGTAAAAATCGCCAATTATGGAGACGGTCTCGAACACGTCGACGAAACGATGCGGTAACATCTCCCTGCAAACACTGTAGTTAGCTAAAGGGGGAGTTCGCGTGTCTGCAACCATTAAACCCTTCACCGATGAGTTCGAAGAGTATGGCCGCGATGAATCTCGTGCATCGGGCGAAGCATCGAGCATCTCGTTTCCGACAACGGAAGACGAGGTCCGTGCCATTTTGGAAACGCTCCATGCCGAGCGTGTCCCGGTAACGGTTCAGGGCGCCCGAACCGGCCTTGCCGCCGGTGCCGTGCCCCACGGTGGGCATATCCTCAATACTTCCCGTATGAATCGCTACTTGGGCCTTCGCCGCGATGAACAAGGCCAATTTCTGCTGCGCGTGGAGCCGGGCGTTGTGCTCTCGGAGCTGCGTAAGCAGCTGAGCAAGAAGGTACTGCCGACCGCTGGTTGGGACCAGGCATCGCTTGAGGCCTACGAGGAGTTCCAAGAGTCCCCCGAGCAGTTCTTTCCCACCGATCCCACCGAGGCATCTGCCTGTCTGGGTGGCATGGCGGCATGCAACGCCTCCGGCGCCCGCAGCTACGCTTACGGCCCCATGCGCCCGCATATCACGGGACTCCACGTCGCGCTGGCTGATGGCGATTTGCTTGAGCTTCAGCGCGGCGAGGCTTTTGCCCAGGGCCGCCACCTGTCGCTCGTGACGGCAGAGGGCCGTACGCTCGAGCTCGATCTTCCCGGCTATACCATGCCCGAGACAAAAAATGCCTCAGGCTATTTCGTTGCGGACGATATGGACGCCATCGACCTCTTTATCGGCGCGTGCGGCACGCTCGGCGTTATCACCGAGCTCGAGATTGCCCTGCAGGCGGCGCCTGCGGTCGTTTGGGGTGTGAGTTGCTTTTTCGATAGCGAGGACAAGGCGGTGTCCTTTACCGATTCCGTGCGCCCTGTCCTGTCCCATGCGGCTGCCATCGAGTACTTCGATGCTGGCGCCCTGGATATTCTACGTCGCCAGCGCGAGCAGTCGACGGCGTTTGCCTCGCTGCCGGCGCTCGACAAAGAGGCCAAGGTATGTGTCTACGTGGAGCTCGACTGCGATGACGAGGCGCAGGCGACCGAGGAGCTGTACCACCTGGGATGGGTGCTGGAGCTTGCGGGCGGCCGCGACGATGCGACATGGGTCGCCCGCACCGAAGTCGATCGCGAGTGCCAGCGGTTCTTCCGCCACGCGGTGCCCGAGAGCGTCAACATGCTCATTGACGAGCGTCGCCGCACCGACCCCACCATTACCAAGCTGGGATCGGATATGTCGGTGCCCAATGCACGCCTTGCCGATGTCGTGGCCCTCTATCGCCGCACGCTGGCCGAAAGCGGGCTTGAATCTGCTGCCTGGGGACACATCGGGAACAACCATCTGCATGTGAACATCCTGCCGCGTGATGCGCAAGACTACCGTCGTGGTGGAGAGCTCTTTGCCCAGTGGGCTTCCGAGGTCACGGCCATGGGCGGTGCCGTTTCTGCCGAACACGGCGTCGGCAAGATCAAGGCGGGCTTCTTGGAGACGATGTACGGCCACGAGGCCATGGTCGAGTCGGCGCGTCTCAAACTCCAGCTCGATCCTGCCGGCCAGCTGGGTCGCGGCAACCTGTTTACGGAGAAGCTCTTGGATGAACTCGTCCAGAAAGGGGGCGCGTGAAGATGAGTGATTTCCATATGGTGGTGTGCGTCAAGGCGGTGCCCGGAAGCACCGAGGTCAAGATGGACCCCAAGACCAATACTATCGTGCGTGATGGCAAGCAGGCGGTCATTAATCCCTTCGATGCAAGTGCCCTCGAATGTGCGCTAGCGCTGAAGGACGACTTTATCGGCTTTGGCATGGACGTGCGTGTGACGGTGGTGTCGATGGGCATCCCCGCGACCGAATCGCTGCTGCGCGACTGCATCGCCCGCGGTGCCGACGACGCGCTGCTGCTGACCGACCGAGCCTTTGCGGGCGCCGATACCCTAGCCACCACCTATGCCCTCAAATGCGGCATCGAGGCACTCGATGAGGACTTTGACCTGCTCATCTGCGGCAAGATGGCAGTGGACGGCGATACGGCCCAGATCGGCCCCGAGCTGGCCGGCGCCTTTGGGGTCCCCTGCGTGACCGACGTGAGCTGTGTGCAGAGCGCGGGATTTACGACGTGTGGCTCGCTGGCGCTCGTCCACGGCTGCGATGCCGGCGAGGAGACGGTGTACCTGGAGATGCCATGTGCGATGACGACCGCCAAGGAGATTGGCCAGCTGCGCATGCCGAGTATTGCCGGTATTCGCGCGGCCGAGGATGCAGACGTGCGCGTGGCCAGCGCTGCCGACGTAAACGCCGATCCTTCGCGTTGCGGCCTTGCCGGATCACCGACGCAGGTCGTGCGCTCGTTTGTGCCCGACCGTGACCAAACGTGCGAGGCCGTTGAGGGAACGGCGTCCGAGCAGGCGGTAAAACTTGCCAAGATTATCGAGGGGATGGCATAGATGAGCGGGCTGATTATCGATAGCGAAGCCTGCATCGGCTGTGGTCGCTGCGTTCGCGCCTGCGCCTCGGGCGGCATTGTGGTGGAGGGCGAGCGCCCCAATCGCTGTGCCCGCGTAACCGACGGCTGTATCCTGTGCGGCGGGTGCGTCGACGCCTGCCCCGTCAACGCCATCTCGATTGAGCGCGACGAGGCCGCCGGCGCGGCAGACCTTGACGCATATCGAGACATCTGGATCTTCGTGCAGACTGACGAGCACGATGCCGTTGCATCCGTGGCCTTCGAGCTCATGGGCAGGGGGCGCGAGCTTGCCGATGCCCGCGGCTGCCGTCTGGTGGCACTGGTCGGCATGAGCCCCGAGGGCTCACTCGGGGACCTGGAGCATCTGATTTGCGCCGGTGCGGACGAAGTTCTGGTCTGTCGTGACGAGCGCCTGCGTCAGAACGACGCGGAGGTCTACGCCCGCTTGATCTGCGATTTGGTAGCCGAGCGCAAGCCCGAGGCCATTCTGTACGGCGCGACCGCCTTTGGTCGCGAGCTGGCGCCCGGTGTGGCCGTGCGCTTGCAGACGGGCCTTACGGCCGATTGCACGGTGCTTTCGATGGATACGGAGACGGGTCTGCTGCAGCAGACGCGCCCGGCGTTTGGCGGCAACCTGATGGCCACCATTATCTGCCCCAACCACCGTCCTCAGATGGCAACGGTGCGCCCCGGCATCTTTAAGGCGCCCGAGTTTGACTATAGTCGCTCCGGCACGATTGCCCAGGTAGTGCTAGCGGATGACGTTAAGGCCCGTGTCGAGATCTCGATTCCCGCCGAGGAGTGGGGACAGCAGGCCTCAATTGCCGATGCCGAGCGTCTAGTCGTGGTGGGCCGCGGCATCGGCTCCAAGAAAAACCTACCGCTGATGCGAAAGCTTGCCGAGGCTCTGGGTGCCGAGCTTGGCTGCACGCGCCCCGTGGTGGAGGCCGGCTGGCTGGAGTATCGCCACCAAATTGGCCAGACGGGTGTATCGGTCTCGCCCAAGCTCCTCGTGAGCATCGGTGTCTCGGGCGCTATCCAGCATCTCGCCGGCATCGGTGGGGCGGAGTGCATTGTCGCCATCAATGAGGACCCGGATGCCCCCATCTTTGGTGCCGCCCAGTACAAGGTTGTTGGGGACGCCGTCGAGGTCGTCGAGGAGCTGCTGGCCCAGCTTGAGCGCTAGGCGCGCGTCAGCCAGTCGCGCATCTCGTCCTTTAGGCGGCTCCAGGTTGCCTGCGTGGCGGGGTCGGTAAAGGGCCGCGTAATGCCAAAGGGCGCGTCGAGCAGGCGGTGGATATCGCCCTGTTCGCGCGCCAGCGCGCGGCTCGCTGGATAGACGAGCTCAAACATAAAGCAGATGAGTCCCACCAAGTAGTCTGCGGGCTCGTCGCGTTCATCGCGTGCGACGCAACGGTGCTCGTCAAAGGCGGCAAGCGTCGGTGCCGAGAAGCGACTGGCTAGAAACGCGTCCTCATCCACCTTGAGGATGGTGTCGACGGTGCTGTCGGCGATGGTGCGCATAATGTCGATCTTGTCACCATCGCGCACGATATCGCAGAAGCTTCGCGTGCGCACGTCGAGCTGCGCGGGTAGACGGAAATCGCTGTGATAGGCAATGCTCGCTCGGATGAGCTCATCTTCTGCCGGGTCATCGATAAAGTCGCGGATGCTTGTTACGGCGGGTGCATCGGCGGGATTCTCGCCAAAGAGGACCTCGATGCCCAGCGCCGCATGGCCCATGCTCTCGGCGTCCTTAAAGGTGTCCCAGCGTCGCAGCTGCTCAAAGCGGCCCATATCGTGTAGCAGGCCGCAAAGCCATGCCAGGTCAATATCTTCTGACGACCAGCCCTGCTCGCGCGCTACGGCATCGCATGCCTCGGCCACGTGGTACGTATGCTCGATTTTGAGCGCGATGCGTGGGTTGGTGGCGTCGTAGGCATCGGTGTAGCTTTTGAAGGCCGCGCGCGCCCGGTCTCGATCGATAGCTGTCATAATGACTTCCTAAAAAGTTGTGTCTTTCGATCCGGTGGCAATTGTAGGTGAACTCGGTTGCTGTCGGATGATGATTCTGCCGTGTCGCTACATGCGGCTCGGAGACTTTATCAGGATGAGAAGCGTATGGTGCTCAAAATCGTTAGAACCGTCTGGCCAGTGATGCTTACCTATGTTGCAATAGGCGCGCCGTGCGGAATGATCATGGGGCAGACGGGAATGGAACCCTGGATGGTCTTTGCTCTGAGCAGCACGTTCGTGACGGGCAGCGGGCAGTTTATGATCTGCAATCTGTGGCTGGCAGGTGTGCCTGCGGCGTCGATCGTCGCGAGCGTCGCCGCAATCTCCTCGCGCTTTGCGCTTTACTCGGCATCGATCGCTCCGCATCTGACGGGTGCCTCGAAGCGTCAGACGCTGGCTGTTGCCGCGACGCTTACCGAGGAGGCATACGGCATCTCGCTTGCCAAGCTGGTTGAGGGGGAGGATTGGGGCCCGCGCGAATCCTTCGTGCTCAACGTGATCCTCATCGCGACATGGGGCGCTTCGTGCACGATGGGTGCCATCGTCGGTGCCGTTGTCGATGTTCCCACCGCTATTGCGAGTTTTGTCTGCACGTCGCTCTTTATCTGTCTACTCTTTTCGCAGCGGCTGTCGCGCGGCAACGTTGTCGCGGCGGTTTCGGGCGCGGTGTCCGTCGCCGTATGCAAGTTCTTGGGCCTCACGAATATTGCCGTGCCGGCAAGCGTCGTGGTCGGCATTGCCATTGCGCTGGCGTGCGATGCTGTATTAGACGGAAGAGGTGCCCGCGATGCCCGTTAACGAGTTCTTGGTTCTGTGGCTGTCGTCGTGGGCTGCTATCGCGTTCTTTCGCATCGCGCCGGCGTTTGCCTTGCGCGGGAGAACGCTGTCGCCCCGCATTACCGAGGCCCTGGGTTATATCCCGCCCGCTGCCTTTGCCGCGCTGGTCGCCAACGACTTGGTGAGCCCCGGGGCGTTCGACGCGGGACTCTGGCCTGCCTTGGTTCCCTGGATTGCGGCTGCCGGCGTCGTGGTGGTGGCAATCAGGACAAAGTCGATGTTGTGGTGCTGTGTTTCGGGCATCGTGCTCTACATCGTTTTGAGCCTCGTATAAGAGCGGGACACGTTTAGCATCCCGGCCAACGAATCCAATTTTTCACCGAGCTGGTCTATTTCTTCTGGTACCATGGTCAAACTTTACTGTAGCAAAGCGTGACGTGGGCTTTTGTATCCCGTCAGCGGAAATGGGGGTTTCATGGCACAGGAAGCAACCACCAACGAGCAAAAGAAATTCAAGGTCCCGCGCATCCCGGGCGACATCATGATTTATCCGATGATCGTCGGTCTTTTGCTCAACACCTTCTGCCCGCAGGTTTTTGAGATCGGCGGATTCTTTACGGCTGCCTGCCGCGGTGGCTCTAATACCATCGTCGCCGCGATCCTGCTGTTTGTGGGCGCCGGCATCAGCTTTAAGTCCACGCCGGGCGCTATCAAGACCGGCATCGTCGTGCTGATTCCCAAGCTGGTCGTCGCAGCGGCTCTCGGCCTGGGCGTGGCATATTGCTTTAACGACAACTTCCTGGGTCTGAGCTCCGTGTCTATCATCGGCGGCATCACGTTTTGCAACATGGCGCTCTATACGGGCATCATGGGCGAGTTCGGTGATGAGTCTGAGCAGGGCGCCGTCGGTATCCTGTTCTTTACGGCCGGCCCCGCCGTCACTATGATCATCCTCGGTGTTTCCGGCCTCGCCAACATTCCCATTGGCACCATTGTCGGCTCCATCTTGCCACTCGTTATCGGCATGGTTCTGGGCAACCTGTTCCCGTTTATCAAGAACCTGCTGGTTCCCGGTGCCAATCCCGCGATTGCCGTCATCGGATTTCAGCTCGGTGCGTCCATGAGCCTGTCGAGCTTTATCACCGGCGGTATTTCCGGCATCTTGCTGGGCCTTGTCACGCTGTTTGTCGTCGGTCCCATCACCTTTGCGTTCGAGCGTCTGTGCGGCGGCAATGGCAAGGCCGCTGTGGCTTGCTCCACCATTGCCGGCACGGCTATGACCACACCGGTTGCCCTCGCCGAGGTCGCACCGCGTTACGCCGAGCTTGCGCCCACCGCGTACGTTCAGATCGCCACCGCCGTTATCATCACGGCGATCATGGCTCCGATTCTGACTGGCTGGGTCGACAAGAAGTTCTGCCAAGGCAAGGAGGATCTGTCGCCTGTCGGTGTCGAGGCCATCGAGGAGGCCGTCGCGACTGACATCGATGGCGAGTAGCAATCGATACCCATCAATGATGCCGGCGTGTGCAATTCGCGCCGTATGGGCGCCCGAACAGAAACTGTTTTGCAGTGATGTTCGGGCGCTCTGCTATTATCCCCTTTACCCCTGCGGAGTTAAGGGGTGTTTATTGCCCTGATTCGAATTGGGCGATTCTGACCACTTGGGTATTGAAGGGATGGCGCTAGTGGTTAAGGCACTTAAGATTGAGATATTCGTGCTATGCATGATTGTTCTTATCGGGCTTGCCGTGCGAAGTCGTCGCTCCTTGTTCTCGAGCACCCAGCAGCTATTGTTTAGCATGCTTGGCTACACCTCTGCCGCGTACATATTATTCGATATGATCTGGACGCTTTCGGACGGTGTGGACGGCACGTTGGGCATTGCTGCCAACTGGATTTCCAACGCGGTTTCGTTTTCGCTCTTTGCTATCGCGTGTCTCATTTGGTTTATCTATTCCGAGACGGTGCAGGGTTCTCGCCTTTTGACCTCGCGCTATAGGGTGGTGCTTGTAGCGTTGCCTACGGCTCTGGTGGTCGTGCTGGCGTTTACCAGTTACTGGACGCACGCCCTGTTCTATATCGATTCGCAGGGCGTGTATCGTCGCGGCTTTGCCTATATGATCCAGCCCATCGTCAGCTACTGTTACGTTATACATACGTCCCTGCATGCATTTGTGCAATCTCGCAGGGTCGAGAGCCTGCAGACGAAGGCCATCTATCGAACCTTGGCATTTTTCGCCATTCCGGCCCTGGTGGGCGGTACCTTTCAGGTCGTATACTCGGTGCCCGGCCTTTGTGTCGGCATAATGATTAGCATGTTGCTGCTCTACATCATCTACCAGGAGCAGCTCATCTCGACCGACCCGTTGACTGGACTTAACAATCGCAACCGTTTTGAGACCTATATGCTGTCGCTCTTCTCAAATGTGGATCAGGCCGAAGATGTATATCTGCTTATGATGGACGCCGACGGCTTTAAGCAGATTAACGATCGCTATGGGCATGTGGAGGGCGACCACGCTCTTCAGGTCATATCCGCTGCGCTCAAAGAAGTCTGCTCGGCGTCTGGCGGCTTTATCGCACGTTATGGTGGCGATGAGTTCGTGGTGCTCCAAAAGGCAGTGGCGGAACAGGATATCATGCATCTGTGTGCGACAATCAACGATGAGCTCGCGCGCGCCGAGGTTCCGTATCTGTTGCGGATGTCCATCGGCTACGCACGGGTCGGTGATGGCGTCGATACCTGGCAAGACTTGCTTCGTGCTGCCGACGCGGAGCTCTACCGCGTAAAGCGCGAGAAGAAGAAAGCCGGCGCCCAGATACGCTAGAAAAAGGGCGCACGCTGGCGGGCGTGGCGGCCCTCGGCTCTCCGATGTACTCCATTAAGCTAAAGCATGTGAACCCCCTCTGCTAAATAGGGGTAGTTCGTTAGACCTTTTTGGGCCTGTTGACGATGATGATGCCGCCGCAGACCAACAGCAGGGCAACAAGTACGGTAACAGGGCTCGTGCCAGCGCCCTCGCCGAGCAGCAGAGCGCTCAACAGTACGCCAAAGACTGGATTCATAAAGCCAAAGACCGAGACGCGGCTGACGGGGTTGACGGCAAGCAGCCGCGACCACAGCGAGTAGGCGACCGCGGAGATAAGCGCCATGTAGATGATGAGCGCGATGGCGGGGGCGACTTCGGTGGGGGACAATGTGCCGCCCATCAAAAAGCCGATGGCGGTGAGGACCAGGCCGCCGACTAAAAACTGCCAGCCGGCAAGCAAAACACCGTCGTGCTTGCGCGAGAAGATGCCGATCAGGCAGGTCGAAAGAGCGCCCGCGACAGTGGAGGCTAGGATAAAGCCCTCGCCATCGAGCGTGAAGCCAAAGGTGCCATCTGCGCCCGAAAGGTTGACAAGCGCGACGCCGGCAAAGCCCAACACGCAGCCAAGCACCTTGGCCGTATTGAGCTTCTCGGTGCGAAATGCCAGGGCGGCAAAGAGGATTGCGAGGAAGTTGGCGCTGGCCTCGATGATGGAGCTCGACATGGCACTGGCGCGCGAGAGTCCCAGGTAGAAAAAGAAGTACTGCCCGATAGTCTGGAAGAGCGACAAGACAAAGATGGGCTTGATGTCGCGCGCTTGCGGTACGAGGGGGCGGCGTTGGGCCGCGCTCATCCCAACGATAACCAGGACGCCGGCAAGCGTAAAGCGTAAACCTGCAAAGAGCAGCTGCGAAGCGCTATCGTGCGCCGGGATACCAAAGAGTGCGTAGCCGATCTTGATGCAGGGAAAGGCCGATCCCCAGAGTGCACAGCAAACAAGACAGCCCAGGATGAGTCCGGGCAGGGTGGCGAGATACGGCTTGCGGCTTTCCATGATGTCCTTCCTACATGCGCGAAGCAAAAAAAGAACCCGCCACCGGATGTGTCGGTGGCGGGTGTTGTTACCCGAAGGGATTGTACCCGATGGGAAAGGTTTAGGCGAAGTAGGCCACGCCGCTCTCAAAGATCGGCATGAACTTATCGCCGGGGACATGCTCGGGCACGTTGCGGTACAGGTTGTCGCCGCGGCGCTCGGCATGACCCATCTTGCCCAGGACGCGGCCGTCGGGGCTCGTGATGCCCTCGATGGCGAGTGCGGAGCCGTTGGGGTTGACGGAGAGATCCATGCTGGGCTTGCCGTCCTCGCCCACGTACTGCGTGGCGACCTGGCCGTTGGCGATCAGCTGGGCGAGCACTTCGTCATTGGCGACAAAGCGGCCCTCGCCGTGGCTGATGGCGACGGTGTAGGGGTCGTCCAGGCTGCACTGCGACAGCCACGGGGACAGGTTGGACGAGATGCGGGTGCGCACCAGGCGGCTCTGATGGCGACCGATGGTGTTGAACGTCAACGTGGGCGCATCGGGCGTGGCATCGACGATGTCGCCGTAGGGCACCAGGCCGAGCTTGATCAGGGCCTGGAAGCCGTTGCAGATGCCCAGCATCAGGCCATCGCGGGCCTTGAGCAGGTCGCGGACTGCCTCGGTGACCTCGGGAGCGCGGAAGAACGCCGTGATGAACTTGGCGGAGCCATCGGGCTCGTCGCCGCCCGAGAAGCCGCCGGGGATCATGACGATCTGGCTTGCACGAATGCGGCGGGCGAGCTCGTGGGTGCTCTCGGCGACGGCCTCGGGCGTGAGGTTGTTGATCACGAAGGTGTCGGCCTCGGCACCGGCGGCACGGAAGGCGCGGGCGCTGTCGTACTCGCAGTTGTTACCGGGGAACACGGGGATGATCACGCGCGGGCGGGCGATCTTGGCGCCGCCGTACACGTGGATATCCTTGGCGCGGAAGTCGATGGTCTCGACCTCGGGGGTCTCGCCGGCGCTGCGGTAGGCGAAGACGCCCTCGATGCCGCTCTCCCAGGCCTCCTGGAGCTTGGCGAGCTCGATGACCTCGGAGCCGGTGTCGATGACATAGCCCTCGACGGTGGTACCCAGGGGCTCGACGACAACGCCGTCGGCGACCTCGGGCAGCTCGGCGTCCTCGGCGAGCTCGACGATAAAGCTGCCGTAGAGCGGGGTGAAGAGGCTCTCTACGTCTACATCCTCGGCAAGCTCGATACCGATCTGGTTACCGACGCACATCTTAAAGAGGCTCTCGGCGCCGCAGCCGTAGCCGGGCGTGGAGATGGCCAGGGCGTTGCCGGTAGCAGTGAGCGCCTCGACGGCGTCAAACGCCGCGAGCAGCTGCTGAGCGTCGGGGCGGTAGTCCTCGCCATAGGTGGCGGGGGCGATGCGGACGACGCGGTGCGTGAGGCCCTTGAACTCGGGCGAGACGGCGCGGGCGGCCTTGCCCACGGCGACAGCGAAGCTGATCAGGGTCGGCGGAACGTTGAGCTCGCCGGTCTCGTCCTCAAACGAGCCGCTCATGGAATCCTTGCCACCGATGGCGCCGGCACCCAGGTCGACTTGGGCCATGAGGGCGCCCAAGACGGCTGCCGTGGGCTTGCCCCAGCGCTCGGCCTCGGTGCGCAGACGCTCGAAGTACTCCTGGAAGGAGAGATAGGCGCGCTTGTGCTCAAAGCCGGCGGCAACGAGCTTGGCAATGGACTCGACCACGGACAGGTAGGCGCCCGCAAACTGGTCGGCCTCCATCAGATAGGGGTTGAAGCCCCATGCCATGGCACTCGCCGTGGTGGTCTCGCCGTCCACGGGGAACTTGGCGACCATGGCCGAGCTGGGGGTGAGCTGCGTCTTGCCGCCAAAGGGCATGAGCACGGTCGCGGCGCCGATGGTGGAGTCGAAGCGCTCGGAAAGACCCTTGTTGGAAGCGACGTTGAGGTCGGTGACGAGCGAGGTCATGCGCTCGGCGAGCGTGGTGCCGGCCCAGCTGGGCTGCCACACGCTACGGGCGCACACGTGGGCGACCTGGTGCTTGGGTGCGCCGTTGGAGTTGAGGAACTCGCGGGACAGGTCGACGATGGCGACGCCGTTCCAGGCCATGCGCATGCGCGGCTCGGCGGTAACCTCGGCGATAACGGTTGCCTCCAGGTTCTCCTCGGCGGCGTAGCCCATGAACTCCTCGACGTCACCGTCGGCGACGGCGCAAGCCATGCGCTCCTGGGACTCGGAAATGGCGAGCTCGGTGCCATCCAGGCCGTCGTACTTCTTGGTCACGGTGTCAAGGTCGACATACAGGCCGTCGGCAAGCTCACCCACGGCGACCGAGACGCCGCCGGCGCCAAAGTCGTTGCAGCGCTTGATCAGACGGCAGGCGTCGCCGCGGCGGAACAGACGCTGCAGCTTGCGCTCGACCGGGGCGTTGCCCTTCTGGACCTCGGCACCCGAGGTCTCGATGGACTCGGTGTTCTGGGTCTTTGAGGAGCCGGTAGCGCCACCGATGCCGTCACGGCCGGTGCGGCCGCCCAGCAGGATGATCTTGTCGGTGGGGGCGGGGCACTCGCGACGAACGTGGTTTGCCGGGGTGGCGCCCACGACGGCGCCAACTTCCATGCGCTTGGCCACGTAACCGGGGTGATAGAGTTCATTAACCTGACCGGTGGCAAGGCCGATCTGGTTGCCGTAGCTGGAGTAGCCGGCGGCAGCGGTGGTCACGAGCTTGCGCTGCGGCAGCTTGCCCTCGAGCGTCTCGGAAACCGGGACGGTGGGGTCGCCGGCGCCGGTGACGCGCATGGCCTGGTACACATAGCTGCGGCCCGAGAGCGGGTCGCGGATAGCGCCGCCCACGCAGGTGGCGGCACCGCCGAAGGGCTCGATCTCGGTCGGGTGGTTGTGGGTCTCGTTCTTAAACAGGAACAGCCAGTCCTGGTCCTCGCCGTCGACATCGACCTTCACCTTGACGGTGCAGGCGTTGATCTCCTCGGACTCATCGACATCGGTCATGATGCCGGTCTTCTTAAGATACTTGGCGCCGATGGTGCCCATGTCCATGAGGCAGACGGGCTTGGCGTCGCGGCCGAGTTCGTGGCGCATCTCCATGTAGCGGTCGAAGGCTTGCTGCACCACGGCGTCGTCGATCGTCACGTCGTCCAGGACGGTGCCGAAGGTGGTGTGGCGGCAGTGATCGGACCAGTAGGTGTCGATCACGCGGATCTCGGTGATGGTGGGGTCGCGGTCCTCATCGCGGAAGTACTGCTGGCAGAAGGCGATGTCCGCCTCGTCCATGGCAAGGCCGCGATCGGCGATAAAGGCGGCAAGGCCGGCCTCGTCGAGCTCGCGGAAGCCGTCGAGCACCTCGACGGGCTGGGGCTCGGTGGTCTCCATGTACAGCGTCTCGGGCAGGTCGAGCGAGGCGATGCGCGCCTCGACGGGGTTCACCACGTAGTGCTTGATGGCCTCGACGGCGGCTTCGTCCAGAGCGCCCGAGATCATATAGACCTTGGCGGAGCGCACGGCGGGGCGCTCGCCCTGGCTGATGAGCTGCACGCACTCGCTAGCGGAGTCGGCGCGCTGGTCAAACTGGCCAGGCAGGAATTCGACGGCAAAGACGGCGCCATCGCTTGCGGGGAGCTCGTCATAGGTCACATCGACCTGGGGCTCGCTAAAGACGGTCGGCACGCAGGAGCGGAAGAGCTCCTCGTCGATGCCCTCGACGTCGTAGCGGTTGATGATCCTCAGGGCCTCGATGCCCTGAATGCCGAGAATCTCGGTCAGCTCGCCCTTGAGCTGCTGAGCCTCGACGTCGAACCCGGGTTTCTTCTCCACGTAGATACGAGAGACCATTGGTTCCTGCCTTCCTGATCGGTTGGGCGTACGGTACGGTATGTGGCAGCGGTCGGTTTGCGGGGCAAGCCTCGCGGTCGCCTTGAGCCACATGTTTGTAAACCTCACTATGATACGACAGCTCGCGGCGCGTGGAGGACGGCGAGGGTGCTACAGTGAAGCGCAAACAAGAGAAAGGCATCACATGGCATTCGTTTCGCTCGCCATCATCGCGCTCGTGGCCTTTGCGAGTCCCTTTATCGCCTCGGCGATTCCCAGAAAGCCCGTCCCCGAGACGGTCTTTTTGCTCGTGTTCGGCGCGGTGTTGGGCCCTCATATGCTCGGCATCATCCATGTGGATGCCGAGGTCTCGCTCGTGTCCGAGCTCGGCTTGGCATTTTTGTTCCTGCTCGCCGGCTTTGAGATCGACCCCAAGAACATCACGGGCGTCGAGGGGCGCTACGGCATGGCGACGTGGGTCGTCACGTTTGGCATCGCCTGGCTTGCCGTGCGCTTCACGCCGTGGTTCTCGGTCAGCCATTTCGACGGCATCGCCGTGACGCTCGCGCTAACTTCGACGGCGCTCGGCACGCTCGTGCCCATCATGCGCGAGCGCTCGCTTACCGGCACGCGCGTGGGCGATTCGATTCTCGCATACGGCACCTGGGGTGAACTTGGCCCCGTGCTTGCCATGTCAGTGCTGCTCTCTGCGCGCACCGGCATCCAAACGCTCGTGATTCTGGGCCTGTTTGCGGTGGTCTGCGTGTTGCTGGCCGTGGTTCCGAGCCGCTCCAAGCGCGTCGGCAGCCGTTTCTTTGCGTTTGTCGAGGAGCGCGCCGATACCACATCGCAGACCTTCGTGCGCTTGACGGTTCTCATCTTGGTCACGCTCGTGGCGTTCTCGGCCATCTTCGATCTCGACATCGTGTTGGGCTCCTTTGCCGCCGGCTTTGTCCTGCGCTATATCATCCCCGAGGGCAACCATACACTCGAGACCAAGCTCGATGGCCTGGCTTACGGCTTTCTGATTCCGGTGTTCTTTACCGTATCGGGCGCAAAGATCGACCTGACGGCCGTGGCGTCGCGCCCCGGGCTGCTCGTGGGCTTTATCGTGGCGCTGCTCATCATTCGCGCCGTGCCCATTCTTGTCTCCATGAGCATCTGTCCCGAGACGCGCGATGTCTCGGCGTATGGCCGCATTACCGTGGCCCTGTACTGCACTACGGCGCTGCCGATCATCGTTGCCGTGACGAGTGTGGCCGTCAACGCGGGAGCGCTTTCGCAGGATATCGCCTCGGTCATGGTTGCCGCCGGTGCCATCACGGTATTCTTGATGCCGCTGCTCGCCCAGCTCTTCTACCGCGTGGTCGACGCCGCGCCGGTTGCCGCCGTTGCAGAAGTTGCCGAGCATCCTTCCGACGCGTTCGATATTCTGCGCGCCCATCACGACCTGGCGAGCCTGCTCGCGCGTGAGCACGAGTTGTTGACCTCACACGGTCACGGTCGTGCGCTCGACGGCGTGCCTACGATTGATTCTATTGCCGATCATCTTTCGACCGAAGCGGCAAGCGGGCGCATCGATGCCCGTATTGTCGACGCCGCTCATTTGCTGGCCGAGAAGACCTATGGCGACGAGATTGACCCGTCCAAGCTCACTCCGCGCGAGCGCCGTCGCCTGGAGCGCGCTAAGCTCGCCGTGCACGAATACCGCCGCCGCATGCTGGAACTCTACGCAAGAGAAGAAGCCGAGGACGACGACGGCAAGTAGCAAGGAATACCGGGATACGGTTTCCGCCCAAATAAAAGAAGGCGCGCCGCCTGCATCGATCGCAGGTAGCGCGCCTTTTGCGTAGAGCTCTGAAGAAGGTTGGGGCCGAAGCCCACCGCCCTTTAGGAGCGGGCGGCTCCGTCGACGGGGAGTACGGCGCCCGTGACATAAGAGGACATGTCGCTTGCCAGGAAGACGAAGGCGTTGGCGACGTCCTCGGGCTCGCCCATGCGGCCGAGCGGAATGGTGGCGATGATGGGCTTGATGACCTCTTCGGGCAGGTTGGCGACCATATCGGTCTTGGTCACGCCGGGAGCGACGGCGTTGACGCGAATGCCCATGGGGGCGAGTTCACGCGAGAGCGACTGGACCATACCATTGACGGCGAACTTGGACGTGGGGTAGCCGACGCCGGAGGGCTGGCCGTACTTGGCGACCATCGAGCTCGTGGTGGTGATGGTGCCGCCGTGGCCTGCCTCGGTCATGATCTTGGCAGCGGCCTGGTGGCCGTTAAAGACGGCGACGACGTTGAGGTCCATGACCTTGGCGAACTCTTCGGCTGTGTACTCCAGAAGCGGCGAGCGCTGGGAGATGCCGGCGTTGTTGACGACCGTGTCCAGGCCACCCATGTCGGCGGATGCCTGAGTAAAGGCCTCGGTTACGGCTTCGAGCGAGGTGAGGTCGCAGGAGCGGCCCCAGACCTTGGCCTCGGGATAGGCTGCGGTCAGCTTCTCAACGGCGGCGTCGGCGGTCTCCTGGCGAGAGCCAAAGACGGTGACGGCAGCGCCCTCCTCGATAAAGCGGCAGGCGATGGCATAGCCGATACCGCGCGTGCCTCCGGTGATGATTGCTTTCTTACCCTCGAGCAACATGGTGCCTCCATTCTTCGGGGGTTGGACATACGCAGCACAGCATAGTGGCGGCCCAAAACGGGCACATTCGCTTATCGGTGAACGGTACCCCCGGTTGTCAATGAGCGGTCGAGTTGTTCAAACGTAAGCCGCGCCGATACGCCCCGAGCGCGTAAGCAAAAAGGCTCCCGTCCAAGACCGGACGGGAGCCTCTCAACAAATATGTCGTATACCGAAGACCGGAATTAGTTGGCCATAACGCCTTCGGTCCAGGCCTCGACGTCCTCGATACGCAGGACGTTGGCGACCTCGGCCACGCAGTCGACGCCTGCAAGCTCCGCAGCAGCGGCCTGGATGTCCTTCTCGAGCGCGCGGTGCGTCAGGAAGATGACGGAGCAGGTGTCGGTGACGCCCGATTTGCCATCCTCGACCTGGTTGATGAGCGAGATCGAGATGTTGTGCTTGGCAAAGATATCGACCGTCTCGGACAGGGCGCCCACGCGGTCGGCAACCTTCAGGCGCACATAGTACTTGGTCTGGAGTTCGTCCATGGGCTTAAAGGCGAGGTTGTGGCCGTAGGGCTCGATCTCGGGCAGCGGTGCCACGCCGCGGCTGATCTGCTCGGACAGCGACAGGATATCGCCTACGACGGCGCTCGCGGTGGGGAAGGAGCCTGCGCCGGCACCGTAGAACATGGTCTCGCCCACGGCGTCGCCCACCACGTAGACGGCGTTCATGGCGCCGTTGACCTTGGCGAGCATGTGGTCGGCAGGGATTAGCGTGGGGTGCACGCGGACGTCGACGCCGGCATCGGTGTTGCGGGCGATGCCCAGCAGCTTAATGGTGTAGCCGAGCTCGCGGGCCTGGGCGATGTCCTCGGCGCCGATGGTACGGATACCCTGCTGGTAAACGTCGTCGGTGGTCACGCGGGTGCCAAAGCCGATGGAGGCGAGGATGGCCGTCTTGCTGGCGGCGTCGAAGCCGTCGACGTCGGCGGACGGATCGGCCTCGGCGTAGCCCTTGGCCTGGGCGTCGGCGAGCACATCGGCGTAATCGGCGCCCTCGGCGTCCATGCGCGACAGGATGTAGTTGGTGGTGCCGTTGAGGATGCCGGCGATGGTCAGGATCTTGTTGCCCACCAGGTCGTGCTCGAGCGTGCTGACGATGGGGATACCGCCGCCGCAGCTGGCCTCGCACTTAATCTGCACGCCGCACTCACGCGCCTTCTCGGCAAGCGTCTCGACATGACGGCCGAGCAGGGCCTTGTTGGCGGAGACGACGTGCTTGCCGTTCTCAAAGGCGGTGGTGAAAATCTCGGTCGCGGGGTGCTCGCCGCCGATCAGCTCGACGACGATGTCGACGGCGGGGTCGGTAACGACGTCATGCCAGTCGCTCGTAAAGGCCTCGCGCTCAATACCGGCGGCTTCGGCCTGCTCCCAGGCAAGCGCACAGGCGCGGGTCAGCTTAAGGTCGATGCCGTAGGCGGCCAGGTACTCATCGTGGTGGCTCTTGATCAGACGGGCCACGCCGCCGCCGACGGTTCCCAGACCGATCAGGCCGACGTTCACGGTGCGCAGGGGTTCGCTCATAGATAGCTCCTTCGTGCATCTGTATGGATGATTGACCAGTTAAGGTTGAGTGCATTCTAGCGTGAACCGAGGGCGCGTGCTTGCCAGGCAACGGGAGCCGCACAAAACGCTACCCCCGAAACGCTGCGGAAACATTGGAAACACGCTCGCTACAAACGAAGTTCCGTAACAAACTGTCAACGTTTGAACCATAAGGTTTGCCCTGTACCGCAAGACGGCCGCACCGCGGCCAGCGAAAAGGGGGACACCATGTTCAACATCAACAGCACGCTCAGCCGTAGGAACTTCCTTGCCGGCGCCGCCGCGCTCGGCAGCACCGTCGCGCTTGCCGGCTGCTCCTCGGGTGGCTCGGATGGCGGCTCCGCCGATGACGGCAAGTCTTTCAAGATCGGTGTCATCGGCCCTCTGACCGGCGCTGCGGCAACCTATGGCGTCTCGGCCGAGAAGGGCGCTAAGCTCGCTGCCAAGGATTTCTCGACCAAGGACCTCAAGCTCTCGCTTAAGTCCGAGGACGACGTCGCTGACGGCGAGAAGGCCATCAACGCCTTCAATACCCTGTGCGACTGGGGCATGCAGGCGCTCGTCGGCCCCGTCACCACCGGTGCTGCCGTTGCCGTCTCGGGCGAGATTGCCGACGACATGCTCATGGTCACGCCTTCTGCCTCGTCGCTCGACGTCACCAAGGACAAGACCACGGTCTTCCAGGTCTGCTTCACCGATCCCACCATGGGCACGAGCGCCGCGAAGTTCTTGGCCGAGAAGTATGCGGACGCCAAGATCGCCCTGTTCTATAACTCCGGCGATACGTACAGCTCGGGCGTAGCCGATGCCTTTGCCGAGCAGGCCAAGGAGTCCAAGCTCGATATCGTCGACACCGAGACCTTTAAGGACGATTCTTCCACGAGCTTTACCAACCAGCTGACCAAGGCCAAGGAGGCCGGCGCCACGCTCATCTTTGCGCCGATCTACTACACGCCGGCGTCCGTCCTGCTCAAGAACGCCAAGGACATGGGCTATGACATGACGCTCATGGGCACCGACGGCATGGACGGTCTGCTCTCCGTCGAGGGCTTCGACACCTCGCTTGCCGAGGGCGTGCTGCTCATGACGCCGTTCTCCGCCGACGACGAGAAGAACGCCGACTTCGTCAAGGCATACAAGGAGGAGTACGACGAGACCCCCAACCAGTTTGCCGCCGACGCCTACGACTGTGTCCATGCGATCGCCGAGGCTATCGACAAGGCCGGCATCGACACGACGGCCGACGGTGCCGACATTGCCGCCGACCTTGCCAAGGCCATGCGCAAGATCAAGATCG
The DNA here is from genome assembly GCA_036302865.1 of Collinsella sp. GTDB lineage: Bacteria > Actinomycetota > Coriobacteriia > Coriobacteriales > Coriobacteriaceae > Collinsella. Next base: position 19,652 of record JAXJBU010000022.1, on the reverse strand, counting down.
ATGGCCTGACCGGCGAGCTCACCTGGAACGACGAGGGCCAGGTCGAGAAGCCCGCTACGGCCTATGTGATTCAGGACGGCAAGTACATTGCCGCCTAAGAGCGTATAAAACGCAACCGGTGAGGCTCTTTTATTCAGGGCGAGGACGCTTGTAACAGAATGGAAACATTACTTTTACACAATAAAGTGGCAGTCATGCATAAAGCGGCAAAAATACGCAGAAATATGGATAAAAACCTGAGGCCAAAGAAAAGTTGAAATAATCGCCACTTTTCTCAACTAAAGCGTCTACTATTTTGCGAACGCCGAACACGGCGAAGGATGGCCTGTTGGGTAACCGAAACCCGACGAGATTTGAGAGGAGAGCCGCATGTCGAGCCTCACCGGTAAGTCATTGAACCCTGTTATGAATCGCAGGAGCGTTATCGCGAGCGCAGCAGGTCTGGGGGCGATGTCTATTCTAGCTGGCTGCTCCTCCAACGGCGGCGACAGCGGTTCCGCTTCGGGCGACGCTTCGTTTAAGATCGGCACCATCGGCCCGCTGACCGGCGCCAACGCGTCCTACGGCAAGTCCGTTACCCAGGGTGTCGAGCTTGGCTGCAAGGATTTCTCGACCAAGGAGCTGCCGCTTGCCAGCAAGGCCGAGGATGACCAGGCCGACGGCGAGAAGGCCGTCAACGCCTTTAACACCCTGCTCGACTGGGGCATGCAGGCCCTCGTCGGCCCGACCACCACGGGTGCGTCGGTTGCCGTTGCCGCCGAGTGCGGTAACGACCCCGAGACGTTCATGATCACTCCGTCCGCGTCCTCCGAGGACGTCACCAAGGGCAAGGATTGCGTCTTCCAGGTTTGCTTTACCGATCCCAACCAGGGCGTCAACGCTGCCAAGTTCCTGGCGCAGAAGTATGCGGACGAGAAGTTCGTGCTGTTCTATAACTCCGGCGACGCCTATTCTTCGGGCATCGCAGATTCCTTTAAGGTTCAGGCCGCTAAATCCAAGCTCGAGATTGTTGACGAGGAGACCTTTAAGGACGACTCCGCCACGAGCTTTACCAACCAGCTCACCAAGGCCAAGCAGGCCGGCGCTACCATGATCTTTGCGCCGATCTACTACACGCCGGCGTCCGTCCTGCTCAAGAACGCCAAGGACATGGGCTACGACGTCAAGATGATGGGCTGCGACGGCATGGACGGCATCCTGGGCGTTGAGGGCTTCGACACCTCTCTTGCCGAGGGTCTGCTGCTCATGACCCCGTTCTCCGCCGACGACGAGAAGAACGCCGACTTCGTCAACGCTTACAAGGATAAGTATGGCGAGACTCCGGACCAGTTTGCCGCCGACGCTTACGACGGCGTGCACGCGGTGGCCGAGGCCCTCGAGGAGGCCGGTCTTGGTGTCGACGCCGACCCGACCGAGGTCGCCGAGAAGCTGCCTAAGGCTATGCTCAAGATTACCGTTGACGGTCTGACCGGCAAGCTCACCTGGAACGATAAGGGCCAGGTCCAGAAGGAGCCCACGGCGTACGTCATCACCGACGGCAAGTACGTACAGGCCTAATAAGCCGCCTTACATAGAGCGGTTTTGATCCCAAGCAGGGGAGGTTTTGGCCTTCCCTGCTTGCTTGGTATCTAGGGACAGTGTAACGTCCCTGTTTCATACATTAACTGGAAACCTATTCGAAAGGGGGATGTGGAACATGACGGTCTTTATCCAATACCTGGTCAACGGCCTGTCCATGGGCAGCGTCTACGCCATCATCGCGTTGGGCTACACCATGGTCTATGGCATCGCCAAGATGCTGAACTTCGCTCACGGCGACGTTATCATGGTCGGTGCCTATGTCTCGTTCTGCGCCACGTCGTATCTCGGCCTCCCGGGCTGGGCATCTGTAATTCTCTCTTGTGTGGTCAGTACCGTTCTCGGTGTTCTCATCGAGGGTCTGGCATACAAGCCGCTGCGTCAGGCGGGCCCGCTGGCCGTTCTGATCACGGCCATCGGCGTGTCTTACTTCCTGCAGAACGCCGCGCAGCTTCTGTGGGGCGCCACGCCCAAGAACTTCACTTCGCTCGTCACCTTCCAGGTGCCGGAGTTCTTGGCCAAGTTCAATGTAAGCGCCGTCTCGCTCGTCACCATCGTCGCCTGCCTGGTTATCATGGCCGGCCTGATGTTCTTTACAGGTAAGACCAAGATGGGCAAAGCCATGCGCGCCGTGTCCGAGGACAAAGCCGCCGCTCAGCTCATGGGCATCAACGTCAACCGTACCATCTCGATGACGTTTGCCATCGGCTCCGCCCTTGCCGCCATCGCCGGTGTGCTCCTGTGCTCCTACTCGCCGGTCCTGCAACCCACCACGGGCGCCATGCCTGGCATCAAGGCCTTCGACGCCGCCGTCTTCGGCGGTATCGGCTCCATCCCCGGTGCCTTTGTCGGTGGCATTCTCATCGGCATCATTGAGGCGATGGCACAGGCTTACATTTCCACGAGCCTTGCCAACTCCATCGTCTTTGGTGTTCTGATCATCGTCCTGCTCGTCAAGCCTGCCGGCCTCTTGGGCAAGTACGTCCCCGAGAAGGTGTAGGTGAGCGTTATGAAGTTTCTTAAAGACAAGCAGACGCGTCACGACTTTGTTACGTACGCCATGTGCCTTGTGGCGTTCGCCATCGTGTTCTTTATGCAGTCCAACCATATGATTCCGCGCATGATCGCCGGTCAGCTGGTTCCCATCACGGCCTATATCGTCATGGCCATCTCCCTTAACCTCGTCGTCGGCATCGCGGGCGACTTGTCGCTGGGCCATGCGGGCTTTATGAGTGTCGGTGCCTACACGGGCATCGTCACCGCGGTCGCCCTCGAGAGCGCCGTTCCCTCCGATCCGGTGCGCCTTATCATCAGCATTGTGGTCGGCGCTATCGCCGCTGCCATCTTGGGCTTCTTGATCGGTATCCCGGTCCTGCGCCTGAGCGGCGATTACCTGGCTATCGTGACGCTGGCCTTTGGCGAGATCATCAAAGAGATCGTCACCTGCCTCATTGTGGGTGTCGACTCCCGCGGCCTGCACGTGATCTTTAACATCACGGGCAACTCTACGATCGACGACCTGCATCTGCTCGAGGACGGTACCGCCATCATCAAGGGCGCCCAGGGCGCCTCGGGCGTGTCGACGTACTCGACCTTCCTCGCCGGTGCCATCCTGGTCATGGTCGCACTCGTGATCGTGCTCAACCTGGTTCGCAGCCGTACCGGCCGTGCCATTATGGCCGTGCGCGATAACAAGATTGCAGCCGAGTCGGTAGGCATCTCCGTCACCGAATACCGCATGATCGCCTTCGTGGTTTCCGCTGCCCTTGCCGGTGCTGCCGGAGCTCTCTTCGGCGGTAACTTCTCGCAGCTTTCCGCCACTAAGTTTGACTTCAACACGTCCATCCTCATCCTGGTGTTCGTGGTCCTGGGTGGTCTGGGCAATATGCGCGGCTCCGTCATCGCGGCGGCGTTGCTCACGGTGCTTCCCGAGCTGCTCCGTCAGTTCTCGGACTACCGCATGCTCATCTACGCCATCGTGCTGATCCTGGTCATGATCTTTACCAACAACCCGCAGCTCAAGGCATTCTTCGGTCGCGTCAAGGACCGTTTTGCTTCCAAGAAGGAGGTGGCAGCCGATGCCCAGTAAATTTGAGTTCAACAAGGGCAAGATGGTTCCGTATCCTTCTGGCGCCATCGTTCCCGACCGCGACCTGGGCGAGCGCCCGGCACTTGAGTGCATCCACCTGGGCATTGAGTTCGGTGGCCTTAAGGCAGTCGACGACTTTAGCCTGACTATCGGCAAGACCGAGATCGCCGGTTTGATCGGCCCCAACGGTGCCGGTAAGACCACGGTCTTCAACCTGCTCACCAAGGTGTACCAGCCCACGCACGGCACCATCCTGCTCGACGGTGAGGACACCTCGGGCAAGTCGGTCTACCAGGTCAACCGCATGGGTATTGCCCGTACCTTCCAGAACATCCGCCTGTTCAACACCATGACGGTGGAGGACAACGTCAAGGTCGGTCTGCACAACCAGGAGCGCTACTCCGGTTTTGAGGGCGTGCTGCGCCTGCCGACGTATTGGAAGCACGAGAAGGCTGCCCACGAGCGCGCCATGGAACTACTGTCCATCTTTGATATGGAGCATCTGGCAAACGAGCAGGCCGGATCGCTGCCTTACGGCGCTCAGCGTCGTCTGGAGATCGTCCGCGCGCTTGCCACCAACCCCAAGCTATTGCTGCTCGACGAGCCTGCCGCCGGCATGAACCCGTCCGAGACCGCCGAGCTCATGGAGAACATCGTCAAGATTCGCGACACCTTCGGCATTGCCATCATGCTTATCGAGCACGACATGTCGCTCGTCATGAACATCTGCGAGGGCATCTGCGTGCTCAACTTTGGTAAGGTCATCGCCAAGGGCACGGCCGAGGAGATCCAGAACAACGATGCCGTAATTGAGGCATATCTGGGCAAGCAGGATAAGGGGGAGAACTAAATGGCAGAGCCGATGCTTTCCGTCTACAACATCAACGTCTGGTACGGCGCTATCCACGCCATCAAGGACATCTCCTTTAACGTCAACGAGGGCGAGATCGTGGCCCTGATCGGCGCGAACGGCGCCGGTAAGTCCACGACGCTTAAAACCGTCTCGGGCCTGCTGCGTTCCAAGACCGGCTCCATCAAGTTTATGGGCGAGGACATTACCCATACGCCCGCTGATAAGCTGGTTGGTAAGGGACTGGCTCAGGTTCCCGAGGGACGTCGCGCCTTTTTGCAGATGACGGTTGAGGAGAACCTGGAGATGGGCGCCTATACGCAACCCAAGTCCACGGTGGCTCCGGGCCTTGAGCGCGTCTACGAGCAGTTCCCGCGCCTGAAGGAGCGCCGTCGCCAGGTCGCCGGCACCCTTTCGGGCGGCGAGCAGCAGATGCTCGTTATGGGCCGCGCCCTTATGAGCAACCCCAAGCTGCTCATGCTCGACGAACCTTCCATGGGCCTGGCGCCGATTCTGATTGAGCAGATCTTCCAGATTGTCGAGGATTTGCATAAGGCCGGCACCACGGTGCTTCTGGTCGAGCAAAACGCACAGATGGCTCTTTCCATCGCCACACGCGGCTACGTGCTCGAGACCGGCAAGATCACCATGACCGGCACCGGCCAAGAGCTCCTGCACGACGATAACGTGCGCAAGGCCTATCTGGGTGGCTAGGAGGTTCCGCCGTTCTACCGAACGGCGGAACAGTCGACGCTGCGCGGGCACCAGAGCGACAACTTGTCATTCAAAGAGGGCGGCATGACCAGAAGGTCTATGCCGCCCTCTTTTCATGCCAATTTGTTCGCTCTGGTGCCCGCTCGCTGTCCGTCCTCTGCCTGCGGCGTTACTTTGGTTCTGCCCCCTTTAAGTTGCGGTGGAATAGGGACTAAATGGGAGCCTCAGAGGCCAAAAGAGTCCCTATTCCACCGCAACTTCATGGGGGTGTGTGACAATGCCCGTCGGAAAACATCTGCTGTCTTTGGGGGTCTATCTATGCTGTACGAGTTTTGTGCCGAGAACTTTGAGCGGGTGCCGGCGGCTATCGATGCCGGTGCAAGGCGTATCGAGCTGTGCGACAACCTTGCCGTTGGTGGCACTACGCCTTCGGCCGGCGTTATTAGCGCTACAGTCAACTATGCTCACGAGCATGACGCGCGAGTGATGTGCATGATTCGTCCGCGTGGTGGCGACTTTCATTACAACCAGGACGAGCTGCGCATGATGGAGATGGACCTGGGTCTTGCTGTGAGCGCCGGCGTTGACGGCCTGGTCTTTGGCTGCTGCAAACCTTGTGCCAGCGGATGGGCGCTCGACGAGCTTACGTTGGGCGCCCTCGTGATGGCCGCGGGCTGCGCGACCGAAGAGTGCAAGCGCGGGCCCATCGATATTACCTTCCACATGGCATTTGACCAGCTCTCGCCCGAGGCTCAGCTCGATGCGATTGATACACTTGCCGACTGCGGCGTCGCGCGCATTCTGACGCACGGTGGTGCTGCCGGTACGCCGATCGAGGACAACTTCGAAAACCTGGCTCGTTTAATCGAGTATGCGGGTGATCGTTTGACCATCCTTCCCGGCGGCGGCATCACTACGGCAAATCGCGACGCGGTCGCGGCGGCGCTAGGGGTCTCCGAGCTCCATGGCACCAAGATTGTGCCGCTGGAGGTATAGCCCGTGGCGCTGGTATTTGACGTTCAGCAGGCGAGCGGCAAGCCTGACGATAATCGTCGCCCTGGCACTGCGTGCCCTTTTTGCGACACGGAGGGGCTCGCCAACATCATCCAGCGCGATGGTGACTGCATCTGGCTCGAGAATAAGTTCAAGACCTTGCGGGCCACCCGTCAGACCGTATTGATCGAGTCGGCCAATCACGACGCCGACCTGGTGGCCTATGAACCGGATGAGCTGCATCATGTGATGAGGTTTGCCCTGGGCTGTTGGCAGCAGATGATCGATTCTCAACAGTACCGCAGTGTGCTCATGTACAAGAACAAAGGCCCGCTTTCGGGCGGCAGCCTCGTCCATCCGCATATGCAGATTGTGGGTCTGGAGCGGGAGGACGGTTATGCAGCACTAGCCCCCGCCAACTTCGAAGGCATCGATGTTTGGCGACACGGGAGGGTCGCGGTCAACATCTCAACCGAGCCGATCATGGGATTCTTTGAGGTCAACGTCTCGGCTCCACAGGGAATCGCCGCCAGCGACGACGCCCGCGACCAAGCCGAAGCGGACCTGTTTGCCGATGCGATTCAGGTGGCCCTGCGCTATATCCTGAACGAGCACCACGGTGGTCGCGCGGAGTCATACAACTTGTTCTTCTATCATCTGGGCGGTCGGACCATTGCCAAGGCGCTGCCACGTTGGGTGGTATCGCCCTACTTTGTGGGCTATCGTCTGGCCCAGGTCAATGCTGAGACCACACTCGATACCGATGCTGAGCGCCTACGCGCGCATCTGGAAACGCTCGCGTAGCAAGGCGAGCGCCTGCGAAAAGTGTGCTGCCTAGCGTGCCATCGCGTCGCGGCCGGCCTTGACCCGCTTGCGCTGTTTGGTGCGCTCTTCGCCGGTTAGGCGCTCAAAGAGATGCCCGATAATCGAGGCCAGCACCTGCTGAAACAGCGTTCCGCACATGACGGGGAACACGACTTCGCCCGGAAAGTACTGCGTGGCGATGACGGCGCCCGAAGAGATGTTACGCATGCCGCAGGTAAAGCACATGGTGGTCGTCTCGCTATACGGCAGATGCAGCGCACGGGCGACCAGAAAACCGACGACAAAGCCGCTGATGGCGAAGACCAAAATAAAGAGGGCGACTTCCAGGCGCACCGTGTTCATGTGCAGCACGTACTCGCTCATGGCGGTGGAGTTGGACGCGATGACCCCCATCATCATGAACTTGCAGGCGGGCGAAAGCGCGGGGGAGAGTTTCTCATGACCCCAGCTGCGCGTGAGTTCGTTAATGACGATACCGAGCACGGCGGGTATGGCGATCATGAAGGCCATATTCTGCATCATGCTCGGCACGTCGATCGAGACGGTGGCGCCCAGCAGGAGCTTGAGCGTAAGAGGAATCGTCACAGGCGAGATAACCGAGGACGTCAGGATAATGGTAAGCGCGAGCGGGCCGTTGCCGCCGAACATGCTAATCCACATAAAGGCAGTGACCGCCACGGGTACGCTGTACTCGAGCACGATGCCGCAGACAAGGTTGGGGTTGGAACCAAAGAACAGCGACCCCATGGCATAGGCTGCTATGGGAATGAGCACCGCGGAGACGAGCAGCGCCAAAATCAGGTGCAGCGGACGGCGGAACACCTCAGCCACCTGGTGGAAGGTGTTGCTGAGCGCACCCTGAAACGTCATAAAGGCAAACAAGGTGGGAACGATGGGCTTGAGTAAGCCGATCTGCTGGGGAAAGAGCACGCCGAGCGCCACGCAAATCGGAACGATGACCTGCATGTGCCCCGCGAGAAACTTGCCCAGTCCAACCCATTGCTTCATATGCGCTTGTGACTCCCTTTGCTCGTGAATCCGTTTTGAATGGATATGCTAGACGCTCGCATGCGTCCGTGCGTCAGAAACGCTCGAATATTTCGAGGCGATTACCGGCATCGTTTACCGAAACCGCGGCGTGCTGCGGCGTTTTGCGTCCGTGCTGCACGGTATAATAAATCCGTTCAACAGATCTGCCTGCCGAAGCGGGCATACACAGAGGACTCATCGCTATGAACCGTGAGAGGTATCGCGGCGACCTGCCCCTATCGGGGGTGGGTGCCTATGTCATCGCTTAAGACGACGCATCGCTGGGCGGTCGCTCAGCAAAACCCCGAGCTCGAAAAGGAGCTTTCGGCTGGCCTGGGCATACCCGGGCTGGTGGCGCGCATTATGGTTGCGCACGGCATTACATCCATCGAAGAAGGCCAGCTGTTTTTGACGCCTTCGCTCGATCGTGACTGGGCCGACCCACTCATTATCCCGGGCATGTCGGTCGTTGCCGACCGCGTCGAGCGTGCCATTCGCAACCACGAGCACATCGCGGTCTTTGGCGATTTTGACGTTGACGGTATTACGTCGACCTGCCTGTTGACCGAGGCACTGCGCACGTTTGGTGCCGATGTCACGCCGTTTATTCCACATCGCTTTGACGAGGGCTACGGTCTTTCGCGAGCGGCGCTCGACCGCGTTAACGAGCTCGCTCGCCCCCAGCTGATCGTGACCGTCGATAACGGCATTGCCGCCAAGGAAGAGGTCTCCTATCTGGAGAGCCTGGGAATCGATTTGGTGGTCACGGACCATCATGAGCCCTCCGACCAGGTGCCGCAGGGCGTGCCCCTGACCGACCCTAAGCTCGAGGACGAGGGTCCTTCGCGTGAGCTTGCCGGTGCCGGCGTGGCGCTCAAGCTGGTACAGGTCTTGGGCGAGCGCCTGGGCAAGCCGTCGTATTGGCGCTCGCTGATCGAGGTCGCGGCGCTGGGTACCGTGTCCGACATGATGCCGCTGACGCCCGAGAACCGCGCGCTAGTCGCCGAGGGCATCCAGCAGATGCGCGTGACCGCCCGCCCCGGCTATATCGCGCTGGCCGCGCTCGCCAAGGCCGACCTCTCTAGCATTACGGCCGATGGCCTGTCGTTTTCGCTCATCCCCCGCTTAAACGCCGCCGGCCGCATGGCTGATCCCAAGCTGGCGCTCGACCTGCTGCTTGCCCGCGATCCTATCGAGGCAAGCGCGCTGGCGGCCGAGCTCGAGGAGATCAACCGTCAGCGTCGCGAGATCGAGGCGGAGCTCACACGCGATGCCATGGCAAAGGTCGAGGAGACCTATGATGGCGGTCGCGCAATCGTCGTGGGTGGCGAGGGCTGGCACGAGGGCGTCAAGGGTATCGTGGCGAGCCGCCTGACCAACCGTTATCACGTGCCGGCGCTGCTGTTCTCGATCGAGGACGGCATCGCGCGCGGTTCGGGTCGCTCGGTGGGCAAGGTCAACCTGTTCGATGCCGTAGAACGCTGCTCCGATCTGCTGATTCGTCGCGGCGGGCATGCGGGTGCGGTGGGCGTGACCATCGAGGCGTCCAAGCTCGACGAGTTCCGTCGTCGCCTTTCTGCCGTGCTGTCCGAGCTTCCCGCCGAGGACTTTGAGGACACCGATGAGGTTGCCGCTACCGTCGACCTCTCCGAGCTAAATATCGAGACCATCGAGCAAATCTCCCGTCTTGAGCCGTTTGGCCAAGGCAACAAGGTGCCGCTGTTGGCGGCCGAGGGCGTGACGATGTGCGATCGCGCCGTGGTGGGCAAAACCGGCGAGCACATGCGCTTCGTGGCGACCGATGGCGCTGCGAGTGTGCCGGCCATTATGTTCCGCGTGCCGCAGATCGATAAGCTCATCAATTGCGATAGCGCCGTCGATTTGGTGTTCGAGGCCGTGGCCGAGCATTGGCAAGGTCGCGTAAAGCCCAAGCTCATGATCAAGGACGTCTTGGTCCGCGATACCACGGTGCCCAGCGTTGACGACCCGGTATGTGAGCTTCGCCGCGGCGTGGAGCCTGCGGACGCCGGTCTTCGTCTGGAGTCCCGCAAGCGCCAAACGCTCGCCCAGCTTTCCTATACCGAGCTGACGCGCTCGCTTATCCATAGCTTTATCGGCTCGAACCAGCCGCACCGTGCGCAGGTCGAGGCGCTCGATGCCCTGGCCGATCACCAAAGTGTTCTGGCCGTTATGGGAACGGGGCGCGGCAAGTCTCTTATCTTCCATGTGCATGCCGCGCGCGAGGCGGTCCTTCGCGGGCGTGCAAGCATCTTTGTCTATCCGCTGCGCGCGCTCGTTGCCGACCAGGCCTATCACCTCTCGTCGACGATGGCCGCGCTCGGCATTGGCGTGGGCGTGCTGACCGGCGAGACCGTGGAGGCGGCGCGCGATGACGTGTTTGCCGGCTTGGCTTCGGGCCGCACCGGCATCGTGCTCACGACGCCCGAATTCCTGTCCATTCACCGCGACCGCTTTGCGCGTTCGGGGCGTATCGGGTTTGTCGTTATTGACGAGGCGCATCATGCCGGTCTTGCCAAGGGCGGCGACCGCAGTGCCTATCTCGACATGCCCGATATCCTCAAGGCCCTGGGCGACCCGGTCGTTCTGGCCACGACTGCCACCGCAACGGCTCCGGTTGTGGCCGAGCTCGCCCGCGTGCTACCGATTACCCGCACGGTGGTCGACGAGACGGTGCGCGAGAACTTGCAGCTCGAGGATGACCGAGATCTTGCGAGCCGCGAGAACCGTTTGGTGTCGATCGTGGCGACGGGGGAGAAGACCGTCATTTACGTCAATTCGCGCGACCAGTCCGTGGCGCTCGCCAAGACGTTGCGCAAGCGTGTGCCCGATTGCGCAACCCATATCGCGTTCTATAACGCGGGGCTTGCGCGTTCCGATCGCCGTCGCGTGGAGGAAGCATTCCGAGACGGAAGCCTCAGCTGCATCGTTTCGACCTCCGCCTTTGGCGAGGGCGTCAACCTGCCCGATATCCGCCATGTCGTGCTCTACCACATGCCGTTTGGCGCCATTGAGTTCAACCAGATGAGCGGGCGTGCCGGTCGTGACGGACAGCCCGCCGTGATCCATCTGCTCTATTCGTCGCGCGACGCCCGCATTAACGAGCGCCTGCTCGACTGCTATGCGCCCGAGCGCGACGAACTCGTCACGCTCTATCGCGCGCTGCAGACCATGTGGCGCTCCAACCGCGGCAAAACCGGGGATGATTCATTCTGCGCGAGCGATATCGACATCGCGCAGATGTGCCTTGCCATCGATGCTCGCACGCCGGTCGACGAGCGTTCGGTGGAAAGCGGCCTGGGAATCTTCGAAGAGCTTGGTTTCTGTCGAGTTTCGGGGTTTGACGACACTCGTCGCATCGCGATGGCCGAAAACCCCGGCCGCGTGCAATTGAGCAGGTCAATTCGCTATTTGGAGGGCTTGCGCTCGCGCATGGAGTTCTCGGCTTTCCGGAGCTGGGCACTCGATTCGTGCGCTTCTGATATGCTAGCCAAAGTTAACCGCCCGATCGTACCGCGGGCCTAGGGGAAGGGGACCTCGATGGATGCCGCAGCCCGTACCGCCCATGATTCCACCCTCCAGCCGTTTTCGGAGATGGAGCACTATAAGCATGCCGATGAGCTGCCGCCCGAGATTATGGCGGACAGCTACGACAAGCTGGAGCGCCTGTGCCTCAAATATATGAATGAGGAGGACTTCTCTAAGGTGGAGCAGGCCTATTGCTTTGCCGCCGAGAAGCACTGCAACCAAAAGCGCCGCTCGGGCGAGATGTACATTAACCATCCCGTCGAGGTGGCCATCATTTTGGCCGATCTCAAGATGGACTGCGATGTGGTGTGCGCCGCGCTGCTGCACGATACCGTCGAGGATACCGAGACCTCGCTTGCCGATGTGTCCGGCCTGTTTGGCGATACGGTAGCCGAGCTCGTCGATGGCGTGACCAAGCTCACCAACATCGAAGTCGACAGCATGGACGAGAAGCAGGCCCTCACGCTGCGCAAGATGTTCCTCGCCATGTCCAAGGACATCCGCGTCATTATCGTTAAGCTTGCCGACCGCCTGCATAACATGCGTACGCTGGCGGCCCTTCGCGAGGACCGTCGCCTGTTTAAGGCTCGCGAGACCATGGACGTGTATGCGCCCCTGGCCGACCGTCTGGGCATGAGCTCTATTAAGTGGGAGCTCGAGGACCTGTCCTTCTTCTACCTGGAGCCCGATGCCTACCAGCGCATTGCGCGCATGGTGGCTGAGTCGCGCGAGGTTCGCGAGCGCTATCTGGCCGAGACTATCAAGACGCTCACCGACGAGCTCAACCGCATTGGCCTGGAGGGCTTCCAGATCAATGGCCGTTCCAAGCACTATTGGTCCATCTACCAAAAGATGAAGCGCAAGGGCAAGGAATTCTCCGAGATCTACGACCTGGTGGCACTGCGTGTCATCACGCATTCGGTGCGCGATTGCTACTCCACGCTCGGCGCGGTGCATACGCTGTGGCACCCCATGCCCGGTCGCTTCAAAGACTATATCGCCATGCCCAAGGTCAACAACTACCAGTCGCTCCATACGACGGTTATCGGCCCCACGGCCCGCCCGCTCGAGATTCAGATTCGAACCTATGAGATGCATGAACAGGCCGAGTACGGCATTGCCGCCCACTGGCTCTATAAGAAGTCGGGCGGATCGTCTGCGTCTAAGACCAATGATGCCCAGCGTCTGGACGACCAGATTAACTGGCTCAAACATTCGCTCGATTGGGCAGCGTCTGACGAGATTACGGACGCCAAGGAATACCTGCACTCGCTGAAGGTCGATCTGTTCGACCAGGAGATCTTTGTCTTTACACCCAAGGGCGAGGTCATGGCGCTTCGTGCCGGCTCCACGCCGCTCGACTTTGCCTACGCCGTTCACACCGAGGTGGGAAACCATTGCGTCGGCGCCAAAATCAACGGTGCGGTGGCTCCGCTCACGCACGAGATTAAGACGGGTGACCGTGTCGAGATTCTGACTAACAAGAGTTCCAAGCCGTCGCGTGATTGGCTCAAGATTGTTAAGACACCTTCCGCCAAGTCAAAGATCCGCCGCTATTTTGCCGCTGCGACCAAGGACGACGACGCTGCTGCTGGTCGCGATATGCTGGCTAAGGACCTGCGTAAGCGTGGCTATGGCATTTCTACGCCGCGTTCGACGCGTGCGCTCAACGCCGTGGCTGAGCAGTTTAACTTCAAGCAGCTCGAGGACCTGTTTGCCGCCGTCGGCGCCGGCAAGGTTGCCCCGCGCGCTGTGGGCAATAAGGTCGAGCAAATCTTGGACCCCAAGCCCGAGGAGCAGCTCACCAAGGCCGAGGCTATCGCCGAGGTCGTGAAGCAGCCTGCTCGCGGCTCCAACCGCAAGCCGCAAAAGCGCGGCAAGAGCGCCAGTAACGGCATTATCGTCAAGGGCGAGAGCAACAGCGGCCTACTGGTCCGTCTGGCTCATTGCTGCAACCCCGTGACGGGCGACGACATCGTCGGCTTCATCACGCGCGGTCGTGGCGTTTCGGTGCATCGCGCCAACTGTCCCAACGTCAAGGGTCTTATGGAGCATCCCGAGCGCATGATCGAAGTGGAGTGGAACGGCGCTGCCGACACCCTCTTCCAGGTCGAGATCGTGGTCGAGTGCCTGGACCGCATGGGCCTGCTCAAGGATGTCACCATTGCCATTGGCGATGCGGGCGGCAATATCCTTTCTGCCGCCACGTCGACCAACCGCGAGGGTATTGCAACCCTGCGCTTTATGGTCGAGATCTCGGACGCGAGTGGTCTGGATCCGCTGCTGGCCTCCATCAGCAGCGTTGACTCGGTCTACGACGCGCGCCGCCTGATGCCCGGTGAGGGTGGAGCCCAGCTTAAGCGCCGCGTTTAGTCGCGACGAACGTGTCACATTATCGATATTCGCTACACTCGAGGCATCGTTTGATGCCTCGAGTTCTATAGAGAGGAGAGGGACATGAGTGCTGTGTCCTTGGATTTAACTCCCAAGGGAACGGTCGAGATCGAGACGCTCGTAAACGGTCCCATTCAGACCAATAGCTATGCTGTTATTTCGGACAATGAGTGCGTGATTATCGATCCCGCATGGGAAGGCGAACGCCTGGTGGAGCATATTCGAGCCGAGCATCCCGGCGTACGCGTGTTTGGCGCCGTATGCACTCATGGCCATGCCGATCATGTTGGTGGTGTTGTAGGCGTGCGAACCACCGTTGGCGAGGGCTGCCAGTATGAGCTGTGTGCTAAGGATGTGGCGGTGCCGCATGCGAACATCGAGGAACAGCGAGCTATGTGGGGCATTGAGACGCCTGACCCCGGGGAGCCGACACGCCTGCTCGCCGAGGGCGATGCTATCGAGGTGGGCGATATCTACCTGCAGGTGATCGAGACGCCAGGGCATACGCCGGGCGGGATCGTCTTGTTTGCTGCCACCGAGCAGGGGAACATTGCCTTTGTGGGCGACACCCTGTTTCCGGGTGGGCACGGCCGCACCGATCTTTCTGGAGGAGACGAGGCGGCAATTCTGCGCTCGCTCTCCAAGCTCGCCCGGCTTCTCCCGCCCGATACCGTTTGCCTAACCGGCCATGGCGATTCGACCACCATGGCACGCGAGCTCATGCAGAACCCTTTCATGCAGATTTAGCTTAATAAGTCGGCTTTTGAAGCACGAGAAGCGTCCAAACGTCAAGCTATTTTTCCCCAACGGGTCGATTCCGTAGGGCAAACGGTCAAAAAAGTCTGTTTGGACGATATTCGTGAACAAACGAACGTTTATGCTCGGGTGCGCCGTGGTAAAATCTCAGGCGTTATCGGAGCAACCTTACAGGAGGTTTCTTTTATGCTCGTCAACGCAGCAGACATGCTCAAGAAGGCCGAGGCCGGCAAGTACGGTCTTGGTGCCTTCAACACCAACAACCTCGAGTGGACCCTGGCTATTCTCCAGGCCGCCGAGGAGGCCAAGTCTCCGCTGATCCTTCAGTGCACCGCTGGTGCCGCTAAGTGGATGGGCGGTTTCAAGGTCTGCGCCGACATGGTCAAGGCTGCCGTCGAGGCCACGGGTGTTACCGTTCCCGTCGCCCTTCACCTCGATCACGGTTCTTACGAGGACTGCTTTAAGTGCATCGAGGCCGGCTTCACGTCCATCATGTATGACGGCTCTCACGAGGAGACCTTCCAGCTTAACCTCGACCGCACCAAGGAGCTCGTTGAGCTTGCCCACTCCAAGGGCATGTCCATCGAGGCCGAGGTCGGCGGCATCGGCGGCACCGAGGACGGCGTGACCTCCAGCGGCGAGCTCGCTGATCCTGCTGAGTGCAAGCAGATCGCTGACCTGGGCGTCGACTTCCTCGCCTGCGGCATCGGCAACATCCATGGCGTGTACCCCGCCGACTGGGCTGGCCTTTCCTTCGAGCGCCTGGGTGAGATCAAGGCCCAGACCGGCGACCTGCCCCTCGTCCTGCACGGTGGCACCGGCATCCCCGAGGATCAGATCAAGAAGGCCATCTCCCTGGGCATCTCCAAGATCAACGTCAACACCGACCTGCAGCTCGTCTTCGCCAAGGGCGTCCGCGAGTACATCGAGGCTGGCAAGGATCAGCAGGGCAAGGGCTTTGACCCCCGCAAGCTCCTCAAGCCTGGTCGCGACAACATCGTCGCCCGCACCAAGGAGCTCATGGAGGAGTTTGGCTCCGTCAACAAGGCGTAAGTAGCGGTTTAACTTCCCGCCGGAGGCCCCGTTTCCCCTACGCTGCTTCCCTCGCGCTCACCTGGCTTCGCCAGAAGTCGCGCGACGGAATCAGCTCCGGGGAAACGGGGCCTCCTTCGTTAACTCGCTACAGGGTTACTGGGCTGAATTTATTTATTGACTACCGTTCGGCGGTGTTGATGGCTCCCTTGTTGGGGCTTTCTTTTTATCTCGCTACAATGGGCTTCAAGCGTTCTAGTGACTTGGAGTTTTGGTATGGCTGTTATTAATGTGCTGCCTTCGGATGGGAAGGTTATTGACGAGGGTCCTGTTGGTTGCTCTGTTGATGTTTGCTGTGATGACTTTCGTCATCTCGATGTTGGACTGCCGCCCGAGATTCTTCGTCTTAAGGATGCCGGGTATTTGACGCAGGCTGTTGCTGCCTGCGATCGCCTTTTGGAGCAGAACCCCGAGCCTTCGCTGGCTGCTTGTGTTCGTGCCGAGCGGTATCGCATGCTCGAGACGCCGCTTCATTTTTCGGTGTCGCGCGACCAGGCTATTGCGATGATTCGCAAGGAGTGGCCAGAGTTTACCGAAGAGCAGTTTGATGACCTGATTAATCGTAAGCGTATTGACTGGCGCTTTATCGATGGCGAACTGTTCGTTCTCGACAACTTCCTCGATTCGCTTCGCGTATATCCCAAAGAGGTTCCCGGCATGCGGCCCGATTCTACGGACGGAATAGCACTGCGCAACGAGATGCTCAAGGAGATGGAGTCACAAAACGGATTGGCTCGCGTCATTACGCTTAAAGCGTCCGTGTCTGTCCCCGGTGCTCTAGATGGAGAGACTGTTCGCGCGTGGCTACCCGTTGCCGCCGCCTGTCGTCAACAGTCTCATATCGAGGTTCTCGATATGACGCCGGAGGGTGCTGTTGCCCCCGCGAATGCTTCGGCGCGTACCGCCTCGTGGTCTTCCTCGAGCGAGCACTTATTTTCGGTGACCTATCGTTATCACATCGATGCTGCTTATTGTGATGTCTACGGTGGCACACTTCCGGTTCACCCGCGTATGGACGTGCCTCTGCCCGAGGATATTTACGAGGCCCGTCCGCACATTGCATTCACGCCGTATCTGCAGCAGCTGACGGCCCGTGTCATTGACGGGCTCGAGGATCCGCTCGATCGCGCCCGTGCTATCTATGATTACCTGACGCAGTACATCGACTATCGCTATCAGCCGCCGTACTTGCTTTTGGGATCTATTGCCGATGACTGCGCGCATTCGCTCCGCGGCGATTGCGGCGTTATGGCGCTCACGTTTATCACCATGTGCCGTATCGCGGGCGTGCCTGCCCGTTGGCAGAGCGGCCTGTACGTTGCGCCCGATTCGGTGGGGTCGCACGACTGGGTAGAGTTCTATACGCCGCAGACCGGTTGGCTCAACGCCGACGTGTCATTTGGATCTTCTGCTCGCAGGATGGGGGAGGAGTGGCGCCGCCGTCACTACTTTGGCAATCTCGACCCGTGGCGTATGGTGGCCAACAATCGATTCCAGGCAGAGTTTGAGCCCTCTTTCGACGGCATGCGCGAGGACCCTTACGATAACCAGATGGGTGAGGCTTCGGTCGACGGTCGCGGATGCCGTCAGCGCGAGATGCTACGCACGGTCGAACTCATCGAAATGCTCGAAGTTCCATTTTCGGACTAATCGGTAGAAAGCTGTGATAAACTAACTCACGCATTGCGTGCCCGAGTGGCGGAATTGGCAGACGCAGTGGACTCAAAATCCACCGTTGGCAACAACGTGCGAGTTCGAGTCTCGCCTCGGGCACCATACATGCAAGTGAGCGTTCAAGGGGGTTGCGGCCCCCTTTTTCGTGCCGAACTCGCGTGAGCGCGCGAAGCGTTAAGCAAACAGGCCTGTGGCCTGTCTGTAGCGGAGCGTGGCGAGGGCGCCACGCGCCCGAAGCCCGGGGCTTCGCGAAGCGAAGGCCCTTCGAGTCTCGCCTCGGGCACCATACATGCAAGCGAGCGTTCAAGGGGGTCAAGGCCCCTTTTTCGTGTACGTAATGTGATAACGCGCTGTACGTGTTATTATTCGCAAGGCGTTGTTCCCGCAATGCCCTAAAGAGGAACCCGAGGGTTCCCACCTTTTGGCGCCAATGAGCAGCTGACTGGTCATACAACTTAGATTCCCTTCCTCAAATCGAGGAAGTCTATGTGTACGACCTGGTTGCTGAGAAGCGCCGGGTTATTTTTTTATGAATGGAGGTAGGGAAAATAGCTAAGTCTGATGACACCCGCATCAACGACGAGATCACTGCATCTTCGTGCCGTTTGATTGGCGTCGATGGCTCTCAGCTCGGCCTGTTCGCCATCCGCGATGCCCAGCGCGTCGCCGACGATCAGGGTCTCGACCTGGTCGAGATCGCTCCCAACGCGGAGCCGCCGGTCTGCAAGGTCATGGACTACGGTAAGTTCAAGTACCAGCAGGCCATGAAGGCCAAGGCTGCTCGTAAGAACCAGTCCAAGGTCGAGGTCAAGGAAATGAAGTTCCGACCCAAGATTGACGTTGGCGACTACGAGACCAAGAAGGGCCACGTTCTGCGTTTCCTCAAGAAGGGCGCACGCGTTAAGATCACCATCATGTTCCGCGGCCGTGAGATGGCTCACCCGGAGCAGGGCCTTAACGTTCTCGAGCGTCTCGCCGAGGATCTCAAGCCTTACGCTACGGTCGAGTCCAAGCCTAAGATGGAAGGCCGTAACATGCTTATGCTGCTCGCCCCGATTAAGGGCGCCTTCGATGAGGATAAAGCGGCAAGCGATACCAAGTAACTAGTGTTCTGTAACCGATTAAGGAGTATTTCATGCCTAAGATGAAGTCCCACAGCGGCACCAAGAAGCGTTTCCGCAAGACTGGTACCGGCAAGCTTATGCGCGCCAAGGCTTTCAAGAGCCACATCCTGAGCAAGAAGTCCACCAAGCGTAAGCGTGGCTTCCGTCAGGAGACCGAGATCGCCGCTGCCGACCGCAAGGTCATCAAGTCGCGTCTCGCCTAAGTTCGTTTTTTCGTTTTACCGTCTAGGAGTTGATAGAACATGGCACGTATTAAGCGCGCTGTTGCCGCCAAGAAGAAGCGCCGTACCGTTATGCACCGTGCGAAGGGTTACTACGGTGCCGCTTCGCGTACTTACAAGCATGCTAAAGAGCAGGTCCAGCACTCCCTGCAGTATCAGTATCGTGATCGCCGCAACAAGAAGCGCGAGATCCGTTCTCTCTGGATCACTCGTATCAACGCTGCTGCTCGTCTGAACGACATCTCTTACTCTCAGTTCATGCACGGCCTGAAGGTTGCCGGCATCGAGCTCGACCGCAAGGTCCTGGCTCAGATGGCTTACGAGGACATCGAGTCCTTCAACGAGCTGGCTACCATTGCCAAGAAGGCTCTCGAGGCCTAATAGATTCTCTTGAATCGCTAGGGGAGTGTCGCGTTGTGCGCGGCGCTCCCCTTTTTTATCGAAAGCGCTGGTTTACATTGCTAAAAGCGCGGGTAGATAAACACTTACAGGTGACCGATCTTTATATATCTCTTAACCGAAGGGTCATCATCTGATACGTGCAGTATTTCTGCACCAGCCTTTCTATGACTTATATAGGAAGCGATGTATTGTGTAGGACTTGTGAAGAGTGGAATTCCCGCCCACGGGGCCCCTCCGGTCTGGCAATATATCTCCTTGCCGCGCGGCCCGGTCGGACCGGATCAGCCGCGGGGCGTGCACCTTGAGAACCGGATACTGCGAGGATGGACACTTACTTCAGTGTCGCATCCGGGCAGACATCGAAC
>JAXJBU010000021.1:0-8009 GCA_036302865.1 Collinsella sp. | reverse complement strand
CTGCAAAGACGAGCGTCGGGAAGACACGCCGAGGTCGCCGCGGAAGGGTTGATATAGGGAGAGGGCCTGACCCCATATCGTTGGGGCCAGGCCCGATTTTGCCTCTTGACAATGTCCTGCTCATATTAAAAGGAACGTCCCTAACTGCCGGATAAAAAACGAGCGAGGATTTTGAGGTCCTCGCTCGTTTTTGTTTTAGGTGATGTTTCGACCGTGCGGCTACTTGTCGGCAGCGGTCTTTTTGGTAGTCGACTTCTTGGCCGTCGTCTTTTTGGCGGTCGTCTTCTTGGCAGCCGACTTCTTCGCGGTCGTCTTCTTGGCGGCAGTGGCTTTCTTAGCCGTCGTCTTCTTCGCCGTGCTCGCCTTGGTCGTGGTCTTGCGACCGCGGGCGGGCTTCTTCTCCTTGGTCGGGCAGTCCATGTTGACGCAGATGCGCCACGGACCGCGCGCCGTGTTGACCACCACGATGGGGGCACCGCACTCGGGGCAGGTCTCGCCCGTCGCCTCGAGCTTGCCACGCGCCGGCAGCGGATAGCTCACGCCGCAATCGTCATAGTTGGTGCAGCGGATAAAGCGCTTGCCGCTCTTCTCGCTCTTGTGTGCGATCAGGTCGCCATGGCGTCCGGCCTCGGCACACACCTTGCACTCGCCCACCTTAAGGTCGGGCTCGTAGTTGGTGGGGCACGTGGGGTTCACGCAGATCTCGAAAGCCTTCTGGCGGAACGGCTGACACTTAATGCGCGGCGCGCCGCACTCGGGGCACACGGCTGCCTCGCCCTCGAGCGGGCTTACCTTGACGCCGCTCGGCACCGGATAGGTCACGTCGCAGTCGGGCCAGCCCATGCAGCCAATGAAGCTGCCACGGGTCTTGGCGCTCGTCTTCATAACCAGGTCCTTGCCGCACTTGGGGCAGGCGCCCACGCGCGCATCGGCCGTAACGGCGTCGCTGATGGCGTCGCCCAGCTCCTGCGTGTGCTTGAGCAGCTCGTCGAGCACGCCAGCCAGCAGCGCGCGCGAGTGCGTCACGACATGCTCTTCGGTGTCCTCGCCGCGCTCGACGCGGGTCATGTCGCCGTCGAGCTCGCTGGTCATATCGGGGCTCGTGATGCGCGGGGCAAATTGCGTCAGCGCGTCGATGATGGCGATGCCCAGCTGGCTCGGCTCAACGGGATCATTTTTGAGATAGCGCACGGCATACAGGCGCTCGATGATGCTCGCACGCGTGGACTTGGTACCCAGGCCGCGCTTTTCCATCTCCTGCACGAGCTTGCCCTGGCTGTAGCGCGCGGGCGGCTCGGTCTGCTTGGCCTCGAGTTTAATGTCGAACACATCGACCGTATCGCCCTGCTCCAGCGGCGGCATCTGCTCATCGCGCTTAAGTCCATACGGATACGCCTCGCGGAAGCCCGGAGTCACGAGCACATCGCCCGAAGCCACGAACGGCTCACCGTTCACGTCGAGCTCGAGCTTGGTGTTCTCGATGGTCGCGGGACCCATAAGCGTCGCCAGGAAGCGACGGGCTATCAGGTCGTAGAGCTTGCGCTGGCCGCCGTCGAGCGTGGACGGATCGCCCTCGCCCGTGGGGTAGATAGGCGGGTGGTCGGTGGTCTCGACTTTACCGCGCGTGGGCTTCATGGGGCCAGCGAGTACCTTTTTGCACACGGGCGCCAGCGCCGGGTTGATCTTTGCCAGGTCACTCACCACGGCGCCCAGATCGAGCGTCGCGGGGTACACGGTGTTGTCGACACGCGGGTAGCTGATGAGGCCCGCCATGTAGAGGGACTCGGCGATGCGCATGGTACGCGCAGGCGAGATGCCCTCGGCCGCGGCGGCGGCCTGTAGCGAGGTCGTCGCAAACGGCGTGGGCGGCTGCTGCTTGCGGGAGCGCTTGGTCACCGCGGCGACGGTTGCCGTCTCGGCGCCGTCGACGTGACTATACGCCGTCTCGGCAGCATCCTTGTCGGTAAAGCGCGCTGTCTTGTGCGCGATCTTAAAGCGATCGTCCTCGGCAGCGCCTTGCGCGGCGCCCATGCCGCGAATCTGCCAATAGTCCTCGGGCACAAACGCCATGCGCTCGCGCTCGCGCTCGACCACCAGGGCAAGCGTCGGGGTCTGCACGCGGCCGGCGGAGCGCACGTTACCAAAGCCGCCAAACTTGGCGAGCGTCAGGTAACGCGTGAGCACCGCACCCCAGATAAGGTCGATGTGCTGACGGCTCTCGCCGGCGTCGGCCAGGTTCTGGTCGAGCGAGACGAGATTATCGAAGGCGTGCGTAATCTCGGCCTTGGTAAACGAAGAGTACTGGGCGCGGGCGACCGGCAAGTCGGGCGCAACCTCGCGCACCTTGTTGAGGGCGTCCGAACCGATCAGCTCGCCCTCGCGATCGAAGTCCGTGGCGATGATGACGCTGTCAGACTTTTTGGCGAGGTTCTTGAGCGAGCGGATGAGCTCCTTCTCGGCCGGCAGCTTAATGACGGGCGCCCAGGTGAGATATGGCAGGCTCTCGAGCTTCCAGCCCTTGATGGAGATACCGTCGGCAAGAAACGGCTTGCGTTTGGTGTCGTAGGGCGGTCGAGCCAGGCCATCGGGTATGTCGGCCGGCAGCATCTCGCCGTCCTCGGTGACCGAATACCAGCCCAACTTTTTATCGAACAGTACACTGTCGCAAAAATCGGGTGCAAGGATGTGACCGGCAAGGCCGATCGTCACGCACTCCTCGCCCTTCCACTCAAAACGGTAGATGGCGGTGTTGTATACCTTGTCCTTTTTGGGCTTGCCCGTGGACAGGCGCTCGGCGATCTGACGCGCGGCGTCGTTTTTCTCGGCGATGATGAGCTTCAAAAGAGGCTCCTATCTCGTATCTCTGCAGCTGCGCCCGCACTTGCAGCGGCCGACTTACGCCCTTGCTTGCTCAATCTGCCCGATGAGCCAATCGCACCAGGCATCCATGCCCTCGCCCTTGCGAGCACTCACGGCAAACCGCGGCGCCTGCGGATTGAGGTCATCGAGTGTCTTAGTATACCTATCCATGTCAAAATCGAAAGCCGGGGCCACATCGACCTTGTTGAGCAGCTGCGCGCCGGCGTGCTGGAAAATACCCGGGTACTTGATAGGTTTGTCGTCGCCCTCGGGCACCGAAAGAATCATGATGGATAGGTTCTCGCCCAGGTCAAAGTCGACCGGGCAGACCAAGTTGCCCACGTTTTCGATAAAGATGACATCGATGTTTTCGAGCCCGACGGCCTGGTCGAACGCGTCAACGGCCTCCATGATCATGTTGCCCTCGAGGTGGCACAGGCCGCCCGTATTGATCTGAATGGCGGGCATGCCAGCTTCCTTCATGGTGATGGCGTCGACGTCCGAGGCGATATCGCCCTCGATGACGGCGCAACGTAAGTCCGCCTTGTCACGCAGGCGCTCATTGGTACCCAAGATCGTGGTGGTCTTACCCGAGCCCGGGCTCGACAGCACGTTGATCACAAAGGTATTCGTCTCTTTAAATCGCTGACGCAGCTGATCTGCCAGGCGCTCGTTGCGCGACAGAATCGGCGACGCGATATCAATCGTTTTCTCAGCCATACTTAGCGCTCCTTACTTTGGCCCCTTTATACCCCATCACCAGATGGCTAGCGGGCTAATCGTCGGGGGTTTCGATTTCGATACTCGCGATATCGAGCTCGCGGCCGTGCAGCAAGCGCACGTTGGCGCCTCCACAGTGGGGGCAGCGACAGTGAAAACGATCATGCTCGAAAACCTCGCCGCAGTCCAGACACTCGCTTTGCGGATGAATCTCTTCTACAGCGAGCTCGCAGCCTTGCGTGAGCGGATCCTCGTCGCGAAACGTCTCCCACGCAAAGTCGAGCGCCTCGCGCACAACTTCGGTCATATCCCCGATACGCAGCGTTACCAAAACGGCGCGCGAGGCCCCTGCCCCACGCGCCGCGCGAATCACTGTATCGAGTATGCCGTTGACAATGCCAACCTCATGCATACCGATTTACTCCTCGTCGTCCTCGTCATCCGAGAACAGGTCCAGACGGCTCACGAACAGGCCCTTCTTGCCCTCGCGCGCGGTAATGACCACGCGGGCGATGGCAAGCGAGATCTCGTAGAGCGAAAGCAGGGCGCCGTACATAAGGCCCAGCGTGACGGGCGAACCGTCGGGCGTAATCACAGCCGAACCCACGAGCAGGCCCACGTACACGTAGCGCCAGGCGCTGCGGAAGGCCGCATAGGACACAATGTGAAAAACAGACAGGTAGAAGATGATGAGCGGAAGCTCAAACGCCACACCAAAGCCGATCATAAAGAGCAGCTCCATGTTGACGTAGTTCTCCAGATCGGGTAGCGCCGTGGCGACGGCCGAAGTCTCGCCGATGAGCCACTCAAAGCCTGCCGGGATAATGATGAAGTAGCAGAAGATAGCGCCCAGGAAGAACAGCACCGTCGAGGCGAGCACCGTGGGCACAACCCATTTGCGCTCGTTGGGGCGAAGCGCCGGCAGGAAAAATGCCAGGATCTGCCAGATGATCATGGGCGTGCACATGACCACGGCCATCTTGATAGCCAGCGAAAAACGCAGGCCAAAGCCGCCGAGCGTAGTGGTGATGTAGAACTTACCGTCCGGCACAAAGGAGCGGATGGGGTCCTCAAGGATATCGAGCACCACAGGCGTGGCGAAATACAGCACGATAGCGGCGGCAAACACCGAAACGACCACGATAGTCAGGCGGCGACGGAGCTCTCCCAGGTGATCGAAGAGTGGCATGCGCGCAGGTCCGATAGGCATTACTCATCGCCTCCCTTCGGGGCGTCGGCAGCAGCGGCGTCGCCCTCGGCCTCGAGCTCGCGAGCGAGCTGGTCGACGACGGCCTTGCGCTTGCGGGGACGACGGGCGTAGAGATCAGCCGTCGTGGGTTCTGCCGGCTCGGGCTCGGGCTCCGGCTCTGCAGCAGGCTCGGACTCGGCGGCGGCATCGGCAGCTGCAACGGGTCCAGCCGCAGTGACAGCACCCTCGGCATTGGTGTCCTCGGCAGCGCCTTCGCCCTCGGTGGCACCCTCGCTCGCAGCCTTCTCGGCGGCAAGGCGGGCACGGCGCTCGGCAAAGGTCTCCTTCTTTGCGGGCGCAGCCGTCTTGACGGCATCATCGTCCGCATCGGAATCGTCATCGACGGCAGCCTTCTTGGGCTTGACCGGAGCCGAGGCGGCCTCGCTTACCGGGTCGATAATCTCGGACTGAACAACCGCCGTCATCTTTTCCTGCGTCTCGCGGAACTGACGGATGGCACGGCCGATCGTGCGGCCCATCTGTGGGAGCTTATCCGGGCCAAACAGCAAAAAGCCGAAGACCACGATGATCGCGAGCTCACCCTCTCCAATACCAAACACACATACCTCCAAGGCTCGATGTGAGTCGAGCCCGCACCGCGCCATTCGGCCGGAACTCGTCTATTCATTCGGTCAAGTATAGCGCCCGGACGCCAAAACGTCCGAGCGCATCACAAACATATGCCAAACGGCACGCCCTTTTGGGGGCAAAGATTATGCAGCGGTGATCGAAATCTCCTGGTCGACACCCAACAGCTGGACCACGCGCATCACCGGGGGCTGCACATTGGTGCAGCTAAAGCGCTTGCCGTGGTCGACCGCGTGGTGCGCGGCGCCCACGAGCACGCCAATGCCCGTCGAATCGATGTAGCTCACCTGGGCAAAATCGAGCTCAACGGCCTCAGTGGGCTGCTCGAGCGCCAGGTCGATGGCATTGCGCAGGCTATCGGCGTTAGAGATATCGATCTCGCCGGTTACCTTAATGGTGTAGAGCTCTGGCGTGGGGTTGGTGGAAATACCCAAATCCATGTATACGCTCCTTTGTGTATCGAAAGTGCGGATAGTACGGGAAGCCGCGCGTTAGGCGCGTTCGGCACGCGCAAGCTCGGCAGCGACAAGCTTAACGGCCAGCACCAGCACATCGAGCGCGGCCTCCAAGTCCTCGACCGTGGGATAGCTCGGCGCGATGCGGATGTTGGTGTCGCGCGGATCCTTGCCATAGGGCCAGGTGGCACCGGCCGGCGTGAGCTTAACGCCCAGGTCTGCGCAAAGCGCGGCGACCTTTTGAGCCGAGCCCTCGGGACCATCGAAGCTTACAAAGTAGCCGCCGCGGGGGTGCGTCCAGGTGGCACAGCCCGTATCGCCCAGGCCCTCGGTGAGCTTGCGCTCAACGGCCTCAAAGCGCGGGCGCAAGAACTCGGCATGCTTTTTCATGTGCTCCTTGACCGCCTCGATGGTGGGAAGGAAACGCACGTGGCGCAGCTGGTTGAGCTTATCGGCGCTGATGAGGCCGGCCTTCAGGCGCTTGGAGAACTCCGCGATAACCGCGGGGCTCGCACCGATAAAGCCGATACCGGCACCCGGGAAGGTGATCTTGGACGTCGAGGCGAATGCCACCACGCGGTCCTCGGTGCCCGCCGCGCGAGCGAGGTCAAAGATGTTGGCGAGCTCGTCGGTTTCGTCGTACAGGTCGTGCACGCAGTAGGCGTTGTCCCAGAAGATGCGGAAATCGGGCGCGGCCGTGGGCATCTCGACCAGGCGACGCACGGTGTCCTCGCTAAAGGTGATGCCCGTGGGGTTGGAATACTTGGGCACGCACCAGATACCCTTAATGGAGTCGTCAGCAGCAACCAGGCGCTCGACCTCGTCCATGTCGGGGCCGTTGTCGGTCATCGCGACGGGGACGTTCTCGATACCCAGATCGGCGGTGATGCCAAAGTGGCGATCGTAGCCGGGAACGGGGCACAGGAACTTGACCTTCTTGCCGTCGTGCGCGGCCTCGTAGGCGTCCCAGGGCTCGCTGCCGCACGAGCCACAGCGCCAGAACATGCCGGCGATGTCATGCTCGATCAAAAGGCTCGACGAACCCAGCACGAGCGTCTGCTCGGCGGGGCAGCCCAGGAACTCCCCTGCCAACTTGCGTGCCGAAGGAATACCCTCAAAGCAGCCGTAGTTGGAGCAGTCGACGTTGCCGTCGTGCAGGTCGGCATCGGCATTGAGGATATCGAGCATGGGGCGCGAGATGTCCACCTGGGAGGGCGACGGCTTGCCGCGGGCCATATCGAGCGCCAGGCCCTTGGCCTTGACCTCGGCGACCTCGGCTTTGAGCGCCTCGATGGCGGCATCGAGTTCGGTGGTTTCCATCTTCTGGTAGATCGTCTGCATGGGGTGCGACCTTTCGCGAAGCGGTACGTTGCAGTTCGTCTAAGTATAGACCGCCACCGCCACAACGTTATGAAGCCGTGATAGATTAAGTCCATCGCAATAAATTACGAATCGCCACGCATGCCGGCGTGGGGCGCCCAAGGAGGCACTATGGAGTACGGATCGTTCCAGGCCGAGGAATTCGGCGACCTGCAGCGCCTGGTCGACGGACTGTTTTACGACCGCCACGCCATCGACCGCCTGGATCTGATCGTACAGGCCGAAATCTTGGACCTGGCCCCCGATCTCATGGAAATCGTCAACCTGCTACCGCCCGGCCATTACGACCGCCAGTCACTTTGCGATCAGCTCAACTCCGCCTTGGCCGCCCACGGCTGGGGCGCCGTCTACGGAACGGTGGAATAAGCCTCGAGGCCGACGATTTGGCCAGTTTCCCGACCCTGGCGAGGCTTGTTTTAGGGCTTGTGGCCAAAAAAGGGCAAATATGAGTACTGTTACCTTTTTAGTAGCAGCGATTCTCGGTCGAAATCGGCAAAACTCGACTTGAAACTCCGGTCGCGCGCGCAGACGTGGTGTAAGAGCGTCCTGAGGTCCGTCGCTGCAAATCCCGATGTTACTCCTTCTTGAGGCCGTGCTTCTCGACTATCTCGTCCACGATCTCCCTGGCGCGCCGCCCGAGCGCGCGGCGCCTCCCCTCTGTCGGGGCCGGCCTGCCCGCGGGCTCGGCGAAGCCCTCGGCGGCCGAGGCCTCGGAGAACACGCGCTGCTGGGACCACTGCCCCTCGGTCTCCATGAGG
>JAXJBU010000020.1:0-9002 GCA_036302865.1 Collinsella sp. | reverse complement strand
GTCAACGCGTTCCTCAGGGCGCTCGTCCGGGAGGGCGGGATGCCGTTCGAGATGAGGGTCAAGATGCCGGCGCCCGACGGGGAGACGGCGAGTTAGCCGGCAGGTCGGCATGTCAATCCTGGTCTAACAGAGCCTTAATTATTGCCCGTTGTGGCAACGCCGAGCACGCAGGGCGGAGAGCAAGTTCCCTCCCGGCGCACTCCGCAGGACGCAAGAAGCCCTCGCCACACGAAGTGCGCAGCGAGGGCTTCTTGCATGTCCGAGGACGCGCCGGGAGGGAACTTGCTCTCCGCCCGGGCAGGTAAGACGAATTACGCGACGGTGTAAACCCAGTTGTGCTTATCCTCAACAGCACCAGACTGGATGCCCGTCAGGGTCTCGCGGAGCTTCTTCATCACAGGACCGATCTCGGTGTAGCCAGCCGGGAAGGTCACAGTCTCGTCGGCACCGTAGACCTTGTTGTCAATCTCGCCGACCGGGGAGATAACGGCAGCGGTGCCGCACAGACCGCACTCAACAAAGGTGCCGGCCTTGACCTCGGCCCACTCGACGGGACGCTGGTCGACGGTCATGCCCAGGTCCTCAGCGACCTGAACGAGCGAACGACGGGTGATGGAGGGAAGAATGGAGTCGGTGTGCGACTGCGGGACGACAAGCGTGCCGTCCTCCTTCACGAACAGGACGTTGGCGCCACCGGTCTCCTCGACATAGGTGCGGGACTCGGAGTCGAGATACAGGTTCTCGGCATAGCCCTCGCGGTGAGCCTCCATCGTGGGCTTAAGGGACATGGCGTAGTTGAGGCCGGCCTTGATGTTGCCGGTGCCGTGCGGTGCGGCGCGGTCGTACTCGGAAACGCGCAGCTTGACGGGCTTGAGGCCACCCTTAAAGTACGGACCGACCGGGGTCACGAGAATGCGGAACGTGTACTCAGGAGCGGGAGCCACGCCGATTACGTCACCGGAGCCGATCATAAACGGACGCACATACAGGGTTGCGCCAGAGCCGAAGGGCGGAACCCATGCGGCGTTGGCAGAAACGACCTGCTTGACGGCCTCGACAAACTTGTCCTTGGGGAACGGGGGCATCTCGAGGCGCTGGGCAGAGTTGTACATGCGCTCGGCGTTCATGTCGGGACGGAAGCAGACGATGCTGCCGTCCTCGGCGGTGTAGGCCTTCAGGCCCTCAAAGACCTCCTGGCAGTAGTGGAAGATGCCGCCACACTCGGAGACATGCAGGGTGTGGTCGGTGGTCAGGCCGCCCTCGTCCCACTCGCCGTCCTTCCAATGGGCCTCGTAGCTGTAATCGGTCTTCATGTAGCCAAAGCCGAGGCTACCCCAATCGATATCCTTCTTCTCGACAGTCATATGTCGCTCCTTACATACACGGTTGCATACTCGCGAACCCGCACGCAAGGACCGAAGCCGGCCGCGTCGCAACGTCGCACGCCCGGAGCGTAGGGCCGGGCAGGACACGCGGGCAGCATCAAAGCCGATGGCGCGTCGATTCGCATGCAGGTGATTGTACTCCCCGCACGCCTTGGATAAAACGTTTTTCTTTAACTAAGTAAAGTATTTTCACTTGCCTTCAACACAAAAGGCCCGCCATCAAATCCGATGACGGGCCCTGGAATTAACGTCCGAAAACAAGCTCGGACTAGGCGTTCTTTTTACCGAGCTTAGCCTTAACCAGACCGACCACGGTCGGAATAATCGACACGGCGACGATGCCGATAATCAGCAGCTCAAAGTGCTCCTGCACAAAGGGGATGCCGCCAAAGAAGTAGCCCAGCAGCGTAAAGACCGTCGACCAGGTAATACCACCCAGCACGTTAAAGATGACAAAGTTGCGCCAGTGCATGCCGCCCATACCGGCGATAAAAGGCACAAAGGTGCGGATGAACGGGAAGAAGCGGCCGAGGAAGATGGCCAGATGGCCCCACTTATCCAGGAAATCCTCGGACTTTTTGATACGCTCGGGCGTCATGGCCTTTACCTTGCCCGAGGCGATGATCTTGCGGCCAAAGAAGTGGCCGATCATAAAGTTACACTGATCGCCCAGGATGGCTGCGGCCCATGCGGTGGCCAGAAGCGCAACAATGTTAAAGCCGCCATTATGGGCAAAGAAGCCCGAGGCAAACAGCAGCGAGTCACCGGGAAGGAACGGGAAGAACACCACGCCTGTCTCAATGAAGATGATCAGGAACACGCAGCCGTAGGCCATAAGCGGGCCGGCGGCGATCCAGCTGGCAATCGCGGTGCGCGGATCCTTAAGCAGCTCGGCAATAAAATTAATGAAACCCATGAAGTAAAACCTCTCAGTTGTGGGCGCGGATACGTCCAAGTTGACCAGTATACGGTTGCGGTGCCCCCTCGTGCGCAACCCCACAAAAGCATGACTCCATTACCAGCAAGTTTGCATAACTGACATCTGTAGCGCAATGGCGCCAAGATTGTCCTTCCTAATCCCTAGCAAATCGCTATACTTTATTGAATCGCGTTGCCATGGCGCTAAGGGAGGGCGGCCGGTGAGCTTTATCAATACCATTCGCGAGGACATCAAGACCGTCCAAGCGCAGGACCCCGCCGCGCAAAACGGTCTGGTCATCTTCCTTTCCTATCCTGGCCTGCACGCCAAGTGGAACCACGTGCCCGAGCACTGGCTCTGGGAGCACGGTCATCGCTCGCTCGCCCGCGTGCTCTCGCAAATCACCCGTCACATCACCGGCGTCGAGATTCATCCCGCCGCACAGATCGGCAAACATTTCTTTATCGACCACGCCATGGGCGTCGTCATCGGCGAGACCACCATTGTGGGTGACAACTGCGTGCTCTACCAGGGCGTCACGCTCGGCGGTACCGGCAACGAGACCGGCAAGCGCCACCCCACCCTAGGCAACAACGTCACCGTGGGCACGGGCGCCAAGGTGCTCGGCAACATCCGCATCGGCAACAACGTCAAAATCGGCGGCAACTCGGTTGTCGTCAAGGACGTGCCCGACAACTGCACCGTCGTGGGCGTGCCGGGACGCATCATCAAGCGCAACGGCTGCCGCGTGTTCGAGGAGAGTTTCGACGCCAAGCAGCATCGCGAGTACATGCCCGATGACGCCGCCGAGCAGAGTGCCCTCAACCGCCAAGGCATCACCGAGAACGCCCGCCGCGTCAAAGAACTCGAGCGAGAGGTGGCCGAGCTCAAAGCCCTCGTCGCAAAGCTCGTGGACGAACGCTAGGAACGCAAGCGGTACAAAACGACATCGGCATCAACGCAAGAAGGCGCGCCAGGGAATTCATCCCCGGCGCGCCTTTCTTTTTGATGTGACATGCGGAACTGTCCCTTTGTCACATTAGGCGAACTGGCTCAAGTAGAGGTCGGCGTAGGCACTCTCGGCAGCCAGCAGCTCCTTATGCGTGCCCTGCTCGATAATGTTGCCGTGATCCATGACCAAGATCAGGTCGGCATCCACAAT
This sequence comes from Collinsella sp., assembly GCA_036302865.1. GTDB lineage: Bacteria > Actinomycetota > Coriobacteriia > Coriobacteriales > Coriobacteriaceae > Collinsella. The sequence continues at coordinate 5,536 of JAXJBU010000020.1, read as the reverse complement.
CGTCGACAGGCGGTGCGCGATCACAAAGCTCGTGCGCCCGCGCATGAGCGCGTCCATGGCGCGGCCGATGGCAAGCTCGGTGCGCGTATCCACGCTCGACGTCGCCTCGTCCAGGATGAGGATCGCCGGGTTGTTGAGCAGCACGCGCGCGATAGTCAGCAGCTGACGCTGGCCCTGGCTGATGCTCTCGGAATCGTTCGCCACGCGCGTGTCGTAGCCCTGCGGCATGGTGCGCACAAAGAAGTCGACCTGCGCGGCACGAGCCGCGGCCACAATTTCGTCGCGCGTTGCCTCGGGGCAGCCGTAGGCGATGTTTTCGGCAATCGTGCCATCGAACAGCCAGGCGTCCTGCAGCACCATGCCAAACTGCTGCCGTAGCTCGCCGCGATCCATGCGGCTCGTATCCACGCCGTCGAGCGTAATACGCCCGCCGTCAATCTCGTAGAAGCGCATGAGCAGGTTGATGAGCGTCGTCTTGCCTGCGCCCGTGGTTCCCACCACGGCAATCTTCTGGCCCGGCTCGGCGGTAAACGACACGTCGTGCATAAGCGGCTTGTCGGGCGAATAACCAAAGCGCACGTGCTCAAAAGAGACGCGGCCCTCAACGCGACCCGGCAGCTTGGCGGCCTCGTCCGGCAGCGGATCGGCCTCCATCTCGGGCTCATCAAGCAGGTCGAACACGCGCTCCGCACTCGCCAGCGCGCTCTGCAGCGAGTTGAAAGTAAACGACAGCTGCGTCATGGGTTCGGACGCCTCGTAGATAAACTGGAAGAACGCCTGGAAAACGCCGACGGTCATGTGACCGGCAACCAGCATGCTGCAGCCCACCAGCGCGATCACGATCTGCGCCAAACGGCCGATAAAGCGCACCGCAGGGCCGACGGCATTGATCATAAAGTCGGCCTTGGTGCTCACGCGCGCCAGCTCGCCCGAGGCCTCGTGTACCTCGGCAGAGCTCTGGTGCTCGCGGTTGAAAGCACGAATCACCAAACGGCCCGAATAGCCTTCCTCGACCGCGCTCGTAATCTTGGAGACCCATTCCTGGCGCTCACCGGTCACGTCATGCGTGCGACGCGAGACCACTTTGGTCATCAGCAGCGACAGCGCCATAAAGAACAAAAAGACGAGCGTGAGCGGCACGCTAAACACGAACATCACGCTCACGGCGCCCACCACGGTGCCGATCGACACCAGCAGCTGCAGCAGTCCGCGCTGCATACTCTCGGACATCTTGTCCAAGTCGTTGGTCGCGCGACTGACCACTTCGCCGGGGCGATGCGCGTCAAAGTAGGCGAGCGGCAGACGGTTGAGCTTTTGCGCGATGCGGTTGCGCAGGCGCAGATTGAGGCGCTCAGCGACGCTCGACATCAAAAAGCTCTGGAGCGCATAGAACGAGGCAGCGGCAGTCCAGATCATAAAGTAGACGAAGATGGTCTTGCCGCAGTTCTCCCAAGTGATGTTGAAGGTGGTCCCGTTGGCAAACGCCACCTGAATGTGGCCCCACAGCTCATCGATCACGCGGGCGCTATATGCCGGCGCAGCGGTGTTAAAGATGGCGTAGAACACAATGCTCGCGAACACGATATGGAAGCGCCAATGGTCGCCGGCAGCCTCGCTCCACAGGCGGCGCACCGTCGCCCAGGTGTCGCGGGGTTTCTCGTCCTCGTCCTCGTCGTCCACATCGCGCATGCGCTCTGCCTCGGCGCGGGCGCGCTCGTCCTCGGCGCGTTCGTTTTCCTCGTAGAGCGCTTGGCGGCGAGCCTCGCGCTCGGCTGCAGCCTTGGCGGCCTCGTCCAGCTCGGGTGCTACGGCAGCCGTTTCCTCAACCAGCCCCGCGGCAACGGCGTCATCAACGCCGCCCTGCTTCTTGAGCTCCTCGGTCATGCTACTCACCTCCCTTCATCTGCGATTCCGCGATGGCGCGGTACACCTCGCAGGTTTCCATAAGCTCGCCATGCGTGCCCAGACCCACAACCTCGCCATCCTTGAGCACCACGATCTGGTCGGCATGCAGAATGGTCGAGATACGCTGCGCAATGATGAGCACCGCAGCGTCACGCGTCTCGTCTTGCAACGCATGACGCAGGGCGGCATCGGTCTTAAAGTCCAGGGCCGAAAAACTGTCATCGAAGATATATAGATCGGCATGCTTCATGAGCGCACGGGCGATTGCCAAACGCTGGCGCTGGCCGCCCGAAAAGTTCGTACCGCCCTGCGCCACCGGGGTATCGAGCCCCTGCGGTTGGTCGAGTACAAAGGTGCTCTGGGCAACCTCAAGCGCGTGAAGCATGTCGCCCTCGGTCGCGCCTTCGTTACCAAAGCGAAGGTTGCTCGCCACCGTGCCCGAGAACAGCCACGCCTTCTGCGGCACATAGGCAATGCGCCCGCGGATTTCGTCTTGCGTAAGCTCGCGCAGGTCCACACCATTCAGGCGAATGGAGCCCTTGGTGGCATCGTGGAAGCGCAGCAGAAGCTTTGCCACCGTCGATTTGCCCGAGCCTGTCGAGCCAACGATCGCAGTCGTCTGACCGCGACGGCAGGCAAAGCTCAGGTCGCACAGGGTGTCCTCGTCGGCGTCGTCAAAGCGAAACGACATATGATCGAACACGGCGACCACATCGGCCCCGTCCTTTGAGTCGGACGCGGCCGCATCAAGCGTACGCCCGCCATCGACGATGCTCGGCTCAATCTCCAGCACCTGCTGCGCACGGTTCAGGCACGCGGCAGCACGCGGAAGCGTCAGCACCACCATCTGGGCCATCATCACAAAGAACAGGATCAGAATTGCATACTCCAGCACCGCCGAGATACTCGCAATCTGCATGGCGTGGGCGCCTACGCGGTTGCCGCCCACCCACAGCACCGCCACCTCGGCGATGTTCATCAAAAAGAAGCTTGAGCTGTCGAGGCCCACAAACAGGTGGTTGACTTTGATGGCGTTGGCGGCGTATTCGCTAAACACCTCGTCCAGACGCCGTTCCTCGTGGCGCTCCTTGTTAAACGCACGGATGACGCGCACGCCCACGATGTTTTCGCGCAGCACCACGTTCATACGGTCGATAAAGCTCTGCAAGCGCATAAAGATCGGAGCCGCGTTGGCAACCGTAAAGACCGCCGCCACCAGCACAATCGCAACGACTACGCCCAGAAGCGTGCCCATGGCAGGATCGATAAACCAGGCAAAGATGATGCCCGCCACAGCCAAAAACGGCACGGGCAGCACCAGCTGAATCGTCTGCAGAATCGCCTGCTGAATCACGTTGATGTCGTTGAGCGAGCGGGTGATCATCGATCCGGTGCCAAAGCGCTCAAAATCGCTGGCCGCGAGCTCGAGCGATTTGTCGTACACGGCATTGCGGATATCGCAAGCCACGTTGGCGGCCAGGCGCGCCGAAAGATAGCAGCCCAGCACCGTGCCGCCGCTAGCCATGCTGGTCGCGATAAACATGTATAGGCCGTTGCGTAAAATGTAGTCGACATCGCCCGTGGTAATACCGGTGTTGACCATGTTCGCCAGCATCGTGGGAACCAACAGCGTACCGACGTTATCCACCAGCAGCACCAGCAGCGTCACTGCGACAAGCCCTCGATAGGGCTTCATAAACCTCATTAACAGTCGCACGACTCCCCCTCACCTTGATTCTCGGCTTGGCTCTCGGCAGCGATATGCTGCTTAAAGGCATCGCACTCATCGCCGAGCGCATGGGAAAATTTTCCGATTAGGCGCATGATTTCGCGCTGCTCACACGGCTCAAGCGCGCCAAAGGCTCGCTGTTCGGCCTTGAGTGCCGGCAGCGCATAACGCTCGGCAAATCGCCTGCCCTCTTCGGTCAGGCTCACAACCTTGTTCTTACGGCTGCCTTCGGCAAACTCCAACGTTGCGAACCCCCGCGCCGTCAAGGTTTTAATTGCAGAGTTGATGGTCTGCTTGCTGTAGAACCATTCGCTTGTCAGACGGCTTACGGCAATACTGCCGCCCGCCGTGCTGGTATCGACGAGCATCCAGTAAGCGCAGTCCGAAAGGCCGCAGGCGCGCGAGAACTCCGAATAGATATGGTCGAGTCCATTGAGCAACCGGTCGAAGTCGACCAGTGTAACCGCACTATTCATCTATCCCACCATTCGATTGTCCGATTTTTGACCAATTTTGTGTCTCTAGATTAGTCCGAGTTTTGACTATCGTCAACAGGCTCTCCGCAAATGCGTGCACTTTTATGGCCCATCGACAGAAAAAGACCGCCGGCGCGGGGGCGGCGCCAGCGGTCACGTGAAAATCGGGTTTTATTGCCTGTTAAGCGGCGACGGCCTCGTAGACCGTAGCGCCCGAGAAGCTGTCATGCAGGCTCTTGCCGGCAATCCACGGCAGCTCGACGACCTCGCAGACCGTGTTGACCAGCTCGGAGCAGTCAGTAAAGTGGCCCTTGTCGTTGAGGGCCTCGCAATCCTGAACACGCCAATAGCCATCGGTGTGCGTGATGTAGTACTCGTGATCGTTGATCGACACGAAAGCGCGCGTCTTGGAACGCAGCAGCTTCAGAAATCCTTCGAAGTCGGTCTCGACGACATCTCCAGCCTGGAACATGATGTTACCTCCTGGCCCGGCGCCACCACGGCGCATTAATAAACGTTGGTACTCCTTTAGTAAAACCTTTATCAGAGGTTATGCGTTCGTCATTTAGGCAAGTGGTAAAAAACCGCAGGGTAGACGGGATAAAACGTTTAACCATCCCATTTGTTTGTCACATTCTGAAGGTACTTTTATGCAAACCTACTTTCCCAATTGGAATCTATCCTTTTGGCCGGGCAATTGACCGTCTATCGTTTAAGCCCGACGGGTATGAACGGGGCATCTGCAACGCCACCGCAAGGAGACACCATGGAGACTATCGAAGCACTCATTCACCGCCGCAGCTGCCGCAAATACAGCGATCGTCCCGTCGAGGCCGAAAAGCTTGCACGTATTATCGAAGCCGGCCAATATGCACCGAGCGGCATGGGCCGCCAGCCGGTGACGTTTGTCGCCGTCACCGACCCCGCGACCGTCGAGCGTCTCTCACAGCTCAACGCCCAGGTCATGGACAGCAACAGCGACCCCTTCTATGGCGCCAAGACCGTTGTGGTGGTGCTGGTTGACCGCAGCGTGCCCACACATCTGGAAGACGGCTCGCTCGCCATGGGCAACTTGCTCAACGCCGCCTATGCACTGGGTGTCGATTCGTGCTGGATTCATCGCGCGCATGAGGTCTTTGACTCGCCCGAGGGCCTGGAGCTGTTGGCCAGCTGGGGCCTGCCCGCCGACGGCAGCCTGCGCGGTGTCGGTCACTGCATTCTTGGCTACGCCGAGGACACGCTACCCGAGGCAAAGCCGCGCCGCGACAACGTGGTGTACGTAAAGTAATCAAAACCACCCCTAAAAGGGGTGGTTTGCTCTTAGGGTATAACCCTTGGATTTCCGGCACGCGTCTAAAGGCGCCGGCCCTCACGGGGTTCGGGCCGCACTGCAGATTGACCCGTGGCGGGCCGGTCAAACCGGCGC
>JAXJBU010000019.1:0-21044 GCA_036302865.1 Collinsella sp. | reverse complement strand
GTAGTATCGAGCATGGGAGCCCCTTCCATGAATGCGGCGTGGCCGCCGCGGCTGAATTAGACACTCACCATTGTCGGCCTAATCCGCGGTCTTTCATGCAGCAGGGGCTCTCAATGTTTTTATGTCCTGCTCATATCGTCTGTGCCGGCACTTTGGGACACTCCTTGTTAGGAGAGTGATGCAAGGGGCTCGTCCTTTACTTTACCGAGATAAAGTGAACGTGCAGATTCGTAACCCGCTGGCAATCGTTCTATGGCACGATATTGAACGAATGTATGCTATGCGCCCGAGCCTTTCGGGCAGAGTGGGAGACAGTATGGTCAAGCTGTACGAGGACGGCATCTACCTGCGCGGCGGCAACGAGGTTGTGCCTGCGGCCGAGGCTGCTGAGCGCGGCATTACGCAGACGCCCGAGGATGCCAAGCGCGGCACCATCGCTTATTCGATTCTTCAGGCACATAACACGTCGGGCGACCCCGAGGCCCTCAAGATTCGCTTCGACGCCATGGCGAGCCACGACATCACCTTCGTCGGCATTATCCAGACGGCGCGCGCTTCGGGCATGGAGCAGTTCCCGCTGCCCTACGTGCTCACCAACTGCCACAACTCGCTGTGCGCCGTGGGCGGCACCATCAACGAGGACGACCACGTCTTTGGCCTCTCGGCTGCCAAGAAGTACGGCGGTATCTTCGTCCCGCCGCACATCGCAGTCATCCACTCCTTTATGCGCGAGAACTTTGCCGGCTGCGGCAAGATGATCTTGGGCTCCGACTCGCACACCCGCTACGGCGCCCTGGGCACCATGGCCGTGGGCGAGGGCGGCGGCGAGCTGGCCAAGCAGCTGCTGCGCGACACCTACGATGTCGCCTATCCCGGCGTCGTGGCCATCTACCTCACGGGCACCCCGCGCCCCGGCGTCGGCCCGCACGATGTGGCGCTCGCCATCATCCGTGCCGTCTTTGCCAAGGGCTATGTCAAGAACAAGGTCATGGAGTTCGTAGGCCCCGGCATCGCAAGCATGACGACCGACTACCGCAACGGCGTCGACGTCATGACCACCGAGACCACCTGCCTCTCCTCCATTTGGGCAACTGATGAGGACACGCACGCGTTTTTGACCATGCACGGCCGCGGCGACGACTACCGCGAGCTCAAGCCCGCCGATGTTGCCTACTACGACGGCTGCGTCGAGGTCGATCTGTCGAGCATTAAGCCCATGATTGCCCTGCCGTTCCATCCTTCCAACGGCTTTGAGATCGACGAGCTCAACGAGAACCTCGAGGATATCCTGCATGAGGTTGAGCTCGAGGCTGCCAAGATCGGCGAGGGCAAAACGCACTTTAGCCTGCTCGACAAGATCGTCGACGGCAAGCTGCACGTGCAGCAGGGCGTCATCGCCGGCTGCTCGGGCGGCAACTACGACTCCGTGGTGCAGGCGGCTCGCGTGCTCAAGGGCGCCAACACCGGCTGCGGCGAGTTCTCGCTGTCGGTCTATCCCACGAGCCAACCCGTGGCGCTCGAGCTCACGCGCCGCGGCTACATCTACGACCTCATGGAGGCCGGCGCGATCGTGCGTACGGCGTTCTGCGGCCCGTGCTTTGGTGCCGGCGACACGCCTGCCAACAACGGCCTGTCCATCCGCCACACCACGCGCAACTTCCCCAACCGCGAGGGTTCCAAGCCGGGCAATGGTCAGCTGAGCGCCGTGGCCCTGATGGACGCCCGCTCCATCGCGGCGACGGCGGCCAACGGCGGCATCCTGACGCCGGCGACCGACCTGCCCGAGGAGACCTGGGACGAGGCCTGCGAGTACACCTTCGACGACGCGCCGTACAAGAAGCGCGTGTACTGGGGCTTTGGCAAGGCTGAGCCTGCCGACGAGCTGGTCGAGGGCCCCAACATCAAGCCGTGGCCCGCGATGGAGCCGCTCGGCGACGACATCCTGCTCAAGGTATGCTCCAAAATTATGGACCCGGTCACCACAACCGACGAGCTCATTCCCTCGGGCGAGACGAGCTCCTTCCGCTCCAACCCGTTGGGCCTAGCCGAGTTTACGCTCAGCCGTCGCGACCCTGTCTACGTGGGTCGCTCCAAGGAGGTCGACGCCGTGGAGAAGCGCCGTGTTGCCGGTGAGGCCGCGGGAGATCTGGCCGCGCTTGATGCCGAGCTTGCCAGTGTGTTTGAGGCGCTGGCCGGCGCGGGTGTCGCGGCAGATGCCAAAGCTACCGAGTACGGCTCTATGCTCTACGCCAAGAAGCCCGGCGACGGTTCCGCCCGCGAGCAGGCCGCGAGCTGCCAGCGCGTGATCGGCGGCCTGGCCAACATCGTTCACGAGTACGCCACCAAGCGCTATCGCTCTAACGTGATGAACTGGGGCATGGTGCCCTTCCAGATGGAGGCCGAGCCCAACTTTGAGGTGGGCGACTACGTCTTCGTGCCGGGTATCCGCGCCGCGCTCGACGGCGATCTGCAGAACATCGCTGCCTACGTGGTGCGTGTCGACGGCGCGGTCGAGCAGATTGAGCTCTACATCGCCGACATGACGGCCGAGGAGCGCGCCATCGTCAAGGCCGGCTGCCTGATCAACTACAACAAGTTCAAGGCCGCTGCCGAGTAACGCACTTAATTGTCCGCCCGGGGCTTACCCTTTCCCGCCCGCTCACGCGCTTCGCGAGGGTTGCGTTCGGGAAAGGGTAAGCCCTGGGCTACATTTCTGCGTTCTCGTTGGGTCTTGAGGGACGCCAATAAATAGACTTGCTTGATGCCGCCTCTGTTAATGGGGCGGCTTCTTTTTGTCGAAAACCACCACAAAGGGAACAGGCGCCTTTGTGGTGGTGGGGAACGAGCTCGATGTTGTTGTGATTGTTGAGCGGTATGTTAATGAGCGTCTCTACAGGATTTCATCTGGGCTGGCGGGCTTGGTTGTTTTGGGGATGCCGAGTTTGGATGACGCGAAATCGTCAACATCGTCCTTGATTCCATCTTTGGTGTAGACGGTGACCGTATAGGTGCTGTGCCCGAATTCGCTCTTGTCGCGTGTCGCCCAGGCCTGCCAGTAGGCAGCCCCGTTTCGCCCTTTGATTTTTCCGACACGGCGGAGTTCTGTTCGCTTTAATTTCCGGTTGCTATAGATGGTTCGACCGGCTTCCGCGGTGAGCCCGCACTGTCCAAGCAGCTTGTCGAGGACTTGGTTCATGTGGCGCTCATCGGTGTTTGGTGCGTAGTCGTAGGCGAGGGTGATGGAGTCGAGTGGCTGGTCGTCGATCAGATAGTTTAGCGCCTGAGGTTCAAGGCAGAAATAGGGGGAGCATCCGTCGACCTTGCCGAGCAACGGTAACTTGGACTGCCAACTTCCGGTGGGAATTGCATATTCGTAGAACACGCCACGGCAGACAAAGGAGAGCGAGGTGGCACGCGAGCCGGCGTCGATCATCCCGCAAAGATCGAAGGGCGAGGCGATACCAAAAGAAAAGGGCGTGATGACGATAAGGAAGAGCATCACGATGGGTATGGCGAAAATGGTAATGACGTTGCGACCGGTGGAATGAGACGGCTTCATATGCGCTCCTCGAGACAAAGATCTGTTGAGGATAGGCAGAAATGGATATGTTCAGAGAACAATTCAAGTTTAATCTCATGGCGCGAGATGGTCGACCGTTAGCGTCGAAAACCACCACAAAGGTGCCTGTCCCCTTTGTGATGGTGAGGAGCACGCGGCTTCTTTTGGTAATAGTGTTAGCTGGCGGTATCATTAGTGCAGGTGGCGAAGGTTTGCATTGTGGGGTGTTTTGCCGTGAGCCGTTCTGCCCGTATTGGATTGATTGTCTTGGCGCTTGCGATCGCTGTGGTTGGCGCGGGTGCTGTCGGTATGGCATTTCTACCTGCTGCGGTGACGGAGCCGGTGGTCAAGCCTGTGACTCAATCTGTCGAACTTCTGACCGGCGACGACAAGCCCGAGACCATTACCGTTGATTTTGATGAGCAGCCGGCTGTGCTGGGTATTAGCAATTATCCGCGTATTCAGCTTGGGGCCATGCGCTATACCACGGATACAAGCCTGATCGATAGGGCGTCCGAGCTACTCAAGGGCAAAACATTTAAGCGCTGGTACGGATATGCGTCCTATCGGGCAAAAGCGAACGACATGGTTGGCGGATGCCACTCTTCTATCGAGCTGGACACTGCAAACGGCGCAAAGTTATGTGATGTCTCGTACGATCCGGGCTACGAGGGCAATGAGGGTCCGGGCATCTACATCATGGACGGCGATGTCGCCTATGTCATGGAGGGCGACCAGACCGAGCTCAACGATTTTATGGGTCAGTGTATCCAAGATGCCTATGAACAGACCTGCTTGCCTGACCCGCAGACTGCACGCGATAGTGGGTCTGCCCGTACATGGCTGTTCGAGGATGAGATGCCCTGGACCGTCGAATCGGGAAGTATGGGTTCGGCGAAGGAGTAGAGACCGCGACCACCACAAAGGTGCCTGTCCTCTTTGTGATGGTTTTCGGTCTGTCTCGATCTGTAACATCTTGGCCGCTAAAAGTGGGCCTGGTGTTACAGATTTAGATTTTTGATCCGGGTGTTTTCTGTTCGTCTCAATCTATAACATCTGGAGCCATAAACAGTCGCTAGATGTTACAGATTGAGATAGTGAGGGGACGAGGCCGCAGCGGGTGAGCGCACCTGCTCCCTATCTTTCAATCACTCAGAAAATCTTATATATAGAGACTTAGATTTGTGTATAAGAACGCGCAAAGCTGGCAACAATACTTCTCGAACAACGTGAAGCCGCCCCGTAGGGCGGCCGCCCCAAGAGAGGTGATTCCATGAGAATCGATAAGCTAGCAATGACGTCGCGCGAGGCGCTGCAGACCGCCATGAGCACGGCTGCCGACGCGCAGGCTGGCGCGGTGGAGCCGATTCACCTGCTGTCCGCCCTGCTCGGTGCCGGCGAGCGCAATATCTCCGTGATCATCGAGCGCATCGGTGCCGACCCGGCTCAGCTCGCACGCTCCACACAAGATGCCATCGACCGTGCGCCCAAGGTTTCGGGTGAGGGTCAGCAGATGGGCCTGTCCAACGAGCTCGTCCGCGTCATCGAGAAGGCCGAGAAGAAGGCCACCAAGATGGGCGACAGCTTTGTGGTGACCGAGCATCTGCTGATGGCGCTTGCCGAGGACAAGGGCGAGGCGGGCCGCGTGCTGCGCGATGCCGGCGTGACCAAGGAGCGCATCGAGCGGGTCTACGAGGAGCTGCGTGGCGATGACCGCGTGACGTCTGCCGAGGACAAGACCCAGTTTGAGGCGCTGGAGCAGTACGGACGCAACATCTGCGACCTTGCCCGCGCCGGCAAGCTCGACCCTGTCATCGGCCGTACCGACGAGATCCGTCGCACCATCCAGGTCCTGTCCCGTCGCACCAAGAACAACCCCGTGCTCATCGGTGAGCCGGGCGTCGGTAAAACGGCAATCGTCGAGGGCATCGCCCAGCGTATCGTGGCCGGCGACGTGCCGAGCACCCTGCGCGACCGCGACCTCATCGAGCTCGACATGAGCGCGCTGGTCGCCGGCGCCAAGTACCGCGGCGAGTTCGAGGACCGCTTGAAGGCCGTGCTCAAGGAAGTGCAGAAGTCCGAAGGCAAGGTCATCCTGTTCATCGATGAGCTCCACACCATTGTGGGCGCGGGTGCTACCGAGGGCTCCATGGACGCCGGTAACATCCTCAAGCCGGCGCTCGCTCGTGGCGACCTGCACGCGATCGGCGCGACTACGCTTGACGAATACCGCAAGTACATCGAGAAGGACGCGGCGCTCGCCCGTCGTTTCCAGACCGTGATGGTCTCCGAGCCTACCGTCGAGGACACCATCTCGATCCTGCGTGGCCTCAAGGAGAAGTACGAGATCTTCCACGGCGTGCATATCACCGATGGCGCGCTCGTGGCGGCTGCCGACCTCTCCGATCGCTACATCGCCGACCGTTTCCTGCCCGACAAGGCCATCGACCTGGTCGATGAGGCCGCAAGCCGCCTGCGCATGGAGCTCGACAGCATGCCGGTCGAGATCGACGCCACCACGCGTCAGCTCACCCAGCTGCAGATTGAGGAGCAGGCGCTCATGAAGGAGACCGATGACGCCTCCAAGGAACGCCTGGAAGCCCTGCGCCAGGAGATCGCCGAGGTCCAGGAAAAGCTCAACGTGCAAAAGGCCGGCTGGCTCAACCAAAAGAACGCCATCGACCACGTGCAGGAGCTCAAGGGACAGCTCGACGAGGCCAAGAGCGAAGAGGAGCGCGCGACGCGCAACGGCGATCTGGGCCGTGCGTCCGAGCTGCGCTATTCCGTGATCCCGGGTCTGCAGCAACAGATTCAGGATTCCGAGGCTGCGCTCGAGGCACAAAAGCAGCAGGACGGCGAGGGCCTCAACGAACAGGTGACCTCCGATGAGATCGCCGAGGTCGTGAGTGCCTGGACCGGCGTGCCCGTGTCCAAGATGATGCAGGGCGAGCTCGACAAGTTGAAGGGCTTGGAGGGTGAGCTGCATAAGCGCGTCATCGGCCAGGACGAGGCCGTCTCCGCCGTCGCCGCAGCCGTGCGCCGCAGCCGTGCGGGCCTCTCCGATCCGGACAAGCCCATTGGCAGCTTCTTCTTCCTGGGCCCCACCGGCGTGGGTAAGACCGAGCTCGCCAAGGCTCTAGCCGAGTGCCTGTTCGATGACGAGCGCGCACTCGTGCGTATCGACATGTCCGAGTACATGGAGAAGTTCAGCGTCCAGCGTCTGATCGGTGCGCCCCCGGGATACGTGGGATACGACGAGGGCGGCCAGCTCACCGAGGCCGTGCGCCGTCGTCCGTACTCCGTAATCTTGCTCGACGAGATGGAGAAGGCTCATCCGGATGTCTTTAACGTGCTGTTGCAGGTGCTTGATGACGGTCGTCTGACCGATGGCCAGGGTCGCCAGGTGTCCTTCAAGAACACGATTATCATCATGACGTCCAACGTGGGCTCCAAGGCCATCGCCGATCTGTCCGGTAAGGACGAGGAGGAGATGCGCCATCAGGTTGATGCGGCCATGGCTCAGACCTTCCGTCCCGAGTTCCTCAACCGTATCGACGATATCGTGGTGTTCCATCCGCTCGGCATGGCGCAGATCGAGAAGATTGTCGACATCCAGCTTGCCGACGTTCGCGCACGCCTGGCCAAGGAGCGCATGACGCTTGCCATCACCCCGGCGGCCAAGCAGATGCTCGCCGTGGGCGGCCTGGATCCCGTGTTCGGTGCCCGTCCGCTCAAGCGCCTGGTCCAGCGCGAGGTCGTGGACGCCATCGCCGCCGCCATCATCGACGGCACGGTGCGCGAGGGCGATCAGGTGACGGTCGATGCCGACAAGGACGGCGGCTTTACCGTCGTTTGCGACAACACGCCGGCGGCCACCTACGAGGTCCCGGATGCCGAGTAGATTTTTGGGACATGCCTTAAAATCTGTCAGTCGTCTCTAAACGCCAAGGGCGGCGGATCCAATTGGGTCCGCCGCCCTTTTTCGTGCGACAATCGATGATGCTGAACGGATGCGATGCAAGGAGCTATGCAGATGAAAGACGACATCAAGACAAGCGCGCCGGCGCCCAAGCCCACGTCCAAACCGGCGCCCAAACCGCGCGACCCCTATATCCGTGCCGAGAACGAGGATGATGACGGTTACGACCCCTACAGCGACCGACGCCCCGAGCGCGAGCCGATGTTCGAAGCTGACCCGTGGCGCTAATTGCCACTCAAAAGGCCACCAATAAGTTGCGGTGAAATAGGGATTGTTTTGCGGTTTGACCAGCAAAAACAGTCCCTATTTCACCGCAACTGCGTTAGGGATTTTTCTACAGGGGGAGGGTAGTCAAAAAGCACGTCCCAAATCGACTGTCCAGGGAGTCGCATTCGAGCTTGGTTGTCCTCTCAGCCACTCGGCATCCTTCGAGCAGTAATAGTGAAAAAACTTGCTTAAGTGTTAATCAAGTCAGACAAAATCTTGCTCTCTAATTAATCAAGAATCGGTATAATTTTGATTAGCTAGAGAGCAAGATTGGAGAATCATGGCATTCAACGACTTGATCGCCCAGAAAATAAAGGACTTTGAACAGCAGGGGGTTCCGCAGGTCTTTGAGCGAGACCTTGATCTAGGAAACCCACAGGAGCCAAAGCGCGACAACATCGTAAATGTGATTGTGGGGGCCCGCCGTTGTGGAAAGACATATCGCCTGTATCAGGAGATGCGGCGGCTTCAGAGCCGGGGCGTTGAGCTTGACCGGATGCTTTACTTCAATTTTGAGGATGAGCGCTTGCGCCCGTATGAGCCATCGCTGCTGGCGGACGTGCTCGACACGTTCTATGCGCTGTATCCTGCTGCTCGAACCGAGGGCGCTTACATTTTCTTTGACGAGATCCAGGAAATTCCCGAATGGGGTGCGTTTCTGCGGCGTGTAGTCGATACGGAGAAAGCGACCGTCTATGTGACGGGATCTTCTTCTAAGATGCTGTCCTCAGAACTTAAGAGCGAGTTCAGGGGTCGTTCTCTTGTGCGAGAGCTTTTTCCATTGAGCTTTTTGGAATACGTTCGATATAAGACGGGGAGCGTTCCCGAGCCAGATGCGACCTTTTCTCCGAGCGATGCGGCGCTGCTTCGGCATCATCTGATCGGGTATCTTGAACGAGGGGGATTCATCGCGACACTTGAGCAGACGCCTGCAGACGCGATTCAGCTGCTACAGGAATATGCTTCGCGAACGGTCGCCATGGACGTCGTTGAACGTTACGACGTCAAGAACCCTCGCCTGGCATCGCTGTTCTTGACGCGGTGTATGGCATCTTCGGGACGAGAGCTGTCAGTGAACAAAGTGTACAACGAGTTCAAGAGCAGACAGATACCCGTCAGTCGTAATTCGCTCAGCGACTTACTTGAGTATTATGAGGACGCCTACCTGTTATTTTCTGTGCCGGAGTTCACGCGTTCACTGGCAAATAACATGCGGTCTGCGTCTAAGGTCTACGCTGTCGACCCTGCGATGTTTGGAGCATTCTCTCCCGCATCGGCATTGGACCAGGGCCAGAGGCTCGAGACCGCAGTGTTCAATGCGCTAAGAAGAAGGACTCCCGCGGTGAGGACCGGCTCGGTCTGCCGCCTGCTAATCAAAGAGAAGAGCAAAAGCCATGAGGTGGACTTTGTGGCTGGGGACGCGCTTCTCATGCGGGCTTATAGCCTGATTCAGGTGAGTACGGATATGGCAGGTGAGAAAACGCGCGAGCGCGAAATTGCCGCGCTTGATGCCTCGATGGCCCAGTTTGATCTTGGCGAGTCGGCAATCGTTACCATGGATGAACAGACCGATATTCCATGCGAGCACGGTGTGGTACACGTTATGCCCGCATGGAAGTGGCTCCTTGCCTAATCATCTATGGACCTGTGGGGTCAGGACCTCCTGGCTCCTTCATCACGGTTGGGGTGCACCTTGCTGCGCCAGGCTAGTCCTGGGCCTTGATGCTCGGCAGGAGAATCTGGGCGAGGTAGTCGGTCTCGAGTTTGGTCGCGGCGTCTGCCTTGCCGTCTTTGCCGACCAGTACGTTCTTGATCTGGCTATAGGTGTAGCGGTTACCGGTCGTGAGCTCGACAAGCTCAATGGCCGTGTCCATGGGGTAGGTTGACACGGGATTCTGCGTCCGTCCGTTGATGGTCTGGGGCACCACGTACGGATAGACGGGGCCGCTGGCGTAGACGGTATAACCGTTGCCTAGATTGGCCGCACCCAAAACCGTATCGCCCTCATCGGGCGTAAAGCTCTCGCCCTCGCGCACCGCGACGAGCGTCACAATCGGCGTATCGCTGTCGCCGGCAAGATAGATGCATAGCGTGCTGCCATTTTGCCAAGTCTCGACCTTGCCGTACCACTCGACGGGGATATCGAGCTGATAGAGGTCGGTTGCCTTGTGGCGAGCGTCAGCATCGCGGGCTGCCTGTGCCTTTTGCGCGCTCACGGCATTGACGGCGGCGTCGCGCCGCGCGGTTGCCGCCTGCTGGAGCACCTTGGCGGTGGCGGCGGAGCTCGCGCCTCCCTCCTCGGCATATTTGGCGGCGGCATCGATCTGGTCGTCGGTTACCGTGTCGGCCGAAGGCACCTTGAGCTTAAAGGCGGCCTGGCTGCTTAGGTCCTGTCCGTCGCTCTTGATCGTGACCTGCGCCTTGGTGGTCGGCACGGTATAGACGGTGCCGTCGGACGCGATGGGGGAGGCAGCGATGGAGAGCGTGTAATCGCCGGGCAGCAGTTTGATGCCACGGCCGTGCTCGTCAACATAGAGTGTTTCGCTCACGGAGGATCCGTCAGAATCCTGGCCACTCACTTGTACGGGAATCTTGGAGCCGGTGGAACAGTCGAGGCCCGCGGCATGTACGCCAATCTGCACCGACATCATCGTGTGGGCATTGGCGGCGGCGATGGCAGCCTGCTCTTGCTGATATCCGTTCCAGGCAGCATAGCCTGCACCGCCGGCGACGAGCGCGGCGGCCACGATACCGGCGACCATCAGATTGCGGCGCTTGGGCGACATCTTGCGATGACGAACCTCGGCCTCGCGTGCCGAGGGAACGGACGGTAGGGGAATATCGCCCATGGCGATGGTCTCGTCCACGGCTGGTGCGGAACCCAGGCCAGGAAGCTCGCGGGTCAGCGAATCCTCGGCCGGCAAGCTGTCGAGCAAGACGGTTTCCTCGCCCGTGTCGGATTCGGGCTGATTGCCGGCCTCGCTTTTGGTGTCTTCGTGACCTGCCTCGTCTTCGGTGGACGCGGCGCCATCGTCTTTTGCATCCTGATCATCGAGCTGCGCCTCGATTTCCGGCTCATCCTGCACATCAACGCTCGAATCGTCAAACGTAATCTCGGCCAGCGCGATCTGGTCTAGACTCTCCAGGGCCTCGGCACACGCTTCTGCATCTTGGACCGCATCCTCTTGGCCCATCGTCTCATCTTTCATATATCCCCCAAGCTCAATATCGGGACAACAATGTACCCAAAAACGGGGCTCCATAGAGCCGCCGCATGATTTGAAATCCGATTTTATATATGCGCGTGTTTTTGAATAGATGAATAGAGGCGCAACGACAAAAAGCCCCCGGAAAGCGAGCGAAACGCTTTTCGGGGGCTCTGCGAGACATTGGATTGAAAGGCCTGGTGAGCGGGCCTATGCCCAAGTGCCAACAGCGGCCAACATGTTACTCGGCGTGCGCGTAATCAACCTTGGCGCGGCGGGCGGTAGCCTTCTCCCAATCGCTGGTGCCCTCAAAGACATCCTGCTTATAGGGATTGCGGCCGAGCTTCTTGGCACGGTAGGCGATGTAGATGATCGCGGCGACGTTGGCGACCAGTGCGGCGATCGAGACCGCGGTAGCGGCGCCGGGGTCGAGCGTGGAGTGGGTCACAAAGATGGACTCCTCCTGGAAGTAGGGGAATACCTGGGCAAACATGCACCAAATAGCCAGCGTAAAGGCGCGGTTCTGGATCCAGCCGCCCTTGTTCCAGATAAAGGCGGCGACGGTGGGCGCCAGCAGCAGCGCAAAGCCGCAGAACCAGGAGTGGGTGGGCAGGCAGTTGTAGGTGTAGCAGAAGTTCCAGATATCGTAGGCGATGATGTAGACCCAGGTCATATCGGGCCACAGCATGTCGGTCTGATCCTCGGAGGCGTAGACACTCCACCAACCGGTCATGCAGAAGATGTTGATGATACCGGCGATGCCGTTGAACACGTTGTTCCAGCCGGCTAGCTGCGTAGCACCTTCGGAGGTGACCCAGGTGGACTCGCCCAGGACAAAGAAGTGATAGGCGCTCTCAAAGTCGGACACGACGGCGATCATGATGTTGATGGCGACGATCACAAACGGCCATGCGCGGAACCAACGCGCCTTGCCGATCTTTCCCCACTGGTACTTAATGGCAATGAAGCCCCAGCAACCGGCCAGCGCCGCGTATACCTTGGCGTAGTGGAACCAGCTGTTCTGGTACACGTGGGTGGGGTTGGTGAGCGCCCACTCGGCACCCTGCGAAACGCCGACGGCGATGGCGACGCAGTAGATGGTCATGGCCAGCGGAGCCACGCCAAAGATGATTGCCGCGCCCAGCTTGGTGCGGCGGCCGACCTCGTTGAGCACGATCAGGCCAATAAAGACCATGGCCCAGCCGGCCCAGTGGATAAGGGTATCGCTACCCCAAACATCGAACAGCATGCTGCTCTCCTTTCACACGCCCGCGGCCCCTCTTCCGATCGCGGGCAGTTTGGCCAAATGTCGTCAGTCCTGGGGCTTGCGCTCCGGATACTTGGCGGTATAGCCCTCGATGTGGAGTGTCGAGGCGATGATTTCCTTGACCGTCTCGTCGGGCACATCGGGGTGCGTGCGGATATACATCAACAACCCCATGATGAGGGTGTAGAACGTCTCGTAGACATGGTCGATGCGCAGCTCATGATGGGCGACAAAGTCCACCACGGTGGTGTCGCAGATGTATTGCGCCACGCGCTGGACCACGTTGTGCAAAAAGCCGCCGTAGAGCGCGCCACTGCTTGAGGTGAGCGTACTCGGCAGCTCGTGGCCGCTGGCGACCAGACGCTTAAAGAGCGGGGCGACGGTGTCGAGCGCGCCCTCGATATCGCCAACGGTGCGGCCGGCATTCCACTGCTCGAGCTCGGAGATAAAGCCGTCGATTGCCTCGTCCATTACGGCGGTGACGGCGGCGTCCATGTCGGCGAAGTAGTGGTAAAACAGCGAGCGCGTGCAGCCGGCTCGCTTGGTCACGGCCGATACCGATAGGTGGGACACGCCCAGCTCGGAGCTTACGGTACGCACGGCATCGAGGATCTCGCGACGGCGTTCGTCGCCCGTCAGGCGCTTTGCCGCGCTATCGGATGCGGGGACGGCATCGACCACAGAGGTATCTGCTGTGTTGTTGCCCATGTTTTGCCGCCTTTCATCCTCTTTTGCCTGACCGTTCGCCTAACAGTCTTGAATATTGTTGACGATTCGTCAATACTATTTTTGACACAATGTCAACAATGGCGGGTGAACGGCATGGGGGCATGCCCGGCCTGCAAAAAAAGAGGGGCGCCGCGGTCCCGCCGGGCTGTGGCAAGAGAAGGGACAACCATGATTCTCAACGGACCGGGGATTAGCTACACCGAGCCCGACATCGGTTCGGAGTTCGTGCCGCCGCTGCCGGATCATCCGCGCGAGGCCATCGTCAAGCTGTGCGAGCACTGCACCAACCGTCTGCTGCATCGCGATGAGCTGCTGGGCTACGAGTACTGGTCGTTTGCCGAGGCCGCAACCGACGAGCAGGCCGAAGTGCTCTGCAAGATGAAGATGCGCCGTCCCTATACGCTGCCCGAGATGGTCAAGCTCACCGGCATGCCCGAAGCCGATATCGAGAAGATGCTCGACGACATGAGCTACACGGGTCTGCTCGAGTACAACTGGGAAAACCCCGAGCGCGCCAAGCAGTGGGTGCTGCCCATGCTGGTGCCGGGTTCCGCCGAGTTCCTCAACATGCGCGTGAGCCAGCTCGAGGAGCACCCGGTCTATGCTAAGTTCTTTGAGCAGGCGTCCAAGGGACCGCTGTCCAAGGCCACGCCGATGGTGCCGCCCGGTGGTGCCGGCATCGGCATGCATGTCATTCCGGTCGAGAAGGCTATCGATGCCGCGAGCACGTCGGTGCCGATCGAGCATATTGAGCATTGGCTCGACAAATACGATGGCAAATATGCCGCCAGCACCTGCAGCTGCCGCGCGAGCCGTCGCGTGATGGGTGAGGGCTGCGCCGACGACCCGGCCGATTGGTGCATCGCCGTGGGCGATATGGCCGACTACGTGGTTGAGACCGATCGTGGCCATTACGTGACCCGCGACGAGGTTTACGACATCTTGCGCCAGGCCGAGGACAACGGCTTTGTGCACCAGATCACTAATATCGACGGCGAGAACAAGATCTTCGCCATCTGCAACTGCAACGTCAACGTGTGCTACGCCCTGCGCACCTCGCAGCTGTTCAACACGCCCAACCTGTCGCGCTCGGCCTATGTCGCTAAGGTCGAGAAGGACAAGTGCGTGGCCTGCGGTCGCTGCGTCGAGGTGTGTCCGGCCGGCGCCGCCAAGCTGGGCCAGAAGCTCTGCAGCAAAAAGGCCGGCGGACAGGTGCCCGAGTATCCGCGCCAGGAGCTGCCCGATGCCACCAAGTGGGACCACACCAAGTGGTCGCCCAACTACCGCAACGACAACCGCATCGAGACGCATGAGTCCGGCACCGCTCCCTGCAAGACGGCCTGCCCCGCGCACGTTGCCGTTCAGGGCTATTTGAAGCTCGCGGCTCAGGGTCGCTATGACGAGGCGCTGGCGCTCATCAAGCGTGAGAACCCGCTGCCCGCCATCTGCGGCCGCGTGTGCAACCGCCGCTGCGAGGATGCCTGCACTCGCGGCCGTGTGGACGCCGCCGTGGCTATCGACGAGGTCAAGAAGTTCATCGCCCAGCGCGATTTGGATGCCGCGACCCGCTACGTCCCGCCCGTGGTTACGCCGACGCGCGCTGGCGGCTTTGATCAGAAGATCGCCATCATCGGTGCCGGTCCGGCCGGCCTGTCCTGCGCTTTCTATCTGGCCGAGAAGGGCTACAAGCCCGTCGTGTTCGAGAAGAACGAGCGCCCGGGTGGCATGCTCACCTATGGCATTCCCAGCTTTAAGCTGCAGAAGGATGTTATCGAGGCCGAGGTCGAGATCATTCGCCTGATGGGTGCCGAGTTCCGCTATGGCGTGGAGGTCGGTCGTGATGTGACGCTCGACGAGCTGCGCGCGCAGGGCTTTAAGGCCTTTTACGTGGCCATCGGCTGCCAGGGCGGCCGCCTTGCCGGCATTCCGGGTGAGGATGCCGAGGACGTGACCGTGGCCGTCGACTTCCTTCGCGAGGTTAACAGCGGCAAGATCGATTCCCTGTCCGGCCGCACCATTGTGGTGGGCGGCGGCAACGTGGCCATCGACGTTGCCCGCAACGCCTGCCGTCTGGGTTCCGAGCACGTTGAGATGTTCTGCCTGGAGAGCGAGGCGCAGATGCCCGCCAGCGAGGAGGAGCGTCGCGAGGCCGTTGAGGACGGCGCTCACATCAGCTGCGGCTGGGGCCCCAAGGAGATTCACCTGGACGAGGCCGGTCGCGTGTGCGGCATCACCTTCAAGCGCTGCACGCGTGTCTTTGACGACGAGGGCCGTTTTGCGCCCGAGTACGACGAGAACGATCTGCGCCGTGTCGATGCCGACCGTGTCGTCATGTCGATTGGCCAGTCCATTGTGTGGGGCGACCTGCTGGCTGGCTCCAAGGTGGAGCTCGGCCGCGGCCAGGGCGCCCTGGCCGATCCCCAGACTTACCAGACCGCCGAACCCGACATCTTTGTGGGCGGCGACGTCTACACCGGCCCCAGCTTTGCCATCGATGCCATTGCCGCCGGCCACGAGGCTGCCGTGTCCATCCATCGCTTTGTGCAGCCGGGCTCCACGCTCACCATCGGCCGCAACCAGCGCCGCTACACCGCGCTCGACCGCGACGATGTCGTGATCGAGAGCTACGACAACGCGAGCCGCGAGGTTGCGCATGTGGACCGCGAACGCGAGAAGGCTGCGCCGTTTAGCGAGTATGTTGAGACCTTTACCGAGGAGCAGGTGCGCGCCGAGACCGCCCGCTGCCTGGGCTGCGGCGCCTCGATCGTCGACCCCAACAAGTGCATCGGCTGCGGCCTGTGCACCACCAAGTGCGCGTTCGACGCCATCCATCTGGATCGCGACCGCCCCGAGTGCTCCACGATGGTCAAATACGAGCAAAAGCTTCCAAGCCTGGGCAAGTACGCGCTCAAGCGCGCCATCAAGATTAAATTCGGGAAGAAGTAAGAAACGCAACAAGCAGGAGAACGGCGCAGAGAGCGGTTGGACAGCGAGCGAGTCCCAGGCGTGGCGAGGTGCCTTGAAAGAGGAGGGCATAGGGCTTTTGCCCATGCCCGACGATTGAAAGGCAGATCGCCCGTCTGGGGCTCGCGCAGCGTCAAGCCGACCGCCGTTCGGTAGAACGGCGGAAGGAATTAAAAGTGCACGAGCTCGGAATCGTCTATCACATCATTCGTGATGTTGAGAATGTGGCGCGCGCCAATGGCGTGAGTCGCGTTTCGAGCGTCACGCTGCTGCTGGGCGAGGTCTCGGGCGTCGTTCCCGACTTGCTGCTCGACGCTTGGCGCTGGGCAGCAGATAAAAAGCCTATCGCGCAGGGCGCGGAGCTTATCGTGGAGCCCGTCGAGGCCGTGACACATTGCGAGGCGTGCGGCTGCGACTACGCGACGGTCGAGTACGGCAAGACCTGCCCCCATTGCGGTAGCGGCGAGACATACCTGCTGCAGGGCCAAGAGGTCATGATCAAACAGATCGGGACCCCCGAAGAGGATCCGGCAGACGCTGCTCCTGACGGCCTCTCCGACGCCCCCGATGCCGTCGACGCCGCCAACCCACTCCACATCGCCTAGGATTCCCTATAAGTTGCGGTGAAATAGTTCCTAAATCCAGCCTTCTGGCTCTTAAACAAGAACTATTCCACCGCAACTATTTTGAGTGGTTTCATAGACCATAAGTCACGAAAATAGTCAAGCCATGTCTGTTTAAACAAAATAGTGACAGTACGAGCACATTCGCACTTGCTTAATATCGATATTAATGAACAGCTTGCTTGTATCTATAAAATACATAGCTTGATGAGCGACGCCTTGTCGTGTAATGAGTCAAAAAGCAGTAACGTAATCAACTTGTAACAAACCTAGACGTTTAAACAAATAATCCAACCTTTTGCGGATTTAGCTATAATTCCACAATCCAAACAGGTGTACTCCTTTCATGTCGTGTAGGAAATACGTAGACAAAAAGGAGGTTATGTGATGGTAAGTATTGTTCTTGCTAGCCACGGGGACTTGGCAGCTGGAATCAAGCAGACGGGCTCGATGGTCTTTGGCGATCAGCCGTCTGTTGCCGTGGTCTCGCTCGAGCCGAGCATGGGCCCCGACGATTTCCGTGCCAAGGTCGAGGAAGCAGTCGCTTCCTTCGAGGACCAGGAGCAGGTGCTCTTCCTCGTTGATCTGTGGGGCGGCACGCCGTTCAACCAGATCAGCGGGCTCATCGAGGGCCACGATTCCTGGGCTATCGTCACCGGTGTCAACCTGCCTATGCTCATCGAGGCATATTCGCAGCGCTTTGATGCAAAGAACACTGCACATGCGATCGCAAAACATCTCGTGACTGA
Source organism: Collinsella sp. (assembly GCA_036302865.1). Lineage (GTDB taxonomy): Bacteria > Actinomycetota > Coriobacteriia > Coriobacteriales > Coriobacteriaceae > Collinsella. Next base: position 3,701 of record JAXJBU010000019.1, on the reverse strand, counting down.
GGCTAAGGCTGGCGTGCGCGTCAAGCCCGAGTCTCTGGAGCCCGAGGAGAAGAAGCCGGCTGCGGCCGCTGCTGCTCCTGCAGGCGCCATCCCTCCGGGAACGGTCATCGGCGACGGGCACATCAAGATTGCCCACGTCCGTATCGACACCCGTCTGCTGCATGGTCAGGTGGCCACCACGTGGACCAAGCAGATTAACCCCAACCGCATCATCGTGGTTTCCGACGGCGTTGCTCACGACGAGCTTCGCAAGACGATGATCGAGCAGGCTGCCCCTCCGGGAGTCCATGCCAACGTCGTGCCCATCAAGAAGATGGCCGAGGTCGTCAAGGACACGCGTTTTGGTGACACCAAGGCCATGCTGCTCTTCGAGAACCCGCAGGATCTGCTCAAGGCCATCGAGGCCGGCGTCGACATCAAGGAAGTCAACATCGGTTCCATGGCTCACTCCAAGGGCAAGGTCGTCGTCACCAACGCCGTCGCTATGGGCGATGACGACGTCAAGACTCTCGAGGCCCTCAAGGCCAAGGGCGTCAAGTTCGAGGTCCGCAAGGTTCCTTCGGATTCCTCCGAGGATCTCGACGCCATGTTGAAGAAAGCTAAGGCCGAACTGGCCGCTCAAGCATAGTAAAGGAGGGTCCGATACATGTCTGCAATCACTATTCTGCTTGTTGCGATTGTCGCGTTGCTTGCCGGTATGGAAGGCATTCTGGATGAGTTCCAGTTCCATCAGCCGCTCGTGGCATGCACGCTTATCGGTCTCGTAACCGGTCACCTTCAGGAGGGCATCCTCCTGGGCGGTTCGCTCCAGATGATGGCCCTTGGCTGGGCTAACGTCGGCGCCGCCGTCGCGCCTGACGCCGCTCTGGCCTCGGTCGCCTCTTCGATCATCATGGTGCTCGCCCTCAACGGCGGCGCTACCGATCCGTCGAAGGCCGTTACCGCCGCTATCGCCGTCGCTGTCCCGCTGTCGGTCGCTGGTCTGTTCCTGACCATGATCTGCCGTACCCTGGCTACCGCTATCGCTCACGCCATGGACGGTTGCGCCGAGAAGGGCGACTTCGCCGGCATCGAGCGTTGGCAGTACATTGCCATCCTTATGCAGGGCCTTCGTATCGCCATCCCGGCAGTACTTCTGTGCATCATCCCGGCCGAGGCTGTTACCAACGCGCTTAACGCTATGCCCGACTGGCTGTCCGGCGGCATGGCTGTCGGCGGCGGCATGGTCGCTTCCGTCGGTTACGCCATGGTCATCAACATGATGGCCACCAAGGAGACCTGGCCGTTCTTCATCCTCGGCTTTGTCCTTGCTGCCATCCCTCAGCTCACGCTGATCGCCCTTGGCCTCATCGGCATCTCCCTTGCCCTCATCTACCTTGGCCTTAAGGATCTGGCCAAGCAGGGTGGCGGCATGGGCGGTGGCTCCGGTGACCCGCTCGGCGACATTCTGAACGATTACGAGTAGGAGGGGAGTGATACATATGGCAGAGAACAAGATTCAGCTCACCAAGGCTGACCGCAAGAAGGTTTGCTTCCGTCATCAGTTCCTTCAGGGCTCGTGGAACTACGAGCGTATGCAGAACGGCGGCTGGTGCTTCGCAATGATCCCTGCGATCAAGAAGCTCTACACCAGCAAGGATGACCAGATTGCCGCTCTTAAGCGCCACCTGGAGTTCTATAACACCCACCCCTATGTTTCCGCCCCCGTCATTGGCGTTACCCTCGCTCTCGAGGAGGAGCGCGCCAACGGTGCTCCGATCGACGACGTCGCCATCCAGGGCGTCAAGGTCGGTATGATGGGCCCGCTCGCCGGCGTCGGCGACCCCGCCTTCTGGTTCACCCTTCGCCCGATTTTGGGCGCTCTGGGCGCTTCCATGGCCCTGTCCGGTAGCATCGCCGGTCCGCTGCTGTTCTTCTTTGCGTGGAACATCATCCGTTACGCTTTCCTGTGGTACACGCAGGAGTTTGGCTACAAGGTCGGCTCCTCCATCGCCAAGGACCTCTCCGGCGGTCTGATGGGCAAGGTCACCGAGGGTGCTTCCATCCTGGGTATGTTCATCATCGGCGCCCTGGTCGAGCGCTGGGTGTCCATCTCCTTCACCCCGGTCGTCTCCAAGGTCACGCAGTCTGCTGGCGCCTTTATCGACTGGGCTAGCCTGCCCTCCGGCTCCGAGGGCGTCAAGGAAGCGCTGACGATGTACAACTCCATCGGTGCTACCGCCCTTGATCAGGTTAAGGTCACCACGCTTCAGGCTAACCTCGATCAGCTCATCCCCGGCCTTGCCGCTGTGTGCCTGACCCTGCTGGTCTGCAAGCTCCTCAAGAAGAAGGTCAGCCCGATCGTCATCATCCTGGCTCTCTTCGCCGTCGGCATCATCGGTCGCGTCTGCGGCTTCATGTAAGCACGCTTCGGCTTAAGACCGAGAGTTGCTAGGCAAGGGCTTTTGAGCCATTGAAACGGACCGCACCCGGTGGGTACACTGGATGCGGTCCGATTGTTTTTATAGGAGGGCGAGGCGCGTATGGCGCAATCTCAGAACAGCACGGTCGATCTGGCAACGCCGGCAACCTGCCTGATGGGGCTTACCAGCCACGGTAACGTGATGGTGGGCAATAAGGCGTTTGAGTACTATAACGAGCGCAATCCCGAGGATTATATTCAAATCCCGTGGGACGAGGTCGACTATATTGCCGCCGAGGTTTTACGCGGCACCAAGAAGATCACGCGTTTTGCCATCTTCACCAAGGACAACGGTCACTTTACGTTTTCGACGCGCGACGACAAAGAGACGCTTCGTGCTGTCCGCAAGTACGTCGACGAGGATAAGCTCGTGCGTTCGCCCGACTTTATCGATGTGACGGCCAAGGGCGCCAAGAGCATCCCCTCCGTTATCAAAAACCTCTTCCACAAAGGTAACTAGCTCCTCATAAGTTGCGGTGAAATAGTTCCTAAATACGGCTTTAGATGCTTCAGACAGGAACTATTCCACCGCAACTTCGAAGTCTAGTCATGCGACGTATTGCGATGCAGTAAATCTGCTACACTAGTACAACATGCCTCCGTAGCTCAGGGGATAGAGCACCGCTCTCCTAAAGCGGGTGTCGTGCGTTCGAATCGCACCGGGGGCACCAGAAGAAATTGCAGGTCAGACGGTATAAATCGTCTGACCTGCTTCTGTATAGATAAGGCTAAATAGACGATAGAGGGGTGAAAAAGGGGTGAAAGAAAGTTCTATGATGAAAACAGCTGGGGGTGCGGACGATTTCTTGGACCGCGCCTAGGCGTATCCAAGCTTCCTGCGGTACTCCATCGGGCTCAGCCACTCGAGGGACTTCTTGATGCGCCCATCCCGATAGTACACGAGGTAGGCCTCGAGCCTCCCCATGAACTCCTCGGCCGTCACGCCCTCCCAGTCCCTGTAGCGGAAGAACTCGTTCTTGAGGCGCCCGAAGAAGCCCTCGCAGGCCGAGTTGTCCGGGCTGCAGCCCTTCGCGGACATGCTCCTGATCAGGCCGTTCTCCTCGCAGATCCCGATCCACTCCGGCCAGCGGTAGTGGCCGCCTGTTAGCGTCAATCTATTTTTCACCAGTTTCGCTAAACAGGCGCGCCGTTTGCGCAAAGGCGGTTTCACCGGTTGCGCTAACGTTATTTCACCGATTCCGGTCACGACTTGACGGGCCCGTCCCTCGGCAGGTCCTTC
>JAXJBU010000018.1:0-9759 GCA_036302865.1 Collinsella sp. | reverse complement strand
TGGGCCATGGCGACCACCCCTTCGACTCGAATTCTTGACGGCCTGAACAATCGTCAATATCGGTCGGAGGGGTGGCTTTGTAAAGCCGTTTGTCTCCACCCGCGTAGCGGGTGGTTTAAAGCTGGCCGCTGCGCGGCCAGCAGACTAAAGTCTTGAAGAAAAAAGACCGGGCCCGCGTTCTGCGGACCCGGTCTTTCCGAGTCATAGAGATGGAGGATTCAATCCGTCCGATCGATTAAGCCTGGGCGGCCTCGGCGTCGGCAGGAGCCTCAGCGGCAGCAGCGCGACCATACTCGGCCTTGCCCATCTCGGACCACTCGGGCTCCTCGTCGGGCATGGAACCGGCCTCCTTGCCGAAGAGCTCCTTGAGGCAGTTGACGGCGACGATGAGGCCCAGGACCATCAGCAGGACGGCGAAGACAAGCTGCAGGCCCTTGGTGGCGGCGACGGAGACGGCGGCCGTGGTGGCGGTAGCCGGGATGGTACCGAAGAAACCGTAGGCCTGGACGGCGGTCATGCAGCCCATGGCGCTCTGGACCAGCGAGGTGAAGGTGCAGCAGAGCAGGAAGGCGACGGGCACGTAGAGCATCCAGCCCTTGCGGCCGGTGCACTTACAGAACACGGCGAGGGTGATCATGGTCATGCCGCCGAGCAGCTGGTTGGAAGCACCAAAGAGCGGCCAGATGTTGGCATAGCCACCAAAAGCGAGGGCGAGACCGGGAAGCAGGGTAACGACCGTGGCGAACCAGGGGTTGCCGAGGACCTTCATGTAGCCGGCCTTGGACTCGATGGCCAGGGCATCGTTGGTCTGGGCAAAGAACTCGGAGAACGAAGTGCGGGCGATGCGGGCGACGGCGTCGAGCGAGGTCAGGGCCAGAGCGGAGACGTTCATGGTCATAAAGACAGTAGCGAGCGTGCCGTCAACACCGAAGGCCTGCATACCGCGGGAGATGCCAGCGGCGAAGATCTGGAACGGGGTGGAAGCGACACCGGCGTTGAGGGCGCCGGTACCGGCGGTGTTCATGTCGGAGAACATGATGCCGGCGACGATGATGGCAAGGATGCCGACGAAGGACTCGACGATCATGGCGCCGTAACCGACCTTGACGGCGTCCTGCTCCTTCTCGACCTGCTTAGAAGAGGTGCCGGAAGAAACGAGGCTGTGGAAACCGGAGAGAGCACCGCAAGCGACGGAGACGAACAGGACCGGGAACATCATGCCGGAGGCAGTGGAGAAGCCGGTGAAGACCGGAGCGGTGATAGTGGCCTGACCGTTGACGCCCAGGACGACGATGCCGAGGACAGCGCAGACGATCATGACGATCATCATGATGGAAGTGAGGTAGTCACGCGGGGTCTTGAGCATCTGGATGGGCATAGCGCCAGCGAAGACCAGGTAGACCATGACGACGGCGAACCACTGGAACTTATCCAGGTAGACCGGGAACTGCATACCGACGGCGAACATGAGAACCATGAGGACCACGCCGGTGACGAACTCGGCAGCGCCGGTGAGGTTGAACTTCTTCTGGGCCCAACCAAAGGCGATAGCGACGAAGGTGAACAGGATGGAGATGGTACCAGCGCAGCCGGCGGCATAGGACTTGGTGAAGTCGATGGCACCGGTAGCAGCACCAGAAGCGTCAACGGCCGGGGTGAACATGAACGTCTTGCAGACCATGTCGGTGAAAGCGGCGATGACGATGATGCAGAACAGCCAGCAGAACAGCAGGAACAGGCGACGGCCGGTCTTGCCGATGTACTTCTCGATGAGCTGAGCGAGCGACTTGCCGTTGTTCTTCATCGAAGCGTACAGGGCACCAAAGTCGTGGACGGCACCAAAGAAGATGCCGCCGACGAGGACCCAGAGCACGACGGGCAGCCAGCCAAAGGCCATGGCGACGATCGTACCCGTGACAGGGCCAGCACCGCAGATCGAGCTGAACTGGTGCGAGAACGCGGTGAAGGCGGAGACGGGCGAGAAGCTCTTGCCGTCCTTCATGCGCTTGGCCGGCGTGAGGGCCTCTTTGTCAACGCCCCACTTGTTGGCCAGCCATCGGCCATAGCCCAGATAGCCGCAGGCGAGCACCGCCGCGGCCACAACCATGAGCAAAACTCCGTTCATTACATTTCCTCCTCTAAAAAGAACTTCCTAGACATAAAAAATGAGGGCCGTCGGTTGCGCTCGACGGCCCTCATCTTCATCAGCCGCCCGTTATCGTACGGGCTAGCTGTATGTGCTAACCCGCATCAGATAATTACTACGCTGATAATGTTTAGCTGATGCGTGAACATGTCTAAGAAATCCTCTTCAATCATGATGCGAACGATCCGTGCGTGTTCACATCCCCCAGTGGTTGAAAAGGAGTATGAAACTTTAGTTACCTAAAGTCAACGCAAATATGTAATGAATTTTCAACTTTTTTGGATTTCTCGGTATAAAACGCCACTGACCTCAGACTTTACCCCACGACAGTTTTTGCATGAGAGATGCCCCTGAGAGCCGCGGGAGCCGGGCGGCGCATATGAACTTTATCGCGAGTTCCGCACGCAAAGAAGGCCACTTAATGTGGCCTTCGTCTTGCGCAGGACTGTAGAGCAGGAAACCTTATATCCGGCCCCTCCGTCCGGGGACCGCGCCGTACCAGCTACAGCGTCATGTTCGGATCGGCGTCGACGTCGAACGGCGAGATTTCACCTCGGTCGAATTTACGGCGGGCGACCTCCGCGATCATGGCTGCGTTATCGGTACAGGCAGACAAGGGCGGCACCGTTACGCGAATCCCCTGACGTCCAAGCTTCTTGATCATCATCTCGCGCAGATGCGGGTTGGCCGAGACGCCGCCACCGATGCAGTATTCCTTGCATCCGGTAGCGTGCAGTGCGTTTTTGGCCTTCTTGTACTGCACGTCAAAGACAGCTGCCTCAAACGAAGCTGCCAGATCGGGCAGGTGAATCGTGCGCCCGGCCTTGGTCTCCTGTTCAATGTAGAGCGTCACAGCCGTTTTAAGACCCGAAAGCGAGAAGCGATAGTCTCCTCTGCTGTTAAGCGCACGGGGGAAATCGATCGCCTTGGGGTTGCCCGTCTCGGCCAGCTTAGAGATGATGGGGCCACCGGGATAGCCCAGACCCAACGCCTTGGCCACCTTGTCGAAGGCCTCGCCCACAGCATCGTCGAGTGTCTCACCAAGTACCTCGTAGTCGCCCCATGCCTTCACGTGCACGAGCATGGTGTGCCCGCCCGAGACAAGCGTGAAGATGAACGGCGGCTTGAGGTCGGGCTGCGCCAGCAAGTTGGCAAACAGGTGCCCCTCCAGATGGTTGACGCACACGAGCGGCTTGCCGGCAGCGTAGGCAAAGCCCTTGGCGAAGGCGACGCCAACCACGAGCGCGCCCACCAGGCCCGGACCCTGTGTCACGCCCACGGCGGCAAGCTCGCTGGGGGCAATGGCTCCATCCTCAAGACCAAGCGATGCTGCGGCATCCTCGAGCGCCGCATCCACGACACTCACAATCACCTCGACGTGTTTGCGCGAGGCGATCTCGGGCACCACGCCGCCAAAGCGGGCGTGAAAATCAATCTGCGTCGACACCTGGTTGGCCAGCATATTGCCATCCGCATCGATAATCGCCACGGCCGTCTCGTCGCAGGAGCTCTCGATAGCGAGCACTAGGCGGCGGCGCTCAATTTCGGCACGCTCCCCCTCGGAGCGCCCAGGCGCAGGCAGCGGCCACACGCGCTGCTCTGCCGCCGTCGGCTCGGGCGAAGCATTGTCGACCGGAAGCACCAGGGGCAGCGGGGCCGTCATGACGATGGCGTCCTTGCCGGCACCATAGTAGCCGCGGCGACGGCCAGCCTCGGTAAAGCCCAGAGCGTTATAGAGCGCAATCGCTCCCTCGTTGCCGTCCTCGACCTCGAGCGAAGCCGTGGTGCAGCCGAGCATCTGCGCGTCATAGCTCACATGCGACAGCAGCTTGCGGGCAATGCCCTCACGGCGATGTGCCGGGTCGACGGCGACATCCAGAATCTGCACATCACCGTCCACGACCATACCGCCGGCAAGGCCCAGTAGCTTGCCGTCGTCGTGTGCCACCCACCAACTACGCGGCGCAGCGACGTCCTCGCCCAGTTCGGACAGGAACATGCCCGGCGTCCACGCCTCGTGTCCGGCACCTTCAAAGCAGGCAGCCTCCAGCGCGCTCGCGCCCTCGGCATCCGCCGCGCCCATGGGACGGAACTGCAGATGACGACCGGCGAGCTCATCGGCAACGCCCGTAATTCCGCTCTGCGCACTCTCGGCAAGACCAAGACGCTTGCGCTCGTTTTCCTCGGCATCCGAAAGGCGCGTGTAAATCGGCAGGACGCGGGCCGGATCGCCGTCACCCGCAGCGTGCGCGAGCAGCAAGCCCTCGCCCGAAGGCCACCACAGGTCGCGCTCCACGCAGCGGGCGGTCTCGTCCTCACCCAGCAGCTTGCCATAGCGCACGAGACCGTCACCGGTCAGCTGAACCTGGTCCCAGTCCGCTGCTCGGCGCCACTCATCGAGCGCCACGGCGGCCTTGACCACGTGTTCGCGCTCAAATTGACGCTCGGGACCCTCATCAACCAGCATATACAGCGCCGGATATACCTCACCGCGCATAGCATCGGCCAAGATACCAAGCTTGCCGCGCACGCCAGCCTTCCACGCCGTCCAAGCGCAAGCGTCGAGCGTCGACACGCCCAGCAGCGGAACATTGGCACCACGCGCGAGGCCCTTGGCAGTGGAGATGCCGATGCGCACACCCGTAAAGGACCCCGGGCCGCGACCGACCACATAGCAACCAACATCGCTGCGATCCAGACCGGCTTGAGCCAGCACGCCATCAACGGTATTCACGAGCTCAACGTTGGCGTGACGGCGACACATGTGGTCGCCACTCACGAGCTTCGTCTCGCCCGTCTGTCCATCAATCCAGCTTGCCGCGCAGGCAAGCATGTCGGTCGAGGTATCGAGCGCCACCACCAGCGCGTTGTCGTTATGCAAGCTCATCTTGTACAGCCTTATCAATCAAATGGGAAAGCTCCATTGCGCGGTCACCGTGCGCCTCAAGCGTTATCGTTCGCACATCGCTGTCGCCCTCATCACGCTTGAGCGTCACCGAAAGGTACTCATCCGTCAGCTCGTCCTGAAATTGTTCGCCCCATTCCAGCAGGCAAGCACCCTCATAGCCCAGCACATCGAAAATGCCCGTATCCTCGAGCTCGTAGGCATGCTCCAGGCGGTATAGATCAAAGTGAAACAGCGGAATACGACCTTGATCGTGAACGGCCATGAGCGCAAACGTAGGACTCGTAACCATATGCCCATCGCCCAGCCCGCGCGAGACGCCCTTGGTAAAGTGAGTTTTGCCCACTCCCAGGCCACCGGTCAGGATGAGCACATCGCCGTCCTCAAGGCACGGTGCAATTAGCTCGCCAAAGTACTCCGTATCGGCAGCGCAAGTCGTTTTGTAAGTACCTACCCCCAGGCGCTCCAGGGACATATATGCTCCTTATTATTCCGAGGCGTCCTCTGGTGCGGGATGTCGCTCCAGATAATCGCCCAGCATCTTAAAGTCTTCCTCCAGCAGCTCCTGCCACGCCGGATTGCGCAGCGCTGCTGCCGGATGAAAAGTGGGCATTACTACAAAATGCCCCATCTGATGGAACCTGCCGCGCAGCTTAGTAATGCCAATCTCGGTCTTAAGCACAAAGTGCGTCGCGGGGTTGCCGAGCGTCACGATAATATCAGGCCAGATGCTTCGAATCTGCTCACGCAAAAACGGCGAGCAAGCCAGCACTTCCTCGGGACGCGGATTGCGGTTTCCCGGCGGGCGGCACTTAAGCACGTTGGCAATGTAGACGTCTTCGCGTTTGAGCCCCGCCAGCGACAAAATGCCGTTGAGGTCCTCGCCTGCCGCCCCCACAAAGGGCTCGCCCTGCAAATCCTCATTGCGGCCCGGCGCCTCACCAATAAACATCACGCGAGCGCGGGGGTTTCCCACGCCAAACACGATATTGTGACGCGACTGGTAGAGCTGGCAGAGGTGACAATCGCCTAAAACAGCCTCAATCTCCTCGAGTGCAACCTCGCGCGGCGCTTGGTGACTATGTCCGGGGATGTGCATGACACCCATAGTGGCTCCTACACGTAGACCTTGTCGAGACGCATGCCAAAGCCGCAAGCAACCTCGTAGTTAATCGTGCCGCGCAGGCGAGCCATCTCGTCCATGGTGATCTCGGCATCACCATCGCGGCCGACAATGATCATCTCGTCGCCATGCTCGGCCTCGGGAATCTCATGCGCCGGATTGGACTGGATGGCGACCATAAACTGGTCCATGCAGATGTTACCCACCTGACGAATGCGTTCACCGCGATACAGCACGTCCATACGATTGGAGAGCGTACGCGAAAGACCGTCGGCATATCCAATCGGCAGCGTGCAAATCTGAACGCGTGTGCGCGGCACGCGATAGGTAAATCCGTAGCCCACGCCTTCGCCCATTGCAGGATGTGCCACACGCGTCACGCGCGCGTGAACGCTCATAACGGGATCCAGCTGCATCACGCGGCTGCTCAGCTCGCACGGCTGCATGCCGTACAAGCCAACGCCGGCGCGAATCATATCAAAATGCATCGAGGGATCGAGCATCGAGGACGGCGTGTTGGCACAGTGCACGATACCGCACTCAAAACCCGCGTCCTTAATGGCCTGAACGGCCTCGGTAAAGCGCTGGCACTGCAGCTTGTAGTCCCAACCCGAAGGTTCATCGGCCGTTGCGAAGTGCGTAAAGACGCCATCGCACTGGATACCGCGATGGAAGCTAATACCACGAACAAAGTCGAGCACCTGCGTGTAGTGAACACCGATGCGGTTCATGCCCGTCTCGATGGCTAGATGGTACTTGCCCACCTTGCCTGCCGCGACAGCACACTCGCCATAGGCAAGGGCGAAATCGGACGTATAGACCGAAGGCATGATATCGAACTCGAGCAACGTCGGAATGGCCTCGATAGGCGGTTCGCTTAGGATGAGGATGGGTTTCGTGATCCCGCCCTGTCGAAGCTCAACGCCTTCACTAACCGTCGCCACGGCAAACATGTCGGCACCGGCCGAATACATGATTTTGGCGCACTCGACGGCACCATGGCCATAGGCATCGGCCTTGACTACGCAGCACAGTCGCTGACGTGGATCGAGCAGATTCTTGTAAGCCCTCGTGTTGCGGCGAAGCGCCCCTCGGTCAATCTCAACCCAGGACCAGCGCGTTAAATCGGCTTTATTCATGATTAGTCATCCGACCCTTCGTCCATGATTCCCAGATCATCGAGTGCGTCCTTTGCCGCCAATTCCATGGCAGGACCGATCAAGTCGATCAGATCGGTCGCAATAACGCTCTTCTCACCGTACTCCGTCGCCGCGGCAAAACCCGCGTAACTGTGAAGCGCAACGGCATACGAATACAGCAGCTCCCAGCGATCCATCTCATCACGCATGGTAGCCAGTGTGCCAGCCAAAATGCCCGCAAGTACATCGCCCGAACCGGCAGTCGCCAACGACGCCGGGCCCGAGAGCGGCAAAAGCACGCGCTCAACGCCGCAGATAGCCGTCGTCGGTCCCTTGGCAATAACCACGAGATTGTCGGAGCCAGCAGCCCAGACGACCTTCTGCGCGGCCGCGATTGCAGTCCCCAGATCGTTAACCTCGTCACCGGCAACCAAGCGCGAAAGCTCGCGATAGTGCGGCGTCATGACGAGGGGCTGCTCACGGCGGTACATCTCAGGGTTGCTATCGATACCGTCGATAGCAATCTTAGAAAGGCAGTTGAGCGCATCGGCATCAAGGATCAGCGGCACATCAAGCTCCAACAAGCCCGAAACCACCTGCATGGCACCGGCAGACGTCGTCATGCCGGGACCGCACAGTACGCAGCTGTACTTCTTTGCAATCTCGCACACGGTCATACGAGCAGCGGCACCAAAAGAGCCGCGGGAATCGGACGGAATAGCAAAAACCGGAATCGAGGGGAGTGCCATACGAATAAGATTGGCACACGCATCGGGCGTCGCGACAGCCACATAGCCGGCACCCGCACGGGCAGCAGACTTGGCGGCCATAATGGCAGCGCCAGGATACTGCGCCGAGCCGGCAACAATAAGGACGGAACCGCGAGAATACTTATCGATATTCGTGGGCAGCGGAGCAAAGAAACCCACCAGGTCACCGGGCTCGACAATCTCGGCGGCATGGTCGACATCATCGATGACCTCATCAAGGCGATCATAGAGGCCACCGCAAACCAGATCACCGGCGTACTCTGGGCCATCAGCGCTGTAGAGGCCAATCTTGGGCGTGATCATCGTGACCGTGCGCTCGGCACGGATGCAGTCGTCGTCGACAACACCGGTCTCGGCATTCAGGCCCGAAGGAACATCGATGGACACCACATGGTCGGCGCAGTCGTTAACTGTCGGAATCCAGATGGAGAACGGTGCACGCAGGTCACCGTGGAAACCGGTACCAAAAATAGCGTCAACAACAACGTCAGCCTTATCAATCAAAACCTCAAGCTCATCTCGCGAGGGACCGACACACACATGCACGTCACGACCGGCGGTACGGCGGGCAACATGGCGAGCCAGAGCGGCAGGAATCTCATCCGGCTCGACCGGAGACACGATGTCCACGTCAACGCCCTTATGGCTCAAGATATCAGCCGCGACCCACCCGTCGCCACCGTTGTTGCCAAAACCGACCAGAACAAGGACGCGATCGGGATTGAGTTTTAGAATTTCACGAGCAGCAAACTCACCCGCCAGTTCCATAAGCTCGGCCTTCGAAGTTCCTTCGCGTTCGATAATATCCTCGAGGCGAACGACTTCCTCGGTACTCAAAACCGGTTTCATCTATGCTCCTAGCGTATCTTGCGAAGCATCGCCCTGGTGCTCCGTCAAAACTGAATTTTGCAGTTGCTCAAGCTCATCTAAAACCGAGCGAGCCTCTTTATAAGTTTGTGCAACGCGTTCCTTGGTGCTCACCTTTTCTTCCTTAGGCTTAGGTCGAGCATTCTCGGTGATCGCAATGGCATTGGCTACGGCCAAATCACCCGTCAAGGTAATGGAAAGCGCAACTTCAACGACACCCAACTCTTGAGCAATCTCGAGCGCTCGACCCGAAAGCACAGCTTTAGGCTTTCCAAGCTTATCGCGCGTTACCGAGACGTCTTTGCGGCCGACGCCCTGACTAAAACCCGTACCAAGAGCCTTGAGAACCGCTTCACGAGAAGCAAAACGGCTCGCATAGTGCGCTGCAGGACGCGATGAAGCGTCGCAATATGCGCACTCTTCTTCGGTAAACACACGCCGAGCAAACGACGGCGTCTTTTCAAGAATTGATTTCATACGGGAAATCTCGACGATATCAACGCCGATACCAGCTTCAGCCATGTTCACCTCCATATCGCACAGACTAAGTTATTGTAGCCCGTTCACAGAAGATGCGACAAACGAGGGTTATAAAACACAGCTACTATGTGAGACAAAAGCCCGTAAACGCAAAAAAGGGGGAGGCCGCGAGGCCTCCCCCTTCTCAGTTCGATGACGGCTCGGTGCCGTCCACCGGTCAGCGGCGCCCTGGCCTCCCACGGGCTGACCCCGCAGTACTCTCGGCGCGATGGGGCTTAGCTTCCGGGTTCGGAACGGGACCGGGCGTGCCCCCCATGCTCTGGCCGCTG
>JAXJBU010000017.1:0-37422 GCA_036302865.1 Collinsella sp. | reverse complement strand
TTCCTCAACGCCATGACCTACCCCGACAAGACCATCTACCCCGTTGCCACCACCAACGAGCAGGATCTGTACAACCTGATGGACGTGTACCTGGACGCGGTGTTCAACCCGGCCATCTACACTAAGCCCACCATTTTTGAGCAGGAGGGCTGGCACTACGAGTTGGACCTACCAGAGGGCGCCGAGGGCGAGGGCGACGGCAGCTCCGCGAGCCTGCACGAGGGCACGCTGCGCTATAACGGCGTGGTGTTCAACGAGATGAAGGGCGCGCTGTCCGATCCCATGAGCGTGCTGGATGACGCCGTCAACGCCGCGCTCTATCCCGACACCGCCTATGCGCACGAGAGCGGCGGCGACCCGCGCGCGATTCCCGCGCTCACCTACGAGCAGTTCCTGGACACGCACGCGCGACACTACAATCCCTCCAACTCCTACATCACGCTCTACGGCGACCTGGACGTGGACCGCGCACTGGCCTTTTTGGACGAGCGCTATCTGTCGCAGCCGAGTGCCGCGAGCCGCCGCATGGACGCTGCCGTTGCCGCCGGCGAGGACCCGTCCACGCTGGCGCCCAATCCGTTGGACGCGCAGGCGCCCGTGACCTGCGAGTACAAGCGCATCGAGATGGCCACCACACCCGAGAACGCCCTGGTGGGCCTGGGCCTTGTGCTGGGCAGCGCGCTCGACCGCAAGCGCACGATCGCGGCGGATATCCTGTTCGAGGCGCTGCTGGGCTCCAACGAAGCGCCGGTTAAGAAGGCCATTCTGGCCGCCGGCCTGGGCGGCAACGTGGTGAGCTACACCGCGGCCGAGAGCCTGCAGCCCTACGAGCTCATCATGCTGCAAAACGCACAGCCCGGTGTGGCGCGCGAGCTGCGTCGCGTGTTCCAGGACGCCTGCCGCGACCTGTGCGAGCACGGCGTTCCGCGCGAGCGCCTGGAAGCCATCATCAGCAGCAACGAGTACGACCTGCGCCAGCGTGACTATGGCATCGCCGACGGCGTGGCCATTGCGTGCGACGCGCTGAGCACCTGGCTCTACGATGACGACGCCGCGACGCTGGCACTCAAGTACGGCCCTGTGTACGAGGAGCTGCGTGGCGAGCTGGACGGCAGCTACTTTGAGGACCTGCTGCGCGAACTGGTGCTGGAAAACGACCACATGGCGCTGGTCGAGCTGGTGCCGGTGGACGCCGCCGAGGGTTCGGAGGGCGCAGAGGCCGCAGAGCTGGCAGCCAAGTGCGACGCCATGACCGATGCCGAGCTGGCCGACGTGGTCGAGCGCACGGCTGCGCTACGCACCGCGCAGGAGGCAGAAGACACGCCCGAGGCCAAGGCCACGCTGCCGCGCCTACGCGTGTCCGACATTGGAGAGGCGCGCCCCGAGCCGCCGCTGGTCGTGGACACCACTGCGCCCATCCCCTGCCTGCGCCACGGCATCCCCACCAACCGCCTGGCCTACGCCATGCAGTATTTCGACCTGAGCTGCGTCGCGTTTGAAGACCTGCCCTATGTGACGCTGCTCTGCCGCCTGCTCAAACAGCTGCCCACGAGCGAGCACTCGGCCGAGGAGCTCGACAACTTGCTTGCCGGCAAGCTGGGCTTTTTGAGCTTTACGACCGAGGTCATGACCCAGCCCGACGTGGACGGTGTGCGCCCTTATCTGCTGGTGAGCGCCGGCGCCCTGTCCGAGAAGATCAATGCGCTGGCGAGCCTGCCGCGCGAGGTATGGTCGAGCACGCTGCTGGCAGACGCCGACGCCGACCGCGTGCGCGACGTGCTCACGCAGATTCGCATTGGGCTTGAGCAGGGCTTTATCAACAATGGTCACTCGGCGGCGCTCGGTCGCGCGATGAGCTACAGCTCACCTTCGGCCGTGGTTCGCGAGCAGCTTTCGGGCGTGGACTTCTACCTGTTCCTGCGCGATCTGCTCGACCACTTTGACGAGCGCGTGGACGGGCTGCGTACCAAGCTTGCCGAGCTGGCAGACCGCATCTTTGTGGCCGATGGCTGCATGGCGAGCTTCACCGGCAGCGATGAGGACTTTGACGTGTACTGGGATGCCGCGGGCAACCTGGGGCTGGGCGCGGGCGACGGCGCTGGCAGCGGCACGCTCGTGGTACCGGAGCCGCGCGACCGTCACGAGGCTTTCGTCATCCCCAGCGACATCTGCTTTGCTGCGCGCGCGTGCGACCCGCGCCGTCTGGGCATTGACGTGACGGGCGCCTGGGCGGTTGCCGCCAACGCGCTCTCCTACGACTACCTGTGGAACGAGATCCGCGTGAAGGGCGGTGCGTACGGCTGCGGATTCCGCGCTGCCGGCGAGCGTCAGACGGCGTTCTACACCTACCGCGACCCGGCAATCGACCCCTCGATTGAGCGCGTGGAACGCGCGGGCGAATGGCTCAGCAGCTTTGAGCCCGACGAGGCCGCCTTCGAGGGCTTTATCGTGAGCTGCGTGAGCGGCATGGACGCGCCGGTGAAGCCGTACGCGCTCACCAAGCGCCGCAGCACGACCTACCTGGCCGGGCTCGATCCGCACGCACGCGAGGAGCGCCGCACCCAGATGCTCGCCGCCACGCCCGGTGAGCTTCGCTCGCTCGGCGCCGACGTGACGCGCATCGCAGCCGAGTCGCCTACCTGTGTCTTTGGCGGCCGAGACGTCATCGCCAAGAGCAACGCCGGCTTTAACGTCGTCGACCTGTTGGGCTAACGCACAGAGGTAGATTTTTGGGATATGCCTGAAAATCTACCTTTTTCTTTTGCCGCAGTCTGCCGGTTTGTCTCGATCTGTAACGCCAAGACGGCAATATCGGCTCCAGATGTTACTAATCGAGACGTTTTCGGATGACCCCGTCCCTTTGTCTCAATCTGTAACATCTAGGTCCAATTTTGCCGAGTTACTGTTACAGATCGAGACGAACTGCCGCAGACGCCCACTCCACAGCACAGACCACCACAAAGATGCCTGTCCCCATTCTCAGTGGTGATTCGAACACTTGTTCTATACGCACACATGTTCTATAGTAGAGGTGCTTGCAACGACCTGAAATTGCAACTAGAATATAGTTGCAGAATGTGAGGCGGGATGACTCGATCCGATAAACTCATCGCCCAACTGTTTAGCTGCCCTTCAACTTATCGGTATGCGGATTTTTTAAAAGTCATGGCTTCATATGGCTTTGAAATGGACAGCAAAGGCAAGACATCCGGATCTCGCGTTCGCTTCTACAGGCCATCAGATGGCAGGATGTTCGTAATGCACGCGCCTCATCCATCTGACGAATTGACAGCGGGGACCATTCGAAACATCGTTCGCTTTCTGCAAGATGTCGGAGGTAGTCATGAGTAACGTTTTGGCATACAAAGGTTATTTCGCCCCGGTCGAGTTCAATGCCGAACAGCATGTGCTAACAGGTATGGTCGCCGGCATTAGGGACGCAATCGTATTTGAAGGCTCCACGGCTGAAGAAGTGGAGCAATGCTTCCACGACGCCGTCGACGATTACCTTGAGTTTTGCGCCGAGAAGGGCAAGGAACCCGAGCGGGCTTTTAAGGGCTCGTTCAACGTAAGAACGGGCTCTGAGCTCCACAAGCAAGCAGCGCTGGCAGCGGCAAAGAAGGGTGAGTCACTCAATAAGTTTGTGACTGAAGCGATCGCTGCGGCGCTGTGAAGCCAACGTCGAGTCGAAGCCGCCACACAGGGCGCCTTTGTGGCGGCTTCGACGTTTGCCCAGATAAAACCTGCCAAAATAAACCTGTCCCTTTTTGGTAGGTTTGGGAGAGAGGGCCGGGATGGACAAGGCTGAGTTGCGACGGGCGGTGATTGCTCGGCGCGATGCTCTTGATTTGGATGTGCGGGCGGCAAAGTCTGCCGTTATCTGTGCGCGGCTGGTTGAGCTGTCGGATCGCTTGGATGCCGCGGTGTCGCGCACCGTTGCCGTCTATGCCGCGATGGGCTCCGAAGTCGACCCAGCCGCGTTTGCCGCTGCGGCCGCCAAACGCGGCTGGCGCGTGGCCTATCCGTGCATGCTCTCGGCAATTGATGCCGCAGCTTGTGGCCAGCGCATGTGCATGCGAGCAGTTGCCGCCGACGATGCGTCCGCGGCTCCGTTTATCGCCCACCCCGCGAGGGCCTTCGCGGCCACGGACATCGACAGCGACCGCTTCCCCATCGTGCCTGCCGAAGCACTCGACATGATCGTCGTGCCGCTCGTGGCCTTCGATCAAACCGGCGCGCGCCTGGGCTACGGCGGCGGCTGCTATGACCGCTACCTGCCCATGCTCTCGCCCGTATGTCAAATCGTCGGCATCGCCTTCGACGAACAACGCATCAACCACGTCCCCACCGATGCCCACGACCTGCCGCTACCCAACATCATCAGCGCCTAACCGCCGCCACATCAGCCACGGCTACAGCAGTACCATCACAGCCTAGTGCTCCTCGCCGGCGCGGGCCAGGTCGTAGGGCGTGGTCTGGTAGACGTAGTAGTTGAGCCAGTTGGTGTAGAGCAACTGAGCCTGGCTGCGCCAGACGTTGCGCGGCTCGGCCGTGGGGTCGTCACCTGGGAAGTAATGCGCCGGCACCTCCGGGTTGAGTCCGCGCTTCACGTCACGCTCGTACTCCAGACGCAGCGTGTCGGTATCGTACTCGGGATGGCCAAAGACAAAGAAGCGGCGGCTGTCGGTCGACTTGACGATGTACAGGCCCACCTCGTCGGACACGGCCACGACCTCAAGCTGCGGCTCGGCCTCCACGTCCTCGCGGCGCACATCGGTGTTGCGCGAATGCACGGCATAGAAACGGTCGTCAAAGCCGCGAACCAGCGGGCTTTGAGGCTTCACCAGATAATGCTCGAACACGCCGCTCGCCTTTGCCGGCAGGTCGTGCTTCTGAATACCGTAGTGGTGATACAGGCCCGCCTGCGCGCCCCAACAAATGTGCAGCGTAGAGTGCACGTGTGTGGTGGACCAATCCATGATCTGGCAGAGTTCGGGCCAGTAGTCGACCTCCTCGAACGGCATCTGCTCCACCGGCGCGCCCGTGATGATCAGGCCGTCGTAGTGGATGTCGCGGATGTCGTCGAACGTACGGTAGAACGTCTCCAGGTGGCCGGCGCTTACGTGCGTGGCCTCGTGCGTCTTGGTGCGCAGCAGGTCCACCTCCACCTGCAGCGGCGTGTTGGAGAGCTTGCGCATGATTTGCGTCTCGGTGGCGATCTTGGTGGGCATGAGGTTGAGGATGAGCACGCGCAGCGGACGGATGTCCTGGTGCAGCGCGCGGTACTCGGTCATGACAAAGATGTTCTCGCTCTCGAGCTGCGCGGCGGCAGGGAGGGCGTCGGGGATGCGAATGGGCATGGATGCTCCTTACGAGTCAGTTGCAGCTATGGTACAACGAGCGGCCCCATCCGCGCGAGCACATCGCTCAGCGATGCCGTCAGCGGCCCAAATCACCCCAAAAGTAGAGATTAAGGCATGTCCCAAAAATCTGCGGCGCTTTATCCTAGCAAAGTGGTAGCAGGACGCTACAATGGTTCGACGCGAAAAACTCGGCCGAAAGGATACATATATGTACCAGACGCGTAAGATCGGTGTGGTCGGCCAGGGCCACGTAGGAGCACATGTCGCCAACAGCCTGCTCATGCAGGGCATTGCCGACGAGCTGTACCTGTGCGATATCAACGAGGCCAAGGTGACGTCCGAGGTCCAGGACCTGCGCGACTCCCTTTCGTTTGTCCCGTACAACACCAAGATCGTCAACTGCTACGACCACTACGAGGAGCTGGCCTGCTGCGACGTCATCGTCAACGCCGCCGGCAAGGTCGCGCTGGCCGCCGGCAACCGCGACGGCGAGCTGTTCTTTACCACCGACGCCGCCCGCTCCTTTGCCAAGCGCATCGTCGACGCCGGCTTCGACGGCATCTTCGTGAGCATCTCCAACCCCTGCGACGTCGTGTGCACCGAGCTGTGGCACCTGACCGGCTACGATCCCAAGAAGATCATCGGCTCGGGCTGCGGCCTGGACTCCGCCCGCCTGCGCACCGAGATCTCCAAGAAGGTCGGCGTGAGCCCCAAGTCCATCGACGCCTACATGATCGGCGAGCACGGCTTTAGCCAGCTGGCTGCCTTTAAGGCCGCGACCATCGCCGGCAAGAGCCTCAACGAACTTCAGGCCGAGAACCCCGACAAGTATGCCTTCGACCACATGGAGATTGAGGAGCTCGCGCGCAAGGGCGGCTACGTAACCTACCAGGGCAAGCAGTGCACCGAGTACGCCGTCGCCAACTCCGCCGCGCGCGTCTGCGCCGCCGTGCTGCACAACGAGCACGCCGTGCTTTCGGCCTCTACGCTTATGACCGGCCAGTATGGCGAGGAGGGCATCTTTACCTCCCTGCCGTGCGTGATCGGTGCCGAGGGCGTCGAGGAAGTCTACACACTGGACCTGTCCGAGCACGAGCTCGAGGGCTTCCACAAGAGCTGCCAGCACATCCGCGACAACATCGCCCAGCTCGACTGGTGGGACGCCGAAGGCGTTGTCGGCAAGTAGACCGTCAATCGCCGCAATCTCGCGAATCTAAACGCGATACCAAGCGGGCCGCGCCGGAAATCCCCGGCGCGGCCCGCTTTTTTGACTCACGCAGTGCCCTTGCGAATCGAAGGTGAATACTTTTCCCGGTGCCTAGTACTGCTCGATGCCCATGTAGCGACGGACCTCGGGGCTGTGGTCGAACACCTTGCCGCGGGCGGCGCGCAGCTCGCAGCTCATCGCATAGAAGAAGATCGGCTCCAGGAACGAACGCACGCTGGCGGGCACCTCGCCCACGCCGTACTCGAGCGCATCGAGCACCATAACCGTATCGGTGTGCGTGTTGAGGAACGCAAGTGCACGCTCCTCCATGGGACGGCACTCGCCCGATCCGAGCTGTACAAAGTAGAACACGCCGGGCTCGGTGGCTTCGAACGGGCCGTGGAAGTACTCGCCGGAGTGGATATAGCAGCAGTGCTGCCACTGCATCTCCATGAGCGAGCAGATGGCCATGGCGTAGGTCTGGCTAAAGTTGGGGCCGGAACCCAGGATATAGAAGAACTCGTGCTGCTGGCAGAGCTCGGCAAAGCGATCGCCCAGCTCGGCGTTGACCTTCTCGCGGGCAGCGGGCAGCAGCGCATCCATCTGCTTGAGGCCGGCGTACATGTCGGCAAGCGCCTCGTAACCCTCCTGCTGGTCAAGCAGTTCGGCGGCGATCAGAGCGCCGATGCCCTGCGGTACCTCGGCCTGCGGCACGCCTTCGCCCCACGGATAGACCCAGGTGGTCCACTTGCCGTTATCGATCTTGGAGCCCTCGCAGTCGGTCATGGCCACGACCTCGGCGCCGGCGGCCAGCGCCATCTCGCAGCCGTCGACGACCTCCTGCGTATTGCCGCTATGGCTGCAGGCGATGACGAGCGACTTCTCGCCAAGGCTCTTGGGGGCCATCAGGCAAAACTCGCGTGCCGTGTAGACCGTCGAGGTAAACGTGGTTGCCTCGCGCTTGAGCAGCTCGTTGGCCGGCATCAGGTCGATCATCGAACCGCCGCAGGCGATCCAAAAGACATTCTCAATCTTGCCCTTGCGCTCGATAATTTCCTGAATCAGATCGTGTGCGTTCATGGTGATGCTCCTCCTTGTGTGGCGGTTTTGAACGACGTCAGCTCGTACCTGCGGTCGTTCTATGTTGTCCTATTTATAGCACGCATGACGACGCCCGTGAAGTCATTTCACCAAACTTGTTCTATATTGTTCTATCTGTGGACGTTAGATGTCGAACACGTAGCGCGAGCCCACGATCTTTTGGCGTCCGAGCAGCAGGGGCCGCTCGTCCTCATCGGTAAAGTATGCCTCCATATAGAAGAGCGGCTCGCCGACCGGCACCTCCAACAGCGAGGCCGACTGAGCATCGGCAAGCGCAATCTCCACAGTACAGGGGTCGGACTTGAGCGGCGAGCGGCCCGAATGCTCGGCAACGAGTGCAAAGATGGAATTGTCCGTGAGGTCCTTGTCAGCAAGCGTCTGCAGATAGGGATGGTCGGCCAGCACAAAGGCGTTGTTCTCGAGCATGACGGACACGCTATCTGCCGTGCGCACGCGCTCGACAACGATGAGTTCGCAGCCGGGCTCCACCCCAAAAAACGCCGCGTCCTCGCGCGTCGCCGCAACCACCGTGCGCGACACCAGGCGTGCTCCGGCCACCATATCATTAGCAGCGCAGCCCTCGGAAAAGCTCTGGACGTCACCCTTCTGGCGAATCTTGCGCTTGAGCTTGGGCGCACACACAAAGGTGCCCCTCCCCTGCTGGCGGTTGAGATACCCCGCACGCGACAGCTCCTCGATGGCGCGACGCACGGTGACGCGTCCCACGCCATAGGACTTCGCGAGCTCCATCTCGGAAGGAATGCGCGAGCCGGCAGGGTACACACCGCGCGCGATCTCGCCCTTTAGGTCGTCCATGACCTGCTGGTACAGCGGTACGGCGGACACGTCAGTACGGTCGGTCTTGCTATCGGCTACCATCGTTACGCTCCATCCCGCGCATGCTCGGACTCAAACTCTTCAATTGCCGCCATAAACTGCTCGCCAAAGGCGTCGGCCTTTTTCTCGCCAATGCCGTTGACCTGGATCAGCTCGTCGCGCGTCTGCGGGCGCAGGCGGCACAGGCCGCGCAGGGCCTTGTCGGAAAAGACCATGTACGGCGCCATCTCCAGCTCGGTCGAAATCTCCTTGCGGAGGGCACGCAGGCGCTCGAACAGCTCGGCATCGTCGCCCACGCGCGGGTGCTGATCCAG
This sequence comes from Collinsella sp., assembly GCA_036302865.1. Lineage (GTDB taxonomy): Bacteria > Actinomycetota > Coriobacteriia > Coriobacteriales > Coriobacteriaceae > Collinsella. The sequence continues at coordinate 28,600 of JAXJBU010000017.1, read as the reverse complement.
CTCGGCCTCCTCGCGCAGCAGATCGACGGCGCGGCGGGCGCGGGCCGAGGCCTTGCGCTTGGACGCGCGACGCTTAACGGTAAAGGCAAACGCCTCATCCTCGACCTCGGCGGCACGCGGGCCCAGCCCCACGACCGGGTATTGCCCCTGCGAAGTGGCCAAATAACCGCGGCCGCACAGCTGGCCGATGATGTCCTTGATGCGCCCGACCGATTCACTCGGCAGCTCACCGTAGCCGCGGTCCTCGTCCAGATGCATCTGGCGAATGCGCTCGGTGTTGCCGCCGTGGAGCACATCGGCGATCAGCGACTTGCCAAAGCGCATGGGACGCGTGGCCACATAGCGCACAGCGGCGCGAGCCATATCGGTGACGTCCTCGACCTCGAACTGTGTGAGGCAGTTGCTGCAGTTGCCGCAGCCCTCGGCGTCGTCCGTGGCGGTGGCGCCCGCACCAGCCGCAGCAGCATGCTCGGCCGCGGCCTCATCGCCAAAGTAGCGCAGCATGTATTCGCGCAGACAGCCGGTGGTATTACAGTAGCCCTCCATCTGGCTGAGCAGGCGATAACGGTTCTGGAGCGCCCACGCGCGCTGCTCTTCGTCGAGTGCCTCATCGGCAGCATCGCCGCGGTCGATCAAAAAGCGGCGCATGCGAAAATCGTTGCCGTTCCACAGCAAGTAACAGCTGGCCGGATCGCCATCGCGGCCAGCGCGGCCCGCCTCTTGGTAGTATGCCTCGATGCTCTCGGGCACGTTGTTGTGGATCACGTAGCGCACGTTGGGCTTGTCGATGCCCATGCCAAAGGCGTTGGTGGCAACCATCACCTGAATGTCGTCGTCGATAAAGGCACGCTGGCTCTGGCGGCGGGCGTCGTTGCCCATGCCGGCATGGTAACGGCCCACGCGAATGCCGCTGGGTCCCAGCGCCTCGGCAAGCTCGCCCGCCAGCGCATCGACCGTCTTGCGAGTCGAGCAATACACGATGCCGCTCTCGCTCGAATGCGCAATCACGTAGTCGCGCACCCAGGCAGTCTTGGCCTTGTCGCCCATCTCCTCGCAACCAAAGTAGAGGTTCTTGCGATCGAAGCCCGTCACCACCGTCGCGGGGTTTTGCAGGCCGAGCATCTGCTGAATGTCCGCGCGCACGCGCTCGGTCGCCGTGGCGGTAAACGCCGCCACGATCGGGCGCCGCGGCAGCGAATCGATAAACTCACGAATCTGCAGGTAGGCGGGACGAAAATCCTGGCCCCACTGGCTCACGCAGTGGGCCTCGTCAATGGCCACGAGCGGCACGCCAATGCCACCGTCCGCCGCGGCTTCCTGCGCAAAGGCTAAAAAGCGCGGCTCGAGCAGACGCTCGGGTGCCACATACATAAGCTGATAGCGGCCCTCGCGCGCCCGCTTGAGCACGGTATTTTGCTGAGCCGGCGTAAGGCTGGAGTTGAGATAGCTGGGCCGCGCACCCGCCGCGAGCAACGCACGGGTCTGGTCCTCCATAAGCGACAGCAACGGGCTCACCACAAAGGTGATGCCGGGCAGCATGAGCGCGGGCACCTGATAGCAGATAGACTTGCCGGCGCCTGTGGGCATAACGCCGAGCGCATCACGGCCAGCAAGAATCGCATCCACCATGCGGTCCTGCCCCGGGCGAAACGAGGTGTAGCCAAAATAGGCGCCGAGCGTGTCGAGCGCCATCTGCTGCATGCTATCGGTCATGGTTTCCTAACGTCTAAGTCATCTGCCGCCGATTATACGCCGCCACGCGGACCGGCGTCGCCCGGCTGTCAGCCACGCTCATTCTGCGGGTAATCATTGGAGACGTTCTTGAATGACTAGTCGTTTAAGAACGTCCCCAATGACTAATCTCTTGACAAGCGCGGAGACGCCGCTGGTTGAGCATAAGTCAGCGAAAACGCCCCTAAGCGAGTAAGGTGACGTGAAAGAGGAGGGAAGCGTACTTTGGTACGCGACCGACGATTGAACGTCAGATTGCCGCTTAGGGGCGTTTGCAGCGTCGAGCCGTTACGCGGTTTGGTAAAACCGCGTAACTTACATGACCATAACGTAGCGCGATCCCACGTAGTACTGCTTACCCATCAGGACCGGCTCGCCATTGGGGCCGATAAAGCCGGCACGCAGGTTGAGCAGTGGATCGTGCGGAGCAATGCCCAACTCGGCCGCCTGCTCGGTATTGGCACGAACGGCCTCGACCGTGCGGTAGCCAACCGAGACAATCGGCGTTCCGCCAACACGCTCGACCTCGGCAAAAATCGACTTGTCCTCAAGATCGGCCGTCAACAGCTCACGGTAGGCGTCAAACGGCACAAAGATGTTCTCCTCAAAAATGGGCTCGCCGTCGGCCGTACGCACGCGCTTGATGTGCAGCAGCAGCGCGTCCTTCTGCAGGCCAAAGAACTCCATCTCGTTTTGACGTGCCGGCACAATCTGGCGATCGACCACATGCGCGCCCGCCTTCATGTCATTATCGGCACACAGCGCGGTAAACGTCTGCAGCGTCGAAGCGTGGAACTGGCGGTTGATGTGCGGCGTGGAGACAAAGGTGCCACGGCCCTGCTGCTTAACCAGGTAGCCATCGGAGCACAGCTCCTCGACGGCGCGGCGCACCGTAATGCGGCTCACGTCGTACTGCTCGGCTAGCTCAAGCTCGGACGGAATACGCTCCTTGGGTGCATAAACACCTTTCTCGATCGCGTCCTTGATTTCGTCATAAATCTGCTGGTAAAGCGGTGCATTTTTGGGCGTAGGCATATCTAATCACTCTTATCGAAATATTGAAATAACTAATACGTATATAACGTCTAGTTTCATGTTACCTCATATTGATAAAACGATACACCCTCCCTACCAAAAAGCGACAGCTTCATTTTGGCAGGTTTTATCTGGGCAAACGATAGTCCCTCGAAAGCAACGGGGCTTTCGTGGGGCTCATACGGAAGGGTTGCGCCGGGCCGGTAAAATGCCAAAACCCTACTTGCCGTCGTCCTGCTGCAGGCTGTCCTGCTCGCTGAGGCGCGCCTGCCTGCTGGCCATGCGTGCGGGCTTGTCGGGATCGGGAACGGCCGTGGGCATGGGCTCGTCGACATGACCTCCCCACCAGCCGCCCACAAAGTTGAGCGTGTGGAACACGTTGATCACGGCGCCGGGATCAATGTCGCACACCAGCTTGATAATGTCCTGGCTCTCGTAGGTCGATACAACGGCGTGCAGCAGGTACATCTTCTCGCGGCTGTATCCGCCAATGACCTCGGCGCAGCTAATGCCATGCTGAAAATGGTCAACATAGGCGGTCATGACCTCGTCTGCCTTGCGCGTCGTGATCTGCAGCGTCACGCGGTCGTAGCGACGATAGAAACTGTCGATGGTCTTGGTCGAAATAAACTGGAACACGATGGAATACGCCGCCTTGTCCCAGCCAAACATAAAACCAAAGATCGCCAGGATAAAGCAGTTGAAACCAAAGATGACGCCCCAGATGGTCTTGCCCGTGTGGTTGGAGACCCACAGCGCGATAAAGTCGGTGCCGCCGGTGGATGCGCCGGACTTAAGCGCGATGGCAGCGCCCAGACCCGAGACTACGCCGCCAAAAATGATGAGCATGATCTTGTCGCCTAAAAACGGCGCGAAGTGAAAGACGTTGAGGAACAGCGACGAGAGCACGACCTGCATCATCGAGAAGATGACGAAGCGCTTGCTAATGCCACTCCAACATAGGAGCGCCACGGGGATGTTGAGCGCGAGCATACCGAGCGAGATGTCGATGTGAACGCCGCCGAGCGAGGTAACGCGATCGAGCAGGACCGCAACGCCGGTGAGGCCGCTCGGAAGCAGGTCGGCGGGCTGAATGAATGCCTGGATCAGAAATGTCTGGAGAACGGCGGAAATTGTGACCGCCACGGCGGTAATAGCGCGACGGACGATGGTGAGGCGGCCGAGCACGAGTACGCGGTCCGTGAGCTGATCGATGGCGTTCGCCACGTAGGCTCCTTTCGAAGGCAGATGTAGTTGTGGGGCATGTCGGCGATTGTAGCACGGAGCGTGCGGGGGCGCTTCAATTCACCCTCCCTCGACAACCAAAGCGGGACCAGCAACCCCACGACCAAAGGCCCAAATAACAAGTGAGTAGACTTTACGCGACCTGCAGAGCACACCCAAAACCGCCACCCCTGTGACCTGCGGTTTTACTAGAGCAGATGCACTTTGTGCTCGGCCTGCGCCAAAAAGTCTACTCACTTAGCCCGAATCGAAGCCAAACGGATCCAAATAGATGACAAATTAAGCCAATCCGCAGCAAAAGACGCGTGAATCAGTGCTTCTCGCGGCGGATTGACACTACAAAGCGGCCAAAATGTCGGTCAAATTATCGATAACGGCATCGGCTCGCGATTGATCGAGGTTAACGCCCTCGTGCGGACGCAGCGCCAGGACGCGGGCACCGGAGCGCTTGCCGGCCTCGATACCCAAAGGCGAATCCTCGATAACCAAGCATTCGGCAGGCTCCACCCCCAGCGCCTCCATGGCACGCAAATAGATCTCGGGATCGGGCTTAAACGCACTGCACTCGTGGCCGCTGATGGTGTAGTCCAGCACGTCGGCGATGCCGGCAATCTCCACCAGCTCGTCGATCAGCTCGCGATAGGATGAGCTCGCGATGGCACACTTCACGCCGCGCTCGTGCAGCTCACGCATCACCGGCTCCGTCTGCTCGTTGAGCAGCTCGGCATACGGAACGGGGTGGTCCGGGCTGTAGACCTGTTTATACTCCACGCGCAGGCGCTCGCGCAGCTCAACATCGTCGGGCACCAGCGCCTCCCAAATGGCCGGCTCGTTAGACCCCGAAAGATCGGGGATCTCGTCAAAGTGGAACCCCTTCTCCTCCATAAACGCCACGCGACGACGGTTGTAGAACCACTCGGTATCGACCAGCACGCCGTCCATGTCAAACAGCACTGCTTTGATCATACGCATCTCCTCCCACCTGCCAAAAAGGGTCAGGTTTATTTTGGTGGGTTTTATCTGGGGTTTTACGGCGCGACAGACGCACCCTCCCCAGAGCAAAAAAGGGGATGGGGCGCAAACCCCATCCCCTCTCAATCAACCCGTAAGGTCTACTTACTTGTGATTAGTAGGAAAGCTTCCACATGTAGCGACGCATGGTCAGCGGGTGCTGACGGGCCTCGGCGATCTGGTTGCCGTACTCGCGCATAACGGCGAGGTGCAGCAGCGGGTTGAAGTAGGTGACGACGCTCGCGGGCACGGCGTCAGCCAGGCCGTAGTCCTTGGAGTCGATCAGAGCGACCTTGGCGCCCATGCGCTCAAGGAAGGTGAGGGCGCGGGCGTCCATCGGACGGGTGGCGCCATCGGACATGAGGAAGACGTAGGGCTTACCCTCGGTGGAAACCTCGAACGGGCCGTGGAAGTACTCGCCGGTGTTGTAGGCGGCGGCGTCGATCCACTGCATCTCGGTGAACAGGAAGGCGGCGTTAGAATAAGCCATCTTCTCGGAGGCACCGGAAGCCATGAAGTAGATCATCTTGTCGTCCTTGAAGTCCTCGGCGAACTTCTTGGCGAGCTTCTTGCAGTGCTGAGCGGCGTTCTCGCAGAGCTCGAAGACGTTGGTGAGGCCGGTGATCATGTCCTCGTAGTGGTCATAGCCCTCGGTCTGCTGAAGGATCTCGAGAGCAAGAGCGATGGCATAGCCGGGCTTCTCGCACTTGGCAGCGTAGTTGGCGTGGAAGCCGTGAACGATAACGTGGTCGGCGTCGACGGTCAGAGCGGAGCCAGCCTTGTTGGTGAGGGAGACGACCGGGCAGTTGTGCTTCTTGGCGGTCTTGTTGGCCTCGACGGTCTCGGGCGTGGAGCCACCGAGGGAGCAGGTGATCACGAAGGTGTGCTCGTTGACCCAGGAAGGCGTGTCGTAGTTGAACTCGTTAGCGGTGAAGATCTGAACGTTCAGCTTGTCCGTGTTGTTGGCCAGGAAGTACTTGGCGGGGTAAAGGTCGGACATGGAGGCACCGCAGCCGACGAAAGCGACGCTGTGGATCTCGTGGTTGGACAGGACGTCAGCGACGATCTGCTTAGGGAGGTTAAGGTCGATCTCGTACATCTGACACATTCCTTTCGATTTTTGCGGCGCCACATTGCCGGGCGCTCGCAGGGTTACCGTGGTTTGGACCGAGTCGCCGGCCCGTTGAGGATGCGACAAAGGGACTGTCCCATTGTCGCATTTTAGGGATGGAAGCCTGCCTGGGGTATGGGATGCCAGGCAGGCCCCCGGGGGAAAGCGGTTAAGCGCTTGGTCGCGACTAGGCCAGGATGCCGGCCGCGGAGAGGGCGATGCCGCCCACAATGGCGATCACGAGAAGCCAACCGGTGTTGACGTTCTTCTTGATGAGCCAGTACATAAGGCCGGTGAGGCCAAGGGAAATCATCTGGGGCATCATGCCGTCCAGGATGTCCTGGATAACGACGGTGCCCTCAGCGAACTGCAACGGGGTGGTGGCGCCAATCAGCGTAGCGATCATGCCGCCCACGGACATAAGACCCACGATGCCGCAGACATACATGAGCTTCTCCATGAGGTCGCCGCCCTGAAGCTTGCTCAGGTACTCGTGGCCGCCCTGATAGCCCATCTTGGCTGCGAACCAAGTGATCAGCACGGAGGGGACGATGGAGATGAGCATGGCCAGGATCGGGCCCATGATGGAGCCCTGCTGAGCCAGCTGAACGCCCAGGCCAAAGGCGATAACGCGGATGGTGCCCTGGAAGAAGGAGTCACCGATACCGGAAAGCGGACCCATGAGGGAGGTCTTGACCGCGTTGATCGAATCGGGATCGAAGTTCTCGGGATCCTTGGCGTACTCCTCCTCCATGGAGGCGGAGAGGCCCAGAATGAAAGCGCTCGTCTGCGGGGTGCAGTTGTAGAACGCCATGTGACGGTGGTAAGCCTCTTTCTTAGCAGCGAGCTGCTTGGGGTCGGACTCATCCGGATAGAGGCGATCGAGCGTGGGAACCATGCCGTAGAGGAAGCCCATGTTCATCTGACGCTCGTAGTTCCAAGAGGCCTGGATGGCCCAGGAGCGCCAGAAGAACTGGCTGACCTTCTTGTTCAGGGACACGTCCTTGGTTGCGGTTGCCATAGTGTGTTCCTCCTTAGTCTTCGTCGTCTTCGAGCGGATCGTAGTCGGAATCGACACCGGCGGCTGCATGGGAACCGTTGAACTTGAAGCCCATGAAGACGACAGCCAGGCACACACCGATCAGAGCGACCGCGATGACGGACAGGTTGAGGTAAGCGGCGAGCAGGAAACCGATGAACAGGAACGGAGTCATACCCTTCTTGATCATCATGGTGAGCAGCAGGGCCAAGCCGTAGGCGGTCATGATCTTGGTCGAAACGTTAAGACCAGTGGACAGCCACTCGGGAACCATGTTGACGATGGCCTGAACCAGGTCGGTGCCAACAAAGACGGCGAGGAAGATCGGCAGGAAGTACATGATGGCGTACAGACCGGAGCCGGCGCAGATGTGCATACGGTAGGCGGTCTTGAACTTTCCGTTATCGATCGCGCTATCTGCCACATGGGTGAGGGCGGCGATGATGGAACGGAACACGATGCCGAGGAGCTGACCCAGGACGGCGACCGGGATGGCGATCGTCATGGCGGTCTCGGCGGAAGCATCGGTCAGGCACGCAAAGGCAGCGGCCACGATGCCGCCCAGGACCATATCGGGCGGAACGGCGGCGCCGACCTGCACCAGGCCCATGGACACGAGCTCGACGGCGGCACCGACGGCAAGGCCGGTGGGCACATCGCCCAGCAGCAGACCGACGAGCGTAGCGCCAACGAGGGGCTGCTCGAAGTTAAGACGACCGAGCAGGCGGGAGTCCCACATGCAGAACACGCCGACGAGGCCGACGAGCACCGCACTGATGAACGTATTCATACCCTTCTCCTTTCAGTCAGGCAAAAGCCTGGTTGATTACAGCTTGGCGTCGATGTCGACGCTCTGATACGTAGGGGTCTGCTGGACATAGAGCTTGATGCCCATGTCGAGCAGCTGGTTGACGTCGGCCTTCTGGGTGGCGTCGAGGAAGACGGAGCTGTCCTTGCCGCCGACCTGATCAGCACCGTCGTGGTTGGCGGTGGCGCCCAGGTTGATGGCGTCGAGCTTGTAGCCCTGACAGAACTGCAGCATCTCGGCAGTGTTGCCAAAGACGAACATGACGCGCTCGCCGAGGGTGTTGAGCTTATCCATCTTGGCGAGGGCACGCTCGACGGTGAAGACGTTCAGGCGCACGCCCTGGGGCTTGGCCAGCTTAAGAGCGCCCTTCTTGATGTCATCGTTGGCGGCAGCGTTGTCGACGACGATGATGCGCTCGGCCTGAACCTTGGTGGTCCAAGTAAAGACGACCTGGCCGTGCAGCAGACGGTAGTCAAGACGTGCGAGGACGATCTTGGCGGGACCGGAGCTGTGACGGGACGCCTTGGCCTTCTTGGCGGGAGCCGCGGCGGCCTCGACCGGTGCGTTGGGGTTGGTCAGACCGGTGCGGGCCTCATTGATGAGGGCCGCGAGCTCGGCGCCCTTGACGGGGGCGGGGCTCATAGCAAGCGTGAGCGCCAACGGGATGTTGAAACCGCTGACAACCGTGAACTTCGTGCCGTTCTTGGAAAGCTCGACCATGCTGTTGTTGACCGAGCTGCCGAGCATATCGGTCAGCACATAGACGGTGTCGTCCGCGTTGAACGTGGCGATCATAGCCTCAACCTTATTGGTGATGGGCTCCTTGTCGTCACGAGCAAGCGACACGACGTGGACGTTCGACACGTCGCCGAGAACCATCTCGAGCGTGTCTTTGGCGCCTGCGGCCAGGCCGCCATGAGATGCGAGAATGATCTGATTCATCTTGCCTCCTCCTTTTCGTTATGGTCATTATAACGTCTTATACGTTGCTTATATTGCTAATTAGTATAAAGACCGTTCGCGGGTGAAAATCGACCGTTGACGGGTTTAACGTACTCGAAACGTTGGACTGGGTAGGCCGGCGCTAGCTGGATAACCCCAGGTCAGACCCTGCGCGCAATCCCCTATCGCACGAAGTACCAGGGGCTTTCCTGTACGGTGGGCTCCAGCGCAATGCCGGTGCGTTCCTTAAACAGATCCATGTCCTGAGATTTTTCGGTCCACCACGCGTTGGGCTTAAAGGTCATGCTCTCAACGACATGACCGACAAACACGCTGTTGCGCAGCTTGGAGAAGTCGGTATTCATGATCAGGATGGACGCGAGCACCAGCACAATGCCCAGAACCTTGATCGCGCCGGCGGGCTCGGCATAGACACCAATGCCCACCAGTACGGTGACGACCGTCTCGAAAGACATTACGACGGGAACTTTCGATGTCTCGAGCCCCATGGACAGACCCTGCATATATAAGATGTAAGCCACGGCTGTGGGGATGAGTCCAAAGCCAAGGAACAGCAGCAGCAGCTGTGGCGACATTGCCGCGGCGACATCCGGCCACGGAGCCGCGATAGCTGCCATAACCGCACCGCCAAAAACAAAGCCCCAAAACGTGACAGCCAGCGGGTGGACCGTCTTGGTTGCTATCCGGCTAAACACCGCGAGCGACGCACCACAAAAGCCCGCAATCACGCCCGACGTGACGCCCCAAACCGAAAAATGAAAACCAGAAAGGTCGCCATTGGTCACTGCAAGCACGCAGCCAACGATGTTGAAGACAATGGCAACGAGCTTGTTGGGGGTCACGTCCTCGCGATAAAGCACGCGACCGAGCACGACGCCAAACACCGGCGAGGTATAGAGCAGCACCGAGGCCGTGGACATGCCGACCTCGCCCATGCACTCGTAATAGCAGGTGTTGGCTGCGGCCAGACCAACGATACCGACAAGTGCGCAGGGAACAAGCTCTTTAGGGCTTGCCTTGAACAGGGCCAGGGGACCCTGAGCCACGGTAGACCCCTCACCCGGACGGCAGCCCATAAACATCAGGACCGGCGCCAAGATAAGCGCTCCGACCAACAAGCGAAAGGCAGCCATGCTCTGGGACGAAACGCCCATGGCCGAGATGCCGTTTACAAAGATTCCGATGCTGCCCCACATAAGCGCGGCGATCAGCACCAGCACATAGCCCAGATTGCTTTTCTTCAACGCAGCCTCCTCGGTATTGTTTCCAATATGTTTCACACTACGTTATAGTCGTTATATACATTTTTCAAGACACAAATCGGCGAGCGGGAAAGTGATCCGTTTTCCTCCGTCCCCAGCGGATTACTTGGCGGTTGCGGTGAAATAGTTCCTAAATAGAGGCTTCAAGCCCCCAAACAGGAACTATTCCACCGCAACTTATGAGGACATCGAGCTGTTAGGCCGCTCTATCCCCTAGTAGTCCAGCTTCCACATGTAGCGGCGCGTCATGTAGTCCTTGTGGGTGACGGCGGAAAGCGCACGCATGTAGACGTTGTTGAGGATCGGGGCAAAGATCAGGTGGTTGAAGTACTCGCTCACGCTGTCCTTGATGTCGTTGAGGCCGAGCTCCTTGGCGTCGAGCTGATAGACGCGCTCGCCACCGTACTGGTTGACGAAGCGGATGCCGCGCTCGTCGTTGCAGCGGCTGCGGCCGACGCTGATGAGCTGGAACAGCGAGGTGCGCTTGTCCAGAATCTCGAAGGGGCCGTGGAAGAAGTCGCAGGTGTTGATGGTGCAGGAGTCGATCTGCAGCATCTCCTGCACGTTGCAGATGCTAAAGACGTAGGCGGCACCAAAGAGCGGGCCCTGAGCCATGACGTTGATGCAGGGCTTGTCGGCGTTCTGCTCGGCCCACTTGGCAGCGAGCGGACGGGTGTACTCGACGGCCTTGCGATAGATGGGGTCGACCAAGTCAAACGCGGCCATAGCGGTCTCGTACTCGGCATAGCCCTCGGTCTGCTGCGTGAGCTCCATGGCGATCATGGTCACGACGGCGGAGTTGGTGCGACCCATGCAGGACTCGTCGACGGCCAGGCTGTCGTACTGGATCTTGTAGTCGCAGACCTCGGTGAGGCCGGACTCGTCAACATAGATGGCGATGGTGCTGGCGCCGTGGTCCTTGGCGACCTGGGCGGCAACGATGGTCTCCTTGGTGCCGCGCATGGACACGACGACGGCCAAGGTGTTCTCGTTGACGTAGGCCGGGGTGGCGTGCACGAACTCGTTGCTGGTGTAGCTGGAGCTCACGACCTGCGTGGCCTCGTGCTCCATAAAGTACTGGGCAGGATAGTTGCCGCCGTTGGATCCGCCAGCGCCAATCCACACGACGCGCTTGATGCCGCCCTTGTCTGCCTTGTCAGCCAAAACCTGGGAGACGACATCCTTAACCTGTTCCTGAGTAGTCATCGTGCATCAGCCTTTCTTCTCGTTTGATGCTCTCGATGGCATACAAGTTACATACATGTTTTGGTTATGTCGACTAGTTGTATGCTATATTTATCTTAGAAATTTTGCTGGTAAGGTTTTCGACTTCTCGTTACCAGCAGTTTTGTTGTTGTATTGAATACATGCTTGATTAGACTCGCATACAAGTTAGATACAGGTTGATCACATGAACGCTTCGTCTAAAAAGAAACTGAGCCAATACGAGCGCTTGGCGGGCATGTTGCGTGACCGCATCGCCGCCGGTATCTACGCACGCGGAGACAAGCTGCCGTCCGAGATGGAACTCATGGACGAATCGGGGCTGTCGCGCAGCACCGTGCGCCACGCCCTTAAGGTACTCGTTGATGAGGGCCTGGTGCGCACCGAGCGCGGGCGCGGCGCCTTTGTGGCCGACACGCCCGCGCTCCACGAAAACAACCTGGTGTTTTCGAGCTATACCAAGCAGGTCGAAGGCCAGGGCATGAAGCCCACCACGCGCACGGTGGACTCGGGCTTTACCAAGGCGGGCGGCAGCATAGCTAAGTTCTTTGATGCCGCCGTGGGCAGCAAGCTCGTCAAACTTGTCCGCCTGCGTTATCTGGACGATGCGCCGCTGTGCCTGGAGACCACCTACCTGCCGCCAAGCTTCGAGTCGCTCATCGACCGCGATATCAACGGTTCGCTCTACGCGACGCTGCGCCAAGAATTCCATCGCGCGCCAGCACAGGGACATAAGACCTTTGAGGTGTGCTATGCCTCGCAAAACGAGGCGTTTTTGCTCAACGTCGAGCGCGGGCAGGCGCTGATCCTGATCACCGACTACGTCTACGACACCGACGGCCGACCGCTCCATGTCTCTAAGCGCATCCAACGCACCGACCGCGCCAAATACACCGAGCCCATCGGCTAACCTGCCAAAACCACCGCAAAGGGGACAGGCACCTTTGTGATGGTTTTAGGCGAGGAGATCGGGGAACCAGGTTGGTTTGGGTTGGTTGGGCGTGCGCTCGGCCAGGACCAACTCCATCCAGCACATGTCGTACCAGCGGCCGAACTTTTGGGCACAGCGATCGAAGGCGCCCACCAAGCGATATCCCATATGGGCATGGAAGTTCTGGCTATTGTGCGTTAGATACTCGTCGTCCTTGTCGTGCGGCACGGCGATGAGCGCGCACATATTGGTGATGCCCATCGCGATCAGGCACTGCTTGAGCGCATCGTGCAGCTTGCGACCCAGCCCGCCATGGCGCACATCGCGTGCCAGGTAGATCGACGTCTCGACCGACCAGTCGTATGCCTCGCGGCTGTTAAGCGGACTCACGTAGGCATAGCCTACCGGACGCCCGTCCAACTCCATCACCAAATACGGATAGCGCTTGAGCGTACGCTCAATACGCCCGGCGAACTCCTCAACGCTCGGCACCTCGTATTCGCAGGTAATCGCCGTCTGGCGCACATACGGCTCATAGATGGCAAGCAACGCCGGCGCATCATCGGGCGTCGCCAGGCGAATCGTCGGCTCGGACATCTCGGTCATACAACCCTTCCCCCTCAAAAACAGAGGCCGCCTTGCGCCAAACCCAGCGCAAGGCGGCCCCCCGTCATTACATCAGGCTACAGGACAGCCGCCAACGCGTCGATATCCTCCTGCGTCGTGGCCCAGCTGGTGCAAAAGCGCACCACCGTGTGGGTCTCGTCGTACTTTTCCCAGTACTCGATCGCCGCATGCTCGCGAATGCGCGCCATGTCCTCGTTGGGCAGAATCACGAACTGCTGGTTAGTCGGCGTCTCCAAGAAGAACCGGTAGCCGTGCTCGTGCAGCACGCGACGAAGCGCCTGCGCGGTTTCGATCGCCTGACGGCCAATCTCAAAATACAAGCCGTCGGTAAAGAGCGCCTCAAACTGCACACCCGTCAGGCGGCCCTTGGCAAGCAGCGCGCCGTGCTGCTTAATACGCGGAATGGGATGCGCCGGGGTGTGCATGCCGCAAAACACCACAGCCTCGCCGCACAGAGCGCCGCACTTGGTGCCGCCGATGTAGAACACGTCGCACAGCTGCGCCAGCTCGGGCAGGGTAATGTCGCACTCATCGGCCGCCAGCGCATAGGCCAGGCGGGCGCCATCCACAAACAGCGGAATCTCGCGCTTCTGGCACACTGCATGGATCGCCGCGAGCTCGGCCTTGGAGTACAGCGTGCCGTACTCGGTCGATAGACTCACGTACACGGCGCCCGGGAACACCGTGTGCTCGTAGCTCTCGTTTTCGTAGAACACCTGGATATAGTTCTCGAGGTCCTCGGCGTGCATCTTGCCCTCGTAGCCGGGGATGGTGAGCACCTTGTGGCCGCCAAACTCGATGGCGCCTGCCTCGTGACAGGCGACGTGGCCGGTCTCGGCAGCAACGACGCCCTCGTACGGCGCAAGCAACATGTCGATCACCGTCGCGTTGGCCTGCGTGCCGCCCACCAGAAAAAACACGTCGGCATCGGGGGCCTGACAGGCCTCGCGGATAAGTTGCTTGGCACGCTCGGTGTGCGCATCGGTACCGTAGCCGGGCTGCGGCTCCATATTGGTGTCGACAAGCGCCTGCAGCACCGCCGGATGTGCACCGTGGGAATAGTCGTTGTTAAACGCGAGCATGGCAATCCTCTCTTACCGGGTATCGGCCAGATGATTCAAACGGGGCTATTGTACGCCGTTGGGATAGGCGATGCGCGCGGCAAGGCACTCAAGTGCCAGTACCAGGGCAAAACCGCAGCTCACGTCACTCAAAAAGTGCGCTCCAATCACGATGCGCCCAAAGGCGACGAGCGCCGCGATCACAGCCGCCGCCCAAAAGATCACGCGGCGACGCGAAGGTTTTTCCTTAAAGGCTGCCGCGGGAAGCCCGGCGAGCATAAGGCCAATCGCCGCATGCGCCGTGTGTCCGCTCGCAAACGACTTGAACCCGTCCTTAATCACGCCGGCGGCGATATAGGCCCACTTGTCGGGGTTGCCGATCACCCACCACGGCTGAAAATTGAGCCCCGGCGTGACCTCGATCACGCGCATGCGCGGGCGCGACCATAACGGCTTAACAATGACGTTGAGGATGATGGCCTGAGCGACCCACACAGCAAGTACCATCAACGCCCAGCGCGTAAGCTCGTCGGACTCGGTCGCGCGCGTGAGGCGATAGACGATAAGGTTGGCGGCGATCACCAGCACAAACGTCAGCACTAACTGAACAGCGATGAGTTTGCCGCCAACCTTCAGGGACGAGACGATCTCGTAGCCGGCCAGGCCAACGTTGACGAGGATGCCGAGCACGGCGAGCCATTTGCTCCCCCCGGAGTCGGGACGCACCGCGCGCACGAGCATGACGCCCGCGACGCTCGCCGTCAGCTCAAACGGCATCTCGCCGACGGCCTCGATAAAGCGGCCGTACATGCTGCCGATATTGAACAGCGCGCTCGAAATCTGATAGTCGAAGAAACTGCCCACGCCCAGACAAAGACACAGGACAACCGCGATAATGGCGACGTCTTTCTTATAGATGTATCCGAACATGCTTTCCTTTCGATGGAACCAGAGTGCCCAAATGGGGCGTTTGCAGCGTCGCCCCGTTAGTCGTCGTCGCTCGCACCCAACTGCTGCAACAGCATGAGTGCCGCGGCCACGGGGCCGGTACCGTCGTTGGCGTCGAGACCGCGACCCAGGCCGCTGCCCGCGCCGGCGCCCGCCTTGTAGGGCACCGACAGTTTGCGGCTCTTGGGGAAGTTCACCGCGCCATAGCGGGTCTTTAGCTCAAAGGCCACCTTCTTGGGCACGTTGACGCCCAAAAACGTGATGCGACCGCCACTGAGCGTGACGCTCTCGAGCCCTAGGCGCTCGCCGCGAATGCGGATGCGCGCGCGGTTGAACAGGTTGAGTCCCGCCAACGGCAGCTCGCCATGCGCGGCCTCGGTCTCTTCCTGCACCTCATCGATGCTCTCCAGGTCCTCGGCCGCTGCGAGCTTACGGTACACGAGCACGCGCTGATCCACCGCCGGCAGGTACTCCTCGGACAAGAAGTAGTCGGCCGGCAGGTTGATGCCCACGCTCGCCGCCTCCACGCCGGCGTCGTCATCGCCGCGCGCCTCGGCCACAGCCTGGCCCAGCATCTGCGTAAACAGGTCAAAGCCCACGCTCGACAGGTTGCCGTGCTGCTCGGCCCCCATAAGCGAGCCGGCGCCGCGAATCTCCAGGTCGCGCATGGCAATGCGCATGCCGCTGCCCAGGTCTTGGAACTCGGACAGTGCGGTCAGGCGCGCCGTCGCCTCCTCGGTGAGCGGCAGCTCGCCGGGGAACATAAAGTACGCGTACGCCTGCGTGGCAGAACGGCCCACACGGCCCTTGAGCTGGTAGAGCTGTGCCAGACCCAGACGCTGCGAATCCTCGATGATGAGCGTGTTGGCGGTCGCGTTGTCGATGCCGCTCTCCACGATGGCCGTGGCGATGAGCACGTCGATCTTTTTGGTCGCGAACTCGATCATCACGTCCTCGACCTCGCGCGGGCTCATCTTGCCGTGCGCCACGCCCACGCGCGCCTCGGGCGCGGCCTCGTGTACGCGCGCCACGGCGTCGTCGATGGTCTTGACGCGGTTGGACACGTAATACACCTGACCGCCGCGGCCCACCTCCAGGCGAATCGCCGCACTCACCACATCGGGGTCGTACTCCCCCACGTGCACGATCACGGGACGACGCCCGGTGGGCGGTGTGGTGATCAGGCTCATGTCGCGCACGCCGCTCGTGGCCATCTGCATGGTTCGCGGAATAGGCGTTGCCGAAAGCGTGAGCACGTCAATCTGCTCGCGCAGGTTCTTGAGCTGCTCCTTGTGCTGCACGCCAAAGCGCTGCTCCTCGTCGATGATCACCAGGCCCAGGTTCTTGGGGTTCACGTCGGCCGAAAGCAGACGATGCGTGCCGATGAGCACGTCGATCGTGCCCTCGGCAAACGCCTTGAGCGCGCGCTTTTGCTGCGCCGGCGTGCGGAAACGGCTGAGCACCTCGACCTCAAGGCCAAACGGGGCAAAGCGCTCAAAGAACGTCTCGTAGTGCTGCTGGGCAAGAATGGTCGTGGGGCAGAGCACCATGACCTGGCGGCCGGAGTCCACGCACTTAAACGCCGCGCGCAGGGCAACCTCGGTCTTGCCGAAACCCACGTCGCCGCACAGCAGGCGGTCCATGGGCTTGGGCGCCTCCATGTCGGCCTTGATGTCGGCGATAGCCTCCAGCTGGTCGCGCGTCTCGTCGTAGGGAAAGCTCTGCTCCATCTCGATCTGCTCGGGCGTATCGGGCGGGCAGGCGATGCCTGCGATCGACGAGCGGCGCGTATACAGGTCGACCAGGTCAAACGCCAGCTTTTTGGCATTCTTGCGCGCCTTATTGGTGGCACGCGTCCAGTCGGCAGTGTTGAGCCTGGTCAGGCGCGGCTTGTCGCCGTCGGGGCCAACATAGCGTGTGATGCGGTCGACCTGCTCGAGCGGCACGTAGAGCTTGTCGCCGTCGGCATATTCCAGCAAAAAGTAGTCGCGCTCCTTGCCGCCCACTTCCTGGCGCGCGATCTCGCTAAAGAGCGCGATGCCGTGGGTAGCGTGCACCACGTAGTCGCCCGGCTTAAACGGGAAGGTGATCTGCGTAATGTCAACCTTGCGGCGGCTGCGCGCGCGGTTGGCATCCATGCGGGCATTGAGGTCGGCGATCGAGAACACGGCCAGGTTGGCATCGGGCACCACCACGCCCTGCGGCAGGGCGGCATCGACAAAGGTCACGCGCCCGCGCGAGATGGTGGGCACGGCAGCGCCGGAGGCAGCCTGCGCGGCGCCCGCCTCGAGCGAGCGGGCGTTGAGCGCGTCGGCCTTACGCTCGCGAATGGAAGCATGGGCCTCCTGGCGTGCGGCACGGTCGGCGGAATCCGCCGCTGCCACGCGAACGCGGTCGCCGATAGCGCCGACATTTTCGGGCGCCGCGGTCAGCGATTCCTCAAAGGTAATGCTCTCGTCGCCAAAGGTGAGCTCCATCGACTCGCGCGCCCCGCGGTCGGGAATGGCAAACACGCAGGCGTAGCGCTTGCCTACGACTTCCTGAATGCGCGTCATAAAGCGATTGTCCGAGCCCGCGATGGCCGGCTGCTCAATCTTGAGCTCCGCCGTCACCGCGCCGCCGGCACGGATGAGGCTCACATAGTTCAGGCGCTGCTGAGCACCAAAATCGAGCTGCTGGGCACGTACATACAGGCCATCCAGTCGGTCAATCCCCGCCTCGCCGGCACGCGCCTCGATATCCTCGTAGGCGCGCAGGCAATCGTCGAACAGCGAGCGCGGCTCGGACAAAACCACGAGTGCCTTGCCGCCCACATGTGCCAGCGGGCTTACGGTCTGGCCGTACATCACCGGCAAAAAGCGGTCGAGCTCGGGCGTGACGATGCGTGCATCCACCATCTCGAGCAGCGCCGCCAGCTTGCTATCGCTCTGGCTTGCGCGGTAGAGCGCCACATGCATGTTGTGGACGGCCTCGTCGGTAAGCGCCAACTCGCGGCACGGGAAGATCTCGATACTGTCCTCGTTGCCGATAGTTTGGCCCGTGGAGCTCACCATGCGGCGGATGCGGTCGATCTCGTCGCCGAAGAACTCGATGCGCACGGGCGCCTTTTCCTGTGCGGGAAACACCTCGACGGTGTCGCCGTGCACGCGAAACAGACCGGGCGCATCGGCGGCGCCGGCATTGGTGTAGCCCATGCCCACCAGGCGCTGCGGCACCTCGTCAAAAGGAATCTCCTCGCCCACCGCAAAAGTGGTGGACTCCCAATAGCGACTCTCGACCGGCGGCACGCAGCGCAGCAGCGCGCGGGCTGAGGCGACCATGATGCAGTTGTCGCCGCGCACGATGCGCCCAAGCGCCTCGCAGCGCTGGGCTACCACGGCATCATCGGGCGCCTGCTCGCGCCAGGGGTAGTCCTTGCGCTCGGGGAAGCGGCACACATGCGCCAGGCCCACATAGGCGGCCAGGCTACGCGCGGCTCGATCGGCCGCGTCCTCGCCGCTCACGATGTAGACCGTGGGGCGCGGACGGCGCGCAAACTGCGCAGCCGCCATAAGCGTGCGACCCGACTGCGACACGGCCAGCGTTACGTCCTCGCCGGCATCGAGTCCGGCCTCGACGGTCTGCAGGGCCTCGGCAGTGTAGAGCTGCGCGGCTATACGGTGAATGAGCATGCTGTTCCTCCGGCATCGCAACGCCAAAAGCCCGCCGGGGCAAGCTCGGCGGGTCGTTCGTCAAAATTCATTGATTGCCATGGTAGCGCATAGGGCGCGCACGCCGATGCACGCCGCGGCGCTACCCCAAAACGCGCACGCTGGGGCAAAGGTCTGCCAGCGGGCATTCGTCGCATTTGGGCTTGCGGGCATCGCAGATCTCGCGGCCGAAGGTAATCCACTGGTGGTTGACCGACTCCCAATACTCGTGCGGCAAGATCTTGAGCAGGTCCTGCTCGGTCTTGAGCGGTTCCTTGGCGTGCGTCTTGGGGCTCAGCATCAGGCGGTGCGCAATGCGGTTGACGTGCGTATCCACCGCAATGCCCTCCACAATGCCGTACCCCACGTTGAGCACAATGTTCGCCGTCTTGCGCCCCACGCCTGGCAGTTTGACGAGCTCCTTCATGTCCGCCGGCACCACACCGTCGTAATCGGCGACGATCATCTGGGCGGCCTCCACGGCATGCTTGGCTTTACTCTTATAGAAGCCGAGCGACTTGATCGTGTCCGCCACGTCGGCAACACTCGCGCCGGCCATGGCCTCGGGCGTGGGCCACTGGGCAAACAGCCGCGGCGTCACCTTGTTAACCTGTGCATCGGTCGTCTGCGCCGAGAGCAGCACTGCGATCAGCAGGCGAAAGGGGTTCTCGTGGTCCAAAAAGCACTCAACCGGGCCATAGCGACGGTTGAGGCGCTCGCACACCTCGATGGCGCGCTCGCGTTTGGCGGCATTGGTCTCGCGTGGCATAACGACTCCTCGGCTCGGCAAAAACATTACTTCACGGGAACGATTGTCCCACGCCCGGGGACCTTAAGCCTCCAAGAATGCGCCGGTTTGGCGGCTCCACAGGCTCGCGTACTCGCCGCCCGCCTCGACGAGCTGTGCATGCGTACCATCCTCGACGATCTCGCCGTCCGCCAGCACCACGATGCGGTCGAGCGCCGCCACGGTGGACAGGCGATGCGCCACCACAATGGAGGTGCGCCCGCGCATCAGGTTTTCGAGCGCCTCCTGCACCAGCGCCTCGGACTCGCTGTCCAGGGCAGAGGTCGCTTCGTCGAGCACCAGAATCGGAGCGTCCGTTAGAATCGCGCGCGCAATGGCCACGCGCTGACGCTGGCCGCCCGAAAGCTTCACGCCGCGCTCACCCACCATGGTGTCAAAGCCACGGGGTAAGCGGTCGATAAACTCCAGGGCATTGGCCAGACGAGCGGCCTCGCGAATCTGCTCGTCGGTGGCGTCGGGACGTCCGTAGGCGATGTTCTCGCGGATGGAGCGGTGGAACAGCAGCGCCTCCTGCGGCACGTAGGCAACCTGGCGACGCAGGCTCTGCTGCGTGCAGCGCGAGACATCCTGACCATCGACGAGCACGCGGCCGCCCTGCACGTCGTCCAGGCGTAGCAGCAACTTGGTGAGCGTCGTCTTGCCCGAACCAGATTTGCCCACCAAGCCCACGCGCTGGCCTGCCGCCACATGGAGCGTCAGGTCGTCGAACACGCTCTCACCCGCCGCAGCGTCACGGTACGCAAAGCTCAGGTGCTCAAAATCGATCGCTCCCTCGCGCACTTTGAGCTCGGGTGCGTCCGGGTCGTCTGCTACTAGGCGCGGCTCGTCCAGCACGCGCGTCATCTCGGCGGCGTCGCCCAGCGCGCGGTTGATGCGCTGCATCATGGAGCTCACGTAGTTCAGGCGCATGGTGAGGTTGTACGTGTAGGTAAAGATCATGACGAGTGCACCGGCCGAGATGCCAAACCACGCGTTGCCGCCCGCCACGAACACGCTCACCACGGCCATGGTGATGACGATAAGGCCCGAGGTCGTAAAGTTGCGCTGCATCATGGCGTGCATCGAGACGGTCTCGGCGTCGCGCGCGGCGCGGTCGGCGGCATCGAACAGGTCGCGCTCAAAGTCCTCGCGCCCGCAGGTCTTAACGGCCAGAATGTTCGTGACCGCGTCGGACAGCACGCCCGACAGCTTGTTCTGCGCGGCAGACGTCGCGGCCGAAAGCGGCATGATGCGCTTGTACATGAGCCAGACAAACGCGATGTAGACGACCATGATACCCACCAGGATCACGGTAAACGTGGGCACCACCGGGGCGAGTGCGGCCACGGTGCAGATGACCGAGGTGATGGTGGGGATGAGCGAATACACCGTTACGTCCACCAGGCCCGTGTAGCCGCTCATAAAACGGCTCGTCTGGCTCACAAGCGATCCGCCAAAGCGGCTGGTATGGAATGTCATGGATTGGTTGGAGAGCGTGTCGAAGCACAGGCGCGCCAGGTGATAGTTGCCCGCGATCTCGAGCTTGTAGACGGTGTAGTCCTGCAGCTTGGAAAGAATCTGGCCCACCAGATTAACGAGTACGAGCGCCAGGATGTAGGGGCCGAAGACCTCAAACACCTGGTCGCCCGCCACGGGACCGGCCTGGACGCGGTCGACGATAAGCGCCATCACATAGGTGTTGGCAAAGGTAAGCAAAAAGATGTAACCCGCCGACGAGAACACCGAGAGAAAGACGATCAGCGGCTGCGTGCGTGTGACATCCCAAAAACGCCGGAGTGTACGGCGCACGGTCGAGCGCTTAAGCGGACTGGTGCTTCTCTGAGACATGGACTTCCTTTCGCATCCGGCAGGTCGAACAGCCATTGTTGCACATTGGAGCATGCTCCAGGCAAGTGCGATACGAAAAGCGGCGGGGCGCCCGCGTTTGCGCTGGCGCCCCGCCGCCCGTTGCAGCTAGTCCTCGTCCTCTTGATCTGCGAGCAGGCCGGCGGACATGAGCCCCAAGATCTCGTCGGCTTGGCCAGCATCTTCCAACGCGTCGATGTCCTTGAGCTTGCGCTCCATGACGTTGGTGCGTGTGGTGATGATGCCCTCGACCGTTTTGCCCGCGGTCTCGATCTGCTGCTGGGCGCGGCGCAGCGCCTTTTGATAGCGCGGCAGCTCGGCCTTGACGGCGGAGAGCACGCGCAGCACGTCGTCGGTACGTTTTTGCAACTTAAACGTCTGATAGCTCATCTGCAGACTGTTGAGGATGGCCGCCATGGTGCTGGGGCCGGCAACGTTGACGTGGTAGTCGCGGCCCAGGGTCTCGATAAGACCGGGACGGCTGACGATCTCGGCATACAGGCCCTCAAACGGCACGAACAGGATGCCAAAGTTGGTCGTTGCGGGCACGCTCAGATACTTTTCGCAGATGTCCTTCGCCTCGCGCTTCACCATCATGTCGAGTGTTTTGCGCGCGGCGGCAACGGCATCCGCATCGCCCGACTCCTGCGCATCGAGCAGGTGCTCGTACGCATCGCCCGGAAACTTGGAATCGATTGGCAGCAGCACGGGGTCGCCCTCGTCCACCGGCAGTTTGACGGCAAACTCCACGCGCTCCGAAGCGCCGGGCTTGGTGGCGACGTTTTCCAGATACTGGTCGGGCGTAAGGATGTCCGCCAGAATTGCACCCAGCTGCACCTCGCCCAAAATGCCACGCGCCTTCACGTTGCCCAGCACGCGCTTAAGGTCGCCCACGCCGGTGGCGATGGACTGCATGTCGCCCAGGCCCTTGTACACGGCCTCGAGCTGGTCGCTCACCTGCTTAAACGATGCCGACAGTCGGTCGTTGAGCGTGCGGGAGAGCTTCTCGTCCACCGTCGCACGCATTTGATCGAGCTGCACGTTGTTGTCTTTGCGGATGGCGCCCAGCTGAGCATCGACCGTTTCGCGCACCTTGTCCAGGCGATGCTCGATACCCTCGCGGTTGGCACCGAGCTGTTGGGCCGTCTCGCGGCGCAGGTCATCCATCCGGTCACCAGCTTGCGAAAACTCACGTGCGATGGTCAGGTAACGTTGCTGCTCCACGGCCGCATCTGTCGTCTGCTGCTGCGCGATGGCATTGGCCGTGCGGCGAGTTTCGGCCAGCGCGACGTTCAGGGCATCGAGCGCGTTGTTGGCCTGCTCGAGTGCTGCCAGCGTTTCCGCGCTACTGTCGCCACGCTCCCGCAACTCGGCACGCAGGCTCTTGAGCTGGAGGGCGCAAGCCACAGCAACCCCCACCGCCACCAAGGCGATCACAACAAGCACAATATCAATAGCAGACATAAACTCCGCCCAACAAACCCAATCGAACACCAATCAAAACCGCGATCAATCTTACCCCGCCATACGCACCGGGCGCCCGGTCCCTTCTTGGGCGCCCCTCTCCTCCGCATATTCCATAATGCGACGCGCCGTCTCCCTGCTCACCTTTGAGTCATCACCGGCTAAATATGCGTACACGTTTCCCTTATTCAGATTCAAATCGCGGCAGAGACCGTAGCGCGTTACGCCCGATTCCTCTAGCGCTCCCAACGTTCTTTTTCGCATCAGGGCGTTGATCCTTCTGTCCGCCACTGGCTTTTCCTTCACCGCTCTATACGCACGCCAAACGTTGGCATAACGATTAGGAAGTTTATCCTCGGCGCATAGAGATGCCAGGCTACCCGTTTGGGCGTACAAGGACAAAACGCCTCGGTAACCCTCTTCCATCCACGAACCCTCGGATAAGCCCAGAACGTATTCGGCTTTACCCTGTGCCAAAGCGAGCAAAAACAGGGGCTCCGCCACGCGCGGCGCAACCGTCGTCGCTTGCTTAACCAGTTTTCTAAAACTGAGCGACTGCTGTCCGGATAGCTCTCGGCAATAGCCTTTTAAGAATCCCTCAAAGGTCAGATTCAACCGAGCACCTCCTTTTTGTATTGCCTGTATGCACAGACCATCTCTTGATAACTCCGCTCCGAAGGCGACGACGCCAGTGCTTCTCCCTCGTCGAATATAAGCCGTTCGAGCAGCCCCCAATCAAGTCGGTCGACGAATGCCTGACTATGAAGATCGATGATGTCGTTCGGACGGAAGGCATAGAGCTTCATTACCGCCAGGTCCTCCAAGGATGGCGTAAAGTACCTGATAAAACGCGCCCCAATATCCAAGGGGATCAAACGATCTTCGTAATTGAATGGCATCTGATTACAATATGCCACCGCCATACCATTCACCTCGGGGTATCGAGCTATGATCTCGCGGAGGCACCTGTCCGCCTCAAACACATCGATGTCATGTGTAACCGGACGATTCGTCACATCGTTTAGCATGAAGGCGCTTCCTCCCACCAATACAACGTTCGGCCTGTCGTCTCTTGGACCTATTTCCAGCTCCGCCTCTTCGTCAATGCCCAAAAGAGTCTGCTCTAAATCCTGCTTATACATAGCAAATCCTATTATTATTTATCTTCAATAATACTATTCAGTCGCACGACAGGACCCACAGGATGCAAGAATTCTGCTCGTGGCGATAATTCGTACACCCTGGAAGTCCTAATGTGACAAACGCTAACTCTCCCAGCCGGCGCGGATGGTTGTTGCGACATCGCCTAGGCGCTGGCCCAGGGCCGCTAGATGCTGGAGCACCTCATTGGGCGAGGCACCGTTGAGAATGCACGTGAGGGCATATGAGGCCAAGAAGATTGCCGCAAGTCCTAGCGGAATGAGCACGATCATCGCCAATGTGCGCAGGCGCTGGCCCACGCGGCGACAACGCGCACGACGCTTGTCGAACGCGAGCTCCTGCGCATATGAATCTTGCTGTACGGAATAGGCCTCTGGTGCCGATTCGCACCCGGGCACGGCTGCAGGTACAGCAGCGGGCACGACGTTTTGCACGGGCGCCTGGTTGGCAACCCCTTGCATTTGCATCTCTATAAGCCGCCGCTGCTGCCGCAGCATGCGCTCGGCTTGTTGCTGTGGGGTCTCAAGAAACAGGTCCATGTTGGCCTCCAAAATCGGAGCGTTCGACGCTTACGACCAGCATCCCGCACCGCCATGACCGCGACAACGCAATCGCCGGCAATAGCCACAAAGTTTCTTTTGCTCAAAAGCTGTCGAAAAGCTCAACAACTCCCCTACCAGCACTTTCTCTGAGCTTTTTTCGCCAGCAATCTTTTGGCCTTCCACCCTTACGCCAACTGACCAAAATCTAACCAAAAGCTTGACGAAAATTGTGGAGACCGGGACCCCACACAAAAAGTGCCGCCCCAAAGGGGCGGCACACAAACCAATCTATTAGCCAAAACTCGTTGGCAAGCCCGCGTCGTCAGACCCGCGGCGCATGCCTTTGCCTCGCGTGACTCTGCGAAGCCGTGAGCGAGAGGGAAAGGGATGCGCCGCGGGTCTGACGTCCGGAGCGGTGAAACCAGCAGTTGCCCTGCGCTCCGTGGTCGGTGAGGACAGACTACATGCCCGCGAGACCGCGGGCGGCGGTGGCGCACATAAACGCCAAGGCTAAAATCACGAGCGAGCCCGCAATGTCTGCCAGCACGCCCATTGCACGACGCTCAAACAACCAGCTCTCAAAGTGCGGGGCGACGTTGCGCCAAACACGCCACAGCAAGATGCCCATACCGATGACGCCTGGGATATTGAGCAGTAGGATCTCGGAGCACAAAAGACCGATCAGGTTGCCGGCGGCAAAACCAGCGTCGCCCTCGCAGTATTTGCGATAAATCATGTACAACATGTACGCCACAAACGGCTGCAGGCACGCAGAGATAAACGTAACCACCATCGAGGGGTCCTGAGAAAAGACATCGGTGAGTTTATCGACACTCGTGGCATCTTTCGAAGCCAAGAACAAGCCAATGACCACCACGGGCACCACGCTCAAGATAACCTCGACCAGAGTAAACAACTTAGCAGTCAGATCCTCGCTAGCCGTATTGAGGTGAGGCGCCCACTCAGGATGAGCATGCGCGCCAACCTTCTTGTCCTTCTCGACACGATCGACCTTTTTACCCTCGGCAACCCGACGACCAGGATCCTTGCGAGTTCCCGCCGCAGCAACCCGAGCCCGAGACTTCTTACCCATAACCAACACCTCACAAGAGGAAACGAATAGCCAACGCTACCCAGTGTACCCTCTAAGCAACGTCACCGCCCCAACCGGCCCCCACAAAAACGTGCCGCCCCATAAGGGGCGGCACACAAACTTCTTATCAGCTTTTCTGTAACGAGCACGCAACGACCCGAAGCCGGAGCGCAGGGCGGGAAATGCCTTTGCCTCGCGCGACCCTGCGCAGCCGTGAGCGAGAGGGAAAGGCATTTCCCGCCCTGCGCTCCGCAGCAGCCAGCGCCAAGCGCTAGTAGTTCACCACCTGCTCCTCAAAGTACGCCTTCGGGTGGTTACACACCGGGCACACCTCAGGCGCCTCAGCACCAACGTGCAGGTGCCCGCAGTTCAGGCACTTCCACACCTTTACGCCCTCGCGCTCAAACACCTCGCCCGACTCGATGCGCTCGACGAGTTTGTTGTAGCGCTCCTCGTGGGCCTTCTCGACGGCGGCGACGCCACGGAACTTCTCGGCGATCTCGGCAAAACCCTCCTCCTCGGCGGTCTTGGCGAACTCGTCGTACATCGTGGTCCACTCGTAGTTCTCGCCCGCAGCGGCATCACGCAGATTGTCCAGGGTATCGGGGACGGCGCCGTCGTGCAGATACTTAAACCACAGCTTGGCGTGCTCGGACTCGTTGCCCGCCGTCTCGGCAAAAATATTCGAGATCTGAACGTAGCCGTCCTTTTTGGCCTTGGATGCATAGTAGCGATACTTGGTGTGTGCCTGGGACTCACCGGCAAAAGCGGTCTCGAGGTTCTTCTTGGTTTGGGAATTCTCAAAATCCATAGGTGTACTTCCCTTCAACACGTGCCGCCCATAGGCTTTGAGCGACCTTGTCTTTAGGATGCCCTCAAGCCGCGAATTTAAACCTTACAATCCCGTTCTTCAGATTTGAGCGGGCTACACACTCAACCAACGATCGTCCTCGGCTCGGCAAAAGCCCTCGCGCTCCAGGTCAGCTAGAATGCCCGCGATCAAGTCGCACTCGACCGGCCCGCGACCGGCTGCCGCTTCCATCTCGTTAACGCCCACCACGGCATCAGCAAGCGTAATCCCCGCCGGCTGCTCATCGCGCGCTGCCAACAACATACGCACGATATGCGCGCGCTTTTGGCGGCGCGAGCCCTCAAACTTGGACTGACGACTATAGCCCGCCGACCGCCTGGACGGATTGGGCAGTGTCTTTTTAAGATACGCGCCGTAATCCAGCAATGCGTAATACCACGCGCGCGGCGTGTCGGCATCGTCTTGAGGCGCGGCAAAGGGCGCGATCTCGTCCGCCGCCGCACCGGGGGCCGCCGGACAGGCAGCTTGGATCAGCGGCACCAGTTCGCGATCGGGAATGGCCGGCACATCGGGAAAGAAATGATGCAAAAAGACCGTGCGCACATTGGTCTCCAAATACACGCCCGGAAGATCGAATGCAAACGAACGGATGCCCTGCGCCGTTGCCGGGCCAATGCCGGGCAGAGCGACCAAGTCACGCGTCTCGCGCGGAAACTCCCCGTCCCAGTCCTCTACAACGCGCTGAGCGGCCCCGTGAAGCGCCAGAGCGCGTCGGTTGTAGCCCATGCCCTGCCAAGCGTCCAAAACATCGGAAGGCGCAGCCTGGGCAAGCGCCTGCACAGTCGGAAAACGATCGAGCCACGCCGGCATGCGCGTCTCCACGCGCGGCACCTGTGTTTGCTGCAACATGACCTCAGAAAGCCAAATGATGTACGGATCGCGCGTGCGGCGCCACGGAAGGTCGCGATAACGCAGGACCCCTTCCGAACGAATCATCGAACGAAAGGGGTCCTGAATCATGACTATGCTCCTTATGCGGCGCTATTCCTCCCGGCAAGCGCACGCGCAGGTGGCATACTCGGGAAACGCTTCGCGGTCGGCGAACTTGGGATCGACGGCCGGGAACTGGCGGTGAGCGACGATGTCGCCGAGCGAAACGGAATCGAGGTAGTCGCGCATCAACGCCTGAGCTCCGGCCCACAGGGGATGATAGCAGCACGCGCCCATGCGCGCACAGTCACCATCGGGCGCGGTGCAATCGTTCATAACCATAGGACCCTGAACGGCCTCGACGACCTGGCGGATAGTGACGTCGTCCGGACTAACCTTGAGACGCATGCCACCGTGGACGCCACGCAGGCTCTCCACAATACCGGCCTGGACCAAACCGTGCTGAATCGAGCGGGCAAACGAATACGGGACATTGACCTCTTCGGCAGCGGTGCGAACAGAAAGCAAACACTCCGGATCCTCAGCAAGCATCGCCAGCATACGAAGGGCGTAATCAGTCTTCCTCGATATGTCCATTTTTCCCCTTTCAAGGAATACGAACAGCTCGAACGAGCTCCGGGGCCGAGCTTGTGTCGAGACGCTAAATGACCGCCAGGACATCCAAATGGTAAATCGGATATCCACTGAGTGCCGCGCTTGGAGCGAAATGCATCAGATGCGGCGCACAGTGCAATTTAGTATAACCTAACCCCCTGTCTCGTAGAACAGGTGTTGCGCAACAAAGCTGTTGTTCAGACAGATATACTTATTAGATTTTACTTGCGTTCCCGAAGGCGCGGGGATTCTGGGCGAAGATGCACCAGGGCGATCGTTCTATCGAAACAAAGTGCATCAAACGCAAAAAGCCACGTCCGAAGACGTGGCTTTAATTGCGTTGGCGGGAAGTACGGGGCTCGAACCCGCGACCTCCGACGTGACAGGCCGGCGCTCTAACCAAACTGAGCTAACTCCCCAGGCAGTCGTTCGCGTTTGTTTCCGCTCGCGTGCGCTGCGGGGATTAGTATACACAGAAGTCTGTCCGGCGCGCAACAACTTTTTTGAAAAAATTTTTCGGTCCCTCCGGGAGGGTCTCCGGGGCCGGCTGGCGCGGGTTAAGTTTGCTGCTCTACAGTCCTGCGCAAGACGGAAAGCACATTAAGTGCTTTCCTTTGCGTGCGGAACTCGCGACAAACTTAACCCG
>JAXJBU010000016.1:0-52128 GCA_036302865.1 Collinsella sp. | reverse complement strand
GCACGAGCCTCCTCGAGCACCTTCTCGCGGCTGTACTCCTCGGCCTCGCGAGCCATGCGGCTGTAGTGGTCCTCTTCGTTGTTGTGACCGCCCTTGCGCTTCTTGCCCTTGCCCTGCTTATCGGGGTTGGGAAAGTCCATGCCGGCAGCGACGTTGTTGCTAGCGTTGGTGCGATGGCGGTGCGGACGACTCTCGGAGGCGTTGCGCTCGGAGTTGTTGTCGGAAGCGTTGCGATCGTTACGACGGCCACCGCGGCGGTCGCTGTTGCCGCCACGACGGTTACCGCGCTCGGAGGCGCGCTCGGCCTTGGCCTTGTCCTCGGCGTCCTTCTTCTCCTTGAGCACGGTCTCCTGTGCGGCGATCTGGTCGAGCAGCGAACGGAAGCGCGAACCGGAGTCGGAAGCGGGGACGGCGCGGCGCTGAGCCTCGCGGGCAGCCTCCTCCTTCTCGCGGGCAAGGCGCTCCTGCTCGGCCTTCTTCTTGGCCTCGGCCTCGGCGCGGGCGGCTTCCTCGGCAGCCTGGGCTGCGGCAAACTGGCGGCGCTCCTCCTCGCGTGCCTTCTCGGCGGCGATGCGCTCGCGCTCGGCCTCGGCGGCGCGAGCGGCCTCCTCGGCGGCAGCTGCCTGCTCCTCGGCCTGCTTGGCGGCCTCGACTTCCTGAGCGCGGGCCTCGATCACCGAGGCGAGCTGCTTACGGACCATGGCAACGTAGGCTTCCTCCAAGGTGGAGGAAGCGGACTTAGCGGGAATCTTCATATCGGCGAGATGACCCATCAGTTCCTTGGAGGTCATGCCGAACTCTTTGGCCAGGGTGGACACACGGACTTTTGCCATATGACTTCACCTACCCTTTCTGGCACCTTGGGTGCCTAGAGACTGAACGAGCGTGGGAGACGCGCCGGGACCCGCCCGGCGCGACCACGCGCTAGATCAGGTCCTCCGCATCATCGAAGGCGTCGGTGTCGTGGACACCGCAGAAACGGGAGCCGGGACGAGCCTGGTTGCGGCACTGGATGCCGTCCTCGGACACGTACTCGCAGCGGCGGACGTCCTCGTCCTCCTCGTCACCGATCAGGTCGGCGGCGGGCTCCTCGTGAACGGGAACGTTCTTGAGGATGTCGGCGGCAAGCGTCTCGGACTTGATGTCGATGTGCCAGCCGGTCAGGCGCGCGGCGAGGCGGGCGTTCTGGCCCTCCTTGCCGATGGCGAGGGACAGCTGGTCGTCGGGCACGATGACTCCGGCGTAGGCCTTCTCCTCGTCGATGAGGACGCGGGTGACCTTAGCGGGCGACAGGGCGTTGGCGACGTAGACGGCAGGATCGGCATCCCACAGGATGACGTCGACGCGCTCGCCGCGGAGCTCGCCCACGACAGCGCGAACACGGCTGCCCTTGGGGCCGACGCAGGCGCCCACGGGATCCAGACGGTCGTCGAGCGAGTGAACGGCGACCTTGGAACGCTGGCCGGGCTCGCGGGCGATCGACTTGATCTGGACGGTGCCCTCATAGATCTCGGGCACCTCCTGCTCAAACAGACGACGCATGAGCTCGGGGTGGGTACGGGAGATGACAATCGGCGGACGGCTGTGCTCGCCACGAACCGGCTGCAGGTTGGAGTTGGGGTCGCGAACGTCGATGATCACGGCCTTGATGTGCTGGTTGTGCAGGTAGCGCTCGCCCATCGGACGCTCGTTGCGCTCGTTCTCGTAACGGCGCTGGTCGAAGTGCGGCAGCTCGGCCTCGACGCCCTCGCGAATCTTGACAATCGTAAAGTCGGGCGTGGACTGCAGCACGGTACCGCTGATGAGATCACCGATGCGGCCGGAGAACTCCTCGTAGATCTGCTCGCGGGCGGAGTTGCGCACGATGGCGTTGATCTCGGCCTTAGCGTGCTGGGCAGCGATGCGGCTCGTGTTCTTGGGAGTGACGTCGATCTCCTCGAACTCGGTGAAGTTGCCCTCCTCGTCCATGGAATCGTCGATCGGCTCCAGGCGGTAGACGTAGATCTTGCCAGTGGTGCGGTCGATGGTCACCTTGGCGCCCCACTCAAGATGCAGGATCTCGGCATAGCTCTTGGCGAGCGACTGCTCCAGGCGGTCGATCAGGTAGAGCTGGTCGATGTGCTTCTCCTGGCAAAGCTCCATCAGGGCGGACATCATGTCGGATGCTGCCATCTTACTTTCCTTCCTTCGCGGGCTTGAAGTCGTAGGTGGGCTTCAACTTGCACTTTTTAACATCAGAAAAATCGAGGGTAACGGACTCGCCACCCTCGAGCTCAAGGGTCACGTTCGTCTCGGTGGCGGCGGCAATCTTGCCGGCGTACTTGCGACGACCCTCGGTGGCGGTGGAGGTGAGCTCGCAGTTCTCGCCCACAAAGCGGGCAAAGTCACTCGGGCGGCGCAGCGGGCGCGCCATGCCCGGGCTCGACACCTCGAGCGTATAGCTCGAAGAGATGGGGTCGAGCTCCTCAATCACATCGCCGACCCACTTGGTGTTGGCCGTGACGTCGTTGAGCGACAGGCTCTGACCCTCGGCACCCTCGATACGCACGCGCACGCAGGGGGCCTTGGTGGCACCCACGAGCTCGACGTCGACGATGTCGACATCGTGCTGGGGAGCGACGGCCTCGAGCGCGTCGATGATCGCCTGCTCGGTCTTGGTCTTGACCATTGCGGCACCTCCATCCATACAAAAAAGAAGCGGGGCCGAAACCCCACTTCTTTCAATTACAACTTCATTTGCAAGCAAACTATACCAATAGCTGCGGAAACGTGCAAGCACAGTACGAACCTGCAGGTCAGCGTGCGCACAGCTTCTCCACAAGAATACAACAATTAGGCGAGGACCCCTATGCGGCGCTCCCCCAAAAGCCTCAAAACGGGCCATGCGTCCCAGCGCACCGGTCGAATTAGGCCCTATGGGCATTCCATCCCTGAGCACACACCGGTCAGACTGGAGCTGAGAGGCATTCTGTAGCGAGAAAGCCTGCCGCACGCATTGACCGCACAACCTTCCGAATCCTCTACGGCAAGGAGGCACCATGAAACGCCTAGGCACCCTCTGCGCAACCGCGCTCGTCGTCGCTGCCTGTTCATTCGCCCTGACGGGCTGCAGCAATATCGATGGTAAAACCAGACCATGCGAGTCGGATCTCGGCAGCTCCGAAGGCATCGAGAAAACGACGCCCTCGGAGCGTTTCGACAAAATAGACGAAGATATAATCGACCCCCAGGGTTTGGGTCCCGACCCTCAAGAACAGTTCCCCATCGACCTAGAGGCAGACGAGAACGTCCATGTTACCTGCGTGGGCAAGGACACAGATGGCTACGGCGACGCCGTGTTGGTCTTTGCGGTGACAAACAACACCGATGTCGACATGATGTTTGGCGATGTTGATGCTTATGCCTATGTCAACGGTGTCGTCCGCGACGTGCGCATGCGCCAGCCCGTCGCCGCAGGCGAAGAAACGACCGCGATGCTCACTTTTGTAGGCACCTTCGACGATCCAGGCTTTGACGTGAACAACGACCTCAACGACATCTACCTCAACATCTGGATGTTTGAGGAGCAAACCGGCAACGTCTACTTTAGGGACTTGGTACACATTCCGTAGCGAGTGACGCTCGTCACAAGACAAGCAGGGCATATAACGCAAGACGAGGGGCGACCCAATCGGATCGCCCCTCGTCTTTAACACGTCAACTATGCGCGCGGAATTTACTTAACCACCAGGTTGACCAGCTTGCCGGGCACGCAGATGGCCTTGACGACCGTCTTGCCCTCGAGCCACTTGGCAACGGCCTCCTCGGCGGCAGCCTGCATCTCCTCGTTGGAGGCATCGCGGGCAACGTCGATGCGGCCGCGGACCTTGCCGAGCACCTGGACCACGATCTGCACCGTGTCCTCGATGGACTCGGCCAGGTCGAACTCGGGCCAGGCAGCGGTGTAGGCGTTGCCCTCGCAGCCGAGGGCCTCGTGCCACAGCTCGTCGGCCCAGAACGGGCAGATGGGGGCGAGGACGCTCACGATATCCTTGGCAACGCCGTAGCACAGAGCCTTGTCGCGCGATGCGCCCTCAGTGGCATTGAGGTAGGCGCTCGCCGCGTTGACGAGCTCCATGACGGCCGAGATGGCGGTGTTGAACTGGCCGCGATCGAAGTCCTCGGTGCACTTGGCGATGGTGCGGTGACGCTCGCGATAGAGCTTCATCGCAACCTCGTCGAGCGAGGACTTGTCGAAGGCCACGTTGGCGTCGCCGGACTGGACGAGCTGCCAAACGATACGCCAGGCGCGCTTGATGAAGCGGTTAGCGCCCTCGACGGCCTTGGGATCCCAGTCGAAGTCCTTCTCGGGCGGAGCGATAAACAGGATCGCCAGACGCATGGTGTCGGCGCCGTAGGGCTCGATGACCGAGCTCGGAGGCACGACGTTGCCCTTAGACTTGGACATGGTGTCACCGTTCTCGTCCTTGACCATGCCCTGGCACAGCAGGTTGGTGAAGGGCTCGTCCACGCTCAGCAGGCCCAGGTCGCGCAGGGCCTTGGTAAAGAAGCGACTGTAGAGCAGGTGCAGAATGGCATGCTCGATGCCGCCGATGTAGTTATCGACGGGCATCCAACGATCGGCGGCCTCTCGGGAGAAAGGCAGCTCCGTGTTGTGCGGATCGGTATAGCGCAGGTAATACCAGCTGGAGCAGGTGAAGGTGTCCATGGTATCGGTCTCGCGTTTAGCCGGGCGGCCGCAGACCGGGCAGGTGGTCTCGTAGAACTCCTTGCACTCGGCGAGGGTTTCGCCGGCGCCCAGGTCCAGGTTCTCGGGCAGCGTCACCGGCAGCTGATCCTCGGGCACGGGCACGATGCCGCAGTGCTCGCAGTGGATGGCCGGGATGGGGTTGCCCCAATAGCGCTGGCGGGAAATGAGCCAGTCGCGCAGACGGAACTCGACCTTGCGACGACCGCAGCCCATGGCCTCGAGGTCGGCCACGATAGCAGCCTCGCCCTCGGAGTGCTTACCGCCGCGCATGCCGGTATACTTGCCGGACTGGACGAGCGTGCCCTCGGCAGCGTGGGCGCAATCCCAGTCGACGGTCTCGGCATGGAAGGTATCGATGGTCTCGCCGCTGGCCTCGACGGCAGCGCGATCGTCATCGTCCAGGATGATCGGCACGATCGGCAGGTCGTACTTGCGGGCAAACTCAAAGTCGCGCTGGTCGCCACAGGGAACGGCCATGACGGCGCCGGTGCCGTAGTCGGCCACGACGTAGTCGGCAACCCACACGGGGACTTTCTCGCCATTGACCGGGTTCACCACGTAGCGGCCGGTAAAGGCACCGTGCTTCTCAAGGGTACCCTGGGCACGCTCGACGGCAGAGATATGCTTGGAGTCCTCGACGATCTTGGTCACGGCCTCCTCGTACTCCGTGCCCTCGACGAGCTCGTGCAGGCCGGCGTACTCGGGAGCCAGGACAAAGAAGGAGACGCCAAAGAGCGTATCGGCACGTGTGGTGAAGACGGTGATCTTGCCCTCGTCGCCCTTGATGGGCTCGCCATCCTTGTCGCACAGAGTAAAGTCGACCTCGGCGCCCTCGGAGCGGCCGATCCAGTTGGCCTGCATCTGCTTGACGCGCTCGGGCCAGCCGGGGAGCTTCTCCAGATCGTCGAGCAGCTCTTGGGAGTACTCAGTGATCTTGAAGTACCACTGCTCAAGGTCGCGCTTCTCAGGCTCGGTGCCGCAGCGCCAGCACTTACCCTCGGTGACCTGCTCGTTGGCCAGAACGGTCTTACAAGTGGGACACCAGTTGACCGGGTTCTTCTTGCGGTAGACCAGGCCCTTTTCCCACAACTTCTCAAAGATCCACTGACCCCAGCGGTAGTAGTCGGGGCTGCAGGTCTTGACCATGCGATCCAAATCGTAGGAAAAGCCCATGCGCTTCATCGTGGCAAGAGCCTGGTCCATGTTCTTATACGTCCAGGCAGCAGCCTGCGTGTTGTGCTTGATGGCGGCGTTCTCGGCGGGCAGGCCAAAGGCATCGAAGCCGATGGGGTGAAGCACGTCGTAGCCGCGCATACGGGCCTGACGGGCCATGGCATCGCCGATGGTGTAGTTGCGCGCGTGGCCCATGTGCAGGTCGCCCGACGGATACGGGAACATCTCGAGCACGTACTTCTTGGGCTTGCTGGCGTCGGTGTCGACGGCAAAGAGGTTGGAGTCCTCCCAGGCCTTCATCCACCGGGACTCAATGGCCTGCGCGTCGTAGGCAGGGATCTCATCCTTATGATCTGTGCAATCGCACATATCAGCTCCTTTTAACTTGATTGGGGCCGGTCGGCTAGGCTTAACTCGCTGCTGCGGACAGTCCTGCTCGCACGAAGGCCACATTAAGTGGCCTTCGGCTCGTGCGGAACTTGCAGCGAGCAAAGCCTAGCCGCCCGACCCTAGGGTTAACTTGGATGATTCTAGCAAATACAACAAGCGAGATGCCTGCGACTTGCGGGCATCTCGCTTTATCTAAATAACGTGGTTGTGAATCAACCACTAATTTGTTACCCGCCCAAGCATGGTCGGGTTTTCCAAGTGCCGCAGATTGCCGTGAAAGAGGATCGACGCGTACTTTGGTACGCGAGCGACGGTTTGAACGGCAAGGTGCGGTGCTTGGGAAAGCCGCTTAGCGGTAGCTGACGCTTTGCTGGGAGTCCTTGACGACTACGTCGTGGGCTCCGCCTTCGACGATGGAGGTGGAGCTGACCAGCGTTAGGCGTGCCTTTTCCTGGAGCTCGGGGATCGAGAGGGCGCCGCAGTTGCACATCGTGGACTTGACCTTGTAGAGCGTGCCGCCCACGCCGTCCTTGAGGGAGCCAGCGTAGGGAACATAGGAGTCGACGCCCTCGACGAAGCTGAGCTTCGCGGCGCCGCCCAGGTCGTAGCGCTGCCAGTTGCGGGCACGCGCAGAACCCTCGCCCCAGTACTCCTTCATGTACTGACCGTTCACGTTGACGCGCTCGGTCGGGCTCTCGTCGAAGCGGGCGAAGTAGCGACCCAGCATCATAAAGTCGGCACCCATAGCAAGGGCGAGCGTCATGTGGTAGTCGTAGACGATGCCGCCGTCGGAGCACACGGGCACGTAAACACCGGTCTCCTCGTAGTACTCGTCACGGGCGCGGCAGACGTCGATCAGCGCGGTGGCCTGGCCGCGGCCGATACCCTTGGTCTCGCGAGTAATGCAGATGGAACCGCCGCCGATACCGACCTTGATGAAGTCGGCACCGCAGTCGGCCAAGAAGCGGAAGCCCTCGGCGTCGACGACGTTACCGGCACCGACCTTGACGTCCTCGCCGTAGTTGGCGCGAATCCACTCGATGGTGCGCTTCTGCCACTCACTGAAGCCCTCGGAGGAGTCGATGCACAGGACATCGGCGCCAGCCTCGATGAGAAGCGGCACGCGCTCGGCATAGTCGCGGGTGTTGATACCGGCGCCGACCATATAGCGCTTGTCGTTATCGAGCAGCTCGTTGGGGTTAGTCTTGTGGCTGTCGTAGTCCTTGCGGAAGACGATGCCCATGAGGTGATCGTTGTCATCGACGATCGGCAGGGCGTTGAGCTTGTTGTCCCAGATGACGTCGTTGGCAACCTTGAGGCTGATGTTCTTGTCGCCCACGATGAGCTGCTCACGCGGGGTCATGAACTCGGAGACCTTCTTCTGGTGGTCATCGCGGCTGGGGCGATAGTCACGGCTGGTGACGATGCCCAGGAGCTTGCCCTTGGGAGTGCCATCGTCGGTGACCGGCATGGTAGAGTGGCCGGTCTTCTCCTTGAGCTCGATGACCTGCTCCATGGTCATGTCGGGGGTCAGCGTGGAATCGGACTGAACAAAGCCGGCCTTGTGATCCTTAACGGCCTTGACCATAGCGGCCTCGGACTCGGCGCTCTGGGAACCGTAGATGAAGGACAGGCCACCCTCGGTAGCGAGCGCGACACCCATGTCGACGCCCGAGACGGACTGCATGATGGCGGAAACCATGGGGATGTTCAGGGTGATTGCCGGCTTCTCACCGCGCTTGAAGCGGGTTAGCGGCGTCTTAAGAGAGACGTTGTTGGGGATGCACTGCGAGGACGAGTAGCCAGGGACCAGCAGATACTCCGAAAACGTGTGGGACTCACCGGGAAAGAACGTAGCCATGTTTCTCCTTTTTCCATGCGACCGGTCGGCTGCAGGCCTCGTAGGACCCAGCCCAACCTTGGGCGCCCAATACTGGGGAAGTATCTTAACGCACTTTGACTGCTACAATACATGATTTAAGAAGAGCACACGAGGGTTTGACGCAGGCTTTGCGTTTGCCCAGCAAACACTTTAGCGGGAAGACGTGGAGCACATGGAGTACAAGACGACGGCAAAGTTGGTAATTCAAGCGTGCGACAAGGATCTGCCGGGCGTGTTCGGCCACGGCTGCGTCTTGCTGCTGCAGGGTATTGCCCGCGAGCACTCGCTCAACCGCGCCGCCAAGAGCATGGGCATGGCGTACTCCAAGGCCTGGCGCATTGCGAACGAAGCCGAAGGCCAGCTGGGCTGCAAGCTCATCGAGCGCGACGGAGCCCGCGGATCCACGCTCACTCCCGCCGGCAAGCGAGCCATAGCGGTCTACGAGGAGCTGCAGGCCGACATCAACAACGTCATTGCCACCAAAGCAAACGACCTCATCGCCAGCATCAAAGAGTAGCTAATTGGCGGAGAGCGTTGTCTAGGGTGGACGCTACAACCAGAGGGTTGTCGGTGCCGGCGAAGAGGCGGACGGTGCTCCCCTGCTTGCCACGTGGAGCCGAAAGGCGCGTCGTTGCGCCGCCGGCGGGCGATGTGCGAAACTCCCCCGGCAAAGCATCGAACAGCTCGCCCGCGCTACGCTTGATAAGGTCAAATTCAACTGCCGGGCCAAAGCCGTGCTCGAGGATTCCCGTTGCAACCGCATGGTCAGGATGCGAGCACAGCCCGGGATAGCGAACGTTGCGCACCATCTCGTTGGCCGCCAGATACTCGGCCAGCGCACGGGCGCGGTCGAAATGCGCCTGCATGCGGGTATCGAGCGAGTCCAGCCCGCGCTCCAGCACACCGGCCTCGTCAGAAGGCAAATTAAGCTTGGCCAAACCGCAGCCCTCAAGCAGGGCATGTGCGCACTCGGCAGCAGCATCCACACGATGGCGCTTGAGCTGTGAGCGCGCTACCGAAGCGACAACGAGCTTGCGCGGAGCCATACCGGCGCACACGCGATCGAGCGCCTCGAGCGACAGGGCGGCACCCAAACGCAGCGGATCGCACCCAAAGAGGCCAGCCACCGTGTTATCCACCGCGAGCAGCGCGCGGGCCTCACGAGCCGCTCGGCCCAGGGCGCGAAGGTCGGGCACACGCAGACCAAACCCGCCGATTGAGTTAACAAACCACCACAGGTGCGGCCCCTCGGCATCAAACGAAGCATCAAAGCCCTCGGACGCGGCGGTAAACGCCGCAATCGACGGCTCCCCCACGAGCACAACGTCACAGGCATCAAAGCTGCGCGCAAACGCATCGGCAAATTCATCGGCAAACGCAACCAGGCGGTCACCGGGACGCACAATACCCAGCAGCGACAGAGCCGCCGGCACATGCGGGGCCGCAACAAGACGCGCCTCACGCGCGCCGGTCCTCAAAGCCCAGGTCTCTTCTAGCTGCTGTACATCCACAAGGCACCGTCCCTTCATAAGCAAAAACCCACGATGCGGGTGTTCCCCGCATCGTGGGCAACGGCTGCAGTATAGCGCCGATATGCGACGAATCACCTAGATGTTGAGCGTGTGATAGTTCACGCTCGCACCCGGGGCGTCAACGGTCACGCCATAGGCCTCGGGATAGATGCGCGTCGAGAACACGAGCGCGCCATCGTTCACAAACACCTCGACCGACGAGACATCGCCAACAACGCGCACGTTACGGACCTCGTCGACTGGCTCCCAGCGAACGGTACGACCGCAGCCGGCAGAAGCGCGACCCTCATCGGTAAATCGCATCTCAAAGTGCGCGGGCAGTTCGCCTTCGACGGGCACAAACGCCAACTTCAGCTCGCCGTCAACGGTCGCGCTAAAAGCGCTGTCGACACCGTCAACAATAACGTCAAAGCAGGTATCGTCGGCAACCTCCAGCGAGCCCTCCCCCACACGCACCGAGGCATAATGGTGCTCGATCTCGCGCGCCGGCTGCTGCAGCACCACGCCTCCGGCACCGGCTGTAAGCTCACGCGGCACCGTCATGCAGTGCTGCCAGCCGCACACCACGGTGGGCGCGTTGCCATAGGTCGACTCATCGGGCATGCCCATCCAGCCGATCAGCATGTGGCGACCGTCCTCGGCCGTGAACTCCTGCGGAGCATAGAAGTCAAAACCGGCGTCCCACAGGCGGAACTCACCCAGCTCATAGGCACCGTCGCCGCCGGTAATGTCGCCCGTTACAGGCATGTAGCCAGCGGCATATACGTTGCCGCGGTCCCAACGACCGCCCTCAAGGCCCTGAGGCGAGAAGGACAGCCACTTCGCCGGTACACCGCCATCCGCTTCAAGCTCAAGGTATCCCGGGCACTCCCACATAAAGCCAAAACGCTCGGGCGTAGACACACGGCTCTCGAGCTCCCAGCTCAGCATGTCGGCAGAGCCATACACCAGTATCTCGCCCACATCGCGACCGGCACCCTCGCCGTGCATCGCACAAAAACGGCTCTCGATATGCGGCCCATCCACGCGACGACGCGCGCCCAGCACCATGTGATAACGCCCGTCCGCGTCGCGCCACACCTTGGGGTCGCGCACGTGACAGGTCAAATCCTCGGGATAAACCTCGGAAGCCAACACCACGCGCTTTTGGCTGAACGTCTGTCCATCTGCGCTCTCGACATACACGGTATCGGCGCGACGACCGGTGTTGACGTAGTCGTACGTGCCGTCTGCATCGGGAAGCTTAACGTTGCCTGTGTACAGTACGCGAATGCGGTCGTCCTCGGCAAGCGCGGAGCCCGAATACACTCCATGGCAATCGAACGGCTCGTCGGGCAGCAGTGGGGCACCAACGTAATCCCACGTCATAAGGTCGCGGCTCGTCGCATGACCCCAGACCTTAACGCCACCCTCGACATCAAACGGCGCATATTGAAAATAAGCGTGGAACACGCCGCCCGCTTGGCAAAGACCGTTGGGGTCATTGAGCCAACCCGCCGGCGGCATAATATGGAAGTGCTGGCCATACGCGCCATGACCGCACTCAGAGGCGGCAGCGTCAACAGCGGCAACCAGCTTTGCAAGGTCGCGACCAAGTGCATTAGACATATCAAAGTCCTAACGGATCGAAAGTAACAAGGCGCCAGAGATCGGCACCAGATACGGGAAACGCCCGCGAGCAAACAACCCGCGGGCACCCCCTCAATCAAAAGATCTTAGGCCTGCTCGTAAGCCTTGGGCTCGTCCTTGTACAGGACAAACGAGACGCCAAAGGAAACCAGCGCGGCGACCGCAAACATGATCGCGTACTGCACGGGCTGGGCCAGGCACAGCAGGATACCGAAGATACCCGTAACGCCCGTGCCGGAAGCGGCAAGCGAAGTGAGCGCGCAGACCAGGGCGCCGCAGCCACCGCCGATGCAACCGGCGATGAAAGGCTTAAAGAAGCGCAGGTTCACACCAAAGATGGCCGGCTCGGTAATGCCCATGAAGGCGGACAGAGCCGAAGGAAGCGCCAGACCCTTGATCTTGGCATCGCGGGTCTTAAAGGCAACGGCGAGCGCGGCACCACCCTGGGCGATGTTGGCGGCGCTGGCGATGGGCAGCCAGTAGGTCACGCCGTACTGGGCGAGCTGGCCCAGGTCGATGGCGGTGTACATCTGGTGGATACCGGTAACGACCGTGGGGGCGTAGAACAGGCCGACGATAAAGGAACCGATGCCGAAGGGAAGGGTGAGCAGGGCCTGGATCAGACCGAGGATGGCGTTCTCGGCCCAGACAAATATGGGGCCGACGGCAACGAGCGTCACGAGCACGGTCACGAACACCGAGACGAGCGGGGTCACAAAAAGGTCGAACATCTCGGGAACGATCTTGTGCAGGCGCTTCTCGAGGAAGGCCAAAATGGCGCAGGCGATAACGATGGGGATAACGTGGCCCTGATAGCCGACCCACTCAAAGCTGTACACGCCGGGAATGACGGTAACCATGGTCTGCACGCCCTCGGAGGCAACCGTGTAGGCGCTCTGCAGCGAGGAGTTGATGAATGCGCCACCGACGACAGCACCCAGGTACGGGTTGGCGCCGAAGGCCTTAGCAGCGGAGTAACCAATCAGGATCTGCAGGAAGCCAAAGGACGTGCCCGAGACCAGATCGGCGATCTTGTAGATAAAGTTATTGGTATCGAGCGCGATAAAGCCGTTGGAGGCCATAAAGTTGAGGGCGCTCATGATTCCCAATAGCAGGCCCGAGGCCACGATGGCGGGGATAATGGGGACGAAGATATCGCCGAGCACCTTAATGGCGCGCATAAAGACGTTCTGCTGCTGAGCCGCGGCCTCCTTGACCTCGGCCTTGGTGGCAGCCTCGATGCCGCTGAGCGCGATGAACTCGTCGTAGACCTTGTTAACGGTGCCGGTGCCAAAAATAATCTGGAGCTGGCCCTGAGCCTCAAAGACGCCCTTGGCGCCGTCGATGTTCTCGATAGCCTCCTTGTCGACCTTAGCGTTGTCGGCAATCACCAGACGCAGACGCGTAGCGCAGTGCGCGGCAGACACGACGTTGCCGGCGCCTCCGATGTTGTCGAGCACCTCTTGGGCTGATTTGCGGTAGTCCATGATGTCCCTTTCCTCCAACGGGCGCATGTGCACCCGGCCATCTTTGACACTTACACTGTAATCGTTTTCAGTTTCATATGTATGTAATCGTTTTCATATAGCGGTAAACGGTCGTTATTTGACGGTGAAAGGTAGTTTTGAGGCAAAAACAGGGGGTCGGAGGCCGGAAGACGCGCCCAAAGTCTAGACATTCATCAGCTGATGGCCGAGCTTGAGCGTCTTGAGACCGCTCTCCCCCTCCACGCCATCGAGCGTGTTAAGCAACATATTGGTCGCCTCGACGCCACTGGTCAGATACCCATAATGCACAGTGGGAATGCCGCCCGTCAGCGCGCGCAAAAATGCGTTGTCGCCAAAACCGCTCACGCGGTGTATGCCCTCGCCCATACCGCGAACCTCATCAATGGCACGTAGCGCGCCCGCCGCCATGGTGTCGGTCGCGCAGGCGATAAACGAAACATCGGGAGCGACGGAAAGCAGTTCACGCGCCGCACCATAGCCCGAGTCGAGCGTAAACGAGCCCAGGCGAATCAAGGCGGCATCGAACGGGTTGCCCGCGGCGCGCAGGCCGGCCTCAAAACCGCGACGGCGGTCATAACCGGCAGCGCGGTCCTCCTCGGAAACTCCAATGTAGGCGATCTTGCCGTCCACGCGGGCTGCAAGCGCATGGCCCAGCTCAAAAGCGGCCTCGTAATCGTCGTGATAGACGCACGCCGCGCCCTCAACATTCTGGCCGATCAGTACGATGGGCACGCGGCAAGACTCAATCGCCCGGCGATGTTCGTCGGTGATCATAGTTGCCACCAGCACAATGCCGTCAACCGGGTGGTTCTGGAACAGGTCGAGGTATTCGAGCTCGCGATCAGGGACGTTGTCAGTATTGGCAAGCAGCATCTGGTACCCGCGGCGGCCAAGCACCTGGCCAATACCGGCGGTAATGCGGCTCACGGACTCCGAGTTGATCTTGGGAACGATGACGCCAATGAGCTTGGTGGAACCGGTGCGCAGCGCGCGAGCCTGGCTGGATCGCACGTATCCAGTCAGCTCGATTGCATGCTTAATGCGCTCGGCCTTGTCCGCCGAGATATACCCACCGTTGAGGTAGCGCGAGACGGCGGCGCTCGAAACGCCGGCCAGCTCGGCCACATCTTTCATACGTACCAAAAAGCACCCCTGACAACGAATTCACAAGCACCATGATACCCAACTATCCATGATACTCGCCGTTGTACTGGATGAGCGTCAGGTCCTCCACGCCGTCGAGCGCGCGAATAGCGTCGGCATAGGGCATATCCACACCGTCCGAGAACACCTCGGCGGCCATCTCCACCTTGTCGCCGCGCATGGTCTTGGACTTGGCGGTGAACTTGGTACGCCCAAACGCGCGCACGATATCGTCGCCGGTGGTCTGACCCGTGTAGTGGATGACCATCATGTACACGCGCGCCTTGTCCTGATGGCTCGCAAAGCCGGCAATCATCACCACGATGACCACCGCCGTGAGCCCCACGAGCGCATACATGCCGGCACCTGCCGTAATGCCCGTGGTAATGGCCCAAAACAGATACAGCAGGTCGAGCGGGTCCTTGACCGCCGTACGGTAACGAACGATGGACAGGGCACCGACCATACCGAGCGAGATGACCACGTTGGTCGAAATCGCGAACGTGACCATGCAGGTGAGCACGCACATGCCACGAGTGTCACGGCAAAGCTGCGCGAGTACACGACGCCGATAAAGAAGCGCTTGTACACACAGTAGATCAGGATGCCCATGGCGAGCGCCACGAACATCGACAGACCAATCTTGGCAGGGTCGACCTGACCAAACCCACACTCGGCGGCACTATATCACGCACCAGCTGTGGGCAAAACTCGGTAAACTTGACCTCCATCACCAGTTTATCAGGCTCCAGTACGGGCAATGCGGACAGCGTTGCATCAAAAATATCAAAGCTCCCCACCGCCGCGCGCATGTTTATGTCAAACGTAATGCGCACGGTACCTTCGTCCATCACCCACGGCTCACGCTCATAGTCCACGATGGCCCACGGGCGCATCATGTTGCAGATGCACTCGATGTAGAACTCGCGACAGAGTGGATAGGGGCTCCTCAGCAAAAAGTCGTAGTCGCCAGCCAGAATCTGCTCAAACTCACCGCGTGCAAGTGGCGCGTCCTCCTTGTAGATCCAGCTGCCGTACTTCTTTTTGCGCTCGAACTTAATCACCTTGTCGCTGCCGTTATAGATTTAGAACAAACGAATACCCAAACCCCTCTTAATCGCCTTATTCAAAACGTCGTTAAGTCGCTTAGGCCAATTCGCAATAAAGAATAGACAGGTGCAGCATGCGCAAAATGAATCATTGTTCAGACGATCAATCTCGTTGAGCAAAAGTTCAGAATGATTGATGTCCGCCACAGTCTCAGCTAAGTCAGCCATACACTCGTTTGCATTTTGCGTCGACTGTTCATTAGTCAACCTTAGCGACCTCAGGACATGAACGGCAATAATGCAAGCAAATGTATAGCCATCAATACGCCCAATATCCGCAAGCGAATCTCCCCTCCTGGCAACCCAGTCCTTGTAAGATCGCTGACCAAAAATCACATCCGAAGGAACAAGGGCGTCATCCAGAGAGCAATACTTCAGGGGATCAAAATCACGATATGCTTCAACCGATGGATAGCTTAGATATAGCTGACCCATATCAGTGCTATCGCAGTAATAGTCTTGCATTAGCTCGAGCCGCTTAAAATCGAGCCGATTGTCCTGAGGATCTAAGTCAAATATGAGCAAGGTATCTGTAAAACTGGATTCGAGAAGCTCTGTCGCATCATCTTTATCCGAAAGAAGCTCGGCGACAAAGGGCTTAAGATCAATGGACTCGAAATCACAACCGTATTCTTGAAAGAGCTTATCA
Organism: Collinsella sp.; assembly: GCA_036302865.1. Classification (GTDB taxonomy): domain Bacteria; phylum Actinomycetota; class Coriobacteriia; order Coriobacteriales; family Coriobacteriaceae; genus Collinsella. The sequence continues at coordinate 36,363 of JAXJBU010000016.1, read as the reverse complement.
AGAAAGTCGTGAACATTAATCTCGACAGGAACAATTTGATGATCATCTGCGAGGCTAAAAGATTCAAATAAACGCCCCATCAGCTGAGGCTCGCGTTTAGCGCCTTCAACAATAAGCAGGACGTTCTTTTCAGACACACCGTTCATGGCTACTCAAACTCTCCGGCTCGGAGGAGCTTCTCAATATTGTTGCCGAGCCTCAACTCACGATCGGTGGAATCGGCCAAGGTTCGAATACCCTCTTTTGCAGAGATTTGATAAACGCAGTCGGGCCTCATTACGCCATTCTTAACAAGCGAAGTGTTGTGGGTGGAGCACAATATCTGACAAGATGTCTTGGAAGCAAAGAGCTCCAAAAGGCTCTCAGCCATCTCAAAGTGGCAAAAAGCGTCAAACTCATCTATAAACAAAAAACTGGCCGAGTCGTTTAGCTCAAGCTCAGAGAACAACTTTACCAGGGTTCTTGTACCGCTAGAACATGCCTCGACAAACGGGACGCATCGCATGGGATGTTTGAAATATAGAACAGGCGAGCCGTCGGACTCTTTAATAACAATCAGGGACTCATCGACTCCAAAATTGCGAATAAATGATTCAAATTCTGCAACTTTGTTCTCGCGTATGATTTTGTCGATTACCTTTTTTGTTTCAACCCCTTTTAATCGAAAGTTGTCCGTGCGAATCAGCCTCATGCGCGAGACAAATCGGCGTAATTCAGCCAAGACACCTAAAACATTAGTTGGAAGACTGATCGTTATATAAGAAAGAAGATTCAACGAAGCATCGAAGAATTCAAAATTAATGCCAGCCGCACCGATTCGTTCAAGGTGGTTCTCTTCGAAAACGCCGCGTGCGTTATTGAAATCGAAAATTCGTTCCCCATCAATCGATAGGGTCTCGTGAAGCCAAGTAGTCGGAGAAGTCTTCTCGTAGCAGTAATTGATTTCGCGACCGTCAAATTCAAAGACATAGGTGAACTGTGCCGTACCCCGCCCGCAATCAGCATTCAAAAACAGACGATCATCCTGGTCAGAATAATCGAATGCCTTTGGAAAGCCGAGCGTAATGTCGAATAAAGCTGAACCGAAATTCGATTTACCAGACGCATTTCTACCGATCAAAAGTGCGGTTTTCACGGTTCCGCTTTTAACGTTATTTTCTGCAAACTGGTAATCACGAGAAGCTGCAAAATTAAATGTAACTGGAGTCGGAAAATTCCTATAGCCATCAACAGTAAAACGCTTAAGCATGAGAGTCTCCTATCTCTTGCCGTAATTATATTACGGCAAGAGATAGGAGACTCTCATCAAATACTCCATTACGAGAAAAGTAATGTGAGCAGAGTCCATGCGAGCCATGAATACCCGCTACGAAAGCCGCTGGAAAACAGCCCTTAAACGCAAAAACCGCCTTTCGGCGGTTTCCACGGACCAAGCCGGACGTACCGTCGCAAGGCCTCATCACAGTTGGAACTGTAAGGAAAGGCCCAGTCCCAGTCAATCCTTTACCAACAAACCGCAGTGAATTAAGGCTGAGCAACAACGTATCAGTAAAGTTATATGCTGGCAGAAAAACACCCGCAATTTCGCCTATTCCCAACTGGGATGTAAGTTTTGACAGGCCGAATCTTACATGCAAACAAAAAAGAGGGCCGACGCATCAACCCTCTTCAGGTGTCGCCCGAAGGCTTCCACCGCAATTGACTCTTTTTTGTCGATATCCTCCGTTTGTCTACAAACTCGACCACAAGTCGAAACCACACGATCGAGACCGCCAAACTTGACAAAATATTCTTCTCATCATGGAAGCAAAGAGAGAGACGGCCGTCCAGAAGAACAGCCGCCTCTCCGCAGGACGCAGGCCCGTAGGTTGGCTGCGTCAATGCCGCTCATTTACGCTAGTATCCTATTCGTGCCCCAAAAGGTCAATCCAATTCAAGGCAGAAAGCAACCCAGCATGCAGCCTCTTTCGTGGACCCATGCTCTAGCAAGCCTGATCGAACTCGACTATCCAACCAGATACGGCCCTATTACATCGAATATCTCGCCTACCCTGGTTGCAGGATTTTGCGCAGACGGTTTGACGTTGCATAGCCCCCCTATGGTGCACAATGAGGCGTCCGGCACGCTGCAATGCTTCGCCTCGCCTACCGTCAACCGCTCCGTACACCCCGTCCAAGTTCTTGCGGTACTCGATGCCCAAGTCCTTAGACATCGCCTGAGCGAGGGCACGCTGACACTCCGCGGCCGACATGGGGGCGGTCGTATAACGAAAGTGCAAAAGCGGCCACAGTTCGAAGCAAGGGTTCGACCACAACGCGTGGAAGGTCCTCGAACCATCGGAGAACTCGGTGCACTTACGCTCCATCGCGTCGAAGTCGGACGCAGGGAAGTCATCCTTGTCATACACGAGCCACACGTGGTCGAACGTCTCGGACGCATAGCGGCAGTGTTCGACAGCGAAGTCAAGCAGGTCGAGCGTGTGTTTGCCCGTTCCCTTAACGATAACGGCAACCTTGCGTTCGTTTGCCGCGCACAAAGCAGCACGCACGCCCTCGAAGTAGCGAGGCTCAGTCTCCTTGCCCTCGGTCACCACGAGGTGGCGCGTCATCTGCACCATGCGCGGGCGAACCTCGCGTTTGCCACTACGCCAGCCCTTCGACTTCTTCGCTGCCATGTTAATCCCACTCCTCGATGCGGGTGAGATACGGGTCGGCACCGTAACGACCAGACAGGTACTGCTTATCGAAAGCAGCATTCTTGCTAACCAAGTTGCCATTAGCCTCGTGGATGTCGGCGAGCGACCACAGTTGGCTCGCCTCCCCCTCGCCGCGTGCGGCGAACCATATCTCATCGCGGCGGAACACGTCGTTTCGCATAGTGGACACGTCCTGGGACGAGAAGATGAGCTGCGCGCCGCTCTTGTTGACTTCGGGATCCTTAAACAACAGAATCACGTAGCGCAGGAGCTTCGGGTGAAGCTTGGCGTCAAGTTCGTCGACCACAACGGTAGCGCCGCGCTCGAGCGCAGTCATCAGATATGCAGCTAGTCCCATGAGCTTCTGTGTGCCGGCTGACTCCTCAGAAAGGCGCAGCTCATAGCCCTTGCCGTCCACCTCGTGCCTCACAAAGACGCGCTGGCCGCGCCATTCCGGGGCCTTCTCCACCCTAAAGCCATCGATGCGTACGTCGACGGCGCGCAGAAAGCACGTGACCTCGGGCGACTCCGCCTCGTCTAGCAATTGCTCGAGCATCCGCTCCAGGTAAGAGCTGTTGTAGTTCAGGAACACGCCATCAAGAAACCAGCTGGCAGCCTCCTTGATCACCGGCGCGTCAAAGTTGATGCAGAGAAACGACAGGTATGGCAGACTCGGGTTGAATCTCGCGGCCGTCACGAGCTTACGCAGCGTGGGACCAAGCTCAACCCCTGTGCCCTCGCGCTCGAACAGCATCGCCGTGCGTGACGCCCCCAATTTGCGCCGCCACAGTCCTTCGGACACGATCTCGTCCGCATGCACAGACAGGGCATAGCGGTACTCATGCTCACCCGCGCGATAGTAGAGCTCGAACTCGGTGGGCTTAGCAGCCGACACGTCATCGAACTCAAACGCAGAGCAGCGGGGTATCGAAGATCGGTTACCTTCTGGCACATCAGTGCTGGCAGACAACAATCTGATCGGCCTTGCCACCGCCGAACGAATATAGTCAAGAGCCTCGAGCAGGTTAGACTTGCCACCAGCGTTAGGCCCGTAAACCGCAGCCACCGGAAGGAAACTCTGCCCGTCAGGACACTCTATGAGGGAGCGCTCGAACTCCCTCATCGATGTTGCCTGCATGGAAAGCTCAGTTTCGTCGCGATAGGATCTATAGTTCCTGAAGGTAAACTGGCAAAACATCGTCCTCAACAGTCCTTTCATTGTTTTGAAATGTATTTCAGAGTTTTTATTTGATTATAGACCTTAAATAGCATCAAACAAGTGTTTGCCGCATACTTCCGGCAGGCGTTTGCGGCTGCGGACACGCTAATCCATGCCCGCAGCCGCAATGGCGTCAAGTCCCTATCCTCTCGGCGGGAAGGGATCATGCCCATGGGAATCCTTTGCGCGGATCCTGCCATCAGGACGATGGGTGATTAGCTCAGAGTGCTGATTAAAACTAATTTGACGACCGCGCTTTATAGCTTCGCCCTGGGTCGTCGTAACAAAGGAAGCGCGACGCGCCCCCTCGCCCTTAACCTGCCAATTGCCATCCGCCCGCTTCGTAACGTGCTGGTTTCTACCTTTCATACTCACCTCGCCTTCACGACCGATTAGTTAACGTGCTCACAGCATGAGGCTTGCAGCAAGTTCACTCGTGCCGCTTTTCTTAAAGCATAACTACTGGCGCGGACATAAATCGGACCTGGAAGGTACGATGTGGAATCTCGAAGAAGCACAAGACAGCCTCATACTGAAACCGCCGTATCGCGCATAGCCCATTCCTATAAACGCAGCTAGTGCTACATAAACTCAGAAAACAAGGAGAATACACATTGGAAGCTAATTTGACCTGCCTCTATCTATAGGAAATCGGAAGGTCTTGATGCAAGAATATCTAAATCCGCCGACTGCGACCGCCTTGTTTCCCCAGCGCATGACAGCCCATCACCCTGCAATTATTCTTTCCGATCGTCGGCAGGTTTTAAGGCCTCAGTTAACTCGTTCAGCATGGTCGTAAGTCGAGCAATGAGTCTTTTCGCATCTTCTCTATGGTCTTCGGTGACCACATCGCCGTAAAGCCTATCGTATTTTGAGCCTTTGCCGTGCGCCGCCCCCGCCGACCGAAGGTTCTGAAGGTCACGGAGAGGCTTTAGGTCGGCCACGATGTCATTCCCACTAAGAAAGGCCTCCAGCTTGTTAATACTACCCTTCGCATCAGCGCCCTTTAGAGCACTTTCATCGATGTAGTCGACGAGGGCTCTCGTGAGGGCCATAGTCACGGCCTCAAATTCAGACTCGCCGTTGCCAGATGGAATATGGATTTGATCAAGAATGCCCTCGTCTGCACGGTGGAAAGGCCTATACAGCGCCAAGCCAAACCGTTTCCTCCATGCTTTATCAAGTTCCATTCGCGCTCGCATAAGCATGGAAATGGGGCCTGTCGGATCCTTAACCCACATATTGAGCAAATCTGTCTTGAACACCTCGTCAGAAATGTGCTGGTCAACGGGCGACATCTCGAAAGAGAGGAAATGGGTACGCTCGCTCTCGGGAAGATCGCGCCCCAAATCGCCAAGATACACCATAACTCTGTCCGGATCGACATTGTCAATCTCGCACCTCCACTGGCTCCCACATGAAATGTGACGCTCGCTGACATCGAAGTGAGGGCTACTCCTGTATTTATCGAGTACAGCGGGCTTAAAGAAAACGGGGGTTAAGTAATATGGGGCGCGAGGCTCCTTATCAAAGAAGGTGCCAAGCTTATTCGGGTCACATGTGTATCGAACGAGCGAGCCGTCAGGCCGTTCGCCGATGATGAACTCGGGGTACCGTTCTTTTTTCTCATCGTACGGCCATACGCCACAAGTCTCGACGTCGCCGGGCTCGATAAAGCTTCGAGCGTAGAGCATCGACAGCAGATAGCCTTCATCAATATCGCTCGCGTACCACTGTCCGATATGGTAGTTCCCTCCGACTTCATCACTCTCTGAAATGCACTCAGTGCTCCCCAAAGGATAGCTGGACGAAGATGCCAACCGCGCGTCCACAAAGTAGACGAAGAGGCATTGCTTAGCTGCAATGAAGCGCAGTATATATTTGGTCCTGACACGCACCTCGTCTCCAGCAAAGTCGACGACTTTTTCTCTCTCGCCGCACTTGTCGACGCTATAGTAGCAACCGTCTTCGCCTCGGTAGAGTTCAAACAGCATGACAAATTCCTGGTTGACCAGAATCTGCGCTTGGTCGAGCGGATAGAAATACTGCTCGGCAACAATAAAGTCATAGCCCTCATCGCGCCCGTCATGATAAGTGACGTCATCCGCACATACGCAGAAGCCTGGCGAGAAACTGGAGGCATGCTTTAACCAATCATCACCTGCAAGAATCTCCTGCTTTCGTGCAAGGTCGGCAAAACAGGCGAAAACGGAAGGCCTTTCATCAGCAGCGTCATGGTGCGAATAGACGGTAACCCATGCTCCGGAAAGAGGATTATTAACCAGTTCGATTACCTTCTCCTGCTTGAATGGATCAGCATCGAGCCCCAACTTGGCTAAAACCCTTAAAACTGCTTCGTTCATATGCACCTCTTACCATTTGGCACCATCACCGTAAATTGAAGCGAAAATGAACCGTGAGAAACTATCACGGACCAAAATCGTTTAAGGAAATTGTCCACCAATGCAGGGACAAAGAAAAACCGCCAGGACGACGGTCGGAAGCTTTAAAAGACTAATTGACAAGAAATAGAAGGTATTCCCATCGGATCTGGCCAATGCATTCACCCATTAGCAAACGGCCTTGAATCGAATCGCATCAGCAAAGCCGAGAAGACTAGACGCAGCACTTAATAAAAAGCTCCCCGAACGGTGTTAACCTAAAAACATGATGTACGCAATCAAACCGCCATCCATCAGAAGGCGTATTATCCTTCTTTATTTTTCGGATCCTGTCAGAATCCTCAATCCCAAGATAATCGTCTTCTCCCTCGTAACAGTACGTTTCTCCGCTTAACAGTTTCAGTCGCTCCAAGTTATTCAAATACAAAGACACATTCTCAGGACATTGAACGATGGCATCGAATACGTTCGTATAATTTTCGCAAAGCACTCGCCACCGAGCTTTAATTGGCATGTCATCATCTTCTACAACGCGTAAGTCAATAACCGGAAGATGATCCTTACCAAGCCCTTTAGAAAGCCACGACATCATTTTGGCTTCATCAGGAGTCAACTGTCCGATTACGCTAACAAAACTCGGATGAACAAGAGAAGAGACCCTTTTATCCATAGAGGACGCGAGCAAATTAACGTACAGGTCCCTTAAATCCTGACTGTCATACGAATACGACAGTTGCTGAATAGCCGGTACCATAACATTAGGCGCAGGCTCGCAAATACAGTCCTCCGGGACATCTTCCATCTTTCGATCAACTTGCCGAATCGCCTCCTCGATATTGTTCTCGCCGTTAACCACCCATTTCTTCCAGGGGCCAAGTATCACAGCGACCGTTCTAGGAACCAAGCTCAGAGTGTCTCCGAGCGACGAGAGCGCAGGATGCGCGACATCGTCATAAGCTTTACCCAATACAATGGATGACTGAGATGCAACTTCTTTGGAAAGCTCGTCCATTTAATCCCCCTCAATTCATACCGACAACAAGTCCATGATATACAACGCCCACATTGACACAGCAAACAACGAGAAGAGCTGTCTCGCAATGTAACTCCCGAAACGACCTGCCGAAGGACCGCCTATTCCCAGCCGAATTCCTTCAACGACGTCTCAATCATGTGCCGGATGATGTTATTCCCAAGCTCTCTTTGGACAAGCTCTGTTTCCCCTGGCCTCCCGGCGAGATGCATACAGCTGTTGTATATGGAACCCAACAGGTGGAATGTCTCTGGCACTTCAACACCATGCTCACTCGCATAACGAAGCCTGTCCTCGGTCCCTGTATTAATTACCAGAAATCCAGGCTTATCATCAGCCGCCAGCCTCTCATAACTGAGCCTCTCGACGGCCAATCTGATACCACAGCACACTTCCGATGGAGCGAAGGGCTTTCCAGAGAAATAGTCGCCGAGCTTTGCCTCCATACCACTCCGAAACGATGAAGGGCTCTTCAGGCCATCTTCAATCCTCTGCTTGGCGATATACTCCAAGATATCTTCGGAGACCTTGTCACAGTCAGAGAAATGAAGGTAATGGGAGGAAACAGAGTTATAAATATCAGGGAGTTCTTTTTGACACCTTTTTCTGTCAACGAGAAGCCTATTCAAACACCCCTTTACAGAGTCGCCCCCTGAATTGGGAATGTATGAGGTATGGAAGCTTTTGAAACGAAAACTCTTAAAGAGACCTGGGTCAAGATGCGTCAAGATGATGACATAGAGGTTCTTCCCGGAATTCTTGAACTGCTTCATCATCTCCAGCAGGAAGTGTTGGGCGACAAGTAGGTTGGCATCGTCAAGGTAATCGAAAACCTCATCGATAAGCAATAGAGCGTTCTTTTTCTCACCAAACCTTGCCCTTGCTCGAAATAGCGCAACACACAACTGGAGTACATCGATTTCACCGTTAGAGGCGTCATCCCAATCGGGAAAATCAACGACGAGCTGATGGCTCCTGACTTTAGCCTCGACCCCAAACCTGGTTCTGTTCAGCAACGGGAGCATTTCGTTGATATCATTCTTAATCTTACGGAATCGAAGGTAGGAACAGGCTTCCTTTATCTCGTTACGCTTCCCCTCGATAAATCTATTAACCTGTATCGCGTTCACGTAGTTCGAGATATCCCCCTTCGCGGGATACCGACGATCAAGGATTTCCTTGATTGAGATCAGCGGCTTTACAGAAGAAATGTAACTGAGAACTTCGGCTTCAGTGATATCACCTCCCATGCCTGTTTCAAGCGAAATAACACCTTTGAAGAAATTATTGATGGCTGCAGCATATCGGGAACCCGTAGTCGCTTTAAATGCCGCATCGCAGCTGAGGAGCTCACTAAGGAACTCATAGCTCTTGAATTCCTCGGCAAGGTTATCCATCCTCCCGCGTAAGACCGACGCATATTTCTGTCGCTCCGCAGTGACTGAATAGTTCAAACGGACAGTGGCCGGCACCTTTTCGTACAGAACGCAGTGCTGAACGCTCATCTTCGTTTGACTGAGGACCCTTGGCCCCACCCGGCGGTTCGTCATATTTGCATACAACCCCGAGCGGACGACCTGCACGTCCACCCTACTCGCAATTTCATTCGAATCAGCGTTCGCACTCAATGTCACGCCATCGTCAAAAGTCAAAGACAAGAAGGAATCATCCCAGTCCTCCCCGTTATAACGATCTGCGTCTGCCACTTTTAATCGCCTGGTGTTAAGGGATGCGAACGCCGTCGCAAGCGAAGACTTACCCGACCCGTTGGGAGCCACAAGAAAGTTAGGCTTGTTCGGGTAAAAATCACATGGCACGACAAGATGATTAATCCCCTTGACGTGGCTGCACGTAATACCGGTAATCCTCGCCATCGTAAGCCCCTCCGTACTTTTCGACTTAACCTTACAATACGAATAGCAGCAATTTTACCGCCGTCCTCAACATACGAACTTAAGTATCCCCATCAAAGCGTAGACGGCTGGCAAAATAGAAAGAAGAGTGCTGTACCGAGCTTTTCGTTGGCCAAGCAATCATTAATCGATTTCATTCACCTCAAATATTGGTCAAACTGAGACGCGTCAGTTTAAGACGGTCATCAACATACTAGAAAGCGTGAGAGTGTAAAAACTGATCAAAACCAGTCGACTGCCAACAGCAATGACAATAAATAAATTAATGGGGATGTAGGTATGGCCCATGGCCCATATTCCCATATTGTTAAATACCCGCCTTAGCATCCGCCTTGTTCCCGTAAAATAAACCCCAACAAAATATGTGCGGAGTGCTGGCCTGGAGCTGCCTTCGGACCCTATTGGCTGCTCACCGAGAGGCTCCGCTATGAAACGACCCCTTTACTACCTGCTCTGCGCGATCGCGTGCACGTCCATGGTCGGCGCGACGATGCCCATGGCGGCCATTGCGGAAGCCATCCAGTCTCAAGCAACAGCCGGGCAGCAGGCGCAAGCCGACACCACGAGCAGCGACACAGGCAAGGCCGAAGACGGCACCAACGCAAACGCGGCAGCAGATACCGTAGAGGACGGCACCGCAACATCCACCGGCACCAGCGCCGTCAACACGGAAAGCGCCGACGGCACCACCGCTGCAACCGGCACCCCCACCCCATCCCTCCGAGCCCAAACCACCCCCACACCCGCCGCAATCTCCACCACGCCACAAACCACCTACGCCCACTCCGCAACCGCAACCCAAAACGGCATCACCTTCACCGTCTCGTGGAACGACGCCCCCGCGGGCACCGCGACGACCTTCCACGTAACCCAGGCCAACGGCTCGTCCCAGGCCAAGGCGCGCATGGACGTGCCCACCTACTGGGACGGCGGCAGCCAGGAAAGCGTCTGCGACCCGTCGCGCCCGGCATGGACCAGCTACTACAGCCTGGGCACCGCGGGCCACGACTTCACCTTTGACTTCTCGGCGTCGGGCACGTACCGCATCTACTTCTACTTTATGGACAACGACAGAAACGATCCCCAAAACGACAAGGGGATCTACTACCTGCGCACCACGGCGGAGGTGTCCGTAAACGACGCCGCCCGCCCGAGCATCACGCAGATCGTCAACGACGCCGTGGCCCAGTGCAGGCAAGAGACAAACGGCTCGGAATACGACATGGCGCTGTGGCTCCACGACTGGACGCTCGACCAGCTGGAGTACGATCACAGCCTCAACTGGTGCTCGGCCGAAAGCGGCCTCACGCGCCACCAGGGCACCTGCGAGAGCTACCAGCGCATCTACTCCAAGCTCCTTGACGTCGCGGGCATCGCCAACGGCCGCATCACCGGCAACGGCCACACCTGGAACGCCGTAAAGATCGACGGCAAATGGTGCCAGATGGACCTAACCTGGGACGATACCAGCGACAACTGGTACGGAGGCCTAGACCAGCGCCATCTGTACTTTGGCCTGACCGACGAGCTCATGGCAATCGCCCACTCAGACCACACGGCAAACTACCAAAAGGACGACTACGCCTACCGCTCGACCGACCTGTCCAACAATTACTTTGTGCGAAATGGTAAGGCGGACGAATGGGCAGAGAAATATGCCGACCGCATTCAGCAGCACCTGGATGCCAAAGAAGAGAGTTTTTCCATCGATGCTGATAACCAGTCGTTCCCGCCAAGCATCTCGGGGATACAGAATGGAATCATCGCGTATCAGATGAACCAGACGGAATGGAAGACCGGAGGGAACAAGGCCGACCTGGCAGCCGAGTCAAAGGTCGAGATGATGCCGAGCAGCAGCTGGACGGCGAGATATGTGTTCGAAGCAAAATATGCCGAACCGGTCGAGCCATCGGAACCATCGCAAGTAACCTATTCAAATACCCCAAAGGGCTATGCACAAATGCTATATGTAGAGTGCTTTAACACGCCGGAACCAGCAACTCATCAAATAAATTACTGGACAGGCGTACTTAAACAGAATAATGGGCCGCAAGGAGCAGTAAAGGAGTTCTTCACCAGCAGCGTTATGAAACAAAAGGACGCATTGGTAATCACTCGTTTATTATATCGGCTGGTCGCTGGAATCAATAACCCTACAGAATTACAGCTTGCATACTGGACGCAATACATCAAAGCAAATGGGGTCAACGGAGCGATTGCCGAGTTTAGCAACAGCAAGTTATTTATATCCCAATGCATGACCTATGGACTATGCAACAAAATCGAGCAAGGTTCACAATCGCCTTCCGTCTATGCCTGGCTCCTCTACGACAAGTGCCTTGACACCCCTGCTCCAGGACAATGGAAAATTGATTATTGGGCAAACGAGCTAGCAAATAGCGGCGGGTCGAAAAAGGCAATTAAAGAGTTCTTTTCCTCAAGCACGTTTAGGGCAAAAAAGCAGACGAGCAGGCAAAGCTCCTTTACAACGTTATCGCAGGCGTTTCCAATCCTACGGAATTCCAAATTACCTATTGGACAAATGCCATCAAATCAAACGGGCTCAATTGTGCTATAGATAATTTCCTGAATAGCGACATCTTTGTTAAACAAAAGCTTGCCTACAACATCCTTTAAGAAATAAATCCTAACAATATGATAACGGGCCTATCGATGGATCTCCAATCGATAGGCCCGTTACTAATTTACTTAAGAACCCTCCTAGCGAGATACTTTGAAGCAGCCACAAATCCTGAAGTCTTTGCAACGGCGACAAAAGACGGAGTACCTCCGATCAGGTGATCGAGTTTTCCTTGAAATCCCGGCCTGGCGGAAAGCGATGGTTCAGAGGCAAGATACAGCGAAAGCTCTTCGGGCAGTGTTTCGCGCATTCCTTTCAAGCCTCCCTGTGTCATCCCCGTAACAGAAAGGACTTTCGAATTATCAATAACCCTATCAAACATACGGTCATAACGAATCTGATAGATGCCGCCCCTATAGCGTTCGAACTCACCCAGCTCGCAAGGAACAACTTCGAGAGACGGTAAAACTTTCCGATACGCATCGGCAACTTGACTCCACGCCATATGGTCAGATCCGGAGACGGTAAAAGCCTCGCCCAGCGCCTTAGAGTTACCGACGAGACGAGAAATCATCTCGGCAACATCGCCGCCCCAACTCATGGTCGATTGCTTTTTGAGCATTGCGGCGGGAAGCGGAACGGGAATCTGATGAACGGCTCTCCAGAGCCATTCATCAGATTCCAGGACCGCAAGCTGCAATCTGCCCACCGCGCCATCGTAAGTTACCGCAGGGCGAATAATTGTCCAGTTACACCCAACCTCAGCTAAAAGAAGGTTTTCACAACGCGCTTTGGAAAGCGCATATTCATCGGTCGCAAGATATTCATCATCGTTAACGATATCAAGCAAGCGAGGAGACTCCTCCGTAATTACAGAGGAGTCAGCATAAACGCGATACGAAGAAGTAAAAACGTATTGCTTAGAAGCTGAAAGAAATTTTTTATATCTATCCCTAAATTCCGCGGTCGACCAGACCATGAAATCAACGATAGCGTCCCAGCTAGAATCGAGCAAACTATTCAAAAATGCCTGATCATGCGCATTGCCGATTGCAAAAGAGATGTGCGCGTTACCAGACTCCCTCGGTCGCCGAGTGGTAACAGTGATGTCCCAACCACGATTCGCAAGTTTTTCGCACACATGGGAGCCCATGGCTCCCGTGCCTCCCAAGACAAGGGCTTTCAAGGTCTACCTCCCCAGCAATTTTTTGACTGCCGAGATGCCTTTGTCTCCAAGGGCGCCTTTGATAGCCGCCTTAGCAGCATGCTTTGCATCAACCTCGATTTGCGAAACAGCCTTAAGAGCATCGCTCTCGGCTTGGCTATCGGTAAAAACTTCCAGAAGAAGTGGACGGTCGTGCATCTCAGAATCCGTAAAACGACCAACAACCGAAGAAAACTCTTCCTTGTTTGATGCGCTTAGATATTCAAAACCAAGATCCTCAGCATAATGATGCATGAGATCAGGGGATTGAGCACCAAAATGACCGCGGGCAGCCATAAAGGAATCAGCATCTTCGCCAAACTGTGCAGCCTTATGACTATAGTTTTTGAACTCGGTGCCAACACCGTTATTGACCAGCATGATACGAAGGTTTGACCCGACATGGCGATTGCCCATAGAGTTAAGGTCGTAGAAGCACGCAAGGTCTCCCACAACTCCAAAAAACAACTTTTCGGGAGAAGCGAGCGAAGCGCCTATCAAAGTGGAAACGCAGCCATCGATACCAAAACCGCCCGTGTTACAAAAACAAGAAACGCTGTTTGGAGTCTCAAAGAAGTTCCAACTCCGCAGCGTGTTAAGAATGCCAAGATGTAGCACCGCATTCTCAGGGAGTTCAGACGCCATCTGCTCAGCGCACCAGATATTGGAAAAAGGAAGTTCCGGCATACGATCACGAAGAGAGGCGTCAGCAGCGTTCCATTCATCAGAAACGTTGAAGGTAGCCATCGAATCGGTCTTCGCGGCATAAGACTCAAAGAACTCTTGCTCGTTCATCTCGAAGACATAGCGCAGGGTGCCAAAGGGCTCACGAATCCGCCCATCAGGGTTAACACGCCACACTTCACAGGCGGGAAGATTGAGATATGCACCAGAGATATCACCGATGTAGACAATCACATCGGCATGGTTGCAGGCAATCTGACCGCATTCTTGCTTTGAAACAAGCCCCGCAAGAACACGATAAGCGCCACGATAGTTGCTCGTTTGATCACATAGCACAGCAGCGCCATACGTAGCGCAGAACGAATCAACAGCAGCGGCCAACTTTTCGCTCCACGGGCGATGAGCGCCAACAAATACCTCTACCCGCTTACCCTCGAGCGGCGGAAGGTCATCGCCCGGGAAGATACGATCGATTTTGCGTGCAACAGGCAGACCGTCAGCAGAAAAACCATCACTATAGGTAGTGACTAAATCGATATGAACCGGTCCACCTCCGTGGCGCGTGAGCTCCAGAAGAGCCTCATTGGTGCAAAGTTCGCACTCAAGACGATCGTCCGCAGATGCGATAGAACGCGACTGGAAGCTATAAACACACACATCGTTAAGCGGGCTGCGTCGATCCATCACCTGGGGAACGTTGCGTCCGATACGGCCAGGATGCTGAGTAGACGTAACAGCTAGAACGGGAAGCTTGCGGTAAAAGGCCTCAGTCAAACCAGGCAGGTAATTACGAGAAGCGGTAGCTCCCGTACATGAAAGAACGACGGGTTCTCCGGTCTCCGCGGCCATGCCGCAGGCCATATAAGCAGCAGATCGTTCGTCAACGGATGAAAACACTTCAAAGAACGGGTCGCCCTGAAGACACTCGACAAAAGTAATGTTAGTAGTGCCGGGGCTTGCGATAATCCGTTTAATGCCATGCTGCTTTAATAGTGAAACAAGAATTTGAACATTACGTTCATCGGTGTATCTATTTTGCATTATCAACCTTCCTTTATTGGCGATGCAAATAGGGCAATCTCGCAAAGACGGCTTTGCGCTCTCGAGAATCGAGAAGGAACTTCCAGAAACAAGCGACCATTACAAAACTATATAACGCACCCCAGAGCGAAAAAGATAGCCAGCTGGATACCGGCACCAAGGATGTGCCCGCAAGACAAACAACAACAACGAGCACAGTGACAAACACAACCGGAAGGATCCTCTTCCAAAACTTGAACATATCAAGCCCGATATAGCGTTGGTAATACCAGTTCATAAATACACCGCAGCCAAGAAATATGTAAGTCACATAACCAATAGCGGGCGCCCAATAGCCAAAAGGCCCAGCTAGCACCGCAGTCAAACCGAGATTAATGGCCGCCATACAGAGGTACGCAACGCTTCTGGCCTTGTGCCTATTTTTAGCTCGTTGAATCTCGATTCCTGTATTCTGAGTCAAAGGAATGATCAACGGCGCAACCATAAGCACGATGAGCCAATATGCATCGGAGAAATCCTCTCCAGCCCACTTAACGATGAAAAACCGCCCCAATAGGACAAAACCGCCAAAGACGTAGCAAAACAACAACGCCTGATATCTGCCGACACGCGTCATAAGAGAAGTTAGCTGATCGTTATCGTTACTTTCCGCAACGATACGGTTGATAAGCGGGACAAACACGTTAGACATGGTAGTAGATAACGAATAAAAAACTTGCCTTATCTGCAAAGAAACGGCAAAGACGGCAACAGTGCTTGCACCCGATAGCGCGCCAAGCAGCATGTTTGGCACACTCTGATTAATGAGTTCACAGACCTGATTAGAAAAAATCCAAGCACTAAATACTGCAATAGCAGCAAATAGCGAGAAGTCAAAGCGACGAACATCAAATCTCATGCCAAGCTTAAAGATGGCAAATCTCGCATTGAGCACTAGCAACGTCAAAGTAACGCCCAGCTGGGCAAAAGCAACGCCAACTGCACCCAGACCAAGATTAAGAAGGACGAATGCCACACCGGGCGTAGCCAATGAAGTAAACATCTGTCGCGTCTGCTGAAACTTAAACTGCTCATGGGCGAGAATATAGGCGTCGAAGACTGTGGAAAAAAGGGTGGCCGTAACATTGAACGCCATTATCCCCATAAGCTGCCCAGCAAGGCCAACCTGATCGAACGTAAAGCTCCCGGAGAAGAAGAATTCAACATTACCTGCAAATAGGAGCCCGAGAAACAGAGCAATAGTGCTGACAATAACGTAAAGAATTAGATACATGCCGTTAAGTCTGCGGATATCTGACTCATCCCCAGTCGCACGTCTTTGGGTATAGAAGCGAATATACGCCTCGGAAAAACCAAAGGTCAAAAGCGTCAGCGAAAATACAAACGAGTTAGACGTTTGGTAAACGCCATAGTCAGCCTGGCCGACAAATGCCAGGAGCATGGGTGTATAGACCAGGTTGACGAGGTTTTTAACAACAATATTGAGGTAGCCGAGCATTACGCCGGCCTTGCGCTGGCTAGCCACGAGCGACACCGTCCAGGGCGCCTCGAAGCCAAACAAGCGAGGACTCACGAAGCGCAGCGAGACGCAGCTCTACACCATCCCAATCAGTACCGAAGATGGCTTCCTCATCAAAAGATGCCTCAGAAGAACGATGCCCAACGAGTCCGAAGTTAGAGCACAGTGTGTCAAAACGCGAGGACATGTCGGCATCGGCACTCACGCGTTCATAAACGGCGAGTGGCCTATGGTGCAGCAGCGCAAATACACTCGCATGGAAGGAATCGGTACAAACAAGATCACTGTGGGCGATAAGCCAAACGAACTCAGATGGACCAATTGCAAGTGCGTCGTCCAAGACATCGATGACCTCAAGACCTCGTGAAGCGGCGAGGGCAGCAATGCGACCATCATTAACATCGTTTCCAAGAACGTATTTGAATACGTAAGGACTGCTGCAGTCAACCTTACCGGGTTTGACAGAGACCTTTTGCCAGTCTGCTGGATCGAGCAGCAATGTCGGATCAAGCACTACAGGAACATCGCGACCAGTAAGGTCATGAACAATATTTGCACCCGCAGCCTCACGGACGGAAATGTATTTGATTCCATCAAGTAACTCGGCAGTTTTTTCACGGTTCTCCGTGATCTCACTCACACCGAAACTGGCGGCATAAGCAATTTTCTTTTCTGCAGGGACCATCGGAAGATATTCCAGTTCGCTATTAAACTCGAAATCAGGATTCCAAACCTGATCGGAGCCAATGACAAAGTTATCGTAAAACGATGCTAGCCCCGGTGAGGAATACTCTTTTGAAACTATTGAATTCGAGAAGGCAATGAATTGCGAATCGAAGTGCCTAAAGGATCCGATCTTGTCACCACGATGCCCTAATGCGCCCAGCTTTCGTTTTACTGTTTTTAACTTTGTAACTGTCGAACCACGAAAGCCGGCCTCACGCCCAAGCGACTCCACGCAATTACCGCAGTGCTCCAAAACTGTTTGCAAAGCATAGTTCTGAAGCCTATTCCCGTAGTTGATACTCTGAATTGTTAAAATCGCCGATTTCAATATCTCACACCCAATATCTTAATTAAAACAAAAATATACATGGAAGCCATATGGCAAATACAAATGGTGTCAGTGTTTAATCACAGCACGAACCCCCGCTAGCGCACCGTAAATCGCGAATGCAGCATGCAACTTACCTTTCGAGAGAAGCTCCCAAGCAAGACGCCACTCACCGTGCATCCCCAAACTATCCCGGGGACACTCCACAAGGTGCTCGCGCAGCCACACGGCATCGAAAGCTCTGAACCACGCCTCCTGAACTTCCGAAAGCAACGAGCCCGACTTAGTCGCCCTGTTAAACTGCCCCATAAACTCACGTGCCAAAAGAAGTCGAGCCTCTCGCTCTCCAAATAAGCCACGGTCACGCATGACCTCGACAACGGCTGAGTAACGCACAAGCGAGTCAACGTCCTGTGGACGCACGACGCCGCACGTAGAGGATCTGTCAACATCCCAGTGATACGCGCAAAACGGCAAAAATGCCACCTTACCGTTCTCAAGCAGCCAAAGATACTCAAGATTAAAGATACGATCTTCCGAAAACCTAAGCCCCAAAGGAAAAGGCGCAAAATTCGTACCCAAGCGATTGACGGCCTCACTAATCAGATCACGCCGGTACAAACGAGACCAAGCAGCATTGAATTCATAGCGTTCCGCATCCTTCACAAAGCCATTCCATCCACCATCAACCATAACCCGTTTGAGCGAATCGGCGGAAACAATAGATATGTCAGACAAAGACGTTCTTGTATCCCGTACCTCCGTTTTGCCAGCATCAGAACACGAATGCTGGCAAATAATAAGGCCAAGGTCATTTATAACAGCCGCATCAATTAGCACCTCATAGTCACCCGGGAACAGATAATCGTCGGCATCAAGGAACATAATCCAAGAACCATGAGCCGCCGCCAACCCAACATTTCGTGCAGCAGAACGACCTTTATTTTGCTGACGAATTAACCTTATCCGATCATCGCAATTCGCAAGCCGCGCCACAATTACACTCGTGTCATCAGTCGACCCGTCATCAACTACAACAATCTCTCGAAGAGCAGGACCAATCGAAAGTGCACTAGTGACGCTACGTTCTATGGTCTCCTCTGCCTGATAAGCGGGAATGATGACACTGACGGCGTTGAACCCACTTGAACCAATGCCAAACCTCTCCGGGTCTTTGTAAGCCACATCCTCACCTATCGTCCGATAATTTTTTTTAAAGCAGTGGTCGCTTTTGGACCAATTAGATAAGAAATTCTCTTATGGATCCTTTGCTTACTCGTCGTCCAAGATCCATCATAGTGGTGAATTGAATAGCTGTTTTCGGTAAGTATTAAGCGAGAATTTATAGGGTCTTTAGGACAAAAATATTCACTCGGATAAATACGCACGCCAGCGACTTCTTGAATTCCGGGGACGTCACGAAGCCCTTTTTTACGGAGGATATCAGTCACCCTATCAACGACTGTAGTAAGGTCGTAACTTCCATCATCTTTGATAAAATGATCCTGTTCGTAAGAATCAAGGATGTCCCTATACAGGCCAAGCCCAGGATTGGCCGCCAGGCCAAGCCCAGAAGCAACCGTTCCTTTAGTTGTCTCGCTGCAGTCAACCTCGAATCCCATGTATGGACCTCGTTCGAGAATGGGCTCCAACGAACGAATAACTTCCACGTCAGTATCGAGGTATATGCCACCCTGCTCGTAGAGAATCTTAAACCGAGCGTAATCACTGGCAAATGCCCACTTTTTAGCTTTATATGCTTCGCAAGCATACTCACAGAGGCCAAAGTCTAAATTCGACTCGTCCCATCGCACAATCTCATAATCAGGCATAAATTTACGCCAGGAAGAAAGGCATTTTTTTGCTAATGGCGGAAGCGGGTTTCCACCCAACCATATGTAATGAATCTTCTTTGGTATCAAAGTAACTCCAAGCCAATTCACAAATCGATTATTTATCCAAAGGGATAGGAAGCGGGCTCACGATTTAACCAATCATACAGATCAAGACCTTGCGAGAATCTGTCTGTATCGTTTAGTATCTGACCATCATTAACCGAGGCAGGATGAAAGACAGCGCATTCTAAATCAGGTCGACGCGTCGCAGTGAAACAGAGTTTGTTGGGAAAACTGATCTCATCGAACTTGCGGAGATCTTCCTCGGTACAACCATTCATCTGGCTAAACTTGATAAATAGGTTGTTCCAATTGAGTCGGTCAACACGTCTGTACCACTTTTCAGCTGCTTCCTTCGCTGTTGAATAGTGAAGGAAAACAATCTCAATGTCATCGATTAAGGCAATCGGTTTATCAACTTCCCCTCGATTCTTCAAAACGTCGAAATGCAATGATTCATGAGCGTCAATAAACTCGAGGGGTGAGGCAAGGTAGTGCCTGAGGTTCGCAGAGAACCTAACGTAATCGGAAGCGAAGAAATAAAGACCCGCCGTCGGTGATTGGTACGGAAGTCCAAAATAGCGGTAGACAGACCCACTCCAACAATTATTTGAAATAATAGAAAAATCGCAACGATTTAAACGCTGACGACGACTCTTTACAAATAAAGGATTAGTCTGCTCGCGAATCTTCCTCTGGATAATCCCAACATAGTCTCTAGCCATGAAAAACCTCATCTTTGCAAGACGAAACCGAATGCTCTCGCTGCATAGAGTAAAGAGCCTCGGACATACCGATTAAATTAAAGTTAATACAGATAAAGAAAGCAGAGGTCTCACAAAAAGCAACGAATGAAAAGATGATTAAACCGAATATAGCCGGGCTTAGCTTGCCGCAACAAAAGGCTTGCACAAGTGTTGCAAGCCATGCAACATTCATAAGAATAGCCACAAAGATACCCGACTCAAGAACTATATGCGCATATGCATTATCAACCAAAAAGGTACTGAAATTGCCGAATCGAATAAAGGCATCATCGAAATCAAAGCCGAACGGCAACGGCGGAAACGAAACTGTAAAATAATGCATGAGGGCAAGTCTTGCAGAAAGAACGGAATCGAGCTCACGCATCCAGCCCACAGAAGGATTATAGGAATACATAAAATAATAAGTCGATAAACTCAAAATAATAAAAGCGCCGATTCCCAGTGTAATGAGCAATCGATCGAAAGCCTTTCCCCTCAAGAGCGTTGCGAGAATTGCCAAAAATGCTAATAACAGTATGCACAGAGCTGAAGTTCTTGAAAAAACCACCACACGACACAAGTAGTAAATAAAGCCGTAAAATATCACGTCAACAACGGTTGCTTTTCGAAACCGCAGAACCGTAAAAGCACATGTCATAGAAAGCAAAAGGACACCAAGACTGTTGGGATGTGTAAAACCAGGAGCCTGCCTAAGTGTGTTGTTTAGAGAATTCATCGTAATCGACGAAATATAGCCAGCGCTAGCCGCCGATACCGTTACAAGAATTACTCCGAGTGAGCACCAGAAAGAAACTGAAGCAACATCGCGAACGTCAACACCTTTTCCGGCAACGACAAACAGGAAGAGCAAAAGAATATTCCAACTTCCCGAAAACGCTGTTGACGAGATAACCACGCAGGCACAGATAGAAAACAGAGCAATCTGCCACCGTGAAAAACCCAAATGCAAAATATGAGCTGTCAAAACTACCGTGCAAAATGCCCTGACTCCAAGATAAAACAAATCAAGATGAAGAAAACTAAGGTCGCGAAAGGTAGTGAAATTTAGGTTGTAGGCGATAAAATACAATGAAAATGCGATTAAATACAGCTTTTTATAATTATCTGAAAATGTTGAATTGTCGCTAAACGCCATCCGGCCAATATGACTGTACGGATGAACCGACTTCGTAGCCCCCACGCCAGTTTGCCTTACACCTTGTTTCATTATCATTAACCCTGCTACTCACTTACCAGGAACCCGTTTCAAAAGCTCCTCATAATACTCCATCAGTTTTTCTGCATTTGCCTCTGCGGAATAGCCAGCCTTAGCCAGCCTTTCTCCAGCGAATGCCTCGCGCCCGTCTCCGATAGCGGCAGATATCTCCCTGACCCAGTTTTCAAGTGAAGATCCCAAATCGACAAACCTGCCATTCCCAACAACATCGCTTTCAGCGGGAACATTCGTCGAAAACACGCACGGCAAGCCGGCTGCCTGGGCTTCAACGGCAGAAATGGGCAATCCTTCATATAGGGAAGGCATAAAGAACACGTCAAAAACCGAATAAAAGCGAGCGACATCGCTGCGAACACCTAGCAAAAGTACTTTGCCTGAAAGACCAAGAGAGGCAATCTTGTCTTCTAACGCACGGCGTCCCTCTCCATCGCCGAGAATAATCAAGCGAGCTTCTGGCACATCTTTGATATAAGTCGCAAACGCATCAATAGCAAAAGAATAGTTCTTTTGCTTAACAAAACGCCCCACGCAACCTATCACCGGAGCGTTCTCAGAAATACCAAGTTCTGCACGCAGGCTCTCACGGGTGTTAACGTTATATGCAAAATCGTCAAGACAAATACCGTTGTTTATAAGTTCAAACGGCGCATTGCCAAACAAGTATTTGCCAGCTTCGTTAGAGCAGGCGGAATAGGCATTCGCAAAACGTTTGCCAAGCGCAATAAGCGGGACGTTTCGCAAACGGTGAATGGCATTGTCAGATGAACTATTAAGATGACTATGGATAATTCTCGTCTTTACTCCGGCGCGTTTACAGGCGCGAAGGGTAACGAAAGCATTATTAGGGACATGGCAATGTGCTATATCGTAGTTTCCGGCAATCTCTTCAAGAACTGAATTGGCCTCACGAATAAATCTAAATGGTGAAGATTTTCCATGTTCTACAGCATAAACCTCACTGCCAGACGCACGAACAGAATCATCAATGCTATTTGGAGGAAGCTCGCCGTCTTCCAAAGCGTGGTGAAAAAAATCAAAATGAAATGCCTCAGGGTCTATATACCGGTTCATGTTCATAACAAAACTGTTAACACCTGAATCCAGCGTTAACGAAGGCAATATCTGAAGAACGTTAATCAAGATAGCGATCCAAACTAAAATCGAATTCCAAAATGACCGACATGCGATATAAGCGATTTAGCGATGTAAATCCCTAAGTAAATAAATTAACCTCAATACCCATCGAGGCGTCTTCTTAAAAACGTGTAATAGGGCAAGTCTCTTTGATGCCGATTTCCCAACATCCGCTGAAGAAAGCCACTGTGTTAATTCATCTATTCTTTGATCGTATAAATGCAAGAAATTAGATTTATCTTCAGAAGAAATATTTGCAACATCCGCAATAAGGGAGCACTCCCATTTGCATAAATATAAAAGTACCCAACGTCTCGCAAGCAGATCATACTCAGTTCCCGAAAAGTCGCTTATGATCTCATTTACAACCCAGAGTCCACTTTTGTAAACAAGAGCATTACGGGTCCCGGTTATTGACCCACGACGAACGCGATATAAATACAGCGGATCCGGAATAACTTCCAATTTATGCACAGACAAGACAATCTTATAAAAAGTAGCCATGTCCTCAAGAAAATATCCCCTAGGAAAACGAATGCCCGAATCAAATACTTTCTTTTGAACAACATATGACCATGCATAAGAAAAAAGTCGATCTTCGAATAACGCCTTTAATGCCTCGGATTGCGTTAAACTTCCCATCGCCTTATAACCATTACATTTTTTAGCACTAGTTAGCTTATTTCCGTCTTCTGAAAGGTACGAAAACGGAAAAATGATCACATCGGGATGCTTAGCCTTTATCATTTTAAAAATGGTATCGAGATACCCAAGAGCAAGTTCATCATCTGAGTCAACAAATTGAACGTACTCTCCTCGAGCGAAATCTAACCCATAATTCCTTGCAGAAGATAATCCACCGTTTTCCTTATGAAAAACTCGAATCCATTTATACCTTTTAGCCCAAACATCACAAACTTTTTCTGAACCGTCTGTTGAGCCATCATTAACAAGAATGACCTCAAGCGCCCTTTCAAACCCTTCATTTTGAGCTACTTGTTCAAGAAGTGAATTAAGACAACTATCTAAATAAGTTTTGACATTGTAAACAGGAATAATAATTGAAATAATTGGCCCCTTCTCATTTCCTGCGGACAAAGCATCAAAAGAAGAGGAAATATATTCAGCGGCTAGCATTTAATTCTCCCGCATTTTTTTCTCAGCAAATGGCTATAGATATAAGCACGGACCGTATTGGGCATTAATGAAACAATGAGGTGAGGATAATATGAGCAAATATAATCCCAGGGTGAAAAATATCCGTTCTTAACCTGAGCCTTCTTAAAAGCTTTTGCATGTTTGAGATAATTCCGCCCTCCCCTGCGAGCATAAAAATCTTCGCTTACGCGCATCGCCACAAGCGGTTCACCTAGGTTATCTGCCTTGCAGCCGCATGCAAGCATCCTATTAAAAAGGTCCCAGTCCTCGAAATATAGAAAATCAGAACTGTAGTTACCGGCCTCCATAACCTTCGACTTTCTAAATGTCATCGGAGGGTGGCGAAAGGGATTGCGCCTCTTTGAGTAGACGAAGATAGCATCCATACCCTTGGGAAGATCGGTCGAAGCGATGGGCTTATCGGGTGACTCAATAAATTCGACAACGTCGCTCCCGACCATATCAAGTCCTCCATCAATGGCGGCAAGCTGCTTTTCCATACGGTCAGATCGAGCTACATCATCTGTATCCATGCGTGCGACGATTTCATTAGAGCAAGCGAGCATACCCTGGCGCAAGGCATAGCCAAGCCCATGATTTTCATCATAGGAGATAAAATTAAAGAGACCCGAATGCTTCGAGTCATAATCTGAAAGCACGGCTTCAAGCTCGCGTGTAAGCGGACCATCCTTGACCATGACAATTTCAGACGGAGAAACCGTTTGATTTAGCATGCTGTCTAAAGCCTGAATCAAAAAGGCGGGTTTTTCATTTTTGTAAATACTCATCAATACACTGTAAGAACAAGTATCAGTTGTCTGCATTTAACGACCCGTCCTCTCCTTGCCGAACATTGCACCAAAGGTGCCCGTGAAGCATTTCCAGTCCATACGAAAACAGCGGTTACGCACGTAACGGAGCTCAATCTTCTGCCGCAAACCGCTTTCAAACGTCGCGGCATTACGATCAGTCGCCTGCCACAGGCCCGTAATGCCAGGCTGAACAGAAAGCAACTCAGCTTTTTCTTCATCAGTAAAATGCAGCTCGAGCTCATCCTGTGTAATGGGGCGCGGCCCAATGACGGAAAGATCGCCGTTCAGCACATTGAGAAACTGCGGCATCTCGTCAATTGAGCACTTACGGATGAACCGACCAACCTTGGTAATGCGGGGGTCATCGTCAACCTTGCGCTCAACTTCCCACTGATGTAGCTGCTCAGGGCTAAGGTACTTATGTACTTCGCCAGCGTCGGAGACCATGCTGCGGAGCTTAAAAATCTTGATGGTCTTTCCGCCCTTGCCAACTCGTTCTTGCGTATACATAGGACTGCCAGGCGATTCAAGGCTGATGAGCGCACACACAATGGCGATAGGGATAAGCAGCAGTACGCTCATCAAAAGACTGAATACAAGGTCAAACAGCCTCTTAATAAAGCGGTAGCCAAGCGTACCGCTCGGTTTAATCTCTTTAATAGCCAGTGCGTCCCCCACGGATACACAGCTCTCTGTTACTTCTTTTTCAGCCACAATAAAACATACGTTCCTGTCCCCAGGAACCCGCCCCATCTATGAACTCAAAATTTGAATTAACTGCTGGCGCAACGTCCCCTTACGTCTTGCTAGGCACGTCCAGCGCAAGCAGCTCCCTAAATGCGGAGTCGCCTTCGCCTACATCCACCAGGCACCAGCGGTTATGACGATCGATCTTCTTTACGCGGGCTTCTTGCCCCACCAAGGGCCCCTGCTCTATGTGCAGCACGCCGTCTTCTATACGGGCCACGCTGTTGCGCACAACGCCGTCGTCGTCGAGCACGCTGCGGTACCAGTCCTGCGCGTCGTCCGGCATGGGCGCATAGGCCCGCTCCCTGCTGCCGGCAATGCGGCAGCCAAAGCTCAACTGGGCCAAAGCCCTATCGAGCGCGGCGGCATCGTGCGTGGCGACGAAGAAGTATTCCTTGTACATGGGTTTGGTTTGGAGCGACCAGGCGCCGTCCTGCTTAAACCAGAACTCCTTTTGCATCACAAAAGCGTCCTGCATCAACTCGTGCGGGATAATTCGACGGACCTTTTCACAGGTCTCGCGCTCTTTTCCATTGGGGGTGTGAACCAGATACCAGCGGACGCGGCCGTGCTGGCTGTTGGTGGTGGCGCCGTTAAAAGCGCCCGGCAGCTGCTCTTGGCGCCGTGCCGTCTGTTCCATGTTCTCGCCCCCTCTTTTGGCTTTGCGATGTACGCAAATGCAGGGGCGTTTAGAACAGGCTTCTCGCTCGCAGCTAGGCGCAGTCGCAAAAGTACAGGTTTTTGTATCTTTCGATAGACGAAATTATACGAGCAATTAATCAGCGTTTGCCCAGATTACGCAAAATGTACAGCTAGTAGGTACATCTACATACCCCTCTACAAAAACCTGTACCTTTTTGTGCAACAAGAAAAGCCGCTCAACCAGCGGCTTTTCTTATTTTGGTAAGAAAAAAGGCGACCGCCCTTTGTGGACGGTCGCCTTTGTTAATTGTTGTGCAGCTTGCCTTAGGCGCGAGTCTTGATCTCCTCGGTCACCTTGGCAACAAACTCGTCAACGCTCATCTGAACGGTCTCGTTGGAGCGATCGCGGACGGAGATGTTGCCGGCCTCGACCTCCTTCTCGCCCAGGATGAGCATGTAGGGCACGCGGTCGATGCTGCGGGCCTCGCGAATCTTATAGCCAATCTTCTCGTCGCGGTCGTCGCAGACCACGCGAATGCCAGCCTCCTCCAGCTTGGCGCACACCTCGTGGGCGTAGTCGCGGCTCTTCTCAGAGACGGGAAGTGCCTTGACCTGCACGGGAGCCAGCCAAGTGGGGAACTTACCCGCAAAGTGCTCAATCAGAATACCGATGAAGCGCTCGATGGAGCCGAAGCACACGCGATGCAGCATGATGGGGCGCTTCTTGGTGCCGTCGGCGTCCACGTACTCCAGGTCAAAGTTGAGCGGCATCTGGAAGTCGAGCTGGACGGTACCGCACTGCCAGGTGCGGCCGAGCGAATCCTCCAGGTGGAAGTCGATCTTGGGGCCGTAGAAGGCGCCGTCGCCCTCGTTGACCTCGTAGTCCATATGCAACTGCTCCAGAGCGGTGCGCAGGCCTTCCTCGGCGCGAGCCCAATCCTCGTCCGAACCCATGGAGTCCTCGGGGCGGGTGGAAAGCTCAACGTGATACTTAAAGCCAAACTTCTGGTACACGGAGTCGATAAGGTTGACCACGCCCACGATCTCGTCGGTCAGCTGGTCGGGACGCACAAACAGGTGGGCGTCGTCCTGGTTAAAGCAGCGCACGCGGAACAGGCCGTGCAGGGCGCCGCGCAGCTCGTGGCGGTGCACCAGGCCAATCTCGCCGGCGCGGATGGGCAGCTCGCGGTAGGAGTGCGGCTTGGAGGCATACACCAGCACGCCGCCCGGGCAGTTCATGGGCTTAATGCAGTACTCTTCGTCGTCGATGACGGTGGAGTACATGTTGTCCTTGTAGTGGTCCCAGTGGCCCGAGGTCTTCCACAGCTGCTTGTTCATGATGAGCGGCGTGGAGATCTCAACATAGCCGGCCTTGTGGTGGATCTCGCGCCAGTAGTCCAGCAGCGTGTTCTTAAGGATCATGCCGTTGGGCAGGAAGAACGGGAAGCCGGGGGCCTCGTCGCGCATCATAAAGAGGTCCATCTCGCGGCCGATCTTGCGGTGGTCGCGCTTCTTGGCCTCCTCCAGCATGTGCATGTGCTCGTCGAGCTCTTCCTTGGTGGCAAAGGCGACGCCGTTGATGCGGGTGAGCATCTTGTTGTCTTTGTCACCCTTCCAGTAAGCACCCGAGACGCCGGTGAGCTTAAAGGCCTTCAGCGCCTTGGTGTAGCAGATGTGGGGACCGACGCACATGTCGATGTAGTCGCCCTGCTGGTAGAAGGTGATGCGGGCGTCCTCGTCCAGGTCGCCGATGTGCTCGACCTTGTACTTCTCGCCGCGCTCCTCCATAAGGGCGATGGCCTCGGCGCGGGGCTTCTCGTACACGGTGAACTTGAGGTTCTCCTTGACGATCTTCTTCATCTCGGCCTCGATCGCGGGGAAATCGTCCTCGCTGATCTTGACGCCCTCGGGCAGGTCGACGTCGTAGTAAAAACCGTTGTCGGTCGCGGGACCGTAGGCAAAGTCGGCCTCGGGATAGAGGCGCTTGATGGCCTGCGCCATGATGTGCGCGGCAGAGTGGCGGATGACGTGCGTGACCTCGTCCTGCGGGAGCTCGGCCACCGAACCGTCATTGTAGAGTGCCTTCATGGGTATGTTTTCTCCTCTCGGATGCCTGATGCAAGTGCGTGCGATGCGCTCGGCGTTTTTGACTTGCATCATTATAGGCAGGTTGCCTTGGTATACAAGCGCCCGCCGCACCTTAATGGCACGGCGGGCGATTTTCTACGCATGCTTCATCGTGTGGGGGCAGGGCTGCGGGGCGTGCGGTGCCCGTGGCCTGCGGCCGGCCCGGCGATGGATGCGTTACTGGATGCGAGTTCGGCAGTAGGGGCAGACCTTCCAGTGCGCGTCGAGCGGGCGATGGCAGCTGGGGCACACGTTGCGAACCTGGGTGTCGCACACCGGGCACACGACAAAGTCCTTCTCGATGGGGGCGCCGCACTGCGGGCAGGTGCCGTACTGGGCAAGCTGACGCTCGCGCAGGGCCATGTCCAGCTCCTGCTCCTCGCGGTCGGCCGCGTAGGAATGCGGGCGCAGGACCAGGTAGGCGATGAGGCCCACAAACGGGATGAGGGCGATGATGCCCCATGCCACGTAGGCGCTGGCGCCGCGGCGGCGAGCGTCGATGAACACATAGACAACCGACAGCACATACAGGGCGATGATAAAGCCAACGAAGGCATAGACGACGCCCATAAGCTGCGGCGACATAAGCTCGGAGATGTACTTGGACATTACGGGTACCTTTCGGAATATTAACAGTCCGGTCAAGTTTACCACGGGGTTTGTTTATATGGGACTTCGGTTGCAAGCGGGGCTGGCGCGGACACAAACATCTCAATCTATAACAGGTGGGAGCGGAATCCTCGTCTAACTGTTACAGATCGAGACGAACGGTTGCCGTAGTTGTCGGCGGACGAGGTTGTCGACGTTGCCGGGCCTCCCCTCGCCTACCGTTGGCGGGTTTTGCGGGGCTGTTCGCCGCATTGCCGCCGCACTTGGGATGTGCAGACCGTAGGATAGTCCTATTGACAGCCTGTCAACTCGTCTGGGAGGCACTGTGGCAGAAACGTTTGATATCGCGATTGTCGGCGCGGGCATCACCGGATGCGCTATCGCGCGACAGCTCGCGAGATTTGACCTTTCCATTTGCGTGGTCGAGGCGGCCAACGACATCGCGCTGGGCGCGTCGAAGGCCAACGGCGGCCTGGTGCACGCCGGCTACGATCCGGCGCCGGGCACCGTAAAGGCGCAGGTCAACGCCCGTGGTTGCGAGTTGTACGGTACGTGGGCGCAGGAGCTGGGCTTTCTGTTCTGCCGCACCGGGTCGATGGTGCTGGGGTTTAACGACGAAGACCGCGCACGCCTGGAGAAGCTGCGCCAGAATGGTCTGACCAACGGTGTGCCCGAGCTGTCGATTATCGGCCCCGAGCGCATCCACGAGCTGGAACCGCGCGCGAGTGCCCAGGCCACGTGCGCGCTATGGTGCCCTTCGACCGGTTACGTCGACCCGTTTGAGGTTGCCATCGCCGCGCTGGAGAACGCCGTGGCCAACGAGGTGACGTTTAAGCGGTCCGCATCGGTGGAAGCGATTGAAGTCGCGGGCTCGGGCGACGACGCGCGCTTTACGCTGGTGACCCCCGCTGGCAACGTGCGCTGCCACTACCTGATCAACGCCGCGGGCAACGGTGCCGCGGACATCTCGCGTATGGCGGGCGCAGAGGAGTTCCAGATGGCCTGGCGCCAGGGCAATATCGTAGTGCTGGACAAGGAGCCGCGCGCGCTCATGCCGCTCTACCCAGTGCCCACGCCAATTTCCAAGGGCGTCATCGTGACGGGGACCGTTCATGGCAACACCGTGATTACCGCAACCGCCGCCGTGCGCGAGCCGGGCGACACGCAGACCTATGCGAGCGATGTGAACGCGCTGCTGAGCGGCGCGCGCAAGCTGGTGCCCGATCTGGATACGCGCCGCGTGGTGCGCGCATTTGCCGGCGGGCGTCCGGTCATTCAGGGAACAAACGACTTCTTTATTGGTCAGTCGGCCGTTGTGCCGGGGCTTTTCCAGGCAGCGGGCATTCAGTCGCCGGGTGTGGCAAGCGCGCCGGCCATTGCCGAGCGCATGGAGCAGGTACTGCGCGAGGCGGGCGTGGAACTGCATGAGCGGGAGGACTGGAACCCGATTCGCCGTGCGCCGGACGACTTTGACCGCGCACCGCTGGCGCACAAGGAGGAGCTAATCAAGTCCGACCCCGCGTGGGGACAGATTGTCTGCCGCTGCGAGACGGTGCCCGAGGCCGAGATCGTGGCCGCGATCCGACGCCAGCCGGGCGCGGTTTCGGTCGAGGGCGTCAAGCGCCGTTGTCGTGCTGGCATGGGTCGGTGCCAGAGCGGCTTTTGCCAGAGCCGTGTGGTAGCGATCCTAGCACGCGAGCTGGGCTGCGACCCCAGCGAGGTGCTGTTGGAGGATGCCGGATCTTGGTTGGTCGAGGGACCACTGAAGGGGGTGCGCTAGGATGGCGGAATTCGGATCGAGCGCGATTGATTGCGGCGTCGTAGAAGCCGTACAAACGCAATCCTTCGACGTGGTCGTTGTCGGCGGCGGACCTGCCGGTATGGCGGCCGCGCTGGCCGCTCATAAGGCCGACGCGCGCGTGGCCATCGTGGAGCGCGAGCAGCACTTGGGCGGCATCCTCCGCCAGTGCATCCACCCCGGCTTTGGCCTTTCGCACTTTAAACAGGAGCTCACCGGTCCCGAGTACGCGCAGCGCTTTATCGACCAGGTGCACGCAACCGACATTGCGCTGTTCCTGAACAGCATGGTGATTGAGATTGATTCAGGCGAGCCTGCGGAAGACACCGCGGTCCATACCGTCACGCTCATGAGCCCCGCCGGCATGCTGCAGCTCACCGGACGAGCGGTCGTCCTTGCCATGGGATGCCGCGAGCGCACCCGCAGCGAGATTAAGATCCCCGGCAGCCGACCCGCCGGCGTGTTTACGGCAGGCCTGGCGCAGCGATACATCAATATCGAAAATCTCAAGCCAGGCTCGCGTGCCGTCATTTTGGGCTCGGGCGACATCGGGCTGATCATGGCGCGCCGCTGCACACTCGAGGGAATTTCGGTCGAGGGCGTATACGAGCTCATGCCGTACGCCAACGGCCTGCGCCGCAACGTCAAGAACTGTCTGGACGACTTTGGCATTCCGCTGCACCTATCCACCACCGTGACGCGCGTGATCGGGCACGATCGCGTGGAGGCCGTCGAGGTGAGTCGGGTCGACGAGCACCTGGCGCCCATTCCGGGGACCGAGCGCATTGTTCCGTGTGACACGCTGCTGCTTTCGGTGGGCCTGATCCCCGAAAACGAGCTTTCGGTGGGCGCGGGCGTGGAGCTGGACCCCCGTACGCGCGGCGCCGTGGTGGACCAGAGCCTGCAAACGGGCGTGCCAGGCATATTTGCCTGCGGCAACGTGCTGCACGTGCACGATCTGGCCGACAACGTAACGACCGAGTCCGAGAGGGCCGGTGCGGCCGCGGCGGCGTACGCGCTGGGGACCGGCGCGGGCGCCGTTCCGGACTGCGAGCTCACCGTCTCCCCTGCCGGCGTTGCGGGATACGCGCTGCCGGGACGCATTACGGCTGTGGCGCTCACCAAACTCAACTTCCGTGTGCGCCGGCCAGTCGATGCCGCCCGCGTGAGAATCTTGGCCGACGGCGAGGAACTGTTCGCCGGCAAGGTCCGCCCGTTTAAACCGAGCGTTATGGAAAGCTTCCCGCTGCCGGCAAAGGCGATTCAGCACGCACTCGACCTGGGCGCCAGCGAGATTGTCCTATCCGTCGATCCCGTTGAGGAGGCATAAACCATGAGCAAGAACGCGATCGAAACGCTGCAGTTCAACTGCACGACCTGCCCATCCGAATGCCTTCTGACCGTTGAAGTCGAGCGCGACGCCGATGGCCACGTTGCGGCGGTACGCTCCGTGACCGGCAATAGCTGCCCGCGCGGCGATAAGTTCGCGCATCAGGAGCTCACCCGCCCCATGCGCGTGCTCACCACCACCGTGGCCGTATCCGGCGGCGACGAAGCACTGCTCCCCGTGCGCACGGCCGAAGCCATCCCGCTGGCGCTCCACGCCCAAGCCATGGCCCTCATCCGCGGCGTGGTCGTCGAAGCCCCCATCCGCATGGGCGACGTCGTGCTGGAGAACCTCCTAGACACCAACATCGACCTCATCGCCAGCATGGACATCGACCGAGCCTAAGCAGCTAATTAGGGACGGGGCTCTTTTAGCTACTTTTGCCTGCACGCTTGCCAAGCTAGCAATGCCAAGGAGTGTCCCGAAGTACCGGCATAAAAGGAACGTCCCTATGTGCCGGGCTTGGGATACCATGGTGGCACCCTAGCGAAAGGATGTTTCATGGCACATGTCGATGACCAGCGTGTGGCGCGCGTGCTCGATGCGCTCGAGGCTCAGCACCCCGGCGCACAGCTGCTCGTAAACGACCCGTGGTCGATCTATTACCTGACCGGCTTTTATGCCGATATGTTCGAACGCTTTTGCGGCGTGCTGCTCACACGCGGTAGCGAGCCGGTGATCCTAGTCAACGCCCTGCACCAGCTGCCAGAGTATGACAATGCCCGCATCGCCTACCACACCGATACCGATGTCGTGGCCGATGCCATCGCTCGCGAAGTCGATCCGACCAAACCACTCGGCATCGACACCGTCATGCGTTCCGGCTTTTTGATGCCGCTCATGGAGCGCCATGCCGCCAGCGAATTTTTCCTGGGCGACTTTGCCGTCACCGCCGCGCGCACCCACAAGGATGACGCCGAACAGGAGCTCATGCGCGCGTCCTCGGCCGCTAACGACGCCGTGATGGCCGACGCGATCAAGCTCGTCCACGAAGGCGTGACGGAGCGCGAGATTGCCGACCAGATGCTCGGCCTGTATCGCAAGCACGGCTGCGAGGGCTTTAGCTTTCCGCCCATCGTGAGCTTTGGTGCTAACGCCGGCGACCCGCACCACGAGCCCGACGACACCGTGCTCAAGCGTGGCGACGTGGTGCTGTTCGACATTGGCGGACGCCGCTGCAACTACTGCTCGGACATGACGCGCACGTTCTTTTGGGGCGAGCCGGACAAGGAGACGGCACACATCTACAACATCGTGCGCCGTGCCAACGAGGCCGCCGAGGCGCTCATCGCACCGGGCGTTCGCATGTGCGACCTGGACCGTACCGCGCGCGACGTGATTGAAGACGCGGGCTACGGAAAATACTTTACGCATCGCCTGGGTCACTCGATCGGCTTGCAGGACCACGAGCCGGGCGACGTTTCACTCGTCAACGAGCAGGTCGTAGAGCCGGGCATGACGTTCTCCATCGAGCCGGGCATCTACCTCCCCGGCTGCACCGGCGTCCGC
The DNA here is from genome assembly GCA_036302865.1 of Collinsella sp. Taxonomy (GTDB): domain Bacteria; phylum Actinomycetota; class Coriobacteriia; order Coriobacteriales; family Coriobacteriaceae; genus Collinsella. Next base: position 3,216 of record JAXJBU010000016.1, on the reverse strand, counting down.
ATCGAGGACCTTGCCCTGGTCACCGAGAGCGGCGTCGAGATTCTCAACGCCTACCCCCACAATCCGGTCCGCCTAGACTAGGCAATGCGGCAAAGGGACGGCCCCTTTGCCGCATTGCGATTACGTCGCGCCACGAAAACGGGCTATCTACTACGTTTGACCCGCATGGGTCGACCACACCCGCGTTTTCGCAAAACCGGCAAGCCTTCTACCTGCGGTTTTAATTTTGCATTTTTCGGCGTGGTCGAGGGTACCCGGTCAAACGTAGTAGATAGGTCCATTTCGTGGCGAACAGGTCAAATTAGCTGCCCTGCGAGTGGCGTTAACGCAGCAGGCCGGCTACTTCGCCGGCTAGGGTGATGGTGCCGGCGGCAACAAAGGGCTCGTCTGCGGCATCGAGGGCCGCAAGGGCCTCGGGCACGCTGGGGTACACGCCGGCCAGCTTGTCAGCGCCCACCAGGGCAGCGAGTTCCTCTGCTGGCAGGGCGCGATCGGAATCGGTCTGGGTCACGACTACGCGGGGGAACGCCGGAATCAGTACGTCGACGATGCCCGCCACGTCCTTGTCGGCCAGCGCGGCACACAGCAGCGTGGGGCGATTCTCTACGCACGGGTCGATCTCGTCCAGTGCGCTCACAAAGTTCTCGCAGCTCTGGGGGTTATGACAGGCGTCAATCAGCTTGAGCGGATCGGTTCCCAGCACATCAAATCGGCCCGGCGTGGGGCAGCCCATAAGCGACGCATCGAGTTTGTCATGATCGAGCTCGCGACCCAGATACCCCTCGCACAGCATAATCGCGCACGCGGCATTCTGCGGCTGATACGCCGGCTTAACCATGCTCGACGTATAGATCGCACGCGGCGTGGTGCAACTGAACTCAACCGTGTCGCCCACATGCGCCGGCACCTTAGTCGTGGCGTGACTCACCACGAGCGGAACAACGCCGCACTCACGACAACGTGCATCCATCACGCGCTGAACACTCGCCTCATGCGTGCCCTCGCCCAGTACAACCAGGCGCCCGGGTTTAATGACCGCAGCCTTCTCCCCCGCAATGGCCTCGAGCGTGTCGCCCAAAATACGCGTGTGATCGAGCCCAATGCCCGTAATGGCAACGGCGACGGGATCGGTCGCACTCGTGGCGTCCCAACGCCCGCCCATGCCAACCTCGAGCACGGCAACATCCACCGCGGCCTCGGCAAAAACTACAAGTGCGGCAGTCGTCAGCAAGTCAAAAGGCGTGATGGAATAGGCACGCTCCCCCGCCGCCACACGACGGGCATTCACTCGATGCCCCGCCTCAACAGCGGCCGAAACGCCACGGGCAAAGGCCTCGTCGCTCACGACGCGTCCATCGACCTCCATGCGCTCGGGATAACGCACCAGTTGCGGCGACGTATACAGCGCGGTTTTGAGCCCCTCGCCGCGAAGGATAGCAGCCGAAAAACGCGTAGTCGAAGTCTTGCCATTGGTACCGGCAACCTGAATGCAATCAAAATACTCATCCGGACGTCCCAGATCATCGAGCATATCAACAACCGTCTCAAGCAGAGGCCCAGCATCCCCAGAAATCCGACCCGTATCAGCAGCCAGCCCAACAGCCTCATCAAACGAAAGCAACTCAAACGAGAACGGCACAGAATACGACCCAGAACGCTTAGCCATAACCCAAAGTCCCCCATAACAGAAAAAGAGGCCCATCAAAAATAATGAGCCCCTCGCGTTGACAAAATCAGCCTTTACCCGCTTTGCAGCAAAATCAAGGCCACAACCCAGTGGCCCTAACTAACCAGCTGCAAACAACCACGCAAACGAACTAGGAGCGGCCCGATACTTTGCTCTTCGCAAGTTCCGCACGCAAAGGACAGCACTTAATGTGCTGTCCGTCTTGCGCAGGACTGTTCGCAGCGGAGAGCAAAGCATCGGGACGCGCCCCTCCGTGCAATTTACGAGAAGTCAGCCACCTGGGCAGTCAGCGCCGCCAGGATCTCCTTGAGCTCAGCTGCACGGTCCTTCTTCTTCTGGACCACCGCGGGCGCGGCCTTGGCCACAAAGCCCTCGTTCGCGAGCGTCTTCTCGCAGCCGGCAAGCTCCTTCTGGGCCGCGGCGATCTCCTTCTCCAGGCGCGCCTTCTCGGCTGAAAGATCGACCTTGCCCTCGAGCACCACAAAGACCTCGACGCCGCTGTCGACCACGGCAATGCTCGCAGCCGGCTTCTCGACGTCGGTACCCATGACCAGCGAAGCGGTGTTGGCCAGCGGCTCAATGGTCGAGCGCAGGCTCTCGAGCTTCTCGATGTCCTCGGCACCGGCGCGCACGACCACGTCGAGCTCGGCCTTGGGGCTCAAGCGGTAACGCGAACGCGTGGCGCGGGCGGCGGACACGACGGTACGGCACAGTTCAAACGCGCGCTCGGCGGGCTCATCGACATACTTGGCGTAGTCGGCGGGCTCCGGCCACTTGGCGATCATGAGCGCCTCGGCGCGGTCCACGTTGCCCTCGGCATCCAGGTCGAGCACGCTCGCCGGCATGTTGTCCCAGATCTCCTCGGTGACAAACGGCATAAGCGGATGCATAAGGCGAATGGAGGTGTCGAGAACAAAGATCAGGTTGCGCTGAGCCTGCAGACGGCCCTCGCCCTTCAGGCGGGCCTTGGTGACCTCGACGTACCAGTCGCAAACCTCGTTCCAGAAGAACTGCTGCACGCCGCGGGCCATATCGCCAAAGGTGTAGTTCTCAATACCCTCGGTGACCATCTTCACGGCCTTGGCCAGGCGGCTGAACATCCAGGCGTCGGCCGGCGTCTCCACGAAGGGCTCGCCGGGCGTGTAGCCCTCCATGTTCATAAGAAGGAAGCGGCTGGCGTTCCAGATCTTGGTCACAAACGACTTGGCCTGGTCGGTACGCGGGCTGTCGATAAGCTTCTTGGTCTTCTTGTCGATGTTCGCGTCGAACTTGACATCCTGGTTGTTGGTGCACAGCGTCAGCAGGTTGAAGCGCATCGCGTCGGCGCCGTACATGCCAATGAGGTCCATGGGGTCAACACCGTTGCCCTTGGACTTGGACATGCGGCTGCCGTCCTTGGCAAGGATCGTCGGGTAGATGACGACGTCCTTAAACGGCACCTCGTCCAGGAAGTACAGCGAGCTCATGACCATGCGGGCAACCCACAGCGCGATGATGTCGCGCGCGGTGACGAGCGCCGTCGTGGGATG
>JAXJBU010000015.1:0-11086 GCA_036302865.1 Collinsella sp. | reverse complement strand
GACCCAGAAGCAGGCCGCAGCGGGGCTCGGCATGTCCGCGGCCGCGCTCGGTCACCTGGAACGGGGGACACGGCGGTCGACGAAACTGGAGAGGAGGTATTACGAGCTCCTGTGCGAATTGAAGGGAGCGCTCCCGCAAACCGCCTCTTGACAACTTATAGGACCGCCTCTTGACAACTTATAGGAGCGTCGGTTTTCTTTTTACCAATTTCGGCATGGTCGGCAATCCGTCGTTCAGCCCCGTAATCCGGCATAGTTTTTAAGTTAGTCGTTGGGGACGTTCTTAAATGACTAGGCAAACAAGAACGTCCCCAACGACTATCATGCCGCCGAAGTTGAAAGGCAGATTGCCGCTCTGGCGGGTTTGCAGCGTCGAGCCGTTACGCGGTTTGGTAAAACCGCCTAACCACTAGTTTGGTACCTTGACAATCAATCTATGCGCTCCTAAATTAGTTAGGCACAAAACAATTCATCTACCTAACTAAGGAAAGGAGCGAAGCTTAGATATGTGTGTTGAACCACTCGTCCTTCCGCATGAGCCCGGCGGTGACCCGTCGCAACCGGTAGACATACCCGAAGCGGTCAGCGCCGAAGACAAACTCGCCAAGCGCATCCTGAGCGGCCTGGGTTTTTGCGGCCATTACATGCATTTTCATGGCGGAGGCGTGTCCGGCAAGGCGCCCATCATCTGCCTGCTGGCCAAGCAGCCCGGCGGCGAGATGTCGCAGCAGGAACTCGGCATGCACTTTGACCTCAAGCCGGGGTCGCTTTCCGAGATCCTGTCCAAGCTCGAGGTCAACGGCCTCATCGAGCGCAGCCGTAACCCCAAGGATCGACGGCAACTCACCATTCGCCTGACCGAAACCGGCCGGGAAAACGCCCGCATCGACCAGGCGGCCCGCATCCGCTTTAGAGAACGGGCCTTTAGTGCCCTCACTCACGACGAGCGCGAGCAGCTCGCCGAAATGCTCGAGAAAATCCGTGTAACCTGGGAGGAACTGGATGATTAAAACCCTCATGGGCAGCATCCGCGACTATATGAAAGTCGCTGTTGCCACGCCATTGCTCGTGCTTGGCGAGGTGCTCTGCGAGATGCTGATTCCATTTATCACCGCCAACCTGATCGACGCCATCAAAGACGGCACCACCGTAGCCGAGATGCTTCCCACCGCGGGCTTTTTGGTGCTCATCGCGCTGACATCGCTGGCTTTTGGCGCCGCTGCCGGCGTCACCTGCAGCCACGCGAGTTGCGGCTTCGCCAAGAACCTGCGTCACGACCTGTTCTACAAAATCCAGACGTTCAGCTTTGCCAACATCGATGAGTTCTCGAGCTCCTCGCTCGTCACGCGTCTGACCACCGACATCAACAACGTGCAGCAGGCCTTTATGATGATCATCCGTATCGCCGTGCGCGCGCCGCTGGTCTTGATCTTCGCCTTTACCATGGCATTTATCATGGGCGGCAGCGTCGCCATGGTCTACCTGGTCATCATTCCGCTGCTGGGCTTTGGACTGTTCTTTATCATCTTTAAGGTACGCCCCATCTTCTCGCGCGTGTTCCACAAGTACGACGCCCTTAACGAGTCCGTCGAGGAAAACGTCACCGGCATGCGCGTGGTCAAGAGCTACGTGCGCGAAGACTTTGAGAAGGAGAAGTTCGCCACCGCCGCGCGCGACGTCCAGATGGACTTCACCCGCGCCGAGAAGCTGCTCGCCTTTAACAACCCCATGATGAACATCTGCGTCAACGGCGCGTTTGTCGTCATCATCTACCTGGGCTCCAAGCTCATCATCACGAGCCAGGGCACGCTGTTCGACGTGGGCCAGCTCTCCTCGATCTTTACCTACGGTTTTCAGATCCTCATGAGCCTGATGCAGCTGTCGATGATCTTTGTCATGGTGACCATGGCCGACGAATCGGCGCACCGCATTACCGAGGTGCTGGCCGCCGAGCCCACGATCGCCGATCCCGCCGAGCCCGTGCTCGAGGTTGCCGACGGCTCCATCGACTTTGACCACGTGAGCTTTAAGTATTCCGCGCATGCGAAGCGCCAGGCGCTCGACGATATCGACCTGCACATTAAGAGCGGCGAGACCATCGGCATCATCGGCGGCACCGGCTCGGCCAAGTCCACGCTCGTAAACCTCATCGCCCGCCTGTACGACGCCACCGAAGGCACCGTGCGCGTGGGCGGCATGGACGTGCGCGACTACGACCTGGACGCACTGCGTCACCAAGTGGCCATGGTGCTACAGAAAAACGTGCTGTTTAGCGGCACCATCGCCGAGAACCTGCGCTGGGGCGACCCGAACGCCACCGACGAGGAAGTCCGCGAGGCGGCACATCTGGCCTGCGCCGATGAGTTTGTCGACGGCTTCCCCAAGGGTTACGACACCTGGATTGAACAGGGCGGCTCCAACGTCTCCGGCGGCCAGAAGCAGCGCCTGTGCATCGCGCGCGCCCTGCTGCGTCGCCCCAAGATTCTGATCCTGGACGACTCCACGAGCGCCGTCGACACCAAGACCGACGCCAAGATTCGCGCAGGGTTGGCAAGCTATCTGCCCAACACGACCAAGCTCATCATCGCCCAGCGCATTAGCTCCGTACAGGATGCAGACCGCATCATCGTCATGGAGGGCGGCCGCATCGCGCAGATCGGCAACCATGACGAGCTGCTTAAGACGAGCGAGATCTACCGCGAGACCTTTACCTCGCAAAACAAGATGTCTGCCGAGGGCGAAGGGGCCGTCGAGGCCGACACCGAGGCATCCGCAACGCAGGCTCAGACCCAGGAAGGAGGCGAGGCACATGAGTAAGGCAACGACCGCCGAGCGCGCGCTCAACCGCAAGGGCGGCACCATGTCGCGCCTCATCAAGACGCTCTTTGGCTTCTACCCCGTGCTTTTGCCCCTCGTCGTCGTCGGCGTGGTGCTCTGCGCCATCATCAACTCCATCGGCGCGACCTTCCTTCAGAGCGCCCTGCAGATTATTAGCGAATCGTGGCAGTCGGGCGATTGGGAAGCCGCACAGCCCAAGATCGCACAGCTCGTGACTACCCTCGCCTGCATCTACGGCGTCGGCATCCTGTCTTCGCTCTTCTGGAACCGCGCCATGGCCATCGTCACGCAGGGCTCGCTCGAGAAGCTGCGCGAGAAGATGTTCAACCGCATGCAGGACCTGCCGATTCGCTACTTCGACACGCACCAGCGCGGCGACATCATGAGCCACTACACCAACGACATCGACACGCTGCGCCAGATGATCAGCCAGTCGCTGCCCAACCTGCTCATGACGACCATCGTCATCGTCACGGTATTCTTTATCATGCTGTACTACAGCGTGTGGATGTGCCTGGTCATTGTGGCCGGCGTCGTCTTTATGACCTTTATGACCAAGCTGCTCGGCTCCAACTCCGCGCGTTTCTTTATTGCGCAGCAGTCCGAGCTCGGCGTGGTCGAGGGTCATATCGAGGAAGTCATGAACGGCCAGAAGGTCGTCAAGGCATTCTGCCACGAGTCTGCCGCCGAGGCCGATTTTGACGAGCGCAACGAAAAGCTCTTCGAGGTCTCGCAGAAGGCCAACATGTACGCCAACATCCTCATGCCTATCCTTATGAACCTGGGCAACCTGCTCTACGTGTTGGTGGCCCTTGCCGGCGGCATTTTCCTGGCGCTGGGCGTGCCCAACCTGAGCATCTCGGGCATGACGCTGTCCATCGCCGTCGTGGTGCCGTTCCTCAACATGACCAAGCAGTTCTGCGGACAGATCGGTCAGATCTCGCAGCAGATCAACGCCGTGGTCATGGGCCTCGCCGGCGCCGACCGCATCTTTGAGCTCATCGACGAGAAGCCCGAGACCGACGAAGGCTACGTGACGCTCGTCAACGCGCAGGTGAACCCCGATACCTGGCAGCTCGAGGAGGCCGACCACCACACCGGCATGTGGGCGTGGAAACACCCGCACCGCGCAACCGGCGAGATCGAGTACGTGCCGCTGCGCGGCGACCTGGTCATGGACAACGTCGACTTTGGCTACACGCCCGACCACGAGGTGCTGCACGGCGTGTCCGTGTTTGCCAAGCCGGGCCAGAAGGTCGCGTTTGTCGGCGCCACCGGTGCCGGTAAGACGACCATCACCAACCTCATCAACCGCTTCTACGACATCGCCGACGGCAAGATTCGCTACGACGGCATCAACGTCAACAAGATCCGCAAGGCCGATCTGCGCCGCTCGCTGGGCGTCGTGCTGCAGGACGTGAACCTGTTCACCGGCACCGTGATGGATAACATCCGCTACGGCAACCTGGATGCGACCGACGAGGAGTGCATCGCGGCGGCCAAGCTCGCGGGCGCCGACGACTTTATCACCCGCCTGCCCGACGGCTACGACACGATGCTCACCGGCAACGGCGCCCAGCTGTCGCAGGGCCAGCGCCAGCTGATTTCGATCGCACGCGCTGCCGTCGCCGATCCGCCGGCGATGATCCTGGACGAGGCCACGAGCTCCATCGACACCCGCACCGAGGCTATCGTGCAGGCTGGCATGGATAAGCTCATGGAGGGTCGCACGACGTTTGTCATCGCGCACCGCCTGTCCACCGTGCGCAACTCCGACGCGATCATCTGTCTGGACCATGGCCGCATTATCGAGCGCGGTAACCACGACGAGCTGATAGCCAAGCGCGGGTATTACTACCAGCTCTATACCGGAGCGTTTGAGCTGGAGTAGATCTGGCAACCCGGAACTACGCCGCAACGCATAAGCCCCCGCAGTTCATATGAGCTGTGGGGGCTTTTTTCATGCCGGCCGGAAACCGTATCCCACTTTTCGGACCCAGAATGGGATGCCGTTTCCCGCTGGACCCCCTCCGGGAAACGGCATCCCATTTCAAGGGGGTAAACCGGGATGTAGTTTCCCCTAACGGCACCTTTGGGAAGCCGCATCCCACTCTAGACGCACAAAACGGGATGAGCTTTCCCATGGTGATCCAAGACCAGAAGCATGTCCGATAGCGCAGCCAGGTCAAGAACAACAAGGCAGGCGTCACGCCAATTTGGACGAGTGTCTGCTGCAGTTTGAGGCTGCTGGCCTATATGGTAGAGTTAACCACCCATGAATTTCAGCACGCTATGCGCCACCTGCGCTTTTGCCATTTGAGGAAGTGAACTTGTGAATACTTCTGTCGCCAAGAAGGCCAGCCAGGCGGTGCGCCTGCTCATGATGGTGCTCACGGCAGTTCTCATCTTCTTCTTCATCAATGTTATGCTGCTCGTCTCCGATATCCAGGGCACGGCGCGCGTGGTCAACTACGCCGGTCTGGTGCGCGGTACCACGCAGCGAATCGTTAAGCTCGAGGATGCGGGCCAGCCTCAAGATGACCTGCTCAAAGCCGTGGATTCATACATCAACGGTTTGCGTTACGGAAGTGACGACCTCAACCTCGTCCGTCTCGACGACGATGAGTATCAGGCAAAGATGACCGAGCTTGCAAACTATTTTGATGAGCTTTGCGCCGAGATTGCCCGCGTGCGCGAAGTCGGCTACGAGAACACTGACATCATCGCCATGAGCGAGGAGTTCTTTGGCATTTGCGACGATGCTACACGACTCGCAGAGGACTACTCTCAGGAGAAGGCGTCGGCGCTAAACTATCTCGAGGGCCTGGTGATCATCGACATCATGGGCTTGGTGGCGACCTTTGCGGTTGAACTTGTTCGCGCGGTGCGAACTGCCGCGCTCAATCGCGAACTGCAGAGCAAAGTCTATCTCGACGAAGCCACGGGACTGCCCAACAAGAACAAGTGCGAGGAGATCTTGGGGCAGGAGCAGCCCGTCTCCGCGGAGGCGCCCGTTGCAGTGTGCGTCTTCGACCTTAACAATCTGCATACGGTCAATAACAACTTCGGCCACGAGAAAGGCGACGAATACATCCGTTCTTTTGCCCAGCAGCTGGGGCGTGTGGCGTCCGAGACGTGCTTTGTGGGTCGCGACGGCGGCGATGAGTTTATAGCGGTGCTGCGGGATACCGATCGAGCTGCCGTGGAGTCCTGTCTCGCTCGGGTTCGTGCGAACGTGAACGAGTATTCCGAGGCTCACCCCGACATGCCCATCAGCTATGCGGTGGGCTATGCGCTTTCCAGTGATTTTGACGAGCCGCCTACCATGCGCGAACTCTTTTCCCAGGCCGACAAAAACATGTACATCGACAAGAACCGCGTAAAGGCAGCCGAGGCAGCCGGGCCGCAACGCGAGAACCGCTAAAACCGTAGCAAAGGGTAGCTAATTTGGGACGGGGCTCTTTTGGCTACTTGAGAAGCTGGGCCATGGCGTTGACGAATTTTTGTACTTGGAGGGTTGGCTCGAGCGGATAGTGCAGAAAGACCGGTACCTCACGGCCGCACAGGAACGGCACGCCCACAAAGGCCGGGTGCACCCCCGACCATGCGCCGCAGGTGAGCACCGCGTCGCCCTTTTCCTCCGCCTCGTTAAAGAGCGCGAAGTCAAAGCTATCCGCATCGATCACGTCCACACCGCCGTCGGCCAACAGGTCGATGCGCAGGCTGTCCATGGCATCGTTGCCGTGGCGCAGTACGCGCAGGCGCATGCCCTTCAAGTCGGCGACCGTAATGCGTGTCTTGCGCGCCAGCGGGCTCGTGCGCGGCAGGTCGATATAAAACGGCACGTTGACGATGCGGAGCTTTTGGCAAGTGTCGCCCCAGCGTGGGGTCGAAAAACTCGACTGCACTACATCAACCTCTCGACCGAGGCTGCGCATGACGGATTCGCGCTCGTCATAGAGGTCGCTTACCGGCACGATCTCAAATCGCAACGATGGCTCCAGCTCGTGCACACCCGTCCACATCGACAGCGTCTGGCGCCCCGGGCACATCATCGACACGCCCAGGCGCACGGCACCGCCATCGCCCGCCGCGCGTCGGGCACGGCGCAGCGCGTCCTCGGACTGCCGCATGATCGAGCGCGCGTCGTCCACCAGCAGAGCGCCCGCCGGCGTCACCTTGACGCCCGAGTGCGAGCGTTCGAACAGCGTAATACCGAACTCCGCCTCAAAACCCGATACCTGCTTGACGAGTGCCGGCGTCGACACACGCAATTTTGCCGCCGCACGCGAGAAGCTTCCCAGCTCCGCGGCGGCCGATATGGCCTCAAGTCGTCGATCGTACACGTCAATCTCCCGTTTTCGCGCCTGTGACCGCATGGTGCCGCAGGGGGGTTGTTTTCGCAGGTCACGCGCTCAATTGAGAATAATCTGCATCGCACAGTGTAAACCTACGGTTAACGCCATTCTAACAAATATGCAATTCACCTGCGCAAATGCAAAGCATACGATAACCAGCGAAAACCACGTGGGTCGGTTAATGGGAACGACCCACCGGGAGGCACAAGAAGGGAAGTTCCTATGAGCAATTGGCTTAAGCTCGAGGGCGATGTCTGCGCCGTGACTGGCGCGCTCGGCGGTATGGGCGTCGAGATTTGCCGCGAGTTCGCCCGCAATGGCGCCAACGTCGTCATGCTCGACCTGGACGAGGAGAAGGTCAAGGCCGCTGCCGCCGACCTCGCTGCCGAATTTGGCATCCACGCCGAGGGTTACAAGATGAACGCCACCGACGAGGCCGAGGTTCAGGCTGCCGTCGATGCCACCATCGCCGACTTCGGCCGCGTCGACGTTCTCGTCAACACCGCCGGCATCCTGCGCTTCGCAGCTATGGAAGACCTGCCGCTGAGCGACTGGGAACAGGTGCTCAACGTCAACCTCACCGGTTACTTCATCACCTCGCAGCGCTTTGGTCGCGAGATGATCAAGGCCGGCCAGGGCCGCCTGGTGCACATCTCGACCGTCGCCAGCCACTCCCCCGAGACGTTCTCGGGCGTGTACAGCTCCACCAAGGCCGGCGTCAACATGATGTCCAAGATGCTCGCCGCCGAGTGGGGCCCCTACGGCGTCCGCTCCAACTGCGTCGAGCCTTGCTTCGTTAAGACCCCGATGTCGGCCAATTTCTACGCCGACCCCGAGGTCGAAAAGAGCCGCAGCCGTCTGATCGCCACGCGCCGCATCGGCGAGGTCAGCGATATCGCCAACGCCGTCATGTTCCTGGCGTCCAAGCGCTCGGACTTTACCACCGGCGATGCCATCAAGGTCGACGGCGGTTTCTCCAACATGATGGGCGACCTCACCGCCAAGCCCGGCGGCCGTCGCGCCTATGCCGACAACTACCTCAAGAACAAGGGTGTCGAGCTTTGGTCCGATGAGTCCGGCGTCGCCAAGCCGACTGACCAGTAAACCAACCTGACAGGGAGGCCCCGCGGACACGCCCGCTCCTCCCCCGTATCGATCAGAAAGAGTCCAATGGCTTCCACCAACTCCAACAAGGGTCGCGCCGTCGTGCTTTCCGCCGCGTGCGTCACCATGTTCTTTATCAGCTCCATCGCGCTGTATTCCGTCGTGAGCAAGAACCTGCTCGCCGTCTACCCCGAGTGGTCCAGCGCCCTTACCTGGGCTTTCCCGGTCTTTCAGACCATCATGGCCGTGACGGGCATCTTCGCCGGCCGCATCTCCGACAAGATCGGTCCGCGCAACGTCGTGATCGCCGCCGCCGTGTGCTACGGCCTGGGCTGGTTCATGTCCGGCACCGTCACCGAGCCGTGGCAGTTCTACCTGTGGTTCTCGCTCGTCGCCGCCGTCGGCAACGGCCTGGGCTACAACCCGGCGCTCACCACCGGCCAAAAGTGGTTCATCGACAAGAAGGGCCTTGCCTCCGGCATCACCCTGGCCGCTTCGACCGCCGGCCCCGCCGTACTGTCCCCGGTGCTCGCCTCGCTGCTCATCCCGAGCCTGGGCATCTTTGGCGCCCTTAAGGCACTCGGCGTCATCTTCTTTGTGACGATCGCCGCCTCCGCCCTGTTCCTGAAGGCCCCCGAGGCCGGTTGGCTGCCCGAGGGCTTCGAGGCCCCCAAGGGCGGCGCGCACGCCGGCACCTTCGGCGACCTCACCCCGGGGGAGATGGTCAAGACCCCGCGCTTCTGGATCCTCATCGTCACCTTCGCCTTTGCCGCCACCGCGGGCACCCTGCTCGTGGGCAAGGTTGCCTCCATCGCCGCCGTCCAGCTCTTCGCCGACCCCACGAGCGCCGCTGCCGTCGCCCTCGGCGGCGTGGTGGTCTCCGTCAACACCTGCGCCAACCTGGTCGGTCGTCTGTCCTTTGGCCAGATCATCGACAAGCTCGGCGCCTATAAGTCGCTGCTCATCAGCCTTGTCGTCACCATCGTCGCGCTCGTCATCATGTCGATGAGCTTTACACAGAGCATGTTCTTCGTGGCGCTCGCCCTGCTCGGCTTTAGCTTTGGCGCCCTGCTCGTCATCTACCCGCCGCTCACCGGTGGCGCCTTTGGCACCAGCAACATTGGCGTCAACTACGGCATCATGTTTTTGGGCTATGCCGCTTCCACCTGGATCAGCCAGCCCATCACCGCCGTGCTGTATCACGCCGAGGCTGGCAGCGCCGCCTACCAGCAGTCCTTCTACGGCGCCATTGTGATCGCCGCCATCGCCGTCGTGCTCACCGTCTACATGATGGTCTCCGACAGCAAGAAGAAGTCCGCATAGTTCTACCGATGTGACAAAGGGACTGTCCCTTTGTCACATTCCACCGGTCACCAGTATTAAGGAGTCGAAATGTCTGAGCTCAACCCCGTCCGCATTGCCGTTATCGGCGCCGGCGCCATGGGCCGCAACCACATCCGCTTTGTCACCGAGGAGCCCGAGGCCGAGCTCGTCGCCATCGCCGACGCCTTTGAGGGCGCCCGCGCCACGGCCGAAGCCGCCGGCGTGCCGTTTTACACCGATCCCGCCCAGATGATGGACGAGGTCAAGCCCGAGGCCGTCATTATCGCCACCCCCAACGACCTGCACCTGGGCGTTGCCCGCGAGGCTGTAAAGCGCAATATCGTGCCGCTGGTCGAAAAGCCGATCTCCAACGACCTGGAAGATGCCCAGGCTTTCGCCGCCGAGGCCGAGACCGCCGGCGTGCCCGTGCTCGTGGGCCAGCACCGTCGCCACAACCCCTTCGTCAACAAGGCCAAGGAGATCATCGAGTCTGGCGAGCTGGGCAAGCTCACCGTGTCGAGCTTCCACTACATGATCTATAAGAATGACGAGTATTTCGACGTCGAGTGGCGCCGCAAGAAGGGTGCCGGCCCAATCCTGGTCAACCTGGTGCACGACGTCGACCTGCTCCGCTACCTGCTGGGCGAGCCCGTTGCCGTCCAGGGCATGCAGTCCGGCGCCGCCCGCGGTTTTGAGACCGAGGACTCCGCCGTGGTCAACGTCCGTTTTGCCGATGGCGCGCTCGCGAGCATGACCATCTCCGACTCCACCGCCAGCCCCTGGAACTGGGAGGCAACCGCTCGCGAGGATCCGCAGTATCGCCCCTTCGACGCCGATGCCTACTTTATCGGCGGCACTAAGGGCGCCCTGTCGCTGCCCCGCCTGCACCAGTTCTCCTACGACGGCGCCTCCAACTGGCACAAGCCGCTGCAGATGGAAATCCCGGCCGTTGACCCAGCGCTGCCGCACAAGATGCAGCTCAAGCACTTTGTGAAGGTCGTCCGCCGCGAGGTCGAGCCCGTCGTGACCCCCGCCGATAACGTCAAGACGCTCACGCTGCTTAACGCTATCAAGGAGGCCGCCGAGACCGGCCAGCTCGTCGAGCTGTAATGCCTTAAGAGCGACCGCGGCAGAAACCCCATGCCGAACCCCTCGGTCCGCCACAAATAAGCCCCTCTTCTTTGCCCCGCGTGCAGCCTCCTGCCCGCGGGGCCTTTTGCTACCTTGCCGACGATTTTTCTGAGGCGGGGGCTATTTTGCACCTCGGCTTGATTCGTTCGCCACGAAATGGGCCTATCTACTACGTTTAACCGATCGCCCTCGATCGCGTGCCGAATGTTGGTGTAAGGAGCCGCTTCCCTGGCCGTAGAAAGCAGGAAGCGGTTATCGCCTAGAATTCTAATTGCTGAAGTCAGGATTCGTGGAAAGGCAATAACCGCATATGGACAAGATACACGAGATTG
>JAXJBU010000014.1:0-25968 GCA_036302865.1 Collinsella sp. | reverse complement strand
CAAAGACGAGCGTCGGGAAGACACGCCGAGGTCGCCGCGGAAGGGTTGATATAGGGAGAGGGCCTGACCCCATATCGTTGGGGCCAGGCCCGATTTTGCCTCTTGACAATGTCCTGCTCATATTAAAAGGAACGTCCCCAACTGCCAAGTGCCGCAAGAATGTCCCCTTTGACCAGTCATTTAAGAACGTCCCCAATGACTACCGCATCCGGAGCAAGGCAACGCCGCAGGTAGAGGACGGACAGCGAGCGACGTCCGGGGCGAACAAGTTGGCATGAAAAAGGCGAGGCATTGACCTTCTGGTCATGCCTCGCCTTTTGAATGACAAATTGTCGCCCTGGGCGGCGCGCAGCGTCGGCCGGTTACGGCGTTTGGTAAAACGCCGTAACCTAGAGATCCCCGCCGGCGCCCAGCAGCTTGCGCATGACTTGCTCGGGGTTAACTGAGCCGTCGCGCGGGGCCAGGGCGGTGATCTTCTTTTGCATCTTGTACTCGTGCAGCTCGTCCTCGAGCTGGCGTACGCGGGCGCGGAGCTTCTCGTTCTCGCGTTCGCGCTCCTCGGCACGCTCCTTCATATCGAGGATGCGCACCACGCCGGCAAGGTTGATGCCCTCGTCGGTCAGCTGGTTGATGAGTTCCAGGCGCTCGATATCGGCACGCGAATACAGACGCGTGTTACCGCCCGAGCGCTGGGGGTTCACCAGTCCCTTGGACTCGTAGACGCGCAGAGTCTGCGGATGCATGCCGGTCAGCTCGGCCGCCACGCTGATCATGTACAGCGGTTTGTTCCTATTGTCCTCGGCCATACTCACAGACCCCTTCTTAATCAACCTCATCCCAAAGCGGCTTTCCCAGGCACCCGACCTTGGCCTTCAAACCGTCGCTCGCGTACCCGAGTACGCGTCGCTCCTCTTTCAGGCCAATCTCGAGCACCTGGAAAACCCGCCTCGGGCTCCATTTTTAATACGTCGCCTTGTAACGGTTGACCTTCTCGCGATAGTCGCGCGTGTCGGCCTCACGCAACTTGGTCATGGCGTCGCGCTCATCATCGGATAGGTTCGTGGGGACCTGCACCTTGATCTCGACGAGCAGCGCGCCCGTACGGCCACGGTGCTTAACGTCGGGCGCCCCCATCTCCTTAAAGCGGAACTTCTTGCCCGTCTGGGTACCCGCGGGCACCTTCAGACGAACCGTCGCACCGCCGGGCGTGGGCACGTCCACCGTGCAGCCGAGCGCCGCCTCGTAGACCGAGACCGGTACCTCCATAGTCACGTCGGCACCTTTACGCTTAAACAGCGGATGCTCCTCCACGTGCGTGGTCACGACCAGGTCGCCGCGCTCGCCGCCGGCAACGCCGTACTCGCCGCGACGCTTGTAGCGCAGCTTGCCGCCGTCGACCGCGCCCGCGGGGACCGAGACCGTAATGGTCTGCTGCTCGCCTGTCGAGGGAATGCGATAGGTGACCTTGTGCGTCACGCCGCGGAACGCGTCCTCAGCCGTCACATCGACGGTCAGCGACAGGTCGCCGCCCTTGCGAGCGCGGCTGCGACCCGCGCCGGCACCGGCAGCGCCCGCAGCCCCGGCAAAGCCCGAGCCCCAATCGCTGCCCCAGGCGCCGTTGCCGCTAAAGATGCTGTCGAAGATGTCGCCCCAGCCGCTGGCGCCCGCGCCGGCACCGTAGCCGCCGCCATACGCGCCGCCCGCGCCCGGCATGCCGCCAAACATGAGCATCTGGTCGTACTCTTTGCGCTTCTTCTCGTCCGAAAGCGTTTCGTAGGCCTCGCTGATCTCCTTAAACTTGGCCTCGTCGCCGCCGGCATCGGGGTGATATTTTTGCGCGAGCTTGCGAAACGCGCTCTTGATCTCTTTATCGGAGGCGCTCTTGGATACGCCCAGGATGTCATAGAAGGTTTTGCCTGCAGCCATCGTAGCTCCTCTCCTGTTACGTCCGCCGCCCATGCAGACGACGGCTCATGCTTTCATATGGCACTAGGCCAGAAAGGGCCCCGGGTGTTGCCCCGGGGCCCTTCTCAATTACTCCTCGGTGCTCTCGGCCGTATCGGCCGTAGCATCCTCGGGCGCCGCTTCGGGCTCCGGTGCGGGGCGCTTCTCGCCACCGTAGGTCACCGTCACCATCGCGGAACGCAGGATGCGATCCGCCATGCGGTAGCCCTTCTGGTACACGTCGTTGACGGTCTCGTCGTACTGCGATGCGTCCTCGACGCGACCCACAGCCTGATGCTCGAGCGGATCGAACGCCTCGCCCTTGGGGTCGATGGGCTCAACACCCTCGTGCGCAAACACATCGAGCAGCTTGGCATGCACCGCGTCGACGCCGTCGACGAACTGCTTAAAGTCGTCGGCAAGCTCCTGGCTGCGGGCATGGTCGATCGCACGCTCGATATCGTCGACCACCGGCAGCAGCGCGGTGACGAGCTTCTCGGTCGCGCGCTCGCGCTCGGCGATGCGCTCATTGGCGGTGCGGCGACGGAAGTTCTCCCAGTCGGCCTGCAGACGGGCGGTGCGCTCGGTGGCGTCCTTTGCCTTGTCCTCGGCGGCCTTCTGAGCCTCTGCCGCAGCATCGAGCTCGTTGCGCACGTCGGCAAGCTCCTTCTGAGCCTGCTCGAACTTGAGCTTAAAGTCGTTGTCGGCGGCTTCCTCACCGGCGCGGATAGCGGCTTCCACCATCTCGTCCTCGGTCATCGTCGCCTCCTTGTTGGAATCCTCTACCTGGTTCTCGGCAGCCTCGGCGGCCGCGGCCTTGTTGGCCTCGGTATCGTCGACGGCCTCTACGGGAATCTTCACGTCCTTCTCCTCAGAGTCAACGGGGGCGGCACCAACGGCGGCCGCCTCCGTGCGAGCTTTACGGGCGGACATGATTACTTGTCCTCGTCGTCCACAACCTCGTAGTCGGCGTCGACGACGTCATCGTCGGCAGGCTGGGCGCCGGCGGCACCGTCGGTCTGCTGCTGAGCGTCGGCGTAGACAACCTGGGCCAGCTCGTAGGCCACGGACTGCAGGGACTCGCCAGCGGCCTTGATGGCCTCGACGTCAGAGCCCTCGAGCGCCTTCTTGGCGTCGGCGATAGCGGCCTCGGCCTTGGACTTCACATCGGCGGAAACCTTGTCGCCCAGCTCGTTGAGGGTCTGCTCGGTGGAGTAGCACAGGCTATCGGTCTGGTTGCGGACCTCGACCTCCTCCTTCTGCTTCTTGTCCTCCTCGGCATGGGCCTCGGCGTCCTTGACCATGCGATCGACTTCGTCATCGGAAAGCGCGGTGGAGCCGGAGATGGTGATCTGCTGCTCCTTGCCGGTGCCCTTGTCCTTAGCGGAGACCTTGACGATGCCGTTGGCGTCGATGTCGAAGGTGACCTCGATCTGCGGCACGCCGCGGCGGGCAGCCGGGATACCGGTCAGCTGGAACTTACCGAGCGACTTGTTGTCGCGAGCAAGCTCGCGCTCGCCCTGGAGCACGTTGATCTCGACGCTGGTCTGGTTGTCGGCAGCGGTGGAGTAGACCTCGGTCTTGGAGGTCGGGATCGTGGTGTTGCGGTCGATCATCTTGGTCATGATGCCGCCCATGGTCTCGACGCCCAGCGACAGCGGGGTAACGTCGAGCAGCAGGATGCCCTCGACGTCGCCGGTGAGCACGCCGCCCTGGACGGCAGCGCCGTCGGCAACGACCTCATCGGGGTTCACGGACATGTTGGGCTGCTTGCCGGTCATGGTCTTGACGAGCTCCTGGACGGCGGGCATACGGGTGGAGCCGCCGACGAGGATGACCTCGGTCAGATCGGAGAGCTTGAGCTTAGCGTCGCGCAGGGCGTTGGTGACAGGCTGCTTGCAGCGCTCGAGCAGGTCGCGGGTGATCTTCTCGAACTCGGCACGGGTCAGCGTGTAGTTGAGGTGCAGCGGGCCGGACTGGTTCATGGTGATGAACGGCAGGTTGATGGTGGTCTGCTGGGCGGCGGAGAGCTCCTTCTTGGCGTTCTCGGCAGCCTCCTTCAGACGCTGCAGGGCCATGGGATCCTGACGCAGGTCGACACCGTTCTCCTGCTGGAACTTGTCGGCCATCCAGTCGATGACGCGCTGATCCCAGTCGTCGCCGCCCAGGTGGTTGTCACCCGAGGTGGACAGGACCTCAAACACGCCGTCAGCGAGGTCGAGGATGGAGACGTCGAAGGTGCCGCCGCCCAGGTCGAAGACCAGGATGCGCTGGTCGGTGCCCTGCTTGTCCAGGCCATAGGCCAGAGCAGCAGCGGTCGGCTCGTTGACGATACGCTTGACGTTGAGGCCGGCGATCTTACCGGCATCCTTGGTGGCCTGACGCTGGGCGTCGTTGAAGTAGGCCGGGACGGTGATGACGGCGTCGGTGACGGTCTCGCCCAGATACTTCTCGGCGTCGGCCTTCATCTTTGCGAGCGTCATGGCGCTCACCTGCTCGGCGGTGTAATCCTTGCCCTCGATATCGACGACGGCACGGCCACCCTGGCCCTCCTTGACCTCATACGGCACGGTCTTGATCTCGGAGGTGCACTCGGAGTACTTGCGGCCCATGAAGCGCTTGATGGAGAACACGGTGTTCTTGGGGTTGGTGACCGCCTGGTTCTTAGCTGCCTTACCCACAACGCGGTCGCCGTCGGCACGGAAGCCCACGACGGACGGGGTGGTGCGGTCGCCCTCGGCGTTCACGATGATGGTCGGAGAACCGCCCTCGAGAACGGCCATTGCGGAGTTAGTAGTACCAAGGTCGATACCAAGAATCTTACTCATTAGAAATTCCCTCTCTCTTGTGCGTTTGCACCGACTCGGCGGTCTGCCGCGCGGTGTTTCGGCTTGTCTTTCAGGATGTAGTGTATCCCCTTATGGGCCGGAATATACAAAATCTAAGTCAATTCATATAAGATTTCTTATCTCTGAGAGTTTAGGTTCGCAAATGCGCAGGTAGACGCACTGTTTGAGTTCTGGGCAAATCTATTGAGATCTATGTAGAGATGGCTGAGGTTTGGATCTGGGGGTGCCTGGGGCGGTCTTGGGCGACCCCGAGGAAGGCGTGACCCGTTTTGGGCGTCGATTCCGGGACACGCTTTCCAAAAGCTCGCTCAATCGCTCAATATTACGAGTCACCTTTAGCTAACATTTGCGCAGCTCAACGGCCTCACCTGCATATTTTTTAGTAAGCCGTGGCATACTCGGCGAACGGTATGAAGATGCCGGTCAGAGGGTATTGCAAACGGTCGCTCCCGTGGTATGTTTTTGCCCGAATCAAACCGACGCGCATCGCCTGTAGCGTCGGTCAACAGAGAGGAAACTACCATGGCTCATCCCGTAATTGATGCCGACGAGTGCATCGCTTGTGGCGTTTGCGTCGACTCCTGCCCCGCTGGCGTTCTGGAGCTCCAGGACGTCGCCACCGTCGCTGACGAGGATTCCTGCGTCGCCTGTGGCGCTTGCCAGGACGCTTGCCCCGCTGGCGCGATCACCGAGATCGTCGAGGAGTAATAACTCCCCCACTTGCACACTCAAAAGTACGCCGTGCACAAAAAAGGAGGCCTCCGCATCGCCGCGGAGGCCTCCTTTTGCATTCGTCGTTACTAGGACAGGTCATCTTCGTAGGGCATCAGATCTGCCAGATAGCCCTTTTCCTTGAGCATGGCCTCGATCTCGTCAAGGGTTTGCTCGTCTTCCGCCGCGATGCGGTGGAAGTGATAGCCACTTGTCACCGTCAGCAGCGGAAAACTCTTGCCGCTCTCGATATCGTGCAGGTAGCGCTCAACATCGCGACGATTGCGAATGTCCAAGTCGGCCGTGATCTTACCGTATACGCGGTGATTGACGATCACGTTGAGCACGGCACCTCCGGCGTCGACGATACTCGTGAGCTCATCGCCTGCCTGCTCCACGCTGTGGCGAACCTTGACCAAGCGCGTGGGCACGGCGGGGCTGCTGGGGGCCTCCTGCAGCACATAACCACGGTTGGTTGCCACGATATCGTGCCCATCGGCACGTAACAGGGCAATATCCTGAACCACGACCTGACGGCTCACGCCAACCTCGCGGGCAAGCGCGCTGCCCGATACGGGCTCCGTGGCCCCCTCGAGTACGCCCATGATGGCACGGCGACGCTCGCGGCCGTCCATTATTTACCGTCCAGCAGACGCAGGTGCTTAAGCGAGAGATCGAGAATCGGCGCAGAGTGCGTTAACGCCCCCGAGCTAATAAAGTCAACGCCCAGGTCGGCGAGCGCGCGGATATTGCTGGCGTCCACGTTGCCCGAGCACTCGGTCTTGGCACGGCCGGCGATAAGCTCAATCGCGGCAGCCATGTCGTCGTGGGTCATGTTGTCGAGCATGATGATATCGGCACCGGCCTCCACGGCCTCGCGTACCATGTCCAAGTTCTCGCACTCAATCTCGACCGTCGTGGTAAACGACGCATGGGCGCGCGCCATCTCGATCGCGCGCGTCACGCCACCGGCGGCATCGATGTGGTTGTCCTTGAGCATGACGGCCGTCGACAGGTTGTAGCGGTGGTTGCTGCCGCCGCCGATCTCGACCGCCGCCTTCTCAAACACGCGCATGCCCGGCGTGGTCTTACGTGTGTCGACAAGCACGGTCTTGGTGCCCTCGAGCGCCGCGGCCATGCTGTGCGTGTAGGTAGCGATACCGCTCATGCGCTGCAGGTAGTTGAGTGCCACGCGCTCGCCCGAAAGCAGCACGCGCGCGTCGCCGCGCACCTGACCCACATGGTCGCCGGCGTGCACCTCATCGCCATCGACGACATCAAACAGCACCGAGCTCTGCGAATCCAGCAGCTCAAAGGTGCGAGCGAACACATCCAGGCCGGCGATGATGCCATCGGCTTTGGCGATAAGCTCCACCGTGGCGGGACGCGCCGTGGGGCACACGCTCGCCGTGCTCACGTCCTCAAAGGTAATGTCCTCGCGCAGAGCCTGCAGAATCAGATCATCGACGACGAGCTTCATGGTAATGGGATTCATGGTCTACTCCTCCACGGCCTGCGTGCCGGCGGCACGGGCCAAATCATCGATTGCCAGGGGATCGGCGCTCAGGGCGCGATGACGGCCATCGAGCGCGGGATCGCCCGCCTGCTCCACGGCCAGCGACTCGCCGGTACGCATATACCACGCGGCGCGACGACCCCAGACCAGCGCTTCGAGCAGGCTGTTTGATGCGAGGCGATTCTTGCCGTGAACGCCGTTGCAAGCCGTCTCGCCCGCGGCGTAGAGCTCGGGCATCGAGGTACGGCCGTCCTTGTCGACCCACACGCCGCCCATAAAGTAGTGCTGCGTGGGCGTAACGGGAATGGGCTCGTCCAAGATATCGCGGCCGTCCTCCAGGCAGCGCGCGCGGATGTTGGTAAAGTGCCCGGTCACCACATCGCGCTCGACGGGGGCAAAGCTCAGCCATTCGTGCTCGGTGCCGTCCTGCTTCATCTGCTCGCGAATGGCGGCGGCGACCACGTCACGCGGCTGCAGCTCGTCGGTAAAGCGCTCGCCAGCGGCGTTGAGCAGAATCGCGCCCTCGCCGCGGCAGCTCTCGCTGATCAGGAAGGTGCGGCCCGGCTGCGGCGAGAACAGCCCCGTGGGGTGAATCTGTACGTAGTCCAGGTGCTCCATCTTAATGCCATGCTCCTGAGCGATGTAGCAGGCATCGCCCGTGAGCTGCGGGTAGTTAGTCGAATGGTCGTATACGCCGCCGATGCCGCCCGTTGCCCACAGCGTGTGGCAGGCATGGATCTTAAACGGCTCGCCGGCATGCACGCCCTCGGCGGCATTTGTCAGCTCGTCGGCGGGACGAACCGAGTTGTCCTCGTCCACGGAAACGGCAACGACACCAGTGCACACCGTGGCCCCATCGCGCACGACCGTCAGGATGTCGGTCATGGCCACGTGCTCCAAAATCTGCACGTTGTCCAGCTTGCGGACGGCCTGGAGCAGCTTAGTCGTGATCTCCTTGCCGGTGATGTCGGCATGGAAGGCGATACGCGGGCGGCTGTGCGCGCCCTCGCGGGTAAAGTCGAGGCTGCCGTCGGCCTTGCGCTCAAAATCCACGCCCATGGCCAGCAGGTCGTTGATGACCGAGCGGCTCGAGCGGATCATGATGTCTACACTCTCGCGGCGGTTCTCGTAATGGCCGGCGTGCATGGTGTCCTCAAAGAAGGCATCGTAGTCCGAACCCTCGGGCAGCACGCAGATGCCGCCCTGCGCGAGCATCGAATCGCACTCGTCGACCGCGCCCTTGGAGAGCATGATCACGCGCGTGCTCGTCGGCAGGTTGAGAGCCGCGTACAGGCCCGCTACGCCGCAGCCGGCAATGACGACGTCGCACTCCATATCGGGGTATTGCTTGGTTTCCACAGGAATCCTCTCCCTTGAATGTGACATAAGGGACCGTCCCTCATGCCACATTGGCTTAGCGCGCCGCGTACTCGAGCATGCGGTCGAGCGTGAGCTTGGCCTGATCGGCGGCCTCGTCCGACACGCCAATCTGCACCTCGCCCTCGCCCGTCTCCAGGCAGTGCACGAGCTTTTCGAGCGTGATGAGATCCATGTTGACGCAGGTGGGCTGCACCGCGGGGAAGTAGAACTTCTTGCCGGTGCCCTGGCAGCGGCGCTCGAGCTCGTAGAGCACGCCGCGGACCGTCACGATAATAAACTCGCTCGCGTCGGACTCCTCGGCATACTTGATGATGCCGGCGGTGGAGCCGATGTAGTCGGCCTCGGCAAGGACGTCGGCCTTGCACTCAGGATGCGCCAGCACGAGCGCGTCGGGGTGGGCCTCCGTCGCGTCGACAATCTGCTCGACGGTGATGATGTGATGGCGCGGGCAGTAGCCGTTGTTGAGAATGACGTGCTTTTGCGGCACCTGCTCGGCTACGAAGCGGCCGAGGTTTTGGTCGGGAATGAACAGGATATGCTGCTGCGGCAGCTCGGACACGATCTTGACGGCGTTGGAGCTGGTGACGCACACGTCGCTCCAGCTCTTGATCTCGACCGTGGAGTTGACGTAGCAGACCACGGCCAGGTCGTCGCCGTACTCGGCGCGCGCCGCGTCGACCGTCTCGCGCTTGACCATATGAGCCATGGGGCAGTCCGCGCCCGGCTCGGGCAGCAGCACGGTCTTGGTGGGGTTGAGCAGCTTGGCGCTCTCGCCCATAAACTCCACACCGCACAGCACGATGGTCTGCTGCGGCAGGCTCTTGGCGAGCTTAGCCAGGTAGAAGCTGTCGCCGACGTAATCGGCCACAGCCTGGACCTCGGGTGCCACGTAATAGTGTGCCAGGATCACCGCGTCGCGTTGGGTTTTTAGTTGCTGAATGGCCTCGACGAGCTCTGCGGGCACCAGTGCCGCGCGCTCCGTTGCCGTCGTTGCCGATGCTAGGCCGGCCGCGATATCGCGTGCAAGCTCCGACGCATCCATGTTCGCGCTCTGTGCCATCAAGGCCCCTCTCTTTTGGCGAATCTTGGGGCTTTAGTATGACACCTAGGTTTACAGCTGACAAGACAGCTGTAAACCTAGGTGTAAAGTTGAAATAAAGATTCAATCATGCGGCAGGTCCATTTTCGAACTGGCAAGCTGAGGATAGCCGAGCTCTCGATAGCGCAGGAGGCATCTTTCGCCACCGCAATACCGCTCGGCGCGAGTTGCGCACCGTGGGGCGCAAACGGTCCGCACCCCCACAAGCGGTCCGCACCCAATGTGGCAAAATCGACCTACTAAGGGGGCTTAGAATGCTCAAGATTATTGCCTGCGACGATGATGTCGCTTTTCTAGATAGACTGCACCGGATGATCGACCGTTGGTCGACCGAGACGGGCACGGCGGTCGATGTTGCGCTCGTCACGCGCGGCGAGGACCTGCTGGCCCGCCATGCCGCATCGCGCGCCGACATCATTCTGCTCGACATGATCATGCCGCTCGTCAACGGCATGGACACCGCACGCGAACTGCGCCAGGCCGACACCGCCGTGCGCCTGGTGTTCCTCACCTCGTCGCCCGAGTTCGCGCTGGAATCCTACGAGGTCCGCGCCTTCGACTATCTGCTCAAGCCCGTGACTTACGAACGCCTGGCGCAGTTACTTAACGAGCTTTCGAGCATGCGCCCGGCGGCAACCGACGAGCTCGTGATCAAAACTTCCTTTGGCTACCACGCCCTGCGCCTGTCCGACATCGAATATGCCGAGGCGCGCAACAAGCACGTGGTCTTCCACCTGCGCGACGGACGCGACATCGAGGCACTCGAGTCGTTCCGCAGCGTCGAGGACCGTTTGGCGCAAAATGCCACCTTCTTTAAATGCCACCGCAGCTACCAGGTCAACCTGCGCAACATCGATCACTTTGACCGCACGGACATCGTCATGCGCTCGGGCGCGTGCATCCCGCTTTCGCGCAGTTGCAAGCAGGGATTCCAAGACGCCTACTTTGCGGTGCGCTTTGAGGCTGGGAGACACTGATGGTCTCCTCGGTCGAAATGGTCCTTTGGGCAATCCACCACGCCACAACGCTACTCTTTGGCGTCTTTGCCTCGGCGGCGCTGTGCGGTATCGAGATCAACCGGCGTCATGCGCTTGAACTGGTGCTGGTCGGTGCCGTAACCGGATGCGCATTTGGCCTCGCCAATGCCGTCGGCGGAGAGCTTTTCGCCCGCCAGGTATATCCGCTCGTCGTGCATCTGCCGCTCATCATCTATTTGTGCGCGCGCTACCGCCTGAGCCCGCTGCTTGCCGTGCTCGGCATTACGAGTGCCTATCTGAGCTGCCAGTTCAGCAATTGGATGGGCATCGCCGCATTTGCCGCAACCGATTCTCAGATCGCGTACTATCTGGCGCGCATCGCGACCACACTCGCCGTCTTTGCCGTCCTGCTGCATTGGGCCGGCGACATCGGTCCGCGCTTGGCGATTAAAAGCACCACCGAGCTGGGCATCCTTTTAATCCTGCCGCTCGTCTATTACGTCTTTGACTATGCCACCAACGTCTACACCACGCTGTTCCACTCGGGCTCGGTGGTGACGGTTGAGTTTTTGGCATTTGCGCTCTGTGCCTTCTATCTTATGTTTCTTGCCGTTTATCTGCGCGAATACGAAGAAAAGGAAACCGCCGAGCGAGAGCGCTGGATGCTCGAAACCCGCGACAGCGCCGCCATCAAAGAGCTCGAGGCTTGGCGTCAATCTGGGCGCGAGCTGTCGATTCTTCGCCACGATATGCGCCACTTCCTACGCGGCCTGGCCGCTTTAATTGAGGAGGGCCACACCGACGAGGCGCTCAAACGCATCGATGAACTCTGCGAAGCCGGCGATCGCACCGCCGTACGCCGCTTCTGCGCCAACGAGACCGTAAACATCGCGCTTTCGTCATTTAGCTCGGATATCAATAGAAACGGCATTACCGCCAACCTGCGCGCCGCCGTACCCGAAACCATCCACGTAGGTGACGCCGACCTGTTTAGCGTGCTCTCAAATGCCTTGGAAAACGCTATCACCGCCGCAAGCGCCGCACCCCAAGGAAAGCGATTCGTCGACTTTGACCTGCGACTTGAGGACGGTCAGCTACTGCTGTTAGTTTCCAACACGTTTGACCGCGCGCCGCGCATGGTCGACGGCATGCCTATAACCCAGCATGCGGGCCACGGCTTTGGCACCAAGAGCATCAAACTTGCCGTGGAGCGCATGAACGGCAACTGCCAGTTCCGCATTAACGGCGATCGGTTTGAGCTGCGCGCTGTGGTGTAGAAGTGCGGCGCCGATCTTGCGGCGTGGTTTGCCCGCCAGGCAATCGCTCGCCGACGCCAATCCGCTACAGCGGAGCGGCCGGCGGGGTCAGCTGCTTGATGTAGGCCCACATGCGCTGCTTGGCCGCCTTGTCGGTCAGCGCCGCCTCAAAGCCATCGAGCGCGAGCACGCGGCGGCCCTGCACATGGGCGACCAGGCCGGGCTTGAGCATGGCGGTGTCGAAGTCATCAATCGCCACGAGCATATCGGCGTAGGTTTCGCGCATGACATCGGCCGCGCTGTTATCGAGCAGCAGCACCGCCTCGGGATCCAGAGCCTCAAGCGCCTCGCGGAACAGATCGCACGGCAGGGCATGGCCCACCGTCACAGCTCCGTCGCCCGCGCCGGCAACACTCGCCAGCACACAAAACTCTTCGGGCGCGTAACCGATTGCCCCGAGCGCCTTGCGCAATGCGGCGCCATCCGCGCCGGCGGCAAGTTCGCCGCCCGAGCGCTCGGCATCATCCAAATCACCTTTGACCAGCACGATCCGCGAGCACGCGTTGCCCGCGATGCGCACGCCACGGCCCACAAGCGATGCGAGCTCCTGCTCGGCGGCCTGAGCGATAGCTTCTTTTTTCTGGCTTTGTGACATAGGTATGCGCTCTCCAATCGTTTGCGTGCCCACCATTATTTGACACTCCCCATGGCTAAAGCCAGGGGATTCTTGCTTCACCGAGAATTGCCTAGACTGCGCATGCAGCCGTAGGTCTTACGCCCTCTCCACAAGCGTTTGCGGCGTCTGCCGCGGTTCCCGCATGCCCTGCGGTACCTTCCAGGATTCTCCTTCCCTCGCGGGCGATGTTGACGGCGGCGTTCAGGTCGCGGTCGTGACGCATGCCGCACGCGGGGCAGTCCCATACCCGTTCGGCCAGCGTCAGTCCCCTGTAGACGTAACCGCATGCGGAACACGTCTTGCTGGACGGATAGAACCTGCCCACCCTTACGAAGCCGCGCCCCGACCATGCGCATTTGTACTCGAGCTGGCGCGCCAGCTCCGACATGGCGGCATCGCCCACGGCCTTGGCGAGGCGGCGGTTCCTCTGCATGCCCCTGACGTTCAGGTCCTCGACCGCGATGTTTTGGCTTTCTCCCACCGCATGCGTCGTGAACTTGTGCAGGGCGTCCTTCCGCCGGTTGGCAACCTTCTCGTGCGCCCGCGCGACCCTGACACGCTGCCTGGCGCGATTTGCGGAGCCCTTCCGCTTGCGCGAGAGCCGCCGCTGCTCCCGCGCCAGCCTCCTCTCGCTCCTTTGCAGGTTTTTGGGGTTGGGCAGGCGCTCCCCCGTGGAGCAGGTGGCTATGTCGTGTATTCCCGCATCGACTCCCAGGAACCCGACGGTCGGGGCCGGCGCGTCCGTGGCGGGGACGTCCGCGCAGCATATCGCCACGTAGTACTTGCCGCTCGGCACCTGCTTGACCGTCGCGGACAGGACGCGCCCCTCCACGGGACGGCTCACCCGCGCCCTGACGGTCCCCAGCTTTGGCAGTCTCACGTGCCTGGCGTCGATTATCCCGACGCCGTTCGTGCGGTAGCTCTTCCTCCCCGCGCGTTTGGACTTGAACTTCGGAAAGCCCACCTTGCCTGGTGCGCGGAAGAAGTTCTTAAATGCCTTGTCCAGGTCGCGCAGGGACTGCTGCAGTGCCATGGAGTCCACCTCGGAGAGCCACGGCGCGTCCGCCCTCTTCCAGGCGGGGATCTGGGTGATGTAGGAGTTGATGTGCCTCGATTTGCCCGTCCGCGCGTACTCGTCCCGCCTCATCGCCAGCACCCTGTTGTAGACCCAGCGGCAGCAGCCGAAGGTCTTCTGCAGGAGGGCCTCCTGCTCGGCGCTCGGGTATATGCGGTACTCGAAGGTCTTGTCCATGGCCCTCACGCGTTCCTCTGGTCCTCGATATACTGCCTGACGGCCTCGGGCGTCGCCCCGCCGACGGTCGAGACGAAGTAGCTGTTCGTCCAGAGCGTCGGCAGCTTGCGCTTCAGCTGCGGGAACTCGGCGCGCAGGTCGTGGCTGGTCCTGCCCTTGATGCGCTTCACGGCCCGGTGGATGCCGAACTGGGGGTCGACTGAGACGAGCATGTGCACGCGGTCGGGCATGACCTTGATTTCCCTTATCTCGAAATCGAGTTCCTCCGCGACCTCGTGCGCGATCTCCTCGAAGCGGGAGCCGATGCCGTCCACGAGCACCTTCCTGCGGTATTTCGGGCAGAAGACCACATGGTAGTCGCAGTCCCAGACTATGTTGTCGTTGCTCCTGTATCTATCCATGAAAACAGTATACCACTTGCAGCCGTATATGTATATCGGCTGACGCCGATGCGCCTTATATCCCCATATCTGAAGAAAGGGGTTTTGCGGCGCTTTTGATAAAAGAGCCGCCCGCGAGTGGTTGCTTTACGAGCCGCTGGGTATAAGCACGGTCGTACTGAGTTTTACGCGGCCGAGCCGCGTCGCATTATGGAGGTCACCATGGCTGACATCAAGCAGATTACCCCCGAGAACTTCGACGCTGTCGTCAACGATAGCCTGCCCGTACTGGTTGATTTTTGGGCCCCGTGGTGCGGCCCCTGCCGCTCGCTCTCGCCCATCGTAGACGAGGTTGTCGACGAGCTGGCCGGCAAGCTGGCTGTGGCCAAGTGCAACGTCGACGACAACCAGGACCTGGCCATGAAGTTTGGCGTCATGAGCATCCCCACGCTGATCGTCTTTAAGAACGGCGAGGAGGTCGACCGTTCGGTCGGCGCATTACCCAAGGCAAGGCTTCAGACGCTGCTGGAGAAACATCTGTAATACGCTTGTTACCTGTCTGCCGTCCATGAGCGGTTTCGCACCGCTCGCCGGAGCGCCAAACGCAAGGCATGCGACCACGGATAGTATGGTAGACACAAACAGCCCCCAGTGAACGGGTGCGGGTCAGACGGACTCGCACCCGTTTTCTTATGCGCCGGCGCCCAAGGCGGGCGTAGTAGAATCTGAACCACTGGATTGCCCCAAACATAAGGAGATTCCCATGCATGACGTTGGAATGAACATGAGCCAGCTTGCCATGAGCGTCAAGCAGGTCGACGATACCATCGAGCTCGCTCACGAGTGGAGCCATCAGCTGCTGCATGCGACCGAGAACTTTGACATGGAGCGTATCGGCGCCAAGCTCGAGGCCGCCATGGCTGCGCTGCACGAGGCACACGATGCGCTCGAGGGCTACGAGGAGGCCATCGAGGCCGACCACAACTCCGTCGGCTCTGTGAAGCTGGTGTAACGTGGCCGAGCACGAGCACGCGCACGACTGCGAGCACGCGCATGATCACGGCGCGGGCGCCGAGGTGAGCTGTCGCTGCAGTGGCTCCAGCTCCGAGCTGGTCCGCTTTTCGGTTACCGCGCCCGACGACCTGCTGCGCCGCTTTGACGAGCAGATCGCACGCCGCGGCGATGTGGCCAACCGCTCCGAGGCCGTGCGCGACCTGATTCGCGCCTCGATCGCCAAGGAGCAGATGCGCACGCCCGACGAGCAGGTCATCGGTTCGCTCACCATGATCTATGACCACCATACCGGCGATCTGACGCGCCGTCTGGACGAGGTGCAGCACGACTATACCGACGAGATTGTCTCGACCATGCACGTGCATCTGGACCACCACAACTGTCTGGAGATTCTGGCGCTCAAGGGTCGCGGCAAACGCGTCTACGAGCTGGCGGACCGGTTGCTGGGACTGCGCGGCGTTAAGCACGGCGAGCTCACCTGCGCTGCCACCGGACAAAGCCTAGGACTGTAGCGGGATTTCCCGCAGCGCACCTGCCAAAAAGGGACAGGTTTGTTTTGGCAGGTTTAGAAGTTTTACCTACCAAAATAAACCTGTCCCTTTTTGGTCGGTTTTGATGAGGGAGAGCCGCATGCGGCATGTGCATATTCATGTGACGGGCATTGTGCAGGGCGTTGGCATGCGGCCGTTTGTGTATCGCGAGGCCATGGCGCATGGCATCTGCGGCTGGGTGCTCAACGCAGGCGACGGCGTGCATGTCGAGGCGCATGCCTCGGGTGCGGCCGTCGACGGCTTTGTCGCCGCGCTGTCGGAGCACGCACCCGCGGCTGCCCGCGTGGAGCGCGTCGACGTTGCGGATTTGGAGCCCGGCACTTGGGATGCTGCCAATGAACAGGGCTTTCGCATTGTGGCGTCACAGGACCAGACTGCGCATACGACGCTCGTCTCGCCCGATATCGCCACCTGCGACGACTGCCTGCGCGAACTGTTCGATCCCGCCGACCGACGCTATCACTACCCCTTTATCAACTGCACCAACTGCGGCCCGCGCTTTACCATCATCCGCTCGCTGCCTTATGACCGAGCGGCCACCTCTATGGATCGCTTTCCCATGTGCCCCGAATGCGCCGCGGAGTATGCCGACCCACTTGACCGGCGCTTTCATGCGCAGCCCGATGCCTGCTTTGACTGCGGGCCGCATATTACCTGGCGCGAGGCGGCAGGCGGCATGGTGCTCGAGAGCTCAGAGGCGACGCCGGCTGTCGGCGACACGCGCGAGTCTAGCGACGCTATTATCGAGCGCTGTGTCGAGCTGCTCGAGGCCGGCGGCATTGTTGCCATCAAGGGCCTGGGCGGATTCCATCTGGCTTGCGACGCCGCCAACGAGCAAGCAGTAGTCGAGCTGCGCCGTCACAAGCGCCGCAGCAACAAGCCGCTTGCCGTTATGGTGCGCGACCTTACCGATGCCGAGCGCCTGTGCCGTGTCAACGACGCCGAGCGCGACTTGCTGGCCGGCAGCATCCGCCCCATCGTGCTGCTGCGCCGGCGTGGTGTTGGCATGGGAGATTCCTTCGATGCTCTCGCACTTGCGCCGTCCGTTGCGCACGATCTGCCCGAGCTCGGCGTCATGCTCCCCTATACCCCGCTTCAGCATCTGCTGCTTGCCGCGGCAGAAACGCATGGCATGCACGCGCTGGTTATGACCAGCGGAAACTTGAGCGAAGAGCCCATCGAGACCGATGACGATCTTGCCTGGGAGCATCTCGTTGCCGCCGGCATCGCCGACGCGCTGCTCGGCAATGACCGCGCGATCCTCTCGCGCTACGACGACTCCGTGGTACGTGTGGTCGACGGGGTCGTTATGCCTGTGCGCCGCGCCCGCGGATTCGCCCCGCAGCCGCTGGCGTTGTCGGCACTTGCCGGCGCCGCGCCCTGCGTGCTCGCCTGCGGCTCGCAGCAAAAGGCCACGATCGCGCTCACACGCGAGGATGCGAGCGGCAAGGCGGCCTGTTTTGTGTCGCAGCATATTGGAGACGTTGAGAACGGTGCGACCTTCGACGCCTGGAATGCGGCGCGTACACGCCTGGAAGACCTTTTTGACCTAGCGCCCGCCGCGCTGGCCTGTGACTTGCATCCCAGCTATCTATCGAGCCAGTGGGCCCGCGAGCAGGCGCGGGAACACGATCTGCCGCTTATCGAGGTTCAACATCATCATGCGCATATCGCGAGCGTGATAGCAGAAGCCATCGCTGCGGGCCAGCTTGCGCCTGACGCGCATGTGCTCGGCATCGCCTTTGATGGCACGGGCGCCGGCACCGACGGGACTATTTGGGGCGGCGAATTTCTTGTCGCCGGCCTCGCCGATTTTAAGCGCACCGCGCACCTGCGTACCTGGGCACTTCCCGGTGGCGCCGCATCTGTGCGCGACGCCCGACGCAACGCCTTTGCCCTGCTCGGCGAACTCGGTCTGCTCGAACGTCCGGGTGCCGCGGGGATCCTGGGCAGCCTCGATGAGCAGACGCGCAGTATCACGACCACGATGATCGAGCGGAACATCAACAGCCCACGAACGAGCAGTATGGGCCGTCTATTTGACGCCGCGGCGGCAATCTTGGGCATCTGTGGCACTGCAACCTACGAGGGCGAACCCGCCATCGAGCTCGAGGCCGCCGCTTGGCGCGCGCTCAGCAGTGAAAGTGCCTGCCCCACCGGCAATATGGCCAGCTTTTCCGTAACCGAATCATCCCGTCCGGACGACTGCCATGTTCTGAACTCCAGACCGCTTTTTGAGGCGCTTTTGGAGGGAATCAGGACCGGCGTGCCCGCCGGCAAGCTCGCGCTCGACTTCCATGTCACCATCGCACGCGCGTCGGCCCGCATCGCAAGCGAGATCTGCGTCCGTGAAGGCATCGACACCGTCGTGCTCTCGGGCGGCGTGTTCATGAACCGACTCCTGCTTCAGTTCCTCACCCGCGAGCTCAAAAGCGCAGGCCTTACTGTCCTTGTCCCCCACACCGCACCCGTCAATGACGGCTGCATCGCCTACGGCCAGGCGGCGGTCGCAAGCGCTCGTCTTGCGCAGACAACATCGCGATAGGCTGTTTTGCCAGTCTGCGCGCCGCCGTCTCACAGGTGTAACGCGTTTGCTCGTGACTCCCGCGAGCGCTACCATCAACTGATGGGTAATTAGGCGCCTATCCAGCGCAAAACGTATAAAAGGGGAACATTATGTGCCTTGCCGTTCCCGGTAAAGTGGTCAAACGCGACGACGACCTTAAGGCGACCGTCGACATGATGGGCATCGAGCGCCCCGTTTCGCTGCGCCTCGTGCCGACGGCACAGGTAGGCGACTATATTCTCGTGCACGCCGGCTTTGGCATTCAGATTGTCGACGAGCAGGAGGCGCAGGAGACGCTCGACCTGGTCAACACCATGACCGAACTGGTCGAAGAAGACCAGCTGGCCACCAACCCGGCGGAGGCTTACTAGTGGCGGCCGGACAGCCGGCTCGCTCCGGTATCGACTTTTCGGCATTCCGCAATCCCAAGCTGGCTCGCGAGCTCATCGAGCGCATCCGTGAACTCGTCGGCGACCGCGCCATCAACCTTATGGAAGTCTGCGGCACGCACACCGTGAGCATCGGTCGCTATGGCTTTCGCTCCATTATGCCTGCCGGGCTCAAACTGCTGAGCGGTCCGGGTTGCCCCGTCTGTGTTACCGCCAACCGCGATATCGACCATGCAATCGCGCTCGCCAAGATGGACGGCGCCATCATCACCACCTTTGGCGACATGATGCGCGTGCCCGGGTCGTCTACCTCGCTCGCCGCGCAAAAGGCGGCGGGACGCGATATTCGCATTGTGTACTCCCCGCTCGATGCACTCGATATCGCCGAACACAACCCCGATCGCCCGGTCATCTTTATGGGCGTCGGCTTTGAGACCACGACGCCTACCATCGCCGCCGCCATCCTGGAGGCAGACGCGCGCGGGCTGCAGAACTTCTCGGTCTACTGTGCCCATAAGACCACACCGCCGGCGTTGCGCGCCATCGCCAACGATCCCGAGACCACTATCGACGGCTTTATCCTTCCGGGGCACGTCGCCACCATCACGGGCTTAACGCCCTTTGGCTTTTTGGTCGACGAGTTTAAGACCCCAGGCGTGGTCACGGGATTTGAGCCGGTCGATATCCTGCAGGGCATCTGCATGCTGGTCCAGATGGTTGTCGAGAACAGGCCGGCGATCGACAACGCCTACCGCCGTGGCGTCAACGCAGACGGCAACCCCGTGGCGCGCCAGCTGGTCGAGCAGGTGTTTGAGCCATGCGACACCACGTGGCGCGGGCTGGGGCCGATTGCCAACTCGGGCCTTTCCATCCGCCCCGAGTTCTCGCGCTTTGATGCCCGCACTCGCTTTGACGTGCCCGTTGAGACGACGGTCGAGCCGCGTGGGTGCCGCTGCGGCGACGTGCTGCGCGGGGCCATTACGCCGAGCAGCTGCCCTCTGTTCGGCCAAGCTTGTACACCCGAGCATCCCGTCGGCCCCTGCATGGTGAGTTCCGAGGGCAGCTGTGCAGCATATTTCCGCTACCGAGGCTGTTAGGTTCCGCCGTTCTAACGAACGGCGGACCGGTCGACGCTGCGCGCCATTCAGGCGAGCGATTTGCCTTTCAATCGTCGGCTGCGGGCAAAAGCCCAGCAGCCCCCTCTTTCAAGGCAACTCACTTCGCCTGAATGGCGCTCGCTGACTTTTACTTAACATCGATTCTGCCACACTCAGCTATTGCCGACCCCCCACGATTGGAGTTTTCGATATGTCCCGTACTGCCACCGATAGCACTGTCCTGTTGGGCCACGGCTCTGGCGGCCAGATGATGAAGCGCATTATCGACGAGGTCTTTCTGGATGCCTTTGGGTCGCCCGAGCTGCTCGAAGGCAACGATGCCGGTGTCGCCGCCCTGCCCGCGAGCGGGCGCATCGCCATGTCGACCGACAGCTTTGTGGTGACGCCGCAGTTCTTCCCCGGCGGAAATATCGGCAGGCTCGCCGTGTGCGGAACCGTCAACGATGTTGCGACCTCGGGTGCCAACGTGCGCTTCCTTTCGTGCGGCTTTATCCTCGAAGAGGGCTATCCTATGGATAAGCTGCGCCAGATTGTGCAGACCATGGCCGAGACGGCGCGCGAGGCGGGCGTCAAAATCATCACCGGCGACACCAAGGTGGTCGAGCGCGGCGGAGCTGACGGCGTCTACATCAACACCGCCGGCGTGGGCGAGGTGCCCGAGGGCGTGGCGCTCAGCGGCGCCAACTGCCAGCCTGGCGATGTCATCCTGGTGTCGGGTACACTCGGCGACCACGGTATCGCCATCATGAGTCAGCGCGAGGGTCTGGCGTTTTCGAGCACCATCGAAAGCGACGCCGCGCCGCTCAACCACCTGATTGCCGATGTGCTTGCCGCAGCACCCGACACACGCTGCTTCCGCGACCCCACTCGCGGTGGCCTGGCGTCCACGCTCAACGAGTTTGCCCAGGCCAGCGGCGTTGCCATGGAGGTCGACGAGGATGCCGTGCCCGTACGCCCCGACGTGCAGGCAGCCTGCGAGATGCTCGGCTATGATGTGTTGCAGGTGGCAAACGAGGGCAAGATGGTCGCCGTGGTGCCGGCCGAACAGGCAGATGCGGCACTGGCCGCCATGCGCGCCGCCCGCTACGGCGAGAATGCCGCCATCATCGGTCGCGTGCTGCCGCTTGCCGAGGACGCCCGCCCCGCCGTGCGCGTACGCACCGGCTGGGGCTCGACCCGCATACTCGACATGCTCGTGGGAGAGCAGCTGCCGAGGATTTGCTAACGACAAAGGCTCAGGGCTATTAAAGATATTCAGATTCCAAACATGCCCGGCACGCATGCCCAGTATCATGGGGTGCGTTTTACAACTCAAGCGGCAGGAGCACCCATGGCAGCAGCTTTTTCCC
The DNA here is from genome assembly GCA_036302865.1 of Collinsella sp. Taxonomy (GTDB): domain Bacteria; phylum Actinomycetota; class Coriobacteriia; order Coriobacteriales; family Coriobacteriaceae; genus Collinsella. The sequence goes on along the minus strand of JAXJBU010000014.1, from coordinate 4,941 downwards.
ATGTGATCTTTGACCTGGACGGCACCATTCTCAACACGCTCGAGGACCTGGCGGCCGCCGGCAACCATACCTGCGAGATGCACGGCTGGCCCACGTTTGCCGTAGACGAGTACCGCTACAAGGTGGGAAACGGCATGCTCAAGCTGGTCGAGCGCTTTATGCCCGCCGAGTATGCGGGCGACGGCCGTATGTTTGAGCAGACGCTTGCCGAGTTTAGGGCTTATTACGGCGAGCACAAGGAAGACCACACCTCACCGTACGCCGGTACGATCGAGATGCTCGACCGCCTGCGCGTCGCGGGCGTGCAGCTTGCCGTGCTCACCAACAAGGACCATGTCTCGGCCGCTCCGCTTATCGAGAAGTATTTTGGTTCCGAGCGCTTTGCGCTGGTGCAGGGCCGCGTCGACGCGTTTCCTCCCAAGCCCGAGGCGCCTGTTACGCTGCATGTGATGAAAGAGCTAGGCGCCGACCCGGCAACCACACTCTATGTGGGCGATTCCAATGTCGATATCCTGACCGGTCACAACGCCGGCCTCAAGAGCGCCGGCGTCGCCTGGGGCTTCCGTGGCCGCGCAGAGCTAGAAGCCGCCGGCGCCGACTACGTGGTGGACACCCAGGATGAGCTCGCGGCGCTGATTCTGGGCGAGTAGCGGGGCTGTCGCTCAACACGGCTGCATAGATTCTGTCGCGCGGAAAGTAGTCGTTTAAGAACGTCCCCAATGACTGCCATGGCAACGCCGATGTTTCGGCAATGACAGCGAGCGGGCACCAGAGCGAACAAATTGGCATGAAAAGAGGACGGCATAGACCTTCTGGTCATGCCGTCCTCTTTGAATGACAAGTTGTCGCTCTGGTGCCCGCGCAGCGTCGAGCAGTTACGGCGTTTGGTAAAACGCCGTAACAAACTACCGCGTAACTCCCCTAGCTCAGCATTGCATCCATCATCTCGGAGTTGACGGAGTCGTCGGCAGACCACTCGCCATCGTCGTTGCAGGTGTACTTGAAGATAACCGTGGTCTTCCTGGGCTCGGTGGCCTTGGTCACATCGACCATAACCTGACCGGCCATCTTGTACAGCTCGTCATCGGAAGGAACCGTGTCAAGCGCAGCGACCTTCTCCTGATACTGGGTGGAGAAGTCCTCGACGATCTTGTTCATAGACTTGCAGGTGATGGAGACCTCGGCGGTCGCGACACCCTTGTCTTCGTCGACCGTCACGTCGCCGATCTTGTAGTCAAAGCCCTCGAGATAGGTCTTGGCATACTCCTTGGGATCGATACCCAGCTGCTCGAACTCGTCGCCCGAAGCCTCCTCCAGACCAGAGAGGAAGTCGTCGCCACCGTTCTTGACCTCGTCAAACTGAGTCGTAAGATCCTCGGTGATGAGCTCCTCAACCGAAGGACCTCCACAGCCGGAAAGCACGACCACACATGCAACCAAGACGGCCATGAGGGGTGCAAGCAGCAGCTTCTTTTTCATGTTGTTCCTCCCAATGAGCGGCACTGCGCTTCCCAGACGCGGCGCACGTTGTAATAAGTAAGCCCATACTATCCGCTTATGAACACCCTCGGCAACGCGAAGGCACGGTCGGTTCGTTTTAGCGTCCGAACGGTTTGCAAGCCCGCCCAACGTGCAATAAAACGCTTTCCCGCGGTGCAATAAAAAAGGTGGCCGGAAAACCCGACCACCCTTGCACATCCTTTGGATGCCGCAATTTACTTGCGGACGACCTTAACGATGGCGTCACCGGCGGCGACGGCAGACTCGGCCTCGACGGCGAGCTCGACATCGGCAAACTCGGCGGTGTTGGACACGGCCACGACGACGCAGTCCTTGTAACCGGCGGCAGCGATCTTGGCGCGGTCGATCTTGAGCAAGGGCTGGCCGGCCTTCACGACGTCGTCGGCCTTGACGAAGCCCTCGAAGCCGTCGCCGTTCATGTTGACAGTATCGACGCCAACGTGCACCAGAACCTCGATGCCGCTATCGGACTGCAGGCCCACGGCGTGACCCATGGTGACGGTCACCTTGCCGTCGCAGGGAGCGTAGACCAGGTCGTCCTCGGGCCACACGGCGCAGCCCTTGCCCAGAACCTCGCCACCAAAGACGGGATCGGGCACGTCGGCCATCTTGATGACCTTGCCCTTGACGGGCGAGCACAGCACGTCGGCACCGGCAGAAGCAGAGATGGAGGCCGGAGCAGCAGCTGCCGCGGGCTCAGCCTTCTTCTTGAACATGTCAAACAGACCCATACGTTTTCTCCTTTTGATTAAGCGCAACGTTATGCGCATGCCTATGGTGATTATAGTGCCAAATGGTTCAAATGCTAAGGTGGGGACTCGAATCGCGAGCCCTTCCCGGTAGTGCTCGTGGGACGAGCATCTCCTTTGCATTGCGGGTCGATAAGCCGAGTATCGTCTGCGCACGGGACGGGCAGAAGCGGGTGCACCAAACCCGATACTTCTTTTCGCTCTCGAGTCCTGCCGCCGCCTTGTCCCTAACACTTCCTGACACCGACCGAAACGTGCCAAAATAAACCCGTCCCTTTTTGGCAGGTTTGGCGAGTGTGGATTTTTGGACGCTTAACTAGCGAACGTGGATAATCTCCCACTTTGAGGCCGTCACCGAGCCAAAACGGGAGATTATCCGCTCTCATTTTGGATAACCCCCCCCCTTTTTTTGTACCAAGCCGAGCTCCATGGTCAAGTAATAACGACTTCTCATCATTAGATTGTTTACATCAATTCTAATAACTATTTACTCCTTAAACTCGTTATTAGAATTGATATGATTAGCCTAATAACGAGTTTCCGGCACTAAAGATATGGAGGGCGCGATGCAAATCGAGGAGAACGGCCAGGGAACGCTCCGCAATAATCTATCGGGGAAATTGGCTTACTATTCGTTTTTTCCAACGCCCTTGCAATCATTGAGGCAGCTAAACCTCACCGAGGAAACCTATCGTACGCTTTCCGCATGCTCACGAAAGCTTGGAGAGCTTGAAGGCATGCTCTACTTTGTTCCCAACGCCGACATGTATCTGACAATGTACGTGCGCAAAGAAGCACTCCTTTCTTCGCAAATTGAAGGAACCCGGTGCACGTTTGACGACCTACTTAGTCCATCGCAAACACAACTCCATCATAAAGATGTCGCAGACGTCGTGAATTACGTCCGTGCTGTCGACCGCGGCGTAGAACTGCTCAAAAAGATGCCCTTGTGCACGAGACTTCTTAGGCAAGTTCATGCGGTCCTGCTGGACGGAGCGCGCGGAACGGAGAAGAATCCAGGCGAGCTGCGCTCCTCACAAAACTGGATTGGCCCCTCAGGCTGCACCATTGCAACCGCATCGTTTGTCCCTCCAAACATTGAAGATTTGAGTAACACGCTCCAGGACCTCGAACGCTTTATCAATGAGCCTCAAGTCGAAATGGATCCGATTGTGCGGGCGGCGCTCGTCCATTACCAATTTGAAACTGCCCATCCATTCCTAGACGGAAACGGTCGCCTGGGCAGGCTTCTCATTACACTTATGCTCATCAATGATGGCGTTCTTCATTCTTGCTTGCTCTATCCATCGTTCCAGTTCAAGAAAAATCGAAGCGAGTACTACTGGCAACTCACATCCGTAAGGGAGAGAGGCACTTACGAGGAATGGATAGAGTTTTTCTGCAACAGTCTTCTCGAAAGTGCGAAGGACTCGGTAGGGTCTTTAAAAAACCTTGTTGACCTCCATAACCGTTCCACAGCAACCATTACCGAAAATCTCGGAAGGACTGCTGCAAACGGGCAAAGGCTGTTGGGCATTCTTGAAGAGCACCCCATCGTCGACACCGCATTCATCGCTGCCCAACTCGATATCGGCAGGAGTACCGCGAGCTCGCTCGTCAAATCATTTGAAGAATTGGGTATCCTCCGTCCGCTCGACGAGTCAAGACAGAGATACCGGCAGTACGGGTATGAAGAGTATCTTACGATTCTCAGGGAAGACGCCGAGCCGATTAGATAGGCACCGCAGCCCAGGCAAATTAAAGCGAGCGTGGATAATCTCCCACTTTGAGCCCGCACACAGGCCAAAACCGGGAGATTATCCACGCTCATTTCTGACTAGTCATTTAAGAACGTCCCCAATGACTACTCTAAGAACGTCCATTACAGTCGAAATTGTCAGCCCGGGACCGTCTCGGGCTACGATTGAGGCGCGCCCAGAACGGGCCGCCGACCGGGCGCCCGCGCACGGCCGAACGTCCCTGCCCCGAGAGGGCCCGTTGGGTGCTGCCGGCGCGGGACGCGCCGCCCCCGACGGCTGATAGGAAAGTGCCGGGCAGGTGCCGCGGCTGGTAATGTGAGTGCCGAGGGGGAGGCCATCCGGTCGAACGACTACCGGAAGGATACCACCGTGAAAGCGACATCCACCAGGCCCGCGGCCGTGCTCGGCCTGGACGTCGGCAAGTCATCGCACTGGGCCTGCCTGGTCGACCGCGACGGGGAGGTGCCGGCCAGCGCCCCCGTCCGCAACAGGGAGGCCGAGCTCGACGCGCTGTTCGCCTCCGCGCCCGCCGGCACGCTCGTCGTCGTCGACCAGTTCCGCAACATAGGGTCCCTCGCCGTGAGGCGGGCCCGCGCCGCGGGGCTCGGGGTCGCCCGCCTGCCCGGGCTCGCCGCCAGCCGCGCCGCCGGCCTGTTCGCCGGCGAGGCCAAGACCGACGAGCGCGACGCCGCGGTGATCGCGCGGACCGCCCTGGGCGTGCCGGACTCCCTGTCGGGGGTCCCGGGCCGCGGCGAGGCCCTCGGGGCCGCCCGCGCCCTCTCGTCGCAGCGCGACCACGTCGTCGCCTGCGCGACCAGGGACAAGAACCGCCTGCGCGCGGTGCTGCTCGAGTCCTGCCCGGCCCTCGAGGCCGCGGTCGACCTGTCGGACCGGCGGTGGCTGGAGCTGCT
>JAXJBU010000013.1:0-40897 GCA_036302865.1 Collinsella sp. | reverse complement strand
TGAACGTCGTCGGTATAGTCCGGCGCGCCATACGGATGCACGCCGGCAAGATACTTGATCTGCGGGATATCCTGCATCGGCAGAATTTCGCGCACGAGCCAGTCGCTATAGTCCGTCACGCTGCGTTTGTCAGCGATGGGGTCGAACATCGTCACCAACAGGTCGACGCCCGCGGCTTTGGCGCGCACGAGCGTCTCGGGCACTTCTTTGCCCCAAAACGAAAGCAGATGCGCATGCGTGTCGGCAAGCGGTGCCAAGGGCACGGGGCAGGCGACCGTCTTCTTTTTCTTGGTAAACGTCACGCGTGCGGCATTAGGCATCATGGATTAGCTCCCGGGCCAGACGGACAAAGTCGGCAACATCAAGCGTCTCGGCGCGCGTGGTGGGTGCGATACCGCAAGCCTCAAAGGCGGCATCGAGCACGTCCTTGGCAAAGCCGTTGGCGCTCATGGAATTGCGGATGGTCTTGCGACGCTGGGCAAATGCAGCATCAATCACGCGGGCCACAAATTCGCGATCGAGTCCTTCGGGCACCACGCCGTCAACACGGTCGATACGCACGACAGCCGAGTCAACGTGCGGCGCCGGCATAAAGCAACGCGGCGGCACCTCAAAGCGACCCGTAACCTGCGCATACAGGCCCAGCTTTGCCGTGTAGCCACCATAGGTCTTGTTACCCGGCACTGCGGCAATACGATCGGCAACCTCCTTTTGAACCATGACGACGGCGCGCTTGAGTGCAGGCATCGTCTGGAAGAACTGCAGGATGATCGTCGCCGCCACGTTATAGGGCAGGTTCGCGACAAACACCGTCGGCTCACCGCCCGCAGCCTGCTCAATCTGCTCCGGACCCACCTTGAGCGCGTCGCCCATGATAAAGCGGAAGTTGGCGTAGTCGGCGGCGTGGGCATCGAGCACCGGCTCGAGCTCGGGGTCGGCCTCGATCGACGTGACACACGCCGCCTCCTGCAGCAACGCGAGTGTCAACGTACCGCAACCCGGACCCACCTCGAGTACGCGCTCGTCACCTGTAAGCTCGGCAAGCTCGCAGATACGCTCGATCACATGATTGTCGATTAGAAAGTTCTGGCCCAGGCGATGCTTGGTCGCAAGGCCAAACTCCTCCAGCAGCTCCCTGGTGGCCGTGGGGTTTGCCAAAGGCGAAGTTGTCATGGTTGCCTCCTTAGCATGATGGCGGCGTCTTGAAACAAAAGGGCATGGACCGTGGCGGCCATGCCCTTACAGCTAAACAGCAAATTGCCGATATGGCGCTCGCGCGGTCTCTACGCCAGACGCGGGAACAGCGGATCGCCCTTCTCGACGGGCTGACCGCCGGCAAGCAGGCCCCAAGTACAAATGCCCTTGAGGTCGTCGCTCGCGGCCTCGCCCTCACAGGACAGGCGGCGCAGGGCCTCGACAGAAGTCTGGGGCATGAGCGGCATCAGCAGGTGAGCGGCAATGCGGATGGCCTCGAGCAGGTTGTAGATCACAAATGCCAGCTCGTCAGCCTTGGCCTCGTCCTTGGCAAGCGCCCAGGGCTCGGAGTCCTCGATGTAGTGGTTGGCGGCATGGATGAGCTCCATGACCTCATCCTTGGCTCCGCCGTAATCGAGCACGTCCATCTTGGCCATGTAGCGCTCGACCAGGCCATCGGCGATCTTTGCCAGCGGGTTGTCGAACGCATCGAACGACGCGGGCTTGGCGGGCGCGCAACCGTCAAAGTACTTGCCGCTCATGTTGAGCGAACGCGAGATAAGGTTGCCCCAGCTGTTGGCCAGGTCGGCGTTGTAGACCTGCTCCATGCGATCGAAGCTGATGGCACCGTCGGTGCCGGGGACGACGTCGGTCATGAAGTAGTAGCGATAGCCCTCGACGCCCAGCATGTCGATAACGTCCTGCGGAGCGATGGCGTTGCCGCGGCTCTTGGACATCTTCTCGGCCTTGCCGGTCTCGGCATTGCGCACGGTCAGGAAGCCGTGGGCAAAGACGTGCTCGGGCAGGGCCTCGCCGATGGCCATGAGCATGGCGGGCCAAATGACGCAGTGGAAGCGGATGATGTCCTTACCCACGATGTGGAACTGCGCGGGCCAGCGATAGGCCAGCTCGGCACGCGCCTCGTCGGTGTCGACACCGTAGCCGACGGCCGTCATATAGTTGAGCAGCGCATCGAACCACACGTAGGTCACGTGACCCTCGTCAAACGGGACCTGAATGCCCCAGTCAAAGCTCGTACGGCTCACGGAAAGGTCATTAAGGCCGCCCTCGACAAAGCTACGTACCTCGTTCATGCGGAACGCAGGCTCGACAAAGTCGGGGTGCTCGTCGTAAAGCTTGAGCAGCTTATCCTGGAAAGCGGAAAGCTTAAAGAAGTAGGACTCCTCCTGCACGCGCTCAAGCGGACGGTGGCAGTCGGGGCACAGGTGCTGGCCGACGCTGCCGTACTCCTCGTCGCCCTTCTGGACCTGCGTATCGGTAAAGTAGGTCTCGTCAGGCACGCAATACCAGCCGTCGTAGCTGCCCTTATACAGGTAGCCGGACTCCTTCATGCGCTCCCACAGGTACTGCACGGCATGGTGCTGGCGCGGCTCGGTGGTGCGGATGAAGTCATCATTGGAAATCTCGAGCTTGCTCCAAAGCTCCTTGAAGTGCGGAGCCTGGCTATCGGTCCACTCCTGCGGCGTCATGTTGTGCTTGGCTGCGGCCTCGGCGACCTTCTCGCCGTGCTCGTCCATGCCGGTCAGGAACTTGACGTTATAGCCGGCGGAGCGACGATAGCGAGCCTGAACGTCGGCGATGATGGTGGAATAAGCCGTGCCCAGGTGCGGATCGGCGTTGACGTAGTAGATGGGCGTCGTGATAAAGAACGAAGGCTTGCTTTGATCCATGGGGTTTGTCCTCCAGAAAAACGTTGCATACAGGGGATGATTCTAGCGCAAGGGCTGGATATCCTCCATCTATTGCATATCGAGCACCATGGCATAGACATCGCGCTTGCGGCGCGAATACTTCTGAGACAGGCGCTTGGCCACCGCAGAGGCGGGCTCCCCCTCCTCGAGCGCGGCGCGGATATCCTCGCGCAGGGCCTCGTCGGGATCCGCTGCCGCGGCGCCAACCGGCACGATACCGGCCTCCTCATCCTCGCTCGGCGGCGCGATGACCAGCGCAATCTCGCCCTTTACCTCGCCGCGAGCACGCAGCTCCTCGGCAAGCTGAGCAGCGGGCCCGCGCAAGACCTCCTCGTGCAGCTTGGTGAGTTCGCGGCAGACGGCAACCTCACGCTGGGGAAAGACCTCCGCCACGGCCTCGAGCGTCGCCACGATGCGATGTGGAGACTCGTAGAAGATGAGCGCGCCGGGCACCACGGCAAGGCGCTGCAGTCGGCGCACGCGGTCGCCGTGCTTGCGACCCAAAAAGCCTTCGAAGAAGAAATGCTCGCAGGGAATGCCGGACGAAACAAGCGCCGTGACGCAAGCAGAGGGCCCGGGAATAACTTCGACGGGCACATCGGCCTCACGCGCCGCCTCAACTAGCGCCTGGCCGGGATCGGACACGCTCGGCATGCCGGCGTCCGAGGCAAAGGCGAGGGTCTCCCCCGCCAGCAGACGGTCGACTAGGCCGGCGGCGCGGCTGGCGATCACATTCTCGTCGCAACGGACAAGCGGCTTGGAAATGCCCAGGTGCATCAGCAGCTTTGACGTCACACGCGTGTCTTCGCAGCAGATGGCATCGGCGGCGGCAAACGCCTCGCCAACGCGCGGGGACAGGTCGCCCAGGTTGCCGATGGGCGTGCCGACCACATAGAGTTTGCCCGTATGGGCGCTGTTTTGCGTCATATCAACCTATTCAATCATGCCGCGCTCGAGCGTACCGAGCGCCGCGCGGGCGTCCCATGCTGCAATGCGCTTCTCGGTCTTCCACGTTTGGAAGAACCAACCGGCAGCCGGCGCAAACGAAGCCAGCTGATTGGCGATAAACACGCGCTCGTAGGCATTGCGGCCCTCGGGCGTAACCGACGAGTTGGCAAAGATCGCCGCGCCCGACCATTCGCCCACCAGCACGGGGAACCCAGTCGAAATCGCTTCTTTGAGCTCGCGCTTGTTGCGCGAAATCGCCGTCGTCAGCCCGCGGGGGCTCGTGATATCGAGCGCATGCTCGTCACGGTAATGGTACAGGTGAAGGTCCATGTAGACGTTCTTATACTTGGCGTCGCGCATAAAATGCTTCCACTCGCTGGGATGCCCCGACGACGAGAAGACGACGATCTTATCCTCGGGCATATATGAACGGACGAGCTCATAGGCATCGCGATAGAAGTTGCGCAGGTAGTGCGCCGGAATGCCATCCGTCATGGTGAAGAGGCTCTTGCGGACACTCATCTGCGGCGTATCCAGCAGCTCAATGCCCAGCAGGCTCTCGGCCTCGCCGTAGCGATCGGCCAGGCGCTCGAGCACGTCGAGCGCAACATGACGGCCGTTGGTGGACGAATGCCACTCGGCAACAGCCTCTGGCGTGGCGGGCGAATCATTGGAATCGCCCTGGCCACCGGGCACAGTTGCTAGATCAAGCAGCACGCGGATGTCGTACTTGGCAGCCCACTCAATCGCACGGTCAATGTAGTCGACAACCGAGATGTAGGACGCATCGGACTCCTGCGAGCCAAAGGCATACCAGGGCACCGGCAGACGCACGGCATTGAGACCGATCTGCGCCATGCGACGGAAATCGTCCTCGCTCACAAACGTCTCGTAATGACGGCGCATGCGCTCGTTATAGGCGGCGGTGCCCATGGCCTCCTGCAGCTCGGCCGCGTTGGATGCACCGGTCGCCGCGTATAGCGACGGGGTCACCCAAAGCTCGGGAATAAACCAGCCAGAGAGATTAACGCCGAGTATCCTCTCCATCACTGCCCCCTTCGGATCGTGCAGGCCGAGCCTGCATCGTATTGCATAGGAAAAGTATCGTTTTGAGTATACCCGCGCGTGCGGACAGACGACCGAACGGTCTGTAAAGTGGCGCAAAAGCGGGAGGAATGTCTGAGCGGGCGGGCCCGAGATGTGCACGCACGTCGGAAGTAAGCGCCGGAAAGCGCGTCCCGTTTTTCGCAAAAGACTGGGATGCATTTTCCGCTCGAGGCCTCAATCGGAAAATGCATCCCGTTCTGAGCGCGGGATCTGGGACGCAGTTTCCGCCAAAGACCGCAAAAGGAAAGCACATCCCATTCTGACGCCGGATTCCGGGTCGCGCTTTCCCAAGCGGCCTCAAAGCGGAAAACGCATCCCACTCTGAAGCCAAATTCCGGGACGCAGTTTCCGCAGAACCCTATATAAAAGAAAAGGACCCCTTTGCAGAGGTCCTAGTCAATTCAAGGTGGCGGGGAAGGGAATCGCGTCCGCGCGCTGCGCGGACGGACCGCTGCGGCGCTTACGCGCCTTGCGAGCTGCGCTGGCAAACGCTTGCGCGTTTACTCAGCTCCGCGCCCTCACGGGGTTCGATTCCATGTGGGAGCTTCATAAAAGAAAAGGACCCCTTTGCAGAGGTCCTAGTCAATTCAAGGTGGCGGGGAAGGGAATCGAACCCCTGACACGAGGATTTTCAGTCCTCTGCTCTACCAACTGAGCTACCCAGCCATTTGAGGTGTGCCTTGTTTCAAGGCTTGATTAGTATAACCAAGGACGCGTTCCGGTCAACCGAGAATTTTAAAAAAGTTTTTGAGCGCGACATCGGCCACGATCTCGCTGCTATAGAACGACACATCAGAAGCATCAACCGGCAGCAAGAAGTTTTTCACTCAGTCCCTTAAGCCGGCACTCGTTGAAAGGCAGCGGGCGAAACAATGATTGAAAGGCGCTCGAGTACCGCCCAGGCGCCGGGACAGGAACACATGTGCCAAGGACGGACGTTTTCGTAGCGCGCGAGGATATTGCCGTCGCGATTGATGAAGGCGATGTCGATGGGATAGGCCATAAAACACGTATGGACCGAAGAGCAGCGTGGAAACGCCATGACGAGCGGCAGGCCGTTGGCGGCAACCGGACGCCGTCCCAGCATGCCGCGCAGTCGCACGACAAACGACTCCGCCACCACAAACTCGGCCGGCGTCCAACCCAGCCTATTGAGTGCCCGCGCGTAGGCGATGTAGGACGAGACCGCGGTCACATGACCACCCCCGGACGCCATGGATCGACCGTCACCACACGTTCATGCGTGAGCACGGCCGGCGCCCCCAGGGAAACGCCGGCGATGCTCAGCGAACTCGGCCACGGCTCGTAGTGCATGGTGCAGGTATAAGTCCTAAACGTGCCAGAAAGAGAGAGCAGGCCACCATCCGATGACGCCGTGCCCTGCTCGTTCGAGACCTCGACCTGTAGGTCATATCCCTCCATGGCATCCTGAATCTGAGCCTGAACGGTCGCGGAAGCGTCAATGGAGCTCTCGTCACCCTCCCCGCCCGGCGCCACAGCGTGCGCCAGCACGATGTCGGGCACCACGCGGTCGAAGCGCGCGACCGCGCCAGCAAAGATCATGATGTCGTACGCGATGAGAGCCAGCACGAGCAGGACAGGCGTGACCACGGCCATCTCGACCGTCGCCTGGGCATGCTCCTCGCGCAAGCCCGAACGAATGCCCATTACGACCCACCGCCAAAAGCTCCCACCAGCGTGGCAACATCGACAGTGAGCGGGATGGAGCCGCCGCCGGGCAGCGGGATCTCCGCAAGCGTGAACACCGCGCCGCTGATGGTGCGCTCGACGTGATATTCCAAGGCCTCGCAAAGTGCCTTGGGGTCAGTCACGCCCAAGGGGATTTTTCGCAGGGCATCTTGAGCTTTGGAGATGCCCGCGATATCGGACCCCGGACTTTTGATGACATTGGCGGTATCGGTCAGCACCGGTTTTCGCAGACGCAAATCGCACGGTTCGAGCCCCAGCGCCGCCACGGAGGACGAAACGGTGTCACCGAGCCAGGACGCGATGGAGCCTAACGCGCCGCTACTCCCTCCCAAGCCACCGATCAGCTCTCCCATAAGCTCGTCGGCCGCACCCTGGATGTCTCCGTACCCCACAAGCAGGCGGCCCCAAACATCCATAACACCGTCGAGCACGCCGGCAACGCCGCCCGAACGCTCCTCCAGCGTCGAGAAAAACCGCGAGAGAACGTTATTTTGTGCCGTCGCGTCATCGGGCGCGAGCACTGCAGCAGAAATTGCACCACGATCGCCAAGCTCAACTGCCGTGTTAAACGAAGAGTTGAGCTCGTCGGGACTGGAGATGGCGCCCGAGACCGCAAAGGCGACCACGCCGTTGCGACCGGGCGGGGCGATGCGCGGGCGCTCACCGGAAAGTTCTTTGATGGCGGTATCGAACGCATTGCCCGCACGGTCGGCTTCGTCCTCAGTCTGACGCTCGAGCTCAAGCTCCTTGTTACGACAGTCGACGTAGTCCTCCAGGGCGTCTTTAAACTTGTCAAAGTGATACTCGAAGCCGTTTTCGATAGAGGTTGAAGGCGCCGCAACAGCACCAAGCGCCGAAACGCCAAAATGGCATTTGCTGCATTTATCCTGTCCATCGTAATCGGCAACCGAAGCAAATCCGCTCGGCGTTCCTTTCTTATAGTTAGGGCAGGTCGTCCCGTAATGCAAATACGCCTTGTCATCGTTCACGCTAGTCGGCCACACCGCATCGGTATAGAGTTCCGTCGCTCGAACCTCATCAGAGTTGCGCGGCAGCAGCGGAATATAAGAGGAAACCCTGTCTCCGTTCTCGGTTATATATGCCCGATCGACCTCAGCGCTCGCATAGGTATAAAACGCCTTACGCGCCGCAGACTCTGCCTTCATCTCGACACTCGAGCCTTGGGGCTTCTCATTTGTCAGACGCCGATGGTAGTAGTCCTTCGCGCGATCAAGGGCAACTTGAGGCTCCCACGTAACGCTCGATGAGTAATGCGGATTTTGAACACCGGAGAGATCCGTTAGGCTTTTTGCACGCTCCCACATACACGAACAGCTGCCGACCGAACCTTTATCCGACCCACCGCAATCCGCTAGCCAGGCGCGCTCTTTGGCCTTCGCCGTCTCCTCCGATGCTTTTTGCAGTTCCTCGGCCGCGCGCTCCAGATCTTCCGACGCATCTTTAATGGCATCGGTCGAGATTTCGGATCCTTCGAGCGCAACAAAATCCGACTCGGATGTCCTGGGCACGGCAAGCGCCGTACCGGTATAGGTCACGCCGTCGGTATCCTGCGCCGATACTGCCTGCATTGCGCGCGCGGCAACCAGGTACGGCAAAGCGGTCTCGATCTTTTGCAGGCCCTTTGCCGCGCTTTTGGCAAACTTGTTACGCGTTTTAATGATCTGGGTCCCTGTGTCGATGATATCGCTGCCGACAACCTCGGCGCCCGGAATGAGAATGGCAACCAAGCCCGTCCCGATTGTGGCAAACCCCGCTAGCCCCAGACTCAAGATGCTCGCATCAACCACCGTGGCAGTCGTGTGATAGGACGACACCACGTTGGCACCCGCCAGCGCGCCGCTATCGGCCGCCACCTGGGTATCCCCGGCACGCGACATGCTCCATATCGCCGCGGTCGACGAAAACAACAACGTGAGCACCACTAGGATGACCACGGCAGAAGAAAGCGTGGTGTAGGCACCGTCTTCGATAAACAGATCGACACCGGCGCGGCCCATAAAGCCTCCTCGTTTGCGATGGCAGCTCGGACGGCGCGTCAAAACGCATCTAGACCAGAAACGCTTAATCCCATGCAGCAATCCACGAATCATAATCTCCCTCCAGCCATTCGGGACGCGATTGATACGAGACATCGACCTTGAGCTCAACGTAGCCGCCCTCGGCGGTACCACCCATAGCCTGCGCAAACGCACCGATCACAGGCAACGGCTTGACCTCGCCGGAAACGGACACGGACGAGACGCCACCCGCACCGGCCCGGCCAAGCTCGATATCCCACGACAACGGCCCGCCGGCATGAAAGATCGAAACGTTGGGCACTGCGGCAAGCCGGCGGCGGGTGAACTCCTTAAGATCGTCGTCCTCCGCCGTCGTCGTGGTCATGAGCCGCGCGGTCTCGGCGGCGGCAGACTCCATGACCGCGCGCGTATAGAGCAGGCACACCGGCTGCAGCGCCAACAGGACGAGCGTCAGAAACGTCGGCAGCAGGAACGCCGCCTCGACCGTAGACTGCGCCCGGTCCTCGCGCGCAACATCAATACAGCACGATGTCCTTAGCGCCCGCAGCGGCGTCGATAACCGACGTCGAGGCAACGCCATGGGATGCCGCCCGCTCGACCAGCGCCGCCAAGCGCCCATCGGTGCCAGCACGCCAAAGCCCCGCGATCGCCAGCACGATGGAAAGCAGCGCCACCGTGACGATGGCGTATTCCACAGTCGCTTGGGCAACCTCTTCACGCAGAACGCCATGCATTTCACGATCCCTCCTTTGAGCTTATTGTTTGCGGGACCAGACGCACGGCGCGCAGACGACACGAAGCATCGCCAGCATCCGCGGCAACCGTCACCATATCGACCCAGCCGCGCCCATCGCGCACGATGGCGCCCCACACGTTGCCCTTAATATCGAGATAGCCGCTCAGGGCGAGCTGGGCCGTTGGCACCTCGCGGTAGGCGCGTAACATATCCGCCGCTGCCTCGGTCATCGGTCGGTCCTCGGACCATGCAAGCCGGACCGCAATCGCGTTGTCCTCAGGCGAATCCGTCGCAGTGCCAGACCGCTTGTCGAGCGTCCGCAGAAAGGTTTGCGCTGTGACAGCGACATCCGAATCGTCCGCATCTCGCATCTCATCTTTTTGAGACGCCACCGCCGAATCTGAGCCCGAATCGAAGGCGGCCCCAGGACGCTGCTGCCGCGCGGCGTTAAGCCCCCAAAGCACCGCCGCTATCGCCACGGTCAGGCAAGCAAACACCAGCAGCACCCCGATGGGACGCTCGCCCTCTACAGGCTGTTGATGCCCTCGCTGATAGCGTTCCATAGATCTTGGACCTTGCCTTTAAATGCAACGATGGCAATAATCGCGATCACCACGAGCACGCCCACCAAAATGGCGTACTCGGTGGTACCCTGCGCGCTCTCCTCCCGCAACAGCTCCTTGGCATGCTGGCGAGCGCGGATCGCCCGGCAAAAAGCCCAGTTCCAAGCCTTGTCAGCAACTTCGACCATCGTGTTCATGTATTCCTCCCTACATCATCCCGCCTGCTCCCAGCAGCGGGCCCAATATGGACAGAAGCAACGCCGGCAAGATGAGCGTGCCGGTGGGAATCAGCAGCTTGACGGGCGCACGCTCGATCTCACGCTCGACCGCGGCGCGATGAGCCGCACGGATCTCGCGACTTTGAGCGGCCAGCGTCTCGGCAAGTGGGGCACCCAGGGCGAGCGCCTGCCCCACCGTGATGGCAAAGGTCTCGAGCGCTCGCACGTCCAGGTCGCGCGCGGCGGCCAACAACTCGTCCTCACGCGTGCCCACGCCCACCTGCCACGCCATGCAGGCCCGCTCAAGTCGAAGAGCCAGCACTGACCGGCGGTTGGCACAGAAAATCTCAAGCGCCGCATCAAACGAAAGACCGGCCGAAAGACCCAAGCGCACAACATCGATCATCTCGGACACTTCGCCGAGCGACACTCGCGCCGGGCTGCCCGCTCCAACCGCGCCCTTCACTCGCGCGGTCAGAGCATCGACCACCGAGCGACCCGCGGCAGCGACCAGCACCGCCTCGCGCTTGCAGGCCCCTGCGATCTTGCGTGCATCCGCCCGATCCAAACCCGTCGCGACAAATACACTCAGGGCGCATAGGCAAGCCGCAACTGCAACCGGGGCGCTCATAGCTCCACCCGCATAATGCGCCGGATAACCACCAGGGCAACGGCGTTGAGGGCAAGACCCAGCACCACAGCGCCCGCGCCGGCAGGCATCGCAAGACCGCGACGAAAATCTGCCGAAAGCAGCGCCAACACCGCGCACATGCCCGCCGGCATCGCCGCGACCATATGCGCCGACATGCGAGCCTGCGACGTCTTGACATCCAGGCGGCGCTTGAGCTCAATGCGCTCCCCCACCATGCTCGACGCCTCGGACAGTAAGTCGGCAAGCGGAGCACCGGTGCGCTGAGACACCTTAAGCGCCAAGGTCACAAGCGAAAGACCGGGGGCGTCGATGCGCGCGAGCAAGTCATCGAGCGCGTCGGTCGCCGAGATACCGCAATCGATCGCCGCCGCCACCCGCAAAAACTCGGTATGCACCGGTTCTTGCGCATGAGCGCCCACAAAGCGCATGCCCTGGGCCAGCGAATGTCCCGAGGCAAGCGACATGGAAAGTGCGGTAAACGCCTCGGGCATGGCCTCTTCTGCATCGTGTTGCTCGCGCCGGCTCTCAAAGCCATCCCGAGCGGCGCCAGCGGCAATCGGAGCAACAAGTCCCAAGGCAAACCCGAGGGGCGATAACGACACCATCGTTAGTAAAACGCAGCAGACACCGCTCGATAGCAGTAGAAACGCCAAACGCCCCGAAGCATCTTCGATCACGAGGCCAAGGCGATGCGCCGGAGCCAGCGATGTCCACGAACGGGCGATCTTTTTCAGCAGATCGTTTTCCACCAGCTCACGCGGCAGCCTCTCTGCCACCGTCTCGAGCGCCTGACGCGCCAGCTCCGCCGGCGGCACCTGCGGCACACGAGGTTCCGCCCCGCACGCCGTCGCAACAGAAAACCCTGCCAAACCCCCTACGACGAGGGGCACAGCGACCTCCATTCGTCCACCTCCTCTTGTGTGAGCGTCCCCGACCGCAGGCCTTCTGCGATAAACGGCGGCTCGCGGTCAAGCGTCCAGGTGCGCTCGGCGGCATCGAAAGTCACATAGCGCTCGAGCTCTACGCCGCCCGACGCGGCGCGACGCACTCCCGAATACGAGGAGACGAAACGCCTGCCATCGGCGTGGCGCTCAGACATCACGATGCCGTCGAGCGCCATGGCAATCTGCTCCTCGATGAGCTCGCTCGGCAGATCGATGCCATAACGTGCAAGCAACGTCAGACGCACCACGGTCTCCTGTTCTGAGCCCGCATGAAGTGTGGTGAGCGACCCGTCGTGGCCCGTGTTCATGGCCTGCAACATGTCGCAGCACTCCGCACCGCGCACCTCGCCCACCACGATGCGGTCGGGGCGCATGCGCAGGGCATTGGTCACCAGGTCGCGGATCGTCACCGCGCCCTCGCCCTCAATTGAAGCCTCGCGCGCCTCTAGACGCACCACGTGCGGATGATGCGCAAACTTGAGCTCGGCAGAGTCCTCGATCGTCACGATGCGCTCGCCGGTGGAAATCTCGCATGACAACGCGTTGAGCAGGGTGGTCTTACCAGATCCCGTGCCTCCCGCAACCGCCAGGTCCTGTCGCAGCGACACCGCGCACGACAGCAGCTGCGCATACCAAAGCGGCAGCGACCCCAGCCCCACAAGCTCGTCCAGCGAGCAGATGCGGTCCGAGAACTTTCGGATGGTGAGAATCGGTCCGTCAATCGCCACAGGCGGAATCACCGCGTTGACGCGATAGCCCGTTTTGAGGCGGGCGTTGACGATGGGACTGCGCTCGTCGATGCGGCGGCCAAGTGGCGAGATGATGCGGTCGATAAGCACACGGATCTGCTCATCATCCTCAAACGCATGCTCGATGGGGTACAAGACGCCGCCGCGTTCAAAGAAAGCCGAGCGGCAGCCGTTGATCATGATTTCGGTAACGGTGTCGTCCTCGATGAGCGGCTGCAACGGCCCCAAGCCCACCACGTCATCCAAAATCTCGTCGATGATGGTCTCGCGCTCGGGCGTCGCGAGATCGGTCGGCTCCTCAACATTGAGCGCCGCCTCCACCGCGGGACGCAATTCCGAGCGGGCAAGTACCGGGTCGACATAGGCGCTGATACGCGCCACTTCGTCGTAACCCATGCGGTCCATCACGGCGCGCTTAGTGCGTCGTTTCACCGCGCGGCGACGCCCCGCATCTACAGGCGCTGCCGCCGCTGCAGCGCCGGCAGCCTTAATCCTCGTTTGCAGGCTCATCGCTAATCACCCTCGCGCGACCAGGGAAGGCGGATACGCGGGCGTTCGGTGCGCGTTGCACGGTCGGCGACCATATCGCTCCAAGGGCCGACGGCGCACCCCAGTTCCACGAGCATCTCGCGCGTGGCCTCGCGCACGCTGGTCGCAAAAGCGCTAGTCTGCCCCACTGCCTCGTCAGCGCGCCCAAACGCCATGAGCGCGGCGAGATCCTGCCCGCCATCGGCGATACGAATCTTGGAGCTCAACGCACAGGCAATCTCAAAGCGCATGGCGACGTCCTCGTCTGCCCCGCGCGCACCGAACCGGTTGAACACGGCGCTCATGCGCGTGCGCGGCACACCTACTCGACTTGCCAGTTCAATGACGCGCGACGCCGATGTCGCGGACGACACCGCAGCATCGCCAACGATCAGGCAACGGTCGCTCGCCGCCACCGCAGCCGCCACGGCGTCGCCCCAAAAGACCGAGGTATCGATAAAGACCACGTCGGATTCGCGACGCAGAACATCAAGCAGTAGCTCCACCGGACGTGCCATGAGCTCGGCTTGCTCGGGCGCCGCGACGGGACCCCAGAGCGTAACGCCCGGGGCGACGCGCATCGATGCGGCTACGATATCCGGCTCGGTGAGCGTGCCCGCCGCCGACGGCTCGATAAATGCCGCCATATCGCGCGGAGCATCGACGCCTAACAAGTCGTAAAGGTTTCCAAACATCAGGTCCAGGTCGAGCACGGCGGCACGCAAGCCCAACAGCGACGATGCGTGTGCCATGGTGGCAACGATCGTCGACTTGCCGCAACCGCCCGAGCCCGAAATGACGCAGACGACCGGAGCTCGATGCGGCGAAGCGGCAGCGTCTGCCGGCGGCATCGGAGGCGGCGGGGCGGGCGTCGGTGACAGCGTCCCCGTCTCCCCCGCCGCAACTACACGCTGCGTCCAAGCCGGCATGGCGGCTTGTTCGGTCTGCGAGGCAGGCTCGTTCTGCGCAATCTGCTCATGCTGCATCAGCGACAACTCGCCGCACCCGGCAAAGCCCTCAACTTCGTCGAGTTCATCCGCCAGATTCACGCCGTGCACGTATCCCATATCTACAGCCGGGGAGTCGCCAGCATGCTGCGCCGGCCCTCCAGCGTCATCGCATACAAGGGGGTTCCGGGGGCGCCGACCATGCTCGGCTTCCGCTTTTCCACAATCATCAACACGCGGGCCTCTTGTAGCGCGAGGCGCCCCGGGTTCCCTATCAACAAAAGCATCGGGCTCAATCGTCATGCGCCGATCGGAATCAACCGCTCCCTCGCCCGCGCGCCCGTTGCCGCATATACTGTGCGCAGCGATGACCTCGGTCGCCCCCGCGCGAAACAACCCCTCGATATCCGACGGATCGAGCGCTTCTATCAAGACGACCACGCGACTCACGCGGCCTTCGGCCGTCAGGCGCGCAACAGTCTTGCGCACATCTTCGGTATCAAACAGAGACGCCGCGATGATGGCAGCTCCGCGACGCGACGGAAACGCCCGCGCCATGGAAACCAGCCCGTCCAGGTCACCCACGCGAAGCACCTGTGCACCCGCGTCACGGCCCTCGACTTCCCGCTGCAACAGCCCGTAATCGCCGCACGCGCAGCACGCAAGCCAGATCGCCTTCATCACTCGTCGCCTCCGCTCTTTTTGCCGCGCGCCGTGGCGGGAATCGTCAAGCTGACCGTTCCCTTGCCCGATGCCCCCAGCAGTTCCTTGACGTCTTCGGGGTCAGCCGCCAGCGTCACCCATTCGATCTTGCCCTCGCGCGTGGCACCGGAATCTTCACTGGTATCGATCACGTACGCGCCGCACAATCGATCGGTTACGCCGTCTTTTTGCACATACACATCCACGTAGCTGCCCACGCCCGTAGCACCGCCGACCGAGTGCTCGGCATCGACCGCCACCGAAACGGCGACCTTGCCCTTAGGCACCTCGAGCTTGTGACTCTCGGCCTTGGTGTAGACATTGCAGATCACGGCGTTTTTGGGAATACGCGAAGTCGTCACGTCGCCGCGCACCTGGCGCAGTTCGGTCGCCGCGTCACGCGGCAGCAAACTCGTCAGCCATTCCTGGGTTATGACATTGGTCTCATCGAGGGTCTCGCCCACATCGATATCGCGCGCCGCGACGCATACCTCGACGCGATCGCCACCGTACTTGGCCAAGGTCTCAGCCTGGACCTGTTCGGCTTGCGAGCGGATCGACGAGCCGTAAACCATGCAGAGCAGAGCAGCGAGCACGCCCGCGACCAGACTGATGGCGATGCGCTTGCTCTTGTTCACGGCCGCTCCTCTCATGGCAGTGCCGGGCGAATGCCCGTACCACCATTGTCTGGGCGGTCAGAGCGCAAAGCGGCGCAATCGCGATCTTGGTTTTCGATGTCAAACCAATCGCTGACCAAAAGCTGACCAGCCCGTCAAGCTCGTGGCAAGGTTTTGGTCAGCACGTCAGCAAACTGCATGTTTCGAGGCTTTTCCGCAGCAAAAAAGCCGTCTCCCGAACAGTTGGGAGACGGTTGTCATAGGAAAAATCAATTACAGATGGACATCGGGATCGAGCATTTGAGCGCTCACGCGCATGGATGACGCCAGGTTTTGGAACGTTTCCAGACGCAGGCTGTCGATCTGCCCGGCGTCCTCGGCCTCGCGAACGGCGCAGCCCGGCTCATGGGTATGTGTGCAATCGCCAAACCGGCACGCGCGCGATGCCTCGACAATCTCGGGGAAGGCGCGCGCCAGACCCCGCTCGTGACCCACGAGCGGTAGGCTGCGCAGGCCCGGGGCATCGGCGATCACACCGGCGTCGCCCGGCAGCGCCACCATCACGCGCGCGACGGTAGTGTGACGGCCCTGGTCGTCGCGTTCGCGCACACCGCCGGTCGCCAACGTATCGTGGCCCAGCAGTGCATTGAGCAGCGTCGACTTGCCGGCACCCGACTCGCCCAGAATCATGGCGCAGCTCCCGGCAGGCACGCAGACACGGACCTCGTCCAGGCCGCGGCCCTCGGCAGAGGACGTCACGATCACGCGCACGTCCGGACCCACCAGGCGGCGCACGCGGTCCAGATCGCGCTCGAGCTCCTCGGCATCGCAGCGGTCAGCTTTGGTGAGCACCACCACCGGCTCGGCATCGCAGTCGAGCGCCAACACCAGCGAGCGCGCCACGCGGTCGAGCAGCACCTCACCGGCACCGAGCGCCTGCACGATTAGCACGCTATCCACGTTGGAGCAGAGCACCTGACGCTCTCCGCGGGCACGGCCGCGCCAACGCTCAAAGCTCGTACGGCGCGGCAGCACGCACTCAATCACGCCCATATCGTGCCCGGGAGCGCGGCGCACCGCCACACGGTCGCCCACGGCAGGCAACAGGACCTCGTCCTCGCCGCGCGACTTGGCAAACCCCACGGCATGCTCGGCGCGGAAGGTATCGTTGGCAGTCGCCACCAGCGGAAACCCGCGATCCAAGCGCACCACGGCGCCAAGCTGCATCTGCTCGGGCTCCTCGGCATGTGCGCAAAAGTCGTCAAATGCTGCCTGCTGAGCTTCATCGACCGGCAGGTCATCGAACGCCGGAACATCCTGCAGCGCGTCGAGTCCCGGCACGTTTGCCAGCAGCTCCTCGGCAGATGCGGGGGCCTCGGTCGCGAGCTTCCGACGACGATCGCGCTTAGCCCGCGCCCCTGTCGTCTTTTTCTTCGCTTTAGCCTTAGCCTTGCCCACAAGCGCCTCCCAGCACCATAAATCACAACTGAGCAGGTATTTTAAATCAAAAAGAGCTGGCCGGGCAAAGCCCGACCAGCTCACAAACTTTTCCTCAGCTTACGGTCCCGAGAGGTCATCCGAAGGCCCGCCCGCCGGGAGGGGTTTCTTCTGAGCGATCCCGCAGCGCGAAGCGCGAGGACCAGCGAAGAAGAAACCCCGCAGGCGGTCGGGCCGGTGGGAAGGATGGCCTTTCGACCTACTCCTTCTCGACCGCGCGCATGATCGCCTTGTAGATCTCCATCAGCGGGATGATCAGGAAGGCCAGGCCCAGCGCGGCAAGAACGCCCTTGAGCTCAAGCGTCACGGGGCCAAAGAACATCTCGGCAAGCGTCGGCTGCACGGTCACGATCACCGTCAGCACCAGTGCCAGCGCGGCGGAAGCCCACAGCCACTTGTTCTGCTTCTTCATGGTGAACAGCGACGCACGACGGCTGCGCATATTGAAGCAGTGGAAAATCTCGACCATGTTGAGCGTGATGAACGCCATCATCACGCCTTCCTCGTCGGCATTGCCGGCGATCATATCGGCGATGTGGATGTAGCCCATGTCAAAGTACACGCCCACAAAGAAGCTCGCCAGCACCAGCACGGTGATGATCAGGCCCTGGACCACGCAGTCCAGACCCATATGTCCGGCAAAGACGCCGTCCTTGGCGTTGCGCGGCTTGCGCTTCATGATGTCGCCCTCGGCATCCTCCATGCCCAGCGCGAGCGCGGGGAAGCAGTCGGTGACCAGGTTCACCCACAGCAGCTGCGCCGGCTGAAAGATGGTAAAGCCGATGAGCGTGGCGATAAACACCGAGAACACCTCAGCAAGGTTGGCCGAAAGCAGGAACTGGATGACCTTGCGGATGTTGTCGTAGATGCGACGGCCCTCTTCGCAGGCACCGATGATGGTGGCGAAGTTGTCGTCGGCAAGCACCATGTCGGCAACGTTCTTGGTGACGTCGGTGCCGGTGATGCCCATACCGACGCCGATGTCGGCGCGCTTGATGGACGGGGCGTCGTTGACGCCGTCGCCCGTCATGGCCACGATCTGGTCGCGCGACTTCCAAGCCTCGACGATGCGTGTCTTGTGCTCGGGCTGGACGCGGGCGTACACGCCGTAGTCCTCGATGTGCGCGTCGAGTTCCTCGTCGCTCATGCGATCGAGGTCGGCACCGGTAATGGCATGGCTGCGATCGGTGACGATGCCCAGCTGCTTGGCGATGGCCACGGCGGTGTCGATGTGGTCGCCCGTGATCATGACGGTGCGGATACCGGCATCGTGCGCCTCGCGGATGGCGTCGGCGACCTCGGGACGAACCGGGTCAATCATGCCGGACAGGCCGCAGAAGACCAGGTCATGCTCGAGCGCAGCGGGACTGCAGTCGGCCGGGACCTCGGTGTAGGTGCGGCTTGCCAGCGCCAGCACGCGCAGGGCCTCGTCGGCCATGGCCTTGTTGGCGGCCACGAGCTCGGCACGACGTTCCTCGGTCAGGGGGACAACCTTATCGCCCTCGTAGATATGGGTGCACAGGCCGATCACCACGTCGGGCGCGCCCTTGGTGTACTGCTCGTACTCGCCATCCAGGGTCTCGACGACCACGGACATCATCTTACGGCCCGAGTCGAACGGGGCCTCGCCCACGCGCGGGTGCTCGGCAGTCAGGCCAGTAAGACCAGCCTTGCCGGCATCGTTGACGAGCGCGCACTCAGTCGGCTCACCAACGGCCTCGCCCAGGTCCTCGTCCCACTGGGCATCGGAGCACAGCGCCATACCGGCCAGGAACTTCTCCTTAGGCGCAGCGAGCTCGTGCTTGACGACGGTCATCTTGTTTTGGGTAAGGGTACCGGTCTTGTCGGAGCAGATGGTCTGCGTGCAGCCAAGGGTCTCGACGGCAGAGAGCTTGCGGATAATCGCCTGGCGCTTGGCCATTTTGGTCACGCCGAGCGAAAGCACGATAGTCACGACGGCAACCAGACCCTCAGGGATGGCGGCGACGGCAAGCGAGACAGCGACCATAAAGGTATCGAGCAGCGCGGTCGGGTCGGTGAGAACGTTGCCCACGCCGTGGCGGATGATGTCGACGCCAAAGATAACGACGCAGATGACGATAACCATGATAGTGAGGATGCGGCTGAGCTCGGCAAGCTTCACCTGCAGCGGCGTGAGCTCTTCCTTGGCCTCGGCCAGGGCGCCGGCGATCTTACCCATCTCGGTGTTCATACCGGTACCGACTACGACGGCGCGGCCACGGCCGTATACCACGGTGGAGCCCATGTAGCACATGTTCTTGCGGTCGCCGAGCGGCACGTCGTCGGTGCCGGCGGCGAGCTCGATCACGTTGGCATGCTTCTCGACGGGCACGGACTCGCCGGTAAGGGCGGCCTCCTCGATCTTCATCGTGGCGCTCTCGAGCACGCGGCAGTCGGCCGGGACGGAGTCGCCCGCCTCGAGCATGATCACGTCACCGGGCACGAGCTCGGCGCTCGGCAGGTGCACGAGCTTGCCGTCGCGCAGCACCTTGGACTGCGCCGCGCTCATCTCCTGCAGGGCCTCGAGAGCCTCCTCGCTTTTAGCCTCCTGGACCACGCCCAGCACCGAGTTGACGATAACGACGAACATGATGATGGCGACATCGGCAAAGTCCGCCTCGCCCTTGACCATGCCCGTGAGCGCGCTGATGACGGCGGCAACGATCAGCATGATGACCATGGGGTCGGCCATCTGCTCAAAGAAGCGCTTCCACAACGGCGTCTTCTCGGCTTCCTCGAGCTTGTTAGGGCCTGTCTTGGCGAGGCGCGACGACGCCTCGTCGTTGCTCAGGCCGAGGTTCTCATCGACACCTTGGTCGCTGAGTACCTCCGCCGCGGCGGACAGGTATTCCTTTTGCATATAGAGTCCCCTCCTGGGATTCGGGCCACTCAGCAGATTGATGCCCGATCATAATTCCCAGGAGAAGGGCAAGGGCTCATCAAGGCTGCCGTGCTGAGCGGCAGTTGATAGTGGAGCTATGGTACCCCAAAGCGGTGCGTCTAGCCAAAACATTCCAATTGGAAACACGGCTCGAGTGCAACGATGCAGACCGTGTGATGCTCAACATTGATAAAACGTTTTTTCTTCGGCGCATCGTCAAACTGAAATATCGCCCAGATAGCAGCGGTCAGAACGGTTGGTAAAGATTTTTCATATACCGTTTTTACCGCAAAAAATGAACTTCTAATTCGGCATACGGTCGATTTTTGGGGGTATTCGGTCGTCATTTCGTTATAATCATCTCAGTTTTATTTCTTATGGTTTATCTATCAGCGCAAGACGATGTCAGATGGAGGTCTGAATGTACAAGCGCACTAAGATTGTATGCACCATGGGTCCCGCCTGCGATAGCGACGAGACCATCCGCGAGATGATCAAGGCGGGCATGAACGTCGCCCGTTTTAACTTCTCGCACGGATCCTACGACGAGCACCACGGTCGCATCGAGCGCGTCCGTCGTATTTCCAAGGAGCTCGGTCTGCCCGTCGGCATCCTGCTCGACACCAAGGGCCCCGAGGTCCGCACCGGCCTTCTGGTCGACGGCAAGAAGGTCGCCGTCAAGACCGGCGACAAGATTGTCGTCACCGCTCAGCCCACGTCCGAGGATTTCCACGGCACCTCTGAGCACATCTCCCTCGACTACCTGGCTCTGCCCTCCGAGGTCGAGAAGGGCTCCCTTATCCTGATCGACGACGGCCTGGTTGCCCTCGAGGTCGAGTCCGTCGACGGCCAGGACATGACCTGTGTCGTTAAGAACGACGGCCTGATCGGCGAGCGCAAGGGCGTCAACATGCCCAACGTCAACATCTCGTTGCCCGCTATCACCGAGCGCGATCGTCAGGACATCCTCTTTGGCCTGACCGAGAACATCGACTACATCGCCGCTTCCTTCATCCGTGACGGCGAGTCCGTCCGCGGCATCCGCGAGCTTTGCCGCGAGAACGGTGGCGAGCACGTGACGATCTTCCCGAAGATCGAGTGCGCCCTGGGCGTCGAGAACTTCGACGAGATTCTCGAGGCTTCCGACGGCATCATGGTCGCCCGTGGCGACCTGGGCATCGAGATCAAGCCCGAGCTCGTTCCGCACATCCAGAAGGAGATCATCGCCAAGTGCAACGCGGCCTACAAGCCCGTTATCACTGCTACGCAGATGCTCGACTCCATGCAGCAGAACCCGCGCCCGACGCGCGCCGAGGTTGCCGACGTTGCTAACGCCATCTACGACGGCACCGACGCCGTTATGCTCTCTGGCGAGTCCGCTGCCGGTAAGTACCCGGTCGAGGCCGTTAAGATGCAGGCCAGCATTGCTCTCGAGACTGAGAAGTACCTCCCGGCTCACGCTCCGCTCGAGGTTCCGGCTGACGCCCACGGCACCCGCGTCGTCAACAACGTTGTGGGTATGTCCGCTGTGAACATGGCTACCACCGTTGGCGCCAAGTGCATCACCGTGCCGACGACCACCGGTCGTACCGCTCGCCTGATCTCGCACTTCCGTCCCAACATGCCGATCTGCGCGTTCTCCCGCCACGAGTGGGCCGTCCAGCAGATGATTATGTACTGGGGCGTTATCCCGCACCAGGCCGAGATTACCCAGGGCACCGTCAACGGCACGATCGTCAAGGCGATCGAGACCGCTAAGGAGCTCGGCTACGTCGAGGCCGGCGATCTGACCGTCGCCACCGCCGGCGACCCCCGCATGAGCGTCCAGCTCGAGGACAAGGTCTCCTCGACCAACGTCGCTTACGTCGCTCAGGTGCGCTAAATCGTACTTGCAAGCACAGTTGCATTGCAAAGGGCCCGGAAGGCATTGCCTTCCGGGCCCTTTTTCTGTGCGCCGATGCCTACCGCACGGCATGACACGCACCCATTTCTTTACCAAAAGCGCGAAATCCGCCCTCCGAGGCCCAAAAAATAAAGCCCCAAGCGCTAAAAGTGTTCGCCCGGTGGCAAACCCACACCTCACACAGGGCTGATAAATCGTTTTAGCAAGAACCAAATCGACCTGGTTTTCGGAAGTATGCGGCAAATTCTGGAACCTCCGAGCACACCCTGTTTTTTCGCAACAAAATGCCTGATAAACTAGCCTCAAAAGCCAGGTCCGCTCATAGGGTTCAGATTTTGCCGCATACTTCCGGATTGACGCTGGCATCACTCGCTTCAAAGAGATGATTTCGGCCAGGAGGGCATTATGGACCTGACGCTTTGTGGGCAATCCGCCTTTAACTACTACCGCATCCCGCCGCAGGTATTAGGCCTTTACCCCGCCATTAGCCTTGGCAATATGGATCGCAGATGTTGTGGCCTCGGAAGTCATGCAGTTGTAAAAGACCTGCTTCACGCACCACTTCACAGGCTTGTATTCACTCGGGCACAATCCGGGTCGCGAAGCCTGTTTAAATCGCACCTCCTGACCCAAGAACCACCTCCGGGGTCGTTTAGGCAGACTGAACATGGGTTTGATGTCACGTCACCGGAGTTCACGCTGCTCAACCTTGCTACGCAGGTTTCACGCAACCAGTTACTCATGGCTTGCTACGAGATGTGCGGCTCCTTTGCAGTGTTTAAGCCCTGCGAGCGAACGCAACAACAACTCGATGAAGCTATTTCGCTTAAGTTCATTCCACCCAACTGCGGCTGGGAGCGAGTTAACGACACCAAGGGCAATGACACCAACTTGTGGAAGCGCACGCCGCTTCTTACCGCAACGGATATCGCCGCGTTCGCCAAGCAAGCCGCAGGCCTGCGCGGCGTCAAACAACTGTGCTGGGCGGCCGAGCACATGACGGGGCAGGCCGCCTCGCCCTTCGAAGTACAGACCTCCATGCTTATCTCGCTCCCCCGCGACGAGGGCGGCCAGGGCATCGAGATCGCCAACAACGCGCGCATCCCGCTCAGTGAAGCCGCACGTTCGCTGTATGACAAAACCTGCTGCTACGCCGATATCCTCGTCGAAAGCGCCACCGACAGCATGGGCGTCATTCTGGAATGCCAAGGCCGCTCTGCCCACGACAGCGAAGCCGCGAGCCTCTCCGATGCCGAGCGCGCCACCGCACTCACAAGCATGGGCTACGACGTCATCCAAATTACCTATGACCAGATCAAGGAGAAGAAGAGCTTCGACCACATAGCCGAGCTCATCCATAAAAAGGCCGGGCTTCCCCACATCCCAAAGACCAAACAGGAGCGCATTGCCGAAGATACCTTACGGCAAGAGCTACTTGTCGATTGGGTTGAGCTATTCGCTGCCGGGCCGGCCAGCTAGCAGCTAGCAATCAGGGGCAGAGCAGGCACATCGGGCGATTCGACACGGGCGGCAAAACCCGCCTCGGTCAGCTCGATCACCTCGGTAAACGTCGCGTCGAAGAACTCCTCGGTCAGCAGGCGGTATGGCGGATGGTCGGGCTCACCGGGGTTTTCTCGCACGATCTCGTGCATAACGCCGATGGTCTTGAGCACATACTCCTTATGGATGGGATACTGCCCAAAACGCGTCGCCGCAGTATACAGGCGATCGGTCGCGCGCGGAATCGAAACAATGCCGAGCGTCTTGCCAAACCAGTCAAAGTCGCCTTGCTTTTTAATGCGGAACTCCTCACACGGCTTGCCGCCGTGCGCCTCAAGGTACTGATTCACGCGCGTATTCCATACGGTATCGGCTACCAGATGCGACCAGACACCCAGTGTCAAATCGAGCAACGACTGCGCCACATCTTCGGATGCAAGCGAGAACTCACAGGCGCCGGGACCGGCAACCGGCTCGGCATCCCTGTAGCGCTGGGGATAGTGCACGCGATTCAGTCGCTCGCGCTCCTCGACAATCGAGGTAGCCGCGGCTGGCGCACCGGTGGGCGAACTTTTAAGCAACGGTGCCACATAGGTATCCCAGAACTCATGCTCACGAGGCTTAGGGATAGGCTCGGGCTTTGCAAAGTGCGTAATGCGGTACGGGATGGGATCGGCGATACCAGGGACCATATAGCCCACGAAGATATCCGGAACCACGCAGCCAAACAAAAAGGCATTGCGGTCGCGCACGCTATTGGCAAGTGCACCGGTGCGCTCCAGCAAACGCTCCGTCTGAGCGATATGAATGTTCCAACTTGGCATAGCCACCCCCATAAAAAACCTGGATAACTATACCATCACGGCAAAGCCGCGCGGGCGGCTACGCACGCTCTACGCAGCAACTAGTCCGTAGCACCGCTTTCGGTTCCATACGACGGCGAAGGCGCCTCGACCACATGGTGATATCGATCGATATAGATTGCACGGGCACCCAGGCGTCGCACCAAATCCTGGTGATGCGTGCTCATCAAGACCGTCTTACCCGCCGCGACGTAGGCCAGCAAGAAGTTGACCACGATGTCGCATGAATCCTCGTCGAGCCCATTGGTGGGCTCATCGAGCACTAGGATATCGGGGTTCATCGATACAACTGCCGCCAGCGCCACACGCTTCTTTTGCCCGCCCGAGAGCTGATAGGGAGAGGCGTCGGCAAGGTCGGCAACCTGGAACAGCCCCATGGCATCGCGCACGCGGCGCTCGAGCTCGTCTGCCGGCAGCCCCATCTGCGCGGGACCAAAAGCAACTTCCTCGCCCACCGTGGCGCAAAACAGCTGGGCATCGGCGTTTTGGAATACGAAGCCCACGCGCTGGTGGAACTTCTGAGCAGCAGCAGAATCCTTCAGATACGCCGCATCGACCACGTGCCCGTCAAACAGGTATACCCCTGCGTCCGCGAGTTCAAGGCCGTTAATAAGACGCATAATCGTCGTCTTGCCGCAGCCGTTGGGACCGAGCAGGGCAACGAGTTCACCACGATCGACCTGCAGCGACACGCCATCGACAACCGTATGCCCCGCATAGGAGAACACCACGTCGCGCAGCTCGATGAGCGGAACGGCCTCGGCGCCGCCCACACCGTTCGTGCCCGCCGCACTATTCATATCGATCGTCAAAACGTCGCCCTTCCCCATTTGCATCCCCAGTCGGAACCAGCAGCGCCTACAGCACGGCGCACAACACTGTCAGCAGCGCCACGCCGGCCGCATAGGCCGCATCGCGCCAGCCAAACCTGGCGCGCGCGGGAGCCGGATACGCACCGGCAAAGCCGCGGCAAAGCATAGCCTCGTCCATCGCGCGGCTGCATTTCATCGCCTTGATAAAGGTCATGCCCATGATACCCGCGATCGAATCGGTACGCGAAAATCCCTCGGGCGCACGGCCAACGCTGCGCAGCATGACCGATTCGCACAGATCGTGCGCCGTACGACCCAGCACCTCGATGTGCTTGAGCGCCATATCAAACGTAAAGATAACTTCGTCGGGTAGATGCAGCATCTTGAGCGCCGCCGACATGCGGCTCCACGTGAGGGTCCACGAAACACCCAGCACGAGCGACACGTTAATGAACGTCTTAAGCGCAATTTTGAGCATGGCACCCGCGGCAGAAGCGCCCAGCAGCAGGGCAGGCAGTGCCAGAACCACGGCAAACCCCGCGGCAGCCAACGCCGGCACAAAGGTCGCGCGCAGCCCGCGTACAGGGCGCACGGCAACGAGCACCAGCGCGATAGCCGCCATCAACATGATGTACAGCGGGCTCTGCGTCAGACACACGCACAGGACGCAAAAGAACATCCCCACCAGGCGCACCGGAGCCGAAACGCAAGAAAGGGCGCGGTCGACCATCGACCCGCCCTCGTGCGCGCCCCCGCCCAGGCGAACCCGCTCAAGCAGGCTCGCCAGGTGCAGGACGTTCTTTTGCATCACGCGATGACGAGCGCCCGTGGGCTCGTAACGCTGCTCGACCGCAAGCCAGCTAGGCAGCTCGACCATCGCCATGAGCACCGCTTTCCTTGACCGTCAGCGAGATCAGACGGAATGCGATGGTGAGCACCGCCACGCCAATCACGCCGGACAGGATATACATGGCAGCCTGACCGGCAAAGCCGAGACCCTGCTCCTCGGAATAGGCCTGCAGGTAATCACCCGTAGGCAGCGCATCGGCAAAGGTCGGGGTGTCGAGACCGACCGAAGCCTGCAGGCTGTCGTCGCCAACCTCCTGAACGGCGGTCGCGGCGCCCTCGGCGTCCCACTCACCCCAGGCGTCACCCGTGGCCAGCAGGCCCAGCGGCGTGGCCACGACAAGCACGGCAACCAAGATGAGCGTGGGGACCAGCGAGGTCTTCTTGGCAGCAGCGCCCTCGGCAGCAAGCTGTCCATCGGCGGCCTCGGGGCCGACGATAACGCTCGGCGCCGTCTTCTTGATAAAGCCGTAGATCGCGGCAGTCGCCACGCCCTCGACCACGCCGGCTACCAACATATGCGGGATCATCATGGCCGGAATGGCAATGGACAGCGGGAAGGGGCAGTACAGCGGAGCGCCCGAAGCATTCGTGAAAAGCATCGGCTGAATACCAAACTCGATTGCTGCGCACAGGGCCGCCAGGCACAGGCCGACCCAGCCGCTTACGATGGCCGAAACCGAGGTGCCCCAGCTCTTGTCGTGCAAACGGCTGTTAAGCGCGCGGAACACGATGGCTGCGGCAAACGGCAACACGAAGGCCATGTTAAAGCAGTTAGCGCCAAAGGACAGGATGCCGCCGTCGCCAAACAGCAGCGCCTGCAGCGCCAGCGCGACCGAAACCGCGATAGCCGCGGCCTCGGGGCCCAGCAGCAGCGCGATGAGTGCGCCACCAACGGCGTGGCCTGTGGTGCCGCCAGGCAGCGGCACGTTGAACATCATGAGCAGGAAGGAGAACGCGGCGCAGATGCCCAGGAACGCCATGTGCTCGCGATCGAGCGTGGCGCGCACCTTCTTGATGCAGTGGATCCAAACGGGCACCATCGCCACCGCCATAACGGCATCGGTCTGCGGGGACAGATAATTATCTGGAATGTGCATGTACGCCTCCCGGTTATCGGCGCACGGAATTGCAACGCCGCTTGAATCACCTTTCCAGTGTTACGTAATGTCAGATTCGTAACACGCCGCGGGCTATCATAGCAAAACGGCGCACTGCCGACAAAGCAGCACGCCGTTATGTAATGCGCGTGTCATATATGCAGGCTCAACGGTGCCTTATACCGGGCACAGCAGTCACGTAGGACTCGGCAGCAGCCACCGCTGACCCATACCCCAGCGCAGGACCTAGCCGCGGACCTCGCCGTTTACGCCCTTGCACACCTTGGTGACGATCTTCTGGTGCGCTTTTTCGACCTCTTCGCTGGTGAGCGTGTGGTCGTCGGAGCGATACGTAAGCGCAAAGGCCATGGACTTCTTGCCCGCACCGATACGGACGGGATCGCGGTAGACGTCGAACAGGCGCACGCCCTCGAGCAGCTTGCCTCCGGCGCTGGTAATACGGCGCTCAAGATCCTCGCAGGTCACAGTGTTGTCGACCACGATAGCAAGGTCGTGCTCAACGGCCGGGTACTGCGAGAACTCGCGGTAGTTCTCCTGGTTGCGGGCGCCCTTGATCAGCTTGTCCAAGTCGAGCTCAAAGGCAACGACGACCTCGTCGATGCCCATGGCCTCGCGCGCCTCGGGGTGGATCTCGCCAACCCAGCCCAGCACGGTGCCGCCGGACAGAACCTCAGCCGCACGACCCGGCTGCAGGAAGGCATAGCCCTCGCCCTCGACGGGACGGAAGCGAACCTTCTCGATGCGCAGCTGAGCAAGCAGCTCCTCGACAATGCCCTTGCCAAAGAAGAAGCGCAGCTTACGGTACTTCATGTTCCAGGACCGCTCGCTCCACTGGCCCGAGAGCACGCCCGCCACGGACTTGGTCTCCTTGGGCAGGCTGGCGTTCTCGCGACCGTGGAACAAGCTGCCGACCTCGTACAGATGCACGTTGGGCGTGCCGTGGGCCTCGTTGTAGGCCACAGACTGCAACAGGCCTGGCAACAGCGAGCGGCGCATCTCGGTCTGCTCGGCTACCAGCGGGTTCATGAGCACCACAGGGCAACCGCGACCCTCGGTGGACATACCGATCTTCTCCAGGTCGCCCGGGGCGGCAAAGCCAAAAGTCGTGGTCTCGTTGAGGCCGCAGGCGCGCAGGATCTCGCCGACCTTACGAGTGAGCTTCTGCTCGCGGGTCAGACCGCCGATGTGGTTCTTGGCAGCCGGAATGGTCGCCGTCACGCGGCCCATGCCCCATAAGCGCAAGACCTCCTCGATCAGGTCGATCTCACGCGGCAGGTCGGGACGGAAGCTCGGCGGCGTGACCATAAAGTCCTCGCCGTCGCGCTCGACGGTGCAGCCCAGGCGGGTGAGCGAGCGCTCGATAAAGTCGGACTCGATGTCGGCACCGCAGATGGCGTGCACGCGGGCCAGGCGCAGCTTGATGCTGTCGATGGTCTTGGGCGCGGGGAACACGTCCACATAGCCGGGAGCGACCTCGCCGCCGGCGATCTCCTCAATCAGCGCGCAGGTAACGTTGGCAACATCCACGCAGCCGGTCTCGTCAACCTGGCGCTCAAAGCGAATGGAGGCGTCGGAGATCAGCGAAAGGTCGCGGCTGGTGTGCGAGGTGCGGCCGGCGTTGAAGCAGGCGCTCTCGACCATCACGTCAACGGTATCGTCCTCGATCTCGGAATCCATGCCACCCATAACGCCGGCCAACGCCACGGGGCGCTCGCCGTCGGTGATGAGGCCCATGCCGGCGTCGAGCACGCGCTCCTCGCCGTCGAGCGTCGTGAACTTCTCGTCCTGCTGGGCGGCACGAACCACCACACGACGGTGGCCATCGCGCTCGGCAAAGGTGTCCAGGTCAAAGGCGTGCAGCGGCTGACCGGTGAGCATCATCACGTAGTTGGTGATGTCGACGATGTTGTTGTGCGGGCGCACGCCTAGGGCGTTGAGGCGCTTGACCATCCAGTCTGGCGACGGGCCGACCTTGACGTTGCGCACGATGCGGGCAACGTAGCGGTCGCACAGGCCCTCGTCGGCGATCTCGACGGAAAGCTCGTCGTCGGTCGCGCGGCCGGTCTCGACCTTGATGGCGGGCAGCTCAACGTGGAAATCGCGGTCGAAGATGGCGCCGGTCTCGCGGGCCATGCCGATCATGGACAGGCAGTCGGGACGGTTGGGCGTGATCTCACAGTCGAGCACGGTGTCGCTCGAGCCCACGTACTCGGCAAACGGCATGCCGCAGGGCGTATCCTCGGGCAGGATCATAATGCCGGAGTGGTCGCCACCCAGGCCGAGCTCGCGCGCGGAGCAGTTCATGCCCATGGACACGACGCCGCGAAGCTTGCTCTTCTTGATCTTGACGTCGCCGGGAAGCACGGCGCCAATCATGGCCGTGACGATGTGGTCGCCGGCCTCGAAGTTCTGCGCGCCGCAGACGATCTGCAGCGGAGCGGGATTGCCGTCGGCGTCGAGATTCTTGTCGCCCACGTCGACCGAGCACACATACATGTGGTCGCTATCGGGGTGCGGGATCTTGGTGAGCACCTTGGCGGTCACCACGTGGTCGAAGGACTCGCCCACGGTGTCGATCGCCTCGACCTCGGTGCCGGTACGGATATATTCGTCCGAAAGGGTCTTGGGATCCTCCGGAATATCGATCATGGTCTTGAGCCAGTCGTAAGAAACGCGCATCTAACTGGTCTCCTTTCATAAATGCGGCTTTGAGCCGGAAACTGCAACTAAGAAGAAAGCGTTCTAGAACTGGTTCAAGAACCTCATGTCACCAGTCATCAACGTGCGCAGGTCGGGCAGGTCGTAGCGCAGTGCCGCGACGCGCTCGGCGCCAATACCAAAGGCGAAGCCGGTGTACTTCTCGGGGTCGATGCCGCAGTTGATCAGGACGTTGGGGTCGACCATGCCGCAGCCCAGGATCTCGATCCAGCCGCTGTGCTTGCAGAAGTTGCAGCCCTTGCCGCCGCACACGTGGCAGCTCACGTCCACCTCGCAGGAAGGCTCGGTGAAGGGGAAGAAGTGCGGGCGATAGCGCGTCTTGCGATCCTCGCCAAACATGCACTTAACAAAGTAGTCGAGCGTGCCCTTAAGATCGCCAAAGGTGATACCCTCGTCGACGACCAGGCCCTCGATCTGGTTGAACTGCGGCAGGTGGCAGGCGTCGGCCGTGTCGGGACGATAGACGGTGCCCGGGCAGATCATGTAGATGGGCGGCTTCTGCGACTCCATGGTGTGGATCTGCACGCCCGAGGTCTGGGTGCGCAGCAGCACGTCGGACTCGCCGTGGGCGTGAGCCTCGGGGTGTGCGACGCTGCCGGGGTTGTTGTCGACCACGTAGAAGGTGTCGCGGGCCGAGCGGCTCGGGTGATCCATGGGGGCGTTGAGCGCGGTGAAGTTGTAGTAGGAGGTGTCGACCATGGGACCGGACTCGACGGTGTAGCCGATGCCGCAGAAGATGTCCTCGGCCTCCTCGATGATCTGCTTGATCAGGTGCTGGTGACCGATCTGCGGACGGATGCCCGGCAGCGTGATATCGACGGCCTCGTGCTCGAGTGTGTGCTTGAGGGCGGCGGCCTTCATCTCGGTGGTGCGCTCGTCGAGCATGCCCTCAATCAGCTGGCGCATCTCGTTGGCGCGCTTGCCCATCATGGGACGATCCTCGGGGGCGAGCTTGCCCATCATGCGCATCAGGCCAGTGATGCGGCCCTTGCGGCCGAGCAGCTCAACGCGCGCGGCCTCGAGCTTTGCGGCGTCGTCGGCGCCCGCGACGAGCTCCTTGGCCTCTTCCTCGAGTTTGACCAGATCATCAATCAGACTCATGTCTTCCCTTTCGTCTCTCGCGCTCCCCGCTTGCCGAGGCGGCTGCCGCCGTCTGACGTTGCGAAAACGCGGCCCGGTTCGGTAACAAAAAACCGCCCTCGGGCATGTGCATTGCCCAAGGACGGTTGAATTCCGCGGTACCACCTTGTTTGACCCGGCGGATGTCTGGCCCGCCGCGCCCACTCTTTGCCCCTTGTCGCGAGGCTCACGGCTTCCCTACTGGGGCTTCGCCGCCGCTGGCCGCGTGCCCGTTGAGGTCGCTGCTCGGGAGTGAACGCTTGGCCCTTGTCACCGCAGAAAGGCTTGCAGCCCATGACCTTCCCTCTCTTGCCGGCGACGCGGCGGGCAAAACCCTCTCCGTCAACGCATTGGGCTATAGGATACCACATTGTGTGGGCGTATCGCCGCGTTCCGTTTTGTTCGTGCTGGGTACAAGGCAGGTAGCTGTGCAAACTGGCCGTGCGCCCAGCCGTGGCGTTCGGCTCGCGAGATCAAGGATATGGTATGGAAAAGAAGCACGATAAGAAGGCCAAGCCCGCAGCGGGCAAGACGCCCAAAGGCATGAAGGTCGATAAGGCCGTCAAAAAATTCCGCAAGCTCGAAGGCAAACTGTGGACCCGCGAGTACCTGCTCAAGATTGCCGAGTTTGACGGCGCGACCATTGCTCCCGCCAACGGTGCCGCCGCCCGTGCCGACGCCATGGGCACCCTTGCCGGCGAGCACCATAAGCTCCTGACCAGCGAAAAGTCTGTCGAACTTGTACGTTCGCTGGCACGCGAGACCGTCACCGGCGGAAAGATCGACGACCCGCAGCTGCTTGACGAGATTCGCGTGCTCGGCCGCGACCAGCGCGAGGCAAGCGTCATCCCCACCGAGGAGGCCGAGGCCTGGACCAGGCTCACCTGCGAGGCCGACGCCGTGTGGCACAAGGCCAAAGCGGCCAACGACTGGGCGAGCTTTGAGCCCTATGTGGACAAAATCGTCAGCCAGCTCAAGCATCAGGCCGAGCTCATGGACCCCAAGCGCGACCCATACGACGTGTGGCTCGACCAGTACGAGCGCGGCCTTTCCACCGAGAGCTTCGATGCGTTTTGCGACGAGGTTAAGGCCACGGTCGTGCCGCTCGTGCACGCCATCGGCGAGCGCGGCCAGCAGCCCGCTGCAGACTTTTTGCACGCCCGCGTGCCCGAGGCCGCCCAGCGCGCCATGAGCTTCGACCTGATGAAACTCGTCGGCCTGGACCTGGACGACACCACGCTTGCCTTTACCGAGCATCCGTTTAGCGAGGGCTTCTCGGTGGGCGACGCGCGCATCGCCACGCACATCTACGAGGACGATTGCATCTCCAACGTCTACAGCATCATCCACGAGGCCGGCCACGCCATGTACGAGCTGGGCGTGAACCCCGCCTACGCGCGCACGTGCCTGGAGGGCGGCACCTCCATGGGTATCCACGAGAGCCAGAGCCGCTTTTTCGAGAACACCGTGGGCCGCAGCCGCGCCTTTATGGGACCGCTGCTCGAGGTGCTGCGCCGCCACGCGCCCGAGGTCTACGGCAACGTGGACGAGGACACGCTCTACCGCGCCGTGAACATCGCTCAGCCGTCGCTGATCCGTACCGAGGCCGACGAGCTCACCTACCCGCTGCATATCATGGTGCGTTACGAGATTGAGCGCATGCTGTTTGCCGGCGAGGCCACGGCCAAGGACATCCCCGCGCTTTGGAATCGCTTTATGGACGAGTACCTGGGCATTCCCGTTCCCGACGACACACGCGGCTGCCTGCAAGATACGCACTGGAGCGGCGGCTCGTTTGGCTACTTCCCCACGTATGCGCTGGGTAGCGCCTACGATGCCATGTTTGTGCCGGCCATGTGCCGCGACGGCGTCGACCTCAATGGCGCCTGTGCGAGCGGCGATCTGGCGCCCGTCCGCGCCTGGCTGGGCGAGCACATTTGGCAGTGGGGCCGCGCCAAGGACGCGCCGGAACTCATCAAGGGCGCATGCGGCATGGCGTTCGATGCCCGCTACTACTGCAGCTACCTGCAGGACAAGTTCACCACGCTCTACGAGCTGTAAGGCATAACCGACACGTCAACGCAAAGGGGACGCCGCGGAACCAATCCGCGGCGCCCCCTTTCCACCTAGTTGTTTAAGAACGTCCCCAATGACTACCTTACAGAGCCTCGAGCGCGTTGGCGATGCGCTTCATGGCGGCATCGGCGGATGCTTGGTCGGGCGCCTCGGCCAGCACGCGGATAACCGACTCGGTTCCGCTCTTGCGCACGAGCACGCGGCCCTCGCCTGCCAGCGCAGCCTCGGCCTCGGCGATGGCGTTCTGCACGCCCATGTTCTCGAGCGCGGCGTCCTTGTCCGCCACGTGCACGGCCACCTGCGCCTGCGGCAGCAGCTTGCACGGAGCCGTGAGCTGCGAGAGCGTCTCGCGCTCGGCACGAATCACTTCCATCACGCGCAGCGAGGTCATAATGCCGTCGCCCGTGCGCTCGATATCGCCAAAGATCGTATGGCCCGTCTGCTCGCCACCCAGGCTGTAGCCGCCCTCGCGCATCTTGGCATACACGTGACGGTCGCCCACGCCGCTGGTCACGGCGCTCAGACCGGCAAGCTCCAGCGACTTGACCAGGCCAAAGTTGCTGGCAATCGTCGGCACCACGGTACCGCCCGAGAGTCGCCCGTGCTTGTTCAGATACACGCCGCACACGTACAGGATCTGGTCGCCGTCTACCACGCGACCGCGCTCATCCACGGCCAGGCAGCGGTCGGCATCGCCGTCGTAGGCAAAACCCACGTCCAGGCCCTGCTCCACCACATGGCGCTGCAGACGCTCCATATGCGTGGAGCCGCAGTCGACGTTGATGTTAAAACCATCGGGCGCGGCGTTGATCACGCGCACGTCAGCGCCCAGCGAGTCGAACACCGGCTTGGCCACCGAGGAAGCCGAGCCGTTGGCGCAGTCGATACCGATCTTGACGCCCTGCAGCGAAAAGTTCACGCTGGCGATGAGCGAAGCAATGTAGCGGTTGCGGCCCTGCATGTAGTCCACCGTGGCGCCGATGTGGTTGCCCGTGGCCAGCGGCACCTCGCTCTTGCCATCGATGTAGTCCTCGATGAGCTCCAGTACGTCCTCGTCCATCTTAAAGCCGTCGCTGTTGACGAGCTTAATGCCGTTATCGCAAAACGGGTTGTGGCTCGCGCTGATCATGATGCCGCAATCGAAGCAGCCCTCCACGGTCTGATGCGCCACGCCCGGCGTGGGGATCACGTGCAGCATATAGGCGTCCGCACCGCTCGCGACCAGACCGCTCACCAGCGCCGCCTCGAACATATAACTCGAGCGACGCGTGTCCTTGCCCACGATGACGCGTGCCTTGCGCTCGCGGTTGGCGCCGTAATACCAGCCCACAAAACGGCCAATCTTATAAGCATGCTCTACCGTCAGCCCAACGTTGGCCTCACCGCGAAAGCCGTCGGTGCCAAAGTACTTCATGCGCTCTCCTTACAAAATAGGGGCGGACAGATTGCCTGTCCGCCCCAAAATGGTACTCGATTATCTGCGCTACCAGAAAAACCCTACGCCGACGCGCTGTCGCGAGCCGCCTGGCATGTAGGGGTCTGACGCAGCGTAAGAGGCTTGTCCCCCGCCTCGGCCGACGTGGTCAGCGTATACGTGATCGTCGTCGTCTCGCCAGCATGCAGGTCAACGGTGCCCGAATAGAAGGGGATTCCATGCCACGTAGCGGCACCAAGACCAAACTGGGTACCCTCAACCGTAAGGTCACTGATGTTGCCACCCGTCGGGGCAAACAACGAGACATTCAGACGCTCGTCGTCACGCGCGGCATCGGGCGCGCTCGCCGCAACGTAGTCGGGCAGCTTGCCAGCCTCCTCCTGCGTCATGATGTTCGTCAGGGT
The DNA here is from genome assembly GCA_036302865.1 of Collinsella sp. Lineage (GTDB taxonomy): Bacteria > Actinomycetota > Coriobacteriia > Coriobacteriales > Coriobacteriaceae > Collinsella. The sequence goes on along the minus strand of JAXJBU010000013.1, from coordinate 6,335 downwards.
AACGGTGATGTGATAGGAGCACGTGCCGTCGCCGTTCTTCACGCCCTGACCAATCTGAGTGTCGGCGTTCAGATACCAGTCGAGCTTGGAGAAGCTCAGGTTGTTAAAGTAAACGCCGGCAACGGGATCGGCACTCGGATCATCCGGATCGGGCAGCGAAGCGTCAATGCCCGTCTCTTTGATGGCATTCTGCTCATCATCGTTTCTCATCCACGCGATCAGGCGGCCCCCTTCGGCACCGCGCTCAACGGCGCTGACAAGCTTCGTAACATCGACATCGCCGATACCGCCAAGGACCTTGTCGAAGGCAGCGCTGGCGACGGATGCAAAGATGCCGTCCGACTCCTCGACCGGATAGTTCCAGTACACATCGTGCATGAGGACCTTTGCGGCGTTGGTGCCGTCGACAACCGTTCCGTCGGGCAGTGACACGTTACCGACCAGGCCCAGCAGATACTGCAGGAACACCGGGTCGATACCGATGACGCCATCAACGTCCTGTCCATACTGGGACTTCCACAGCGCGGCGACACGCTGCGAGTTGCGGGGCCAATCAGGCGAATAGGTATTGCCCGAGTTGTACAGGTTGCTGTGGTTGCCGAACAGCGCCTCATCCTCTTCGTCGACGCTCTCGACCGCCTCATCCTCGCTGAGTCCAATGCGGGGAACAAACTCGCCAATCGACATCTGACCGTCGGTGACCGAAATCAGGCCCTGCGAACCGCCAAAGCCGCCGCAGGCACGAATCTCGACGTTGTTCATGGCGTACATAAGGTAGTTGCGCGTCTGGCCGTTGGCGCCGAGCATCTGGGGAAGGACGGGGGCGACCTTCTCCGCCGCGTCAACCGCGCCGTTGAGGGTGGCAAAGCCGTCCTTGGCCTTATCGACCAGCTCGGTCACCTGGGAAATATGAGTATCGCCAATGCCCTGGACCTTCTCGTTGGCGCTCTTGAACACCTTCGAGCTGCTGGAAAGCGAATCGGCGACCGCCTGCAGCGCGGACACGTTAATCATGCCGTCCTGGAACAGCTTGCCGGGCGTAGCCTGCGAAAGGTTATCGGCCATGGGAACCAGCGCATTGCTCGAGACATCGGACAGGGCGTCAATCATGGTGCGGGCCGCATTGATATCGCTGCCATACACCGGGATAAACGAAGCCGCCGTCCACAGCGGGCTCGAGGTCTCCGCCTTCATGCTGTTACAGAGCTCATCGATCTTCTTCGCGTCGTCAGGCAGCGTCGAAAAATCGCCCGACGTGACCTTGTCCTTAAGGCCACCGACGATCTCGACAGCCTCCTTCGCTTCGCTCTTTACGGTCTTTGCCGAGTTAAGCAGCATAAAGCCGCTTGCGCCAAGCGCAACGAGAAGCACCGCGACTACAGCGGCAATAATGGCGCCGGTGTGACGCTTTTTGCGCTCGCCCTTGCGATGGCGATGACGGACCAGACCGTCAGAGGTCGAACTCGACGAAGCATCGCTACCGTAGTTCAAGCCAAAATCGTAATAATCTTCCTTGGAACCCGAGCCCGCAAACTCGGCACCGCTATCATCCAGGCGGGCGAACGTGCCTGTCTCGGAGGCGCCGGTGTAAATCGTGCCGAGGTTACCCGTAAGCCCCGCGCCACCGGCAGAGGGAGTATTGTTGTCGGCCTTGCCGGCATTAACGTTGCCGGCGCCATTCGCGGCGTTGGCAGCACCTGCGTTGTTCGCAGGTACCGAAGGAGCCCCGCTCGGCTGCGACGCAGAGGTTGCACCGCCCGCAAAGACATTTCCTCTTGCACGGCCGGTCTTTTTTGCCTTTTGAGACTGCTCGTACAGAGCGGTAAACATCGCCGTCTCGCCCGGGGACACGCGCTTACCGGAACCGCCCTGTCCAGCGCCGCCCGGCGTGCCGGCCTTACCAGCCCCGTTCGGACGCGGCGGAACTGCAGGGCGGCCGCTATCGCTGCCCTTAAAGTGATTACCAGCCATAAAGAAATCCTCGCAATTGAGTCGCAATGAAAAAGTCCATAACGTTACTAGTTTATGGCATTTTGAGCATCGACAGCTAAACTCCAGACACGGACATCAATTGGCGAAAATGCGGCACAACACCTTTTCCGTCTTGGCAGCGGCGCTAGCTACACCGTGAGGAACATCATCACGATGATCATGACAAAGCCGATAAGGTCGGTCGGCAAAAACACCGTCCCCAGCATAACGGCGCTGGTGATGGTCGCCGAAACCGGCTCCACAGTTCCGATGAGGCTCGCGCGCACCGAGCCGATGTCCTTAACGCCCTGCATATAAAGCATGTAAGCAAAAAACGAGCCGATAACCACGAACACCGCGAGCGCCTCGATGCCGGCAGCGTCGAGCGCCGGCATATGCGCCCAGGGCTGCACGAAGACGCACGAGACCACGCCCGCCGTGAGCATTGCCGAGCCCGTGACGATGGGGCTGCCGTATTCGGGCAGGATCTTGGCGGGAATCACCGCCATACACGCGGCGCTGACCGCACACATAAGACCTGCTGCCAGGCCAAGCGGCGAGATATTCAGGCTGGTGGGGTCGCCGCCGGTGGCGATTAAAAAGGTTCCACCCAGAGCCAGGCCAATGCCGATGACTTCGCGAGTACGCGGCATACGGCGATCGGTCACGCAGGCGTAGCCCATGATGATAACGAGCTGCAGGCACTGGAGCACCGTCGCGGTTCCGGCGTTCGTCAGGCGCACGGCCGAAAGATAGCAAAACTGGTTGAACAGCAGGCCAAAAGCGGTAAAGAGCAGCAGCTGCTTGCGATCGGCGGGCGTCGTCCAAAGCTTGACCAGGCGTGCGCGGTCGCGCGTGACAACCACAGCCATAAAGAGCAGGCCGGCGAGAATCTGACGCACGCTCATAAGCCACAGCGTATCGACATGGTAGGTATCGAACAAAAAACTCGCGCTGGTGCCCGAGAAGCCCCAAAACGAACCGCCCACCAGCGTAGCCAAGACGCCCGTGATCATCTTGCGCGTCGAAGCGCTGTTCAGGCGGTCGCGCCATGCGCGACGGGTGTTGCGGCTGAGCTCGTCGGTGCCCTCGGGCACATCAATGTTCGATATATCGGTCATCGGCACCGAAGCCCCTGCGCCTTCGACCTGCTCGACACACTCTTTGCTCATTCCACTCCCCCGAAACAGCCTGGAAACAATTCGGCTTACCTTACCACGGCGAAGTCACCAGCTGGAGGCTTGTCCGCTTATCGGTAGGACAATTCCGCAGGCGTCTTTCCATAGCTCGATACCGCAATGGCCTTGCATTATGCGACAGCCAAATCGCGGCAGCAGGCTCTTTTGAAATGGATGCGACAAAGCCCCCGAATTCCACAATGTAAGCGATTTTTAAAAATGTTCTTGCCACCGAGTTCAGGCTCCGTTATATTATCCCTTGCGCGCTTGCGCACCCTTGATCGGGCGTTTAGCTCAGGGGGAGAGCGCTTCCCTGACACGGAAGAGGTCAGAAGTTCAAATCTTCTAACGCCCACCAAATGTTCGCAGCTCAGAGGCTATGTCCTCTGGGCTGTTTTGTTTTATGTCGCCAAATCAGCTGGCAGCTCCAACCGCCCAACTAGCCAAAAGCCGACCATCTACTTGCCGATCTATTCATCGGCATAACCAATCAGTCCGCACCGCAACTTCTCAGCAAAACGCCGCGATGTCTGCGCCCTGCGGTATCCTTGAGCCACTTGCACCTGCAGCACCAAGGAGCCGCCATGCGCACCGAGCTCGATGTCCCCTTTTCGCACAAAGAAGAAGCCAAGGCGCTGGGCGCCAAATGGGACCGGACCAAGAAGATCTGGTATGTACCCAGCGGCGTCAACCCCGAGCCCTTTGCCGAGTGGCTGCCCGGTGTTGACCGATCCGACCCCTCAGCGCCGTATATATATCTAGTACTGGGCAAGCGCGAGTGCTGGAAGTGTCACAAAGAGACCTCGGTCGCGGCCTTCGGCATTCCCTATCGAACCGATAACGACGAGAGCATCGCCATCGCGCACGCGCCCAACGAAGCCGGGTACATTGCCATCGACACGGCCAACGCCAACGCACTCGCCATCGTGCCCGCTCTTGGCTGCGTACCGGGCGAGATCCGCGACTACCTTCATAAGCGCTGCGGCTACAAGCCCGTGGGCGCGCGAGCCTCCAAAGCCCCGTCGCTCGGCAACACGTGCACCAGTTGCGACGCGCTGCAAGGCAGCCGCTATCTGTTCGAGGAGCCCTCGTCCCCGTTTGCCCTCACTGCCATCAACAAGCTGCCGGCACTGGAGTTTATACGCGTCGAAGTTGCCGGCGTCTTTGGCGTCCCGGTCACGCGTACCGACTTTGACCAGGCGCTCTTTACCTGGGCACGCGACCATCACGCCGAGTTCCACAAGCAACTCGGTGAGGGGATTTATTTGTAGAGGCAAAAGACACTCACAGCCAACTCCTCCGCATCACCTATCCCTCGTCGCCGGCGTCGTACACGATATCGAGGCCACAAACAGGGCATTTCTCCGGATACACCGGCATATGAACGCCTGTCCGTTTTCTCACTTCGTCGCTGAGTCTGTCGCGCGCATCGATAAACCGAATGTCGAGACACGGTATTTGCGAGCCGCAGCAAGGGCAGGTGACGACAAACGACCCGCAATCAACCTCTACGCTCGGAAACATATTGTTGTCTATAAGGGCACACGGCAGTTTTCCGTACTTCCCCATCGCAATATCGCCTCGCCAGCTCATACACGCTCCCCTCTCGCTATACAAATCAGGAAGAGCATGCACCGGCGGGCGGGCGCGAGATTGCATCGCCACGCGATCCGATCAAACAACACGATCGTCAAAGAATGCCAAAGCCAAATACGCTAATACGGCAGAAGCCCCGCCTTTTCACGCTTCTTTTCCGAGCGATCGAACTCAATGCGATGGGCCTCAAGAAACACCGTATCGGGTCGCCACTGACGCTCATTCGGCTGCCTTAGCGTCGCACCCGCAAAGAAAGCGTAGTCGGTCTTATCCAGCAGGTACGATCCGCACAGCCGATATTCGCCGCAAACAGGCTCAAACGAAATCAGGTGAGCATCAAATAGGGAATGAAGATCGCGCCGAAGCAGAATACCGTTGCTGGCAACCTGCGATTTGGGTCCCGAGTAATTCTCGATATGTGCAGCCTCCAGAGCTTCGCTGACGCCGCAGTCCGACACCGCGCAACGGCCATCATAGGCGGCAACGAGCTGCTTGCGGAACCATTGCTGCCCCAATCGCTCGCGCCTTAACGCATAGCGGACCTTTTCGTCGTCGGTCACACCCTGTCCGGCAAACTCAATATCGACGGGTATGTGCTTCAGATAACTCATGTCGGGCGCAAAACGAGGGTCCGGTCCGCCTTTATGAACAGGACCGTGCAGAACAAACCATCCGTTTTCGGGCTCGAACCGCTCAACAAACGCAAGGCCGAGCACCTTATAGCCCACCTCGGTTGCAAATATGACTCCGACTGGGACGCCACATTCCATGCAGTTGAGCATTTTACGGTTGTAATTCTGGTCTCGAGAACCAACGGCGCCTGGCGCTTGGACCGAATACTTAATGACCCACGTACCGTCATCCAAATAGAGCGGAGGCACATCGGTGTAGAAGCTCTTTTTAGAGTTATGGACCGAAAGCGCAAAGATCTTATTGGGATCTTGCTTCACCCGATCCTGGCCCGGCCAGAAGATCCCTGAATCCCGCGTTACGGGAAAGAAGTCCGAGCCAATTCTCAAACGGTACTGATACTGAGGACTATCTTCCTTGGTGTGGTGCGGAAGGCTGGTCCAAACGCCGCCGCGCTGTTCCTCACCCAGAAACCACTCCCATGCCTCAACGTATTCGGAAGGCACGAGACTGCAGGCGCGGTCATAGCTTGGTCCATCCATCAACGGAACAGCAAGGTCAATGTCGTTCATCGCCAGCACCTACAACCATACGAACGCGAGTCATGCCCCTCAATAATATGGCCGAGAGTCAATTATTACGAGATCTCATTCCGCGATCGGCACATCGTTGATGCTCTCGGTTTGCCGCTGGCGCGCTTGTACCCCGCTACCCCACTCCCCTGTATACTGATGTAGCACGTGTTTCATCCGGGCTTGTTGGGCCGGGTCGTTCATGGGAGGTTCTTGTGGCTGTTTCGAATCCGCCTAAGGGAAGCGTTTCTTCTTCGTCCATCAAGCCGGTTACGCGCAAGGCCGTGCGTTGCCAGCGCGAGGTCGCTTGGCTTGTCACGCAGGCGGCGGGCAGGCTTGTGGCGACCACTCAGGACGTCAATGCGCCTACGCCGAGCTTTGTGTTAGC
>JAXJBU010000012.1:0-52876 GCA_036302865.1 Collinsella sp. | reverse complement strand
TCGGATTCCTTGCGGCCTGAACAATCGCAAGTGTCCGGCGAGGGGGCGGCTTTGTAAAGCCGTTTGGCCCCACCCGCATAGCGGGTGGTTTCTGATGCGGCGCGCTGCGCGCCCCGCACAGGCTAAAGCCTCTAAATGAAACGCCGTTTGTGACAGTACTCACAAACGGCGTTTTTTGACCACGGGGGCATCTGGCAGGGGGCCAGTAGCACCCTGATCCGAGTTTCGAACGCATCCAAACCGGTTCTGGTGTCTGTTTTCGAGCTTTTACTCGTCCTTGGACGCGGGGTGCTTGCAGACCACGCTCATGTAGATCATGCCGAGCACGGCAGCGGTAACCGAACCGGCAAGGATGGCGGCCTTGGCAGCCAGAACCTCAAACTGGGCCGTCGGGAAGGCGAGACCGCTGATGAGAATCGACATGGTAAAGCCGATGCCGCCCAGAATACCCACGCCGGCAATCATGTGCCAGTTGACGTTGCGCGGTAGCTCGCAGGCCTTGAGCTTGACCAAGGCGAACGTCATGCCAAAGATGCCGATCGGCTTGCCCAGCAGCATGCCAAAGTACACGCCGAGCGTCACCGGGTCGGTGAGCAGCGTGCTCATGTCCACGCCCACTAGGCGAACCTGCGCGTTCACGAACGCAAAGATCGGCAGGATCACAAAGTTGACCGGCGTGGAAATCAGACGCTCCATGCGGATGAGCGGCGGGGTCACGCGGTGCATGACGCGCTCGACCTTGGTGGTCGAGACGGTAAAGTCATGCTGGCCCAGGATGTGCGCCTCGTCGTCGTAGCGGTCGTCGAGCAACGGCAGGCACTCGCCCAGCCAGTCGGTCAGACTATCGAGCTTGACGCCGCACTTGGCCGGGATGGTAAAGGCCAAGATGACGCCAGCAAGCGTGGCATGCACGCCGCTCTTGAACATGCAGAACCACAACAGCAGACCCAGTACCGAATACGGGGCAAGGCGGTAATGCTGCGTCTTGTTGAGCCACACGAGCGCGCAGGTCACAAGCGCGGCGGCGCCCAACCAAAACGGATTGGGGCTCTGGCCGTAGAAGATGGCGATGGCGGCGATGGAAATGAGGTCGTCGGCGATGGCGAGCGTCGAGAAGAACACGCGCACGCCGTTGGGCACGCGATTGCCCAAAAGCGACAGCACGCCCAGCGCAAAGGCAATATCGGTTGCCATGGGAATGGCCCAGCCGTTGTGCGCGCCGGCATGGTTAAAGATCAGATAGATGCAGGCGGGAACGACGACGCCGCCCACGGCCGCCAGCATGGGAAGCATAGCCTGGCGCGGGTTTTTGAGCTCGCCAACTGTCATCTCGTACTTGAGCTCAATGCCCACCAACAAAAAGAAAATCGCCATGAGGAAGTCGTTGACGAATAGCTCGACGGTGAGACCGGCCGTAAGGTTGCCCAGACCCACATACAGCGGGGTCTCCAAAAAATGATGGATAGCCTCGTAGGCATCGGTATTGGCGCAAATAACGGCGGCGATGGCGGCGATCACCATGACGGCGGCGGAAATCGTGCCGTTCTCGGCGATACGCTCCCAAATGTCATGACGCTCAAAACGCTTGCGCTCACGAACGTTGAACAGCTGCTCGGGTGCTGCCATGGGCGGCTCCTTTCACGGGAAGGTTCCCGTCTTAAAAAAGCACGGCCCGCCCAAGTGGCGGCGCCGCGCTCTAACGTATTACGCTTGCATCTAGCCTACCCTGCACAGATACCACGCGGGCGCGGCCGAAAAGCGGAACCACAGGTTGAACATTATTTGCTCAACGGCACGGGCGCGCCTGTCCAAGAGACGACGCGGCGCCGTGCACAAAAAACGACCGGAGCGCGGGGCGTCCGCGATCCGGTCGTCGGTGTTAGGTCAAAAGAACCTAGCAGGCGGCCATGATGGGGGCAGCGACCTGCTTCTTACGGGAGAGGACGCCCGGCATCCAGACGCCGTCGTGCTCGTCGGCAATGCCCAGGCCCTTCTGAGCGGCCTCGGTCTCGCCCTCGAGCAGGACCTGCGAGCCCTCCTCCATGATGTCGGTGATGCACAGGACAATGCCGTCAGCACCCTTCTCGGCGGCGTAGGCGCGCATGGCCTCGCGAATCTCGTCGATCATGCCGAGCGCACGACTCTTGTCGACGGTCTCGTACTGGCCGATGAGCAGCTTCTTGCCGGCGGGCTCGAACATCTTGATGTCGTTGCCGACCATCTCGGCTGCGGTGAAGGAGCCGGACGGACGGGTGAGGAAGACCTCCATGCCAAACTTGACCGGGTCGACGCCCACCTGCTCGCCGAGCTTGGCGGCGACGGCGCGGTCGACATCGGTGGTGGTGGGGCTCTTGAGCATGAGCGTGTCGGTCATCATGGCCGAGAGCAGCAGCTTGGCCTGGACGTCGGAAAGCTCAACGCCGAGCACGCCGGCGAGCTTGGTGACGATGGTGCAGCTGGAGCCCCAGGGCAGGCAGATGTAGTGCAGCGGGCCGGCGGTCTCGAAGTCGCCGATGCGGTGATGATCGACGACGCCAAAGACCGTGGCGTCCTTAAGGCCGGCGACGGACTGGGCAGACTCGTTGTGGTCGGTGAGGACGACGAGCTGACCGGCCTCGACGGAATCGATCACGCGGGGCTCGGCAATGCCGGCGTCGGCGAGCAGCTTGGCGGACTCTGCCGGAAGCTGACCAAGGGCGCAGGCCTCGTAGGTGTTGCCGGCATACTCAACCTGGTTGAGCAGCTGGGACAGGACGACGGTGCTCATGATGGCGTCGTTATCGGGGTTCTGGTGACCAAAGACAAGAACGTTTGCCATGGGTTTCCTCCACTTGATATGTGTACTTGGACGTAGCTATGGTAGCACGCCGATGCCGAGCCTTCGCAGACGGAAGGGCCACGGCATATTTTGGAGGTAGGCACGGAGGCCAAGGCTGTCCCTTTTACACCATGTTGGTGCAAAGTAACCTGACCCCCTTGCACCAGCTATTTACCGGCGGCGCGCAGGGCTACGTAGGCGGCGCCGATGATGCCGGCGTCGTTGCCGAGCGAAGCGACCTTAATGGGCGTCTCACGCGAGGCGGAAAGCGCGTAGCGCCGGAAGTGCTCGCGAACTGCGTCGAGGTAGACATCGGCCGAGGCAGACGCACCGCCGCCGATCAGGAACATCTCGGGGTCGACCACGTTGGCAATAAGCGCCAGGGCGCGGCCGAGATAGTCGGCCATGGTATCGGCAGCTGCCAACGCGAGCTTGTCACCCTCGCGGCAGGCCTGGAACACGTCCTTGGAATCGGAGGGGCCGGTGAGCTCAATGGGCTCGACGCCCGCCTTCTTGCACTCGGCAAGGTAGTTGCTCACCACGCCGGTGGCGCTGGAATACTGCTCCAGATGGCCATGGCCACCACAGCCGCAGGTGCGCTCCTCAGCCGGGTTCAGGCACATGTGGCCAATCTCACCGCCAGCACCCACAACGCCCGATACCACGTCGCCGTTGACGATTACGCCGCCACCCACGCCGGTACCGATGGTGACCATCACGACGTTCTGCACGCCCTTGGCAGAACCGAGCCAGGCCTCGCCCATGGCAGCGGCGTTGGCATCATTCTCGTACTTAACGACCGCGTCGGGGCAGTGCTCCTGAATGGCGATCCTCAGCTCGGGCAGGTTGATGGCGATGTTCGCCTTGACCTTGGCATCGCCCGATGCCGGGATGGGGCACGGAACGGCCAGGCCAATGCCCGACACAAAGGCACGCGGAATCTGGGCTTTGGCGACCACCTGGTCGATAGCCTCGGTCACCGCGGCAAAGCCCGCAGCGTCAACGATGGGAGGCGTAGGCACACTGGCCTTGGCCAGCAGGTTACCGTCCTCGTCGAACAGGCCCTCCTTAACCGAAGTGCCGCCGACGTCGATGCCGATGTAATACTGCTTAGGTTCCATGGGAGCCCACCTTTCTCGTTTAAACATTGCCTGTATGGTACCGCTCCCAAGGCAAAAACCTACCAAAAAGGGACAGGTTTGTTTTGGCAGGTTTTATCTGGGAAAACGCAAATGGCTGCTCAACAGGCCGCGCAAGACCTTCCCCAAAAATAAAGGTGCCGGGAGGCGGAGGCTCCCGGCACCCGTCAAAGGGACTATGTTGTCTGTTGGACCGCACGGCCCGTCGCGGCGATAACGCCGACTAGGCCTGAAGTGCCTGCAGCTGCTTGTGGATCTCGATGAGCTCCGTCGCCATGACGCGCATGGTCTCGGTGCCGGCCATCTGGTCCTCGGCATGCAGCAGAATCAACGGGGCCTCGCCGTTACGCTCGCCGTTTGCCTCTTTCTTCAGAAGCCCCATGTGGACATCGTGGCCACCGTTATAAGCCTCGTCGCCCTGCTTGATAAGCTCCTCGGCGGCGTCAAAATCGCCCTCCTTGGCCTTTTGCACGGCATTGATGTACATGCTTTTGGCAGTACCGACGTAGCTGATGATCTCAAAGCAGGTCATCTGCAGTTCGTTCATATCCTCCATGCGGAGCACCTAGCCCATCACGCTGACGCAGTGGTCGATGATGCCGGCGGCGTTCATGCGGCCGTAGTCGACCATGTTGATGACCTCGACCGGAAAACGACCGGCGGCCTCCTTCTCAAAGTCACCCTTGGTGTAGCCGATCTGCGGGCCAAGCAGCAACATGTCGCACTCGTCCAGGTGATCGTGGGCCTCGTTCATGGGACGAGCCTCGACCTCGATATCCAGACCACGGTTTGCAACCTCGGCCTGCATCTTCTGGACCAGCAGGCTCGTGGACATACCGGCATTGCAGCAGAGCATGATCTTCTTCATGGTTTCCTCCTTATAACTGCGCGGCGCGCAGACGACAACTGGTTTTATTCCTTGCGGCTATTGTGCCCACTCCCCTGTATCTTTACGCAAGGGAGAGAGCCGCGGGCACCGGCACCGCGTACCGGCGCCCGCAAAGGTGAAAGGGACGAACGTTAGGCGTTCTACTCGGCGAGAGCCTCCTGCTTGGCGATTGCCTTCTCGGAAATCTTCATAAAGGGCAGGTAGACGGCCATGCCAATGACAATCTCGATAGCCTGCCACACGCCGGCGCGCCAGTCAAAGCCCGTAGCGAGCAAGGCATTGATGACGGGAGGCATGGTCCAGGGCACCTGGGCGATGCAGGGGCTGATGATGCCTGCGCAGGTAAGGCCATAGGTGATGCCGATGAACAGATCGGGAAGAAGAACGAACGGGATCATGAGCGGCAGGTTGTACACGATGGGGTAACCGTAGATAACCGGCTCGTTGATGTTGAACAGACCAGGCAGGATAGCCATCTTGGAAACGGTCTCGGAAGCCTTGTTCTTGGAGAACAGGAGCGTGTCGAGCAGGAGCATGAGGGTGCAGCCCGAGCCGCCGATGAGGGCGAAGCTGTTAACGATCTGCATGTTCATGTAGTGATCGGGCTGGATGGTGCCACCGGCGGCAAAGGTAGCCATGTTGTCGACGATGAGCATGGTCAGGATCGGCTCGACGGTAGCGCCAGAGATGGTGGACTGGTGAATACCGACGCAGAACAGCAGGTTAGCAAGGGTGTAGATGAGGATAACAGCCCACGGACCGGCGTTCATGATGCTCTTGAGCGGGTTGGAGATGCACGTGGAGATGATGGTGCACAGATCGGTGCCGGCGCACACGGCGAGCAGGGCTGCAGCAAGAGCGAAGATCGCGAGGTTAAGCAGCATCGGGATCATGACGTTGAAGGAGTTGGAGACCGCGGGAGGCACGCCCTCGCCCAGCTTAACCTTGAGCCTCTCGACGCCAGAAATCTTGATGAAGAGCGAGACGGAAAGCAGGGCGATGATAATAGCCGAGAACAGACCGTTGGTGCCGGTGTTGGCAGTCGAAAGGGCGCCCGTGACCTCGGCGGAGGTGATCTTGTCGGTGAGCAGTGGGCTCGTGGCGGCAAGCGAGGCGGTGATCTGCTGCGGCATCATGATGACGAAAGCAGAGATGGCGACGACCACGCAAGCGAGCGGGTTATCGAAGCGCTTGTTCTTAGCGAGGCTGTAGCCAATCAATCCGGCCAAGATAATGGCAGAGACGTTGAGGGTGCCCAGCGTAATTGCCGAGCCCCACGTCTGAAGGTTGGCAAGGCCCGCCGCATCGAGCGGGAACAGAGGGAACACGACGTTGTTAATAAGAACCGCGATACCCGCAAGGATATAGAGCGGCGTGATGGTCGCGAAGGCGTCACGCAGGGAACGCAGGTGAACCTGGTTTCCCACCTTCGCAGAGACCTCGGCAAACTTGTCGAGGAAGCTCTTTCCGTTGTCACTGGCCATGATTGCTCCTAACTTTCAAATCCGGCCTTTTCCTATGCGCACGGTGGTCTGTCGCCCTCTGCCACCAGATGTGCCATGTGTTGCGCGCGGCGGCGCGCGGTCTGGGCGTTCGCCCGGTCGCTAATCAACCACGTGGGTCGTGGCGACCTGTTTGAGCCAGGCCGCCGACTTCTTAAGGCGGCGCTTGTAGCCGTCCATGAGATCGACCTCGACAAAGCCGTAACGATTCTTAAAGGCATTGGCCCAAGACCAGTTATCGATGACGGCCCAGTAGTGATAGCCCCGGCACTTGGCGCCCTCGTCGATGGCCTTGGCCACCCACTCCAGGTGCTGACGTACAAAGTCGACGCGGTAGTCATCCTGGATGGTTCCTTCGGCGTCACGGTTCTTGTATTCGTCCATGATGCCGATGCCGTTCTCGGAAACGAACCACTCAAGATCGGGGTAGTTCTTAGCGCAGTCCATGCCAAAGTCGTAGAGGCCCTGCGGGTAGATCTCCCAGCCGCGGCTCTCGTTCATAACGGCGTCGGGCCATACGTACTCGTCGGCAAAGTGCGGCAGGCCGTACTGGTCGACCTTGCTCGCCGGTGCCTGAACACGCGTGGGGTGGTAGTAGTTGCAGCCGAGCCAGTCGACAACACCCTGCTTGAGAATCTCTTGGTCGCCGGCACGGAACGGGAGCTTAACGCCGCCCTCGGCCAGGCTGTCGAGCACGTCGGCAGGAAGCTCGCCCTTGGTAATAAGGTCGAGCCACCAGCGATTGTTAATGCCGCTGGTCATACGCACGGCCTCGAGGTCTGCCTCGCTGGGGTTCTCCTTGGTGTAGACCGGAGTGAAGCAGTTAATCATGCCGATCTTAGCATCGCTGCGAACGGCGCCCTCGTCATAGGCACGGCGGTAGTTGGCCACAGCCAGCGAATGCGCCAGCGAAATGTGATACTGCACGGTGCGGGCGCGGCTAAAGTCGTGGAGTTGCGGGAACCACACGCCCTCCTGATAGCGCTGCTCGGGCTCGACGATGGGCTCGTTAAAGGTGAACCAGTACTTGATCTCCTGGCCAAACTCGTGGAAGGCGACGTCGGCGTAATGCGCGTAAGCCTCGACGACCTCACGGCTCTCCCAGCCGCCACGGTTAAAGAGGTAGGTGGGCATGTCAAAGTGGTACAGGTTGACGAACGGCTCCAGGCCGGCCTCGCGAGAAGCGCGGAACAGCTCGTGATACCACGCAGCGCCCTCCTCATTTAGGTTGCCGTCGGCATCGAGCAGACGGCTCCACTGGATGGAAGTGCGAAAGGTATTCAGGCCCAAGTCCTTCAAAATGCGAAAGTCTTCCTGGTACTTGGCCATAAAGTCATTGCCGGCATAAGAGCCAACGCAGTTGTAGAACGAACCCAGATCCTGGATGGACCAGGTGTCCCACAGGTTCTCGAGCTTGCCGCCCTGGTTCCACTGACCCTCAGTCTGCGGGCCGGACATAGCAGCGCCAAAGAAGAAGTCGTTGGGCAGCTGATACTGCGTCATCAAAGTCCTCGCTTTCGTGTTCTAGAGCTTCCGGTTGGAGACGGGTTTGCTTTGGCAGGTTATCCGGCGCGGGCGCGCACCGGTCATACCGATATCCAACCTGCCAAAACAAAACCGTCCCCAAACAGCACAAGCAAACGCCAATGCATCTCGCTTGTTGTCTATAACTATAGCGCTCTAATTTATTGTGTAAAGCGTCTTTTTAACTTTTCTTTATCGAACTTCTTTCATGAAAGCCATATGGATGCTTTTTAAGTAGGTATACTTTCTTAATATTCAACGCAAATATGAAGGGAGGATTGCATGATTCCCAAATACGAGGCGATAGCTGCAGATATCCGTCGAAGCATCGAGGACGGCGCCCTTAAGCCGGGCGATAAGTTACCCACCGTCGTAGAGTTTTGCGAGCTCTATAGCGTTTCTAAGATCACCGTCAAACGTGCGATTGAGCAGATTACCGAGGAGGGCTTGATCACCAGTCGGCGAGGATCGGGCACCTACGTCAAGGACACAGCGGGGCTTCCCGGCCAGGTGTTTTTCCAAGGCAAGAACGACCGCGCCCAAGGCTTTTCGTACGAGCATCGCGGGGAGAAAGTGACCTCGGTGGTCTACGATTTCTCGATCGTCAATCCGCCGGCAGAGGTTGCGACCCAGCTGGGAATGGCCGAGGATGACTTCGCCTATCACATCGTGCGCGTGCGCCAGGTCGACGAGAAGCCCATCGTCATCGAGTACACCTATATGCCGCTCGAACTGATCCCGGGCCTTAAAAAGAAGGACCTGTACGGATCGGTCTACGGCTTTATCCGCGAGCAATGCGGGCTGAAGATTTCGAGCTTCCATCGCACCATCCGCGCCGTCGCGGCAACTGAGGAAGAGGCTGAGCGCCTGGATACCAAACCCGGCTCTCCCTTGCTCGAACTCAACCAGATTGGCTTCTTGGATAGCGGCACCGCGTTTGAATATTCTATCTCGCACAACGTAGGCGACCGCTTTGAGCTGCACAACGTAACGCTGGCCTAGCTTTGTTATCCGGTGGGTGCTCGTTTTGAGTCGTCTTACGCGGCGCCCGCACAACCTTATGGGAGTATGCACATGTCCGATTTGATTAAACTCACGCCGATCTTCCACGAGAAGATCTGGGGCGGCCGCCAGCTGGAGACCGTGTTTGGCTACGACATTCCCGAGGGCCCCATCGGTGAGTGCTGGGCCATCTCGGCACACCCCAACGGCGACTGCCAGATCGCTGAGGGTCCGTACGCCGGTCACACGCTGTCATGGCTGTGGGCCGAGCACCGCGAGCTCTTTGGCAACTGCGAGAGCAAGGAGTTCCCGCTGCTCATTAAGATTCTGGACGCCAAGGACGACCTTTCGATCCAGATTCATCCCAACGACGAGTACGCCGCCGAGCACGAAAACGGCAGCCTGGGCAAAACCGAGTGCTGGTACGTGCTGGATTGCGAGCCCGGCGCCACAATCATCGTCGGCCAGCGCGCGCATGACCGCGCCGAGGCCGCACAGATGATCGAGGAAGGCCGTTGGGGCGACATGCTCAACGTACTGCCGATCCACAAGGGCGACTTTTTCCAGATTGATTCCGGCACTGTGCACGCCATCAAGACCGGCACGCTCATTTTGGAGACGCAGCAGTCGAGCGACGTGACGTATCGCCTGTACGACTATGACCGCCCTGGTACCGACGGAAAGCTGCGCCCGCTGCACATTGAGCAGAGCCTCGACTGCATCGACTTTGATGCCCAGGCTCCGACCGATGGCACCGTGACGGCGCCCGAGGTCGACGGCGTGACCGAGCTCGAGTCCAACCCCTGCTACACCGTCGATCGCGTGCGCGTCGACGGCAGCAAGACCCTCGACCAGCGCTGGCCCTTCATGTGCCTGTCGGTCATCGACGGCAAAGGCACCGTCTGCGGCGACCCCGTCCACAAGGGAAGCCACCTGCTGGCTCCGAGCACCGTCAGCTCCATTGACCTCGAAGGCAAGATGGAACTGATCATCAGCCACCTCTAGGTCGCAACAACAACCAAAACGCAACAAGGGGCTCCCCCGTTCTTCAACGGGGGAGCCCCTTGTTGTATCTATCCATCAGCCCACCCGGCTCTCCAGATCAAAAAGCGAACGAGCAGAGCGACGTTCGCAAGCAACGTTATCTAAGGACCTGGGCGGGCGTATGGGGCAACATCGATCGCGAGTTCCGCACGCAAAGGAGGCCACTTAATGTGGCCTCCGTCTTGCGCAGGACTGCCCGAGCAGGCGATGTTGCCCCATACGCCCGCCCAGGTCCGCCGGGATTACGACAGCTTGACGATCGGTGCAAAACCCTTCATAAGCTTTTTGGTCTGGCCGGTCTTTTCGAATTGCACCTCGATCATGTCTCCGGCGACCGAGATCACGGTACCCGTGCCAAAGGTCTTGTGGCTCACGGTATCGCCCGCGGCAAAGTCCTGCGACGCGCTAGCGCGATCGACCTTGCGCTCCACCGTCGGGGACACCTTGGACGAGGGCTTTTTGGCTCGCGGCGCGCCCGAGCCAAAGGTCGAAGCAACACGGCCGGCGTCAGGCGAGACCCCACGATGGCGCTCGGTGCCATAAGTGCTGCCGCCAAAGAAGTCGTCAAAGCTCGATCCGCCGCGCGAACCGGAACCGCCGGTCGAG
The DNA here is from genome assembly GCA_036302865.1 of Collinsella sp. Lineage (GTDB taxonomy): Bacteria > Actinomycetota > Coriobacteriia > Coriobacteriales > Coriobacteriaceae > Collinsella. The sequence goes on along the minus strand of JAXJBU010000012.1, from coordinate 42,352 downwards.
CGCGTATGCGAACCGAACACCTTGCCGCCGTACATATCCGAGCCCATGCCCGAGCCAAAGGTGCCGTGACGGTCGCCGCGCTTCTCCCAGCCCGTGCCCTCAAAACCGGCAGAGCCGATACCGCTAAACTCGATGTCCTCAAACGGAATCTCGTTGAGAAAGCGCGAGCGCGGGTTGGCAGAGGTCGAGCCGTAGGTGCGACGCGTGGCGGCATACGTCAGGAACAGGCGCTTGCGGGCGCGCGTGATGGCGACGTAGGCGAGGCGACGCTCCTCCTCGAGCTTACCCGGATCATCGCTGCCGCCAAAGTCATGCACGTGCGGGAAGATGCCCTCCTCCATGCCGGCCACGAACACCGCCGGGAACTCCAGGCCCTTGGCGGAGTGGATGGTCATCATGGTGATGGCATGCGTTTCGCCGGCCAGGGAATCCAAGTCGGAGCGCAGGGCCAGCCACTCCATGAGTGCCGGCAGCGCCTTGCAGGTAAGCGGACCGTAGGTGCGCTCGATCTCGTCGGCATGCACGGCGCCCGCCGGTAGCTCAGTCGGCGCGGCATACGCGTTGCCCGCGATGGCGGCGGCCAGGGCATCCTGCGGAGAAAGCGCCGGAGCGGCCAAGCTATCGAGCGGATTGGAGCCCGCGGCGTCACGCGCGCCGACGAGTGCCTCAAACGAGGATGCCGGGGCGGACGGTCCCGGTTCGGGCGCGGGCGCGCTCACCACGACGGGCTCGGGCTCGGCGCCGGCGGGCACGTCGGCAACACCGGCCGCGCGCAGCTCTTCTAGGCTCTCGAGCGTACCCTCGATATCCTCGTGCGTCTCTTCAAATTCGGCAGCAACGCCCAAGAATTCCTGAATGTTCTCGGCGCGGCTCTCGGACTCCATGGTTCCCTCGGCGCGGAAGGCCTGCAGAAGGCCCGTTTTATCGACGATCATCTCGACAACGTCCTTGAGCTCGCCGTCCATGCGGCGACCTTCGCGCACCAGCGACACAAAGCTCGACAGGCCGTTGCGGACCTTGGCGCTAAACATACCGGTCTCGGCGCACGCGATCTCGCAGGCCTGGAAGAACGAGCAACGGTTGTCGCGCGCCAGCTGCTCAATCTTTTGGATCGAGGTGGAGCCGATACCGCGGCGCGGCGTATTGATGACGCGCTTGACGCTCATCTCGTCGGCCGGGTTCACGATCATCTTGAGATATGCCATAACGTCGCGGATCTCGGCACGGTCGAAGAATCGCGTGCCGCCCACGATCTTGTAGGGCACGCCCGCGCGCAGGAACATATCTTCGAGAATGCGCGACTGGGCGTTGGTGCGGTAGAACACGGCGATGTCGTCGTAACTCGTGCCCTTGGCGTGCAGCTTCTCGATCTCGCCAGCAATCCAGCGGCCCTCGTCGCGCTCATCGCTCGCCTGGAAGGCCTGGATCTTCTCACCATCGCCCTCGGCCGTAAACAGGCGCTTGTCCTTGCGCTGCGAGTTGTGACGCACCACGGCGTTGGCGGCGCTCAGGATATGGCCCGTAGAGCGATAGTTCTGCTCCAGCTTGACGGTCTTACAGTCTTTGAAGTCCTTCTCAAAGTCCAGGATATTGGTGATGTCGGCGCCACGCCAGCTATAAATGGACTGGTCGTCGTCGCCCACGACCATGAGGTTTTGGTACTTGGCGGCCAGCAGGTTGGCGATCTCGTACTGGACGTGGTTGGTGTCCTGATACTCGTCGACGCTAATGTAGCGGAAGCGCTCTTGGTACTTGTCGAGCACCTCGGGACGGGTGCGCAGCAGCTCGAGCGTGCGCACGAGCAGGTCATCGAAGTCCATCGCGTTGGCGGCACGCAGGCGGCGTTCCAGCTCCAGGTAGACCTGCGCGGCCTTTTTGTCGTTGGGGCTGTCGGCGGATTTGAGCATGTCCTCGGGGCCGATCATGGCGTTTTTGGCCGAACTGATCTTGCTGCGGATCATGTTGATGGGGAACTGCTTTTGCTCAATGCCGAGCGCCTGCATAATGTCGCGCACCATGCGCTTTGAGTCGTCATCATCGTAGATGGTGAACTGACCGGTGTAGCCCAGCAGATCGGCGTCCTCGCGCAGCATGCGCACACACATGGCGTGGAAGGTGCACACCCACATGCCGCGGGTGCCACTGGGAATGAGCGCTGCCAGACGCTCGCGCATCTCGGCCGCGGCCTTGTTGGTAAACGTGATGGCCAGAACCTGCCAGGGCTTAACGCCCAGGTCGCCAAGCATATGCGCGATGCGGAAGGTCAGGACGCGGGTCTTGCCCGAGCCGGCGCCGGCAAGGACCAGCAGCGGGCCCTCGGTGGTCAGGACTGCCTCGCGCTGGGCGGGATTCAGACTATCGATATCGACGAGCGGCTTGGCGGGTTTGGGCGCCGGAGCCGGGGCGTCGTAGATGTCGAGCGGAACGAGCTCGGGTTCCGGCGCGGCGGGGGCGGTGTACGCATCGAGCGGCACGGGTTCCGGCGCGGGCGGCACGGGTACCGCGGTGTTCTTTTCCCAGGGCAGGGGCTGGGTCATGGGCGACTCCTCATCTGACGGACGGCGCGCCTGCGGGCAGCGCCATAGTTTGAGCCGTACCAGTATACCGAGCCGCGCGGACGCCGACGCAAATCACACCGCGACTCCGTCCGCTACCGTAAGGCACGCCCCAGCGGATTTGGCGCAATGGGGTCAAGTTAGTCTGCACCACGTTGGCGCAAAGAAGCCTGACCCCGATGCACCAATCACGAAACCGCCGATGTCATGGCAGCAGCGGCGAGCGGCGGCCAGGGCGAACAAATTGGCATGAAAAGGGGGCGGCATAGACCTTTTGGTCATGCCACCCCCTTTGAATGACAAGTTGTCGCCCTGGCCGCCGCGCAGCGTCGACTAAGTTAGAGGCCGAGCATAGGCTCCAGAACGAAGAAGTATGCGAGCACTACGATGCCCAGGATGATGCGGTAAACACCGAAGCACTTAAAGTCGTGACGGCGGACGAATCCCATGAGCCACTTGATGGCGATGAGCGAAACCACAAAGGCCACAACGCAGCCCACGCCCAAGATAGCGACCTCGTTGGCGCCGAACGTGCCGCCCTTGATGAAGTACTTGACCAGCTTGAGCGCACTCGCACCAAACATGACAGGGATGGCCAAGAAGAACGTAAACTTAGACGCCACCGAGCGCGTGCAGCCCAAAAGCAGGCCACCGATGATGGTGGAGCCAGAGCGCGACGTACCCGGCACCAGCGAAAGTACCTGGAAGCAACCGATGCCCAGCGCCGTCTTCCAGCTCAGGTCCTCGAGCGTAGTGATGGAGCCAAAGTCCAGGTCCTCGTCATCGTCCTCATCCTCGGCAACAGCCGCCGCGGGCGCCGCAAAGTGCGCACCGGCGGGACGTCCGCCCGCCACCACGGCGCGCGAGCCAAACGAACCCGCAACGGCCATTTCCTCGCGCTTGCTGGCACGCCAGTTCTCGATCACGATAAACAGCACGCCGTACACGATGAGCGCCAGCGCCACGACGGGAGCGTTATAGAAATGCTCCTCCATCCAGTCGTTGAGCGGCAGGCCAATCGCCGCGGCGGGAATACAGCCGAGCACGATCTTGCCCCACAGCACCCAGGTGTCGCGACGGCCCTCCTTGCCCTTGCTAGGCGAGAACGGGTTGAGCTCGTGGAAGAACAGCACACAGACGGCCAGAATGGCGCCAAGCTGAATCACGACCAGGAACATATTCCAGAACGTCTCGCTCACGTTCATCTTGACGAACTCGTCCACCAAGATCATGTGGCCCGTCGACGAAACCGGCAACCATTCGGTGATGCCCTCGACCAGGCCCATGAAGGCAGATTTTAGAAGCTCGATAATATCCAAAGGGACCCCCTCGTTTGACACCCGCCGGTAGATGTTCTGCGGACGATGCGGGCGATGTCCCATTATCAACCGTTAGCGGCGCACCCACGCCTACCCTTACCAAAAAACTCGCCCGTTCACAGAATTGCGAGCGGTCAAACCGAAATCCTTGGGTATAACTGCAACAAGGTAAAGTGTCCGGCGGCCAACGCACCCGCGCCCGCCCGACGCACGAGCCCCACGCCCGTGCGATAGACCAAGGAGGAAACCATGAACGAGGGCTACACCAAGGTATTTGTTTCGCTCGACGGTACCGAGCAGCAGGATTTTGTGCTCGCACGCGCCATCAAGGTCGCCGCAAACAACGGTGCCAAGCTGATTATTGGTCACGTGATTGACTCCACGGCGCTCGAGAGCGCCGGCTCCTACCCGGTCGACCTGGTCAACGGCCTAGAGGAGGCCTTTAATAACTCCATTGCCAAGCAGCTCGAGGAGGCCAAGGCCAATCCCGATATTCCCGAGGTCGAGGTCATGATTCGCGCCGGTCGTATTCGCGAGACGCTCAAGGACGAGATGCTCGACGTGGTCAAGCCCGACCTGGTGCTCTGCGGTGCCCGCGGCCTATCCTCGATTAAGTATGCGCTGCTGGGCTCGATTTCGACGTTCCTGCTGCGTAACACGGACTGCGACATTTTGGTCGTGAAGTAGGTTCCTTCCCGTCGGCGCAAGGCCTGCGGGGTTATCACGCCGACGTCCTCGCCGCTTCGCGGCTGCGGGATGTCGGCTTAGATAACCCCTCCCGGCCTTGCGCCTTCGTCACCGTACTTCAACGAGTTATCTGATTAAAAGATGGCGTGCCGCCCCGTTTGGGGCGGCACGTTTTTGTTATGGGGCGATTCTGTTTAGGCGGGTTTGTACTTCTGGAATGATCTTATCGAACATTGCTTCTGCCTCAGGGAAACCTTCTTCTTTGAGGCTGCGCGCTGCATCTCTCAGTGCGTCTGGCACCTCACTGCAGGTGTCGTTAATCATTCCGGTGACGATCCCCTGGGGCAAACCCGCCTCGGCCATTTGCCTCAACACCGACTCGCGAGTCACATCATCGATTTTTCGGCTTCCGCCAAACGAAACCCCCATCTCGCGAACGAGATTGGGATAGATCGTTGTACACAACACGTCGTAGAGCGGCGCCAACCTCACTTGCTTCCAGTCCTCGTCCCACACGAGTGACCAATTCTTAAGATGGTTGTCGCAGTTTCCTACGGCATAATCGAACAGTTGGTTATAGCCAACAAGGAACCTATCCTCCATTTGATTCGTCGACACCCTTCGTACCGCGTCGACGATAAGCCCCAGGTAATTGACGCCCGTTGGCTCATATTTAAGCTCGCGCGAAATGCCTTTTGCCTGACAAATGTCCTCCTGGTGCAGACGATTTGGAACCAGCAGCCCATCGAGCGAACGACCACCATTAGACATCGCTCGGTCAAACCGCTTCACGGCGATAATCGGTTCGGCATCTTCAACTCGAATTAGAAAACACTCTTCGGCTGATAGATCCATCAGCGAAGCAGCTCTCACGCACATAGCTTCGCACACCGTCTCACCCGGAAATGCTTTCGACCCCGCTTTGAGGATATGCGTCGATGGGGCTGCCCCGTGGGGCAGATACCATCCATCGCATGAGTCATCACCCGCATGGTAGAGGCCGATTTTCGCCTGAGCGCCCGCAAGGGAAATTCGGCTCTCGAGCGCAAGACCAAAGGCCACCTCCGCTGGCGCGTACGCCAGCTTGTTCAGCTGCTTCTCCCCTATCTCCTCATAGCCCATTTCGAGACCGTCGGCCGAAGGTTCTCGCGTCAAAATCAAAGCGCCGACGGGTTCGTTGCGAACCAAATCGAGAACCTTAAAGTAATCGCCGCGTTCCGCCCGAGCCTTTTTCTCAAGGTCTCTGTTGAGCTGTCCCTCTGGAATAATGCCGGAGAAAAAGGAGCTCGTTACGTCCGGGCTGAATGTCTCGGCCGACAAGGGCAACGAGGACGAAATCGGAACCGCGTCAGCATTCTCGAGGTACTCGGGGACATAGGTGAATAGCGGAAGCCCAGCATTCTCTTCCAATATGCCAAGCAGCTGGTAGGATCCCTTAAACTCACGATGAACGAACAGCGTGCCGCCCATTATTTTCCCCTCACCTTCAGAATAAAATCGATATCCACAATGGAGGCGTAGTCGAAAATGACGCCGATTTCGACCGTTGTCCGCCCCCGCTCGATATCGCCTATCACACGAAGGCTGCGACCCGTCATAGTCGCGACGTCGCGTTGAGTTAGGCCAAGCTCACGCCTTCTAAGCCTAAGGGCCTTCCCCATCTCGCCCGGATCGAAAACCATGCGTTCCGAGAAAGCAGTTTCAGACGGCTTAAGTTTGATGCGTCCATCGAGCACTTTAGTCGTTGTCACCGTTCTCATGCCGCTCCTTAGCTATGTTCCCAGTCGTGAACATAGTATAGAACTGTAAAGCTATGTTCCCGAACGTGAATATAGCTTTACAAGTAATACCTATATTCACGTTCGTGAACATAGTAGCCAAAGCAATCGTCATCCTCCTAAACGAGAAGATTCCGTCGATTGCGCCACGCGGACCGGCTACTCGAAGTATTGGAACTTGTTCGTTGAGAAGGCAAAGGTTACGGTGAATCCTTTGCCGGGGTCGGAGGCGGCGGTGACGGCGATGCCCATTTTGGAGCATAGGCGCGCCACCAGATAGAGACCGATGCCCGTTGCGCGCTTGGTGGTGCGGCCGTTGTCGCCGGTAAAGCCCTTCTCGAACACGCGCGGCAGGTCGGCCGCGCTCACGCCGCAGCCGTTGTCCGCGACGGTAAGCTCGATGCGCTCGCTTGCCAGGCCCTCGTCCAGCAACGCACCCGAAAACACGATCTTTGCGCCATCCGCGCGCGCATATTTAATGCTGTTCTGAATGAGCTGGCCCAGAATAAACTCGAGCCACTTCTCGTCGGTAAAGACCTCAAAGTCGAGGTTCTCGCACACCGGGGCCACGTGCGCCGCGATGAGCTCGCGCGCGTTGGCCTTAATCGCGCCCGTCACCAGGGTCTTGAGATCCCAGCGGCGAATCAGGTAGTCGCGCTCCACGACTTCCGAGCGCGCGTAGTACAGCGCCTGGTCGATATTGCGCTCCACGCGAGCCAGCTCGCGACCCAGGTCATCCACACGCGACAGGTCGTCTTCGCTGCCATCCAGGTTTTCCAAAATCAGATGGGCCGCCGCCAGGGGCAGCTTGGCCTCGTGGACCCAGCTCTCGATATAGTCGCGATAGTCATCGGTCTGACGCCGGCCTTCGGCAACCTCGTCGCAAGCGGCTTTGCCCACCCGGCGCAAAACCTCGTATTCGAGCTCGCCCTCGGCATAGGTCGGGCATTGCACCATCTCCTGCACCCATGCGGGACTCTCGAGCTCCTCGGCCGCGCGCTCCAACTGACGCAGAAAACGGCGACGGCGAGCGTATTCGATCACGATGCCGAGCATGCCAAAGATAAAGGACACGCCGACCGCCACGACCGCGATAGAGACGGGTGCACCGGCGACCGTCAGCACAAAGCAGCTCAGCAGCACGCCGCACGTCCACACGGCGACGGGAAGCAGTGCGTCTTTAAAGAACTTGCCAAACGACATAGCCGGCCCCTAGACCGAATAGCCTTGGCCGCGATGGGTGGTCAAATACCCCTTGATGCCGATTTTTTCGAGCGTGGTGCGCAGGCGGTTGATGTTGACGGTGAGCGTGTTGTCGTCCACGAAGGCGTCGGAGTCCCACAGGTCCTGCATGATGGCCGAGCGCGAAACAATCTTACCCGCGCGGCTCAGAAGCAGCGAGAGGATACGCAGTTCGTTTTTGGTGAGCTCGGTGCTGGTACCGGTTTGCGTATTGGTGACCATGGAGCGTGCGAGGTCGAGCTCCAGTCCCTTGTGGACGAGCGTGCTACGCTCGCCCGCCGCCGCGGTGCGGCGCAGCAAGGCATTGATGCGCGCCACGAGCACGCGGGCGCTGTAAGGCTTGGGAACAAAGTCGTCCGCGCCAAGCGTCATGGCCATGACCTCGTCAATCTCGGTCGTGCGCGAGGTGAGGACGATGATGGGGACCTCGGATTCGCGGCGAACCTCATGGCAGATATGCTGACCGTCCTTGACGGGAAGCGTCAGGTCGAGCAGCACCAGGTCGGGCGCGGCGGCGAGAATATCGCGCGAGACATGCTCGAACGACTCGCAGGCCTCGACCGCAAAACCGGCACGGGCAAGGATGTCGGCAAGCTCGCGACGAATGGGCTCGTCGTCCTCAACGATATAGATCAGCGCCATGGATTCCGCTCCCCTCTTGGTTGTCTTGCCACCATTATGGCTGCGAAACTGCAGGTGCGCGCCACGCACGTCGCCAAGGTGACAGAACTGTTCGCGAGCGGGGGCGTTTTGTCCGCCTTACGCTCGCGACGGGAACGGGAACCAAAATGATTTTTATCCCCGTCCCAGAATAATCATTTAGCGGCGGGCACGGAGCTTTTCGTAGCCTTCGGCGAAGAAGGTGACCATAGCAGCGTCCGCCTCAGCGGCATCGGTATCGTCGGCAGGGACCACGCCGTGCTCGTCGCTCACCAGGAACAGCGCACCCTTGAGCTGAGCGGGGATGTCTACGCGCGTGACCGGGATGTCCTTGGTCTGGGCCAGCTGTTCAATGAGCGTCGCCGTGCCGCACAGGCACTCGTCCGCTGGTGCCACAAAGGCAAGCTCGCCGTTATCGACGGCGGCGAGTAGCTCGGGCGCCACGCCGGTTTCGTCGGCCTCGGAGCGGGCCTCGGCGGAGCGGGCACGTAGCGCCTTGGCCGACGTATCGGCTAGCGGCTCGTACTCCCCCACCGTCATGGCGGCGTTGCCGTTGACGTCGATCACCAGCATGAGCACGCCGTCGCGTGCGGTGTAATCGCCCTCGGCAAGCGACCACTCAACGTGCTGCTTGGCCCAGCTGAGCATGTTATGGGTAAGCGGCTCGCCCTGCACCAAGCGCTCGGACAGTGCGCGAATGTGGCGGTTGAGCATGGGCACCTTTTTATTGGACATGCGCCAACGGCAGACAAGCGCGGGCTTGTCGAGCGTAAACTTCTCGACCGCCTCCTGATTGGCGCAAAAGTCCTCGTACGCACGCTGATCCTCGGCATTGCCAAACAGCTCGGCATCATCAATCTGGGGCATGGTCATACCTTTCGTGTTAGTCATTCCGTCCTCTTATACCAAAAAGACGGCCCTCCAAACGGAGCAGCCATCTTTTGCAGAGATTATTTTGACGATATGGCCAGGCGACCGATCAACTTAATGGGATAGAACAACATCCCATTAAGGGTTTTCCAAGTGCCCGAGATTGCCCCGAAAGAGGAGCGCCGCGTACTAAATGTACGCAAGCGACGGTTTGAGGGGCAAGGTCGGGTGCTTGGGAAAGCCCTAGTGCCTAAAATGCCTGGCACCTGTGAAGACCATCGCAATGCCATGCTCGTTGCAAGCCTGGATGCTCTCGTCGTCGCGCTTGGAGCCGCCGGGCTGGATGATGCAGGTCACGCCGTGTGCAGCAAGCACGTCGACATTGTCGCGGAACGGGAAGAACGCGTCGCTTGCACAGGCAAAGCCGCCCTTCTCCACGCCCTCGCGCTCGCAGAAGTCCTCGGCGCGCTCGCAGGCAAGCAGCGCAGAGTCAACGCGGTTAGGCTGACCCGGACCCATGCCAATGCCGGCCTTGCCCTTGGAAACCAGGATGGCGTTGGACTTAACGCCCTTGCAGACCTTCCAGGCAAACTCGAGCTCGGCCATCTCGGCGTCGGTGGGCTTGCGGTCGGTGGGGAACGTAAAGGTCGCGGGATCCTCGGTTACGTGGTCGACTTCCTGCACCAGCATGCCGCCGTCGATGGAGCGCAGCTCCACCTGGGCGCCGTGGTCCACGCCGCCGGTGGCCAGCACGCGCAGGTTGGGGCGCTTGGCCATGCGCTCGAGCGCCTCGTCGGTGTAGCTCGGGGCGATGATAACCTCGACGAACTGCTTGTTCTGATCGGCAAAGTGCTCGACCAGCTCATAGGGAACCTCGCGGTTGCAGGCGATGATGCCGCCGAAGGCGCTCTTGGGATCGCAGGCGAAGGCGCGGTCGTAAGCAGCCGTAATGTCCTCGGCAACGGCGGAGCCGCAGGGGTTCTGGTGCTTGAGAATCACGCAGGCCGGCTCGTCGAACTCGCGGACCAGGTTCCAAGCGGCATCGGCATCCAGATAGTTGTTGTAGCTGAGCGGCTTGCCCTGGATCTGCTCGGAGCCAACGAGCGGGAACTGCAAGCTCGCGGTGTTCTCGCAGCCCTCGGCAAAGCGGTAGACCGTAGCCTTCTGCTGCGGGTTCTCGCCATAGCGCAGGTCGTCGACCTTCTCCAGCGAGATCTCGAGCTTGGCAGAGGTGTCCGCCACGTCGCTTGCCTGGGCGGCAAGCCAACGGGAGATAGCCGTGTCGTAGGCGGCGGTGGTCTGGTAGACCTTCACCTGCAGGCGACGACGGGTGGAAAGCGTGGTGCAGCCACCGGTCTCGTGCATCTCGGCCAGGACGGCATCATAGTCGGCCGGGTCGGAAATGACGGTAACGCTCGTGGCGTTCTTGGCAGCAGAGCGCAGCATGGAGGGACCGCCGATGTCAATGTGCTCGATGGCGTCCGCGAAGGTGACCTCGGGATTGGCGACGGTCTTCTCGAACTCGTACAGGTTGACGACGACTAGATCGATCAGCTTAATGCCGTGCTGAGCGGCCTCCTGCATGTGCTGCTCGGAATCGCGGCGGGCCAGCAGCGCGCCGTGAACCTTGGGGTGCAGGGTCTTAACGCGGCCGTCCATCATCTCGGGATAGCCCGTGAACTCCTCGATGGGGGTTACGGGAACGCCCGCGTCCTCGATGGCACGAGCCGTGCCGCCCGTAGAGATGATCTCGACGCCAAAGTCATCGACCAGCGTCCGTGCGAAATCGACGACGCCCGTCTTATCGGTAACCGAGATCAACGCGCGTGCGATCTTCACATCAGATCCCATGCAGTCCTCCTGTCTGGTACGCCGCCGTGCTCTGTGAGTCGGTGATACGTCGATCTGCAGCGCTCGCGCAGCGGCATTGAAAATACTGATTTAATGTAGCGCATCGAGCGCATCGATGCACCCCGCAACGGGCGCATGTGCAGAAAAAGTTTGCACGCGGAGGGGATGGGCACAGCACCGGGCACGGTGAGTTCATGGAACACAGGGGCACCATAATTAGATGCCAATGGCGTGGTAGAACTGTGCTCGATATGCATCCGCAAAAGAAAGAGGCACCATGGTCTCGCGGGTTCTCTACCGACCGTTTGATACCGAAGACTTCGACGCCATCGCGCTGATTCTGCAGCAGCTTTGGCATAACAATTCGGATAACGATGAGTACAACCGCCTTGAGGCCGCGTGCGACCTCGCCTACTGCCTTTCGTCGTCGACGTTTTCACAGGTTGCCGTAATCGACGGTCAGGCGCGTGGCATTTCGCTCGCGCGTGCGGGACAGAGCTCCGGCGCCACTATCAACGAGCATTGGATGGATACCGAACGCGCGCTGCTATCGCAGATGCGTGAGCTGGAGCCTGATGCCTGCGCCGAGTATCTCTCGTTTGTGCGCGCAACCATCCGAACCAACAACCGCCTGCTCGAGAGCAGCCCGTTGCCGCACGACAACGAGGTCACGCTGCTTGCCGTGGATCGCGATGTCCATGGCCTGGGCGTTGGCACGGTTCTGCTCGATGCCGCGGTCTCGCACCTATCCTCGCTTGGAGCGACGAGGGCGCACCTGTACACCGACTCCAACTGCTCGTGGAAGTTCTACGAGCTGCACGGCTTTAAGCGCACGGCCACGCACCGCGCCAACCGCGAAGAGCGCCGCCACGACATGCCGCGCGAAAGCTTCCTCTACGAACTCGATCTAACAGCCTAAACCCAGCAGCCATACCTAGTCATTTAGGGATGTTCCCAGTGATTAGTCGCTGGGGACAGCCTTCGTAGGTAGCGCATAAAAATGGGATGGATCCGTCGGCAGTCGCCGGAGAAGATCCATCCCAAAAATCAGAGCGCGCTAGAACGTTCCGCCGCCGCCTCCGCCGACGCCGCCGCCTCCGCCGCCCGAGAAGCCACCGCCTCCGCCGCCGCTCGAGCTGTCGGAGCTCGACGCCAGCTCACGGATGCTCTCGCGATACACGTCATCGAACGAATCGAGCGGAGACTCGATACCGTAATGATGGTAGTACCACCAGTAGCAGGGATAATTGTCGTAGAAGCCGTCGGCCTCGCGTACCTCGGGCGGCACGGCCTCGGCCAGCTGTCGCAGCACTTCTTTCGAAACGCCCAGGGCAACGCCCATCACCAGCAGCTTGTTCCACAGCACCAGATCGCCGGGGACGGCTTCCTTTAGACGCGTGAAGTCCTCGAGCCAATGCTTAAGTGCCTTGCAGCGAGCCGCCACCTCGGCGCCCTCCGGCGTAAAGCGGCGGAACGTAAGGCCCACGCCGATACCCACCAGCACAATCGGCACCGAGATAACCGCGGCAGTAATGTTCGCCTGTGCGCCATCGGTAAAGAAGATGGATCCCACGGGAACAAAGGCAATCAGGATACCAAGAACCAGGCAAAACACCATTGCAACAATGCCGTCCGAGGCAACGTACTCGCTATCGGCCAGCTTGCCCTTAACAGTGTTCTGATAGTCCTCGAGCTTGTCGCCCACGGGTGTAGCGTGCTGCTTGACGTAGCGCTGCAGCTCGTCGAACGTGCGCGAGCGATCGCCGTTCTCGTCAGGCTTAGCACCGGCGAAGAAGACCTTGAGCACCATGTGGTCAATGCCCTTGGCCGACTTCCAGCCCGCATCACTCACCGTCACGCGATACGTCTGCTCTTCTTTTTCACGCCCCAACAGACCCTTCTTGGCCTTGGTCACGGTCGCCTGCTCCAGTTTGATCACACGGTCGTCAGTGAGCTTCATGAGCGTGGCGATATATGCCTGATCGGGCACCTCGTTCCAGCTCATGAGGGCCGAAAGCACGGCGGGATGGTCGGCCGAGGGCACATCGCGGAAATATTCGTCCTGGAAAAGCGGCTTGGGCTTGCGCTTGCGCAGCTTGAGCATAACGATTGTGCCGGTAAAGGCCACCGCCGCAACAACACTTAGCACGGCAAGTGCATTGGCAATCATGCGAGCGTGAGCGCGGCGGGCGTTAGCTTCGTCGGCCCATTCCTTCTCTTCGCTCAGGATCGTTGACATGCGCTCTTCGCCCGAAGCGGCAAGCTGCGGCACCCAGTCGCCGGGGAAGGCGATGCGTGCCTCGGCGAATTCGCCCTGATGCACGCAGGGAATGGTATAGGTGACCATGGGTTCGTCCGCATCGAGCGATACATCGCCCGTCAGCGGGCCGTGGCCCCATGCGCGGAAGTTATCGCCCTTGACGGCCGCCGTCCCGGCAGCGGCATTTGCGAAGCGCACTTCCATCTCGACATCGTCGGAATCCGCAGACCAGCCGTCGCCCACGAACTTCCAGTAGAGCTCGGCGGTATCGGCCCAGTTCATAACCGCACCGGTCATGGTATAGCTCACGTAATAGATTGCACTGTCACCGCTCTCGTGAGGGCTGAACACCTTAATCCTTACGCCGTCACTGGCCTGCTCGATCGTATAGACGCCAGAGTCGCCCTTGTTCGCGCTATCGACTTTGTTAAACGCGGTGTCCCCTTCCTCGACACTCAGCACATCGACGCCCGCCGTGCCACCCTGCTGGTTGGTACCCGTATTAATCTCCCAAAACACGCCGTTGATGTCGTCATCGAAATCAAACTGGCGCCCCTCGACAACGGTCAGCGATCCATCGGCCTCGACCGTGGCACTGATGTAGGTTTGGGTCATGGAATACCCGTCGGCACGTGCAACGGCGGGTAGCAGCAGCAGCGCGCACGCGATGAGCGCGCAAATGGAAGCAAATCGCGCAAACGGGCAGCGCTGCCGACAGGTCTTGGCAACGGGGGCGTTCATAGGCACATCCTTTATCTGTGATATCAACAGCGTTATTGTCCCACGTTTGCGAGCGTACGACACGACCGTCTAGGTAAGCGGGGCGTCAATTGGGACAAAAGTCACGCCCGCGCCCGGCAGCTAGTCATTGGGGACGTTCTTAAATGACTAGTCATTAGGGACACCCTTGGCATGGCCAGCGCCAGCAATAGATACCACTTCATAGCTCCATCACAGGTGTAGCGGCTTTGTGTGGGCGCGGCACGCGTTGATTGAGCCGCCAACCGAGGGGCATAAAGCAGTTGAGCGAAAACGGTTTGCCCCTTTGCCGTTCGCTTGAGGATCATGTCCCCCTTTTCCGCGGAGACCCCGGTAGTTGCGAAGAGCTGCCGGGGTTTCTGTCGTTTGAGGGGTTGGGCTGGCGGGTGGCGATCGAGCTGTCGAGCCGGTGGTCCGGCACGCGCAACGCGCGGCCTCGGCAACTTGCAGGCCACGGCAGCGTCTCCCCCACCGCGCCCCGCGCTATACTCGTCCGCATGGATATCAACGCACGCAACATAACAACGCCCGCTGTGGCCACATCGACGGCGCCCAACAGCAAGCTCGCCCCCGCCCTCGCGCCCGTCGTGGGCCGCTTCGCCCCGTCGCCCTCGGGCCGCATGCACCTGGGCAACGTGTTCAGCTGCCTGTGCGCATGGCTTTCGGCCCGCAGCCAAGGCGGCAGCATCGTGTTGCGCATCGAGGACCTAGACGATCGCTGCAAGCGCCCGGAACTTGCCGCTCAACTGATTGACGACCTGGCCTGGCTAGGGCTCGAGTGGGACGAAGGCCCCTACTACCAGCACGATCGCCTTGACCTGTACGAGAGCGCCTTGCACCAGCTACAAGACGCCGACCTCACCTATCCCTGCTTTTGCACGCGCGCCGAGCTCCACGCCGCGAGCGCGCCGCATGCCAGCGACGGCACACCCATCTACCGCGGCGCCTGCCGAGGCCTTTCTGCCGAGGAGGTTGCCCGCCGCAGCATCCTGCGTGCTCCGGCCACGCGCCTGCGCGTGCCCGCCGTCGACGACCTCGCAGACGATGTGGTCGAATTCGTTGACCGCACGTACGGAGCCCAATGCGAGGCACTCGCCACCGAGTGCGGCGACTTTTTGGTGCGCCGCAGCGACGGCGTGTTTGCCTATCAGCTGGCCGTGGTGGTCGACGACGCTGCCATGGGCGTCACCGAGATCGTACGCGGATGCGACCTGCTTGGTTCCACGTCGCGCCAGATCTATCTGCAACATCTGCTGGGACTGCCCACGCCGCACTACGCACATATTCCGCTGCTCATGTCACCGGACGGCCGCCGCCTTTCCAAGCGCGACCGCGACCTAGACCTGGGCGAGCTCCGTACCCGCTTTGGCACACCCGAGGCACTGCTGGGCTGGCTCGCCGGGCAAACGGGCATCGCACCGGACACCACGCCGCGTTCTGCCGAGCAGCTGGTCGAGCACTTTAGCTGGGATGTCATCCGCGCGCATCGCGAGAACATCACTGTAACGGTCGAGTAGCCAAATACGCCCCTCCCCCTCGCCCCCCCCTTCAGCGAGGACATAATTCTGCGTCTTGTTATGTACGGAATAATTCCGTACAATTGTGCAAAGGAGGTTTTTGCTATGCCAACGATTGAGAAACAACGCCGCATGGATCTAAGGTTGACCGAACGTCAACGCCTTACTTACGAGCGCGCCGCAGCCTTACGTGGCCAAACTCTCACCCAATGGGCCACAGCTCACCTTGACGAGAGCTCCGCACGTGATATCGCCGAGGCGTCAACAACCTATCTTTCTCCTGATGGTTTCGATGCATTTTGCGAAATGCTCGATTCCCCCATGCCTCAAGCTGCAAAAGCGCTGCTCGACCGTAAAGCGGTTTGGGAATGAGCACATTTACCAAGCCCGTTCAACTCCCCGTTGGTCAAGGCATCGAGGCTTTCCACTGTGGAAATACTCTTGTAGACGGATGGGCTAAAAACAGATCAGCCTCGGCGCGAAGAAGAGGATCAGCGGTTATATACGCATCGTATTGCGACGACGCAGTCGCTGGGTTTTATACGCTGTGCACGCACTCCGTGGCTCGCGAAAATGTTGATGGAGGATGGTTCGTGCGAAACTCCCCCTCCCAAGTTCCTACGGTACTGCTTGGAATGATGGGGGTCGATGAGAAGTTCAAGGGGCTTGGTCTTGGAGCTTCACTACTCAAAGATGCCATCGAAAACGCCTTGAAAATCTCTGCTCTGGCAGGAGCGCGAGCTTTGGTTGTCGATCCAGTAGATGATAAGGCGGCAGCATTCTATGAACATTTTGGCTTCGCCACCCTACCCGGCACCAACCGAATGGCGCTGAAACTCTAGATTGTCAGGCGACATCTCCTCCAGCTCCCAGCATGCCTTAAGTTACCTTACAAATAAAGATTACACTGAAATGTAGGGTAACTATCCAAGGCATCGTATGAAGTGCTCGCTACGCCCGCCCCTACGCAACATCCCAGGGCTGGAGTTCGTCACCCAAGCAAACGATGCAGTCGTAGAGCACGGTATGGCGCTCGGCCGGGTTGGCATCCCGATGAAAATGCCCGTAGTACCAGCGCTTGTAATCCAAGCGGTCTTCCAGCTCATCGAAAAATGCCGTAAGCCGATCAACGGCGGGGTAATTCCAGCCGGGCGCCGGATAGAGCGTGGGCGAAAGCATGCGCGTGGAGCAGGTATGGGTAACCACATAGTCGACCTTCCAGCCCACGCTGTCGAGCTTTGCCCGTGCCTCCTCAAAGTTGCGCTCGTCCGGCAACTCCTGCGGCCACCAGCTGGAATACGGAATGCGGTATTCCTTGTCCACGCTCGTGGCGCCGCCCATGGTAAGGATCGTTGAGCCGTCGAGTTCAAAAACCTCGCCGCGCGTCAGGCGCCGTATGGGAGAGGTATCCGACAGGCGCTGCGTCAGCCCACCGTGCCACAACTCCATGGGGCGCTCCTCCCAGTGATCGAAGCGCTCGTGGTTGCCGTCGACGAACAGCACGGTATAGGGGCGCGACTCCAGCCAGGCGATGTCGGCGCATTCCTCGGCAGAGAAATCCCACGGAAAGCCAAAGTCGCCGGCGACAAGCAGATAGTCTTCGCTCGTCAGGCCATCCCCAAGGTCCCAATCGCGCAGTTTTTGCATGTCGAGGCCACCGTGAATATCGCCCGTCACATAGACCGTCATCGGATTACCACTTCCCTGCAAGTCGCTAGCCCACATTCTGCACGATCACTAAGCCAATCGTTCCAGCCCTTCCATCCCTTAGGGCTTACCCCTCGTTCTTCCATCCAAACGGGTCAAGCACCCAAAAAATCAGATCGAGCACGCCGCCGGTCATCATGGCGCCGGCAAGGGCCATGCAAACGTGCAGGGAACTGGCACTTCGGAGCACGTCGAATGGCCCCAGAACAGCCAGCAGCGCGACCGCCGCTCCGGCTACGCACAGCGCGAGGCACGGCCCCGCGTCCTTAACGCACTTCTTTGCGAGATGCTTTGCGTTGTCACTCATCGGTATCGAACTCCTTAGAGGGTCATTGTTCAGACGCATGCCGCCGCGGCAGAGCGGGGCGGCATGGTAAGTGTCACATGCCGTGCGGACATCAATGGAGAAACCACCTGCTCGACCAACCCTTGACGCCGTTTTGCACCGGTACCCCATCCCCCGCTATCGAGGTCTAATACTTTTCCGCGAAGTGAACGTCTGTTTTTGGACCCCTGGAGCATCCGCATTTTTCAACGGCATAAACGCAGGATTCTGGCATCAAAGCCGCAGGAAACGGCACCCGAAAAGTGTCGATGCTTCGGGGGTCCGATTTGGCTCGTTCACTTCTCGGGAAAGTATTAGACCTCGCTGCTAGCTATCCAGAAGGACACCTCTCCCCTTCCCCACCGCCACCCAAAAACTCATCCAACATTAATCTTGGCTCAAGAATCGCTTAATCTATAACCTGCACTATAGAGTTCGACCAAGGGCGGGGCGCCGCGCAGGCCGCCGAACGCAACGCTCGCGCCCGGGCAGATCGCCCGGCGTCGCGCCCATCGAACGAAAGGACAGGTCATGGACGACCTCGAAAAAGTTGAAACCATCCGCACCAAGTGCAACGTGAGCTACACCGACGCCAAAGCCGCGCTCGACGCCGCCAACGGCAACGTTCTGGACGCCATCATTTGGCTCGAGTCGCAGGGCAAGACCCAGACCACGTCGGCGCACGCCGCCACCGAGTCTGCGCCGGTCGACGAGCCTTCGGCCGAGATGGTCGCCGCGCAGGCTGCCTACGAAAAGTCGAGCGAAAAGACCGACTTCTCCAAGAAGATGGACAGCGTGTGGGAGTACCTCAAAAAGCTCTTCCGCCTGAGCCTGGACACCAAGTTTATCGCCACGCGCCGCGATGCGATCATCCTCAACATTCCCATCCTGATCCCCATCGTCGCGCTGTTTGCCTGGGGCGCCACGATATGGCTGATGTTGATTGGCCTGTTCTTTGGCATGCGCTACCGCATCGACAGCGACGGAGACGTGCCCGGCAGCATCAACAACCTTATGGATCACGCCGCCGACGCCGCGGACGACATCAAGCAAAATCTCAACGACGACAAGTAATCGCAGACGGGGGCACGTATGGCACGAATCCTGATCGTAGAGGACGAGGAGAAAATCGCCCGCTTTGTGACGCTCGAGCTGGAGCACGAGGGCTACCAGGTGGAGCACGCCGCCGACGGCCGCACCGCCGTAGACCTGGCGCTGGAGCGCGACTACGATCTGATTCTGCTCGACGTGCTGCTGCCGCAGCTCAACGGCATGGAGGTGCTGCGGCGCGTGCGCAAGCACAAGGATGTGCCGGTGATCATGGTCACCGCGCGCGATGCCGTGATGGATAAGGTGGCCGGGCTCGACGCCGGCGCTGACGATTACCTAACCAAGCCGTTTGCCATTGAGGAGCTGTTCGCACGGATCCGCGTTGCGCTGAAGCGCTCGGAGGCCGTGCGGACGGCTTCGGGCGTTGGCGGCATCGGGACGGGCGCGGCGAGCGACGCGGGCGGGAGCGCCGCTGCGATACCCCCGGTCAGCGACTCAACCCAGGTTTCCGCCTCGCTCTCCCCCGCCACGCTCACTGTGGGCTCAGTCGTGCTCGACCCCGACCGCCACGAAGTCACGGTCGGCGGCTCGCCCATCGCGCTCACGGCCCGCGAGTTCGACGTTCTCGCCCTGCTTATGGCGCACGCCGGCACCGTGCTCACGCGCGAGCGCATCGCGCACGAAGCGCTGGGCTACGAATACGTGGGCGACACCAACAACGTCGACGTACACATCGCGCACCTGCGTGCCAAGATCGAGGACGCCGGCAGCGCCCGCATCATCCAGACCGTGCGCGGGGTGGGCTATGTCTGCCGTGCGTAACGCCGAGGCCAAGCGCGTCACCTCCATCGCCCGCGCCATCAACTGGAGCTATATGTGGCGCCGTCTGATGAGCTACATCTGGCTCGATCTGTTGCTGGTAGTGATTGCGGCGGCGATCCTCGTCTATGGATACAACCAGACACTGCCCGACGACACGTTTACCGCAGGATGGATCCCCGGTGCCACCGTTCACGGCATGTCGCTGACGCCCGCGCGCGGCTGGGACCCGACAACGCTCACCTATACCGTCGAGCTTGCGCGCACCACCAAGACCTTCCCCCTCGCGCAGGACCTCGTCACGCTATGGCCTCTCTACCTTGTCGTTGTGGGTTGGCAGGTCATCAGCGTGCTCAACATGCTCGGCGGCGCCCGCCGCGTGCGCCGCACCATGGCGCCGCTCAACGATCTGGCCCTGCGCGTGGACGAACTCGGTCGCATGCAGCTCTCCGGCGGCAAAATGGAAACACTGGAGCAGGCCATCGCGCGCGCAAGCGTCGACTCGCCGAGCGTCACCACCGGCGACGCCGACCTGGCGAGCATCGAGGTCGCACTCAACCGCCTACTGCGCCAGATGCAAGAGGCCAAGCTGCAGCAGATGCGCTTTGTCAACGATGCAAGCCACGAGCTACGCACGCCCATCGCGGTGATTCAGGGCTACGTAAACATGCTCGACCGCTGGGGCAAAGACGATCCGGACGTGCTGGCGGAGTCCATCGCCTCGCTCAAAGCCGAAAGCGAGCACATGCAGGAGCTCGTGGAGCAGCTGCTGTTTTTGGCACGCGGCGATGCCGGGCGCACGGTCCTGCGGCGCGCGCATACCAACCTGGCAGCACTGGTCGGCGAGGTGTGCGAGGAATCGCAGATGATCGATACCGAGCACACGTATCGGCTAGCCTTTGACGCTGCGCTTGCCAGCGACCCGCGCTGCGACGCGCCCGTCGACGTGGCGCTCGTGAAGCAGGCTCTGCGCGTGATCGTGCAAAACGCCGCCAAGTATTCGGACGCGGGCACGCCCATCTCGTTTGGCGTAGCGCCGGATGCGGGCACGGGCACGGTCGACATAAGCGTTGAGGACGAAGGTATCGGCATGAACCAGGAATCCGCGGCTCACGCGTTCGAGCGGTTCTACCGCGCCGACAACGCGCGCGATGCCGGCGCACAGGGTTCGGGCCTGGGGCTTGCCATTGCCAAGTGGATTGTCGACAGCCACGGCGGCGTCATCGGTGTGACCTCAGTCGAGGGCGTCGGCAGCCGCTTTACGATTCGCCTGCTGCGGTAGGGGCGTCTCTCACGAATCGAAGGTGAATGCTTTTCCGCGAAGTGAACGACCTATTTTGGACCCCTGGAGCATCCGCACTTTTTGGCGCCAAAACCGCAAGAAAAACCTGACAAAACCGCAGGAAACGGCGTCTCCAAAGCGTCGATGCTCCAGGGGTTCGATTTCACTCGTTCACTTCGCGGAAAGCCATTCACCTTCGATTTACGGCAGCCCGTCAGTCACCCTCTCGGTATTAAAAATGGGGCAAGGCCACGCGCCTTACCCCATTTTTTGCTAGCTATGGCAGCTTGTGCGCTATTCGCGGCACAGGTGCACGGCGAAACCGGCGAACTCGCGCTTAAAGTACACGAGCTTGGTACCACCGTCGGGCAGCAGCGCGCGCGACTCCTCGTTGACCTCGAGCCCGCGCTCGGCAAACCACTTCTCAGCTGCATCGATGTCGTTAACGGCAAAGCCGATGTGGCCCTTGGTGCCACGACCGTTCTGCTTCATGATCTCGACCAGCGAATCATTAAAGTACGAAACCGGGGTCTCAATAACGGGCAGGCCCATCATCGTCGAGAACAGCTCCGCGATCTCCAAGGCATCTGCCGGGTCGGTGGCGTTAATGCCCACATGGGCAACGCGCATGCCAAAGAGCTCGACCGGATTGGCGTTCTGCTCATTCATACAGGCAGCGCCTACTGAGCCATAACGTCGAGAACGGCCTTCTCGGCAGCGACGCGGTTCATGCCGGTCATGAAGGGCACGCCGCTCACGTACGGGCAGGTGAGGCCCTCGGGGGCAACGGTGGTGGCGATCAGCAGATCAGCGCCCTCGTCGCAGTAATCCTTGGCCTCGGAGATGGCGCACTGCACGATCTCATACTTGTCGGCGTAACCGTTGGCGTCGAGCAGGGTGGCGACCTTCTGGGCAACGAGCGTGGAAGTAGCAGCGCCAGCACCGCAAGCCAAAACGATCTTCTTCATAGGTAATATCTCCCTTCATGGTTTACTTTAGGTAAGTGTACCGCAGCGAGCGATGGCACTCAGCCTCGATGAGCTTTTATGCTAGTTTGCTTGCGCGCTGCGTATAATACATCTAGTACGTGTTGTCATACCGCTTGTTTTACGAGCGACTAAGGACCCTAATATGCCCGATTCCCGCACACTCTGGACCGCCGTCGTTATCATCTGCATCGCCGTGTCGGTGTTCTTTAGCGTCAAAAAACGCACCACGTTTAAGCGCCTGCAGCAGCTTATGGCTGCCAAGCAGTGGGACGAGTTCGATCGTTTGCTCGACGCCAAACTCACCAGCATGCTGTACCCGCGCTATAACCGCGACTACCTGCGCCTGAACTCCTATCTGCTGCGCGAGGACCACGAGCGCGCCAGCGAGATGTTCGACCTGCTGCTGGGACTCAACCTGCCCAAGATGCAACGCGTCGACCTGGTCATTAAGGCCTTTAACTACTACGTTGGCCAGGAGGACCGCAAAAAGTCCAAAGAGCTGCTGCACGAGATCAAGGGCTTTGAGGGCGGTCAGGCCGAGGCAGTTGCGCACGAGTGCCAGCTGATGTACGACACGATGATCCTCAAGCGCCACAACGACATTCCCGAGCTGGAGCGCATGCTCGAGGGTGTCGGCAACGACCCGGTCAAGCGCTGCCGTCTGGAGTACCTGCTGGCCCTGCAATACCAAAACAAGGGCGACGAGGCCAAGTATGCCGAGTACTTGGAAAAGTCGGGCCAACACTCGATGGCCGTCAACGCGTAGCGGACGGCTTGTGCTAGACTTCTAGTCTCACGGGGGCGTGGCGGAATTGGCATACGCAGGGGACTTAAAATCCCTCGCCGCAAGGATTGTGGGTTCGAGTCCCACCGCCCCTACCACGTATTGTTTACGAGCCCGTGTTCCCCAGGGATGTGGGCTCGCTTCTTTTAGATGCCGGTGGGACTCGAACCCGCGAGGGGGCGAGCGTCAAGCGGACGCGCAGCGTCCGCAGCGAGCCGGCGAGGGCGCCGGCAGGCGGCCGAAGCCGGTGCGGATTTGCGCAGCAAATACGCAGACGTCCCACCGCCCCGCGCTTCAGAAAGCCAACTAATTTAGGACGGGCTAAAAAGACAGCTTCGGTCCCTTAGAAGTTGCGGTGGAATAGATCCTGTTTATACCGTTTACCAGCTTATTTAGGAACTATTTCACCGCAACTTATTTAGAGGGTGCTGAGCTCTGGGGTCCAGGCGATGGTGGGGGTCGCGCCGTCGAGAGTCTCGTTGATGGTGGCGGCCATGCCGGCGAGTAGGCTGTTCTCGCTTACGGTGAGCGTCTTGTAGCCACCGACGCGCATGAGCTCGCGAATCACCACGGCGCCGGCCAGAATCACGCCCGCGCGCTTGGGCTGCACGCCCGGCAGCGCAGCGATACCCTCCACATCCAGCGTAGACATGCGCTCGATAGCGGCCGAGACCTGCTCCAGCGACAGCTCGCGTAGGTGCACAAAGCTCGAATCGTACGGTTCCAGCTCGTGGACCAGAGCCACCAGCGTAGTCACCGTGCCGCCCACCGCGACTAAGCGCTCGGCGCGCTCAAAGTCGACAGGCAGGCCCTCAAAGTAAGCCCCGAACTGCTCGCCCGCCCATGCGCCAGCGGCGGCAAGTTCACTGTCCGTTGGCGGCAGCGCCGAGAAAAACCGCTCCGTCACACGACGGCAACCAATGTCCAGCGAACGCGTTCCCTCCAGCGCGAAGACCCCGCGCTCCGGCGCGTATACGCCCGTCGCGAGCTCCGTGGAGCCGCCGCCCGAATCGGCAACAATGATGCGCTCGCCGGCAAAGTCGTGCGCCACGCCAAAAAACGTCAG
This sequence comes from Collinsella sp., assembly GCA_036302865.1. Classification (GTDB taxonomy): domain Bacteria; phylum Actinomycetota; class Coriobacteriia; order Coriobacteriales; family Coriobacteriaceae; genus Collinsella. The sequence continues at coordinate 18,832 of JAXJBU010000012.1, read as the reverse complement.
GCGCGCCTCGACCTCTCCTGGAATCACCTGCGGCTCGAGACCCAGCTCGCGCAGGCCGTCCAGCAGCAGCACGGCGTTGGACGCATCGCGCGCGGCACTCGTGCACGTGGTACAGATGCACACGGCCCCAAAGGCACGCGCCTCGTCCACAAACATGCGGCATGCGGCGAGCACGCGCTCGACCGCCGCCTCGCAAAAGCGGCCCGTCGCGTCAACGCCCTCGCCCAGATCGGTAATCTCGGTATGCTTGGACGATTCCACGATCGCCCCGGCCTCGACCTGCGCCAGCACCAGTCGCGACGACACCGTTCCCAGGTCGATCGCCGCCACCTTATATCGTTTGCAATCTGCCATTGCGGGCTCCCCTCCGGGCGCTACTCGCCTACTCGCCGCTGGACGCGACCGTCTGACCCTCGACGCCGTTAAACCCAAACAGCATGTCGAGCGCCTGGATGTACCACGGCGCGTCCTTGCCGACTTCTTCGATCTCCTTGGCCACCTCGCTGGCCTTCTTGGCGTTCGACGACTTCTGGCTCGACGAGGCATCCGAATCGCCGTCCAGGCCCTGCACTTCAATCCTCTTCTCGCCGGGCATCACCAAGCCCAGGTCCTCGGATGCCGCATCCTTGATACCCTCCTCCGAGAGCAGCTTGTCGACGCTTTTTTGCAGCCCATCATTGTATTGCTGGCGAATCTCGACCTGCTTGGTCAAGATATCGCTCGAACGCTTTGCCACGTACAGGTCGCGCACGGGGAAATACAGGCTCACGAGCACCAGGGCAACGACGATGCCGATGAATAGCCCTCGCTGAGGACCGTGGGTAAAGTCGTAGATCGCCTTGACCACCGCGTTGTCGTTGGCGTAGTGCATAAAGTCCGAGCCCGAAAAACGGTTCGAGGGCCTGCTCGACCTATCGTGCGTTTGAGCCGACGAGCGCTGAGCATGCGACGAACGTGCCGGGCGCACTGGTCCATCTGTCGAAGTATTCACTTGAGCATTGGGGCGCGAGGTACTTGTCGGGCGCTGCATGGAGCGGTCGGCGCCGGCGTAGGCGGACCCACCGAGCTGCACCGTGCGCGCACGACGAGACGACGGCTCACGCGAACCGGCGGAATAGTACCTGTTGTCGTAAATCTGATCCATGTGCGCCTTGTGCGGTTGAGGTTTGTTTGCGCTAAGTCCTTTAGTTATAGCACGAGCGCCCGCACCGCCTTCGCCAGCCTTTGCTCGACATAAAAAAGGCGCTGAGCCATATGGCCCAGCGCCCAATGGTGCTCAACAGTGCCCGGCGGAAGCGAGGCGAATCCGAGTCAGCCCCGCCGCCGCACACGCCGCTGCCTAGCGAATGTTGTAGAACGCGGTCTTGCCTGCGTAGCGCGCGCTGCCCTCGAGCTCGTCCTCGATGCGGATGAGCTGGTTGTACTTAGCAATACGGTCGCTGCGGCACGGGGCGCCCGACTTAATCTGGCCGGCGTTGACGCCCACGACCAGGTCGGCAATCGTGGAGTCCTCGGTCTCGCCAGAACGGTGGCTCACGATGCAAGCGTAGCCGGCCTCCTTGGCGGTTTCGATGGCCTCGATCGACTCGGTGAGCGTGCCGATCTGGTTGACCTTGACCAGAATCGCGTTGGCAGCGCCCAGTTCGATACCCTTCTTGAGGCGCTCGGTGTTGGTGACGAACAGGTCGTCGCCCACCAGCTGCACCTTGTTGCCAATGCGACGGGTGAGCTCGACCCAGCCGTCCCAATCCTCCTCGGCCATGCCGTCCTCGATGGAGATGATGGGATAGGTGTCGACGAGCTTCTCCCAGTAATCGACCATCTGGGCGCTCGTGTACTCCACGCCCTCGCCCTTGAGCTCGTACATGCCGGTCTCGGCGTTGTAGAACTCGGTGGACGCCGGGTCCATGGCGTACATGAAGTCGACGCCGGGCTTAAAGCCAGCCTTCTCGACGGCCTTGGTAATGTACTCGAACGGTTCGGCATTGGTTTTGAGGTTGGGCGCGAAGCCGCCCTCGTCGCCCACGCCGCCGCCCAGGCCGGCCTCGTGCAGCACGCCCTTGAGGGTGTGGTAGACCTCGGCGCACCAGCGCAGGCCTTCGGCAAAGCTCGGGGCGCCCACCGGCATGATCATGAACTCCTGGAAGTCGACGTTGTTGTCGGCATGCACGCCGCCGTTGAGGATGTTCATCATGGGCGTGGGCAGCAGGTGGGCGTTGACGCCGCCCAGGTACTGGTACAGCGACAGGCCCGCCGACTCGGCAGCGGCGCGGGCGACGGCCAGCGACACGCCCAGAATGGCGTTAGCACCGAGCTTGGTCTTGTTGGGTGTACCGTCCGCAGCGATCAACGCGGCATCGACGGCGCGCTGATCGAAGGCATCGAGGCCCACGACGGCGTTAGCGCACTCGTTGTTGACGTGCTCGACGGCCTGAGAGACGCCCTTGCCCAGGTAACGGCCCTTGTCGCCATCGCGCAGCTCACATGCCTCAAAGGCGCCGGTTGAAGCGCCCGAAGGCACCATTGCGCGGCCGAAGCTGCCATCCTCGAGCACGACCTCGACCTCGACAGTGGGATTGCCGCGGCTGTCGAGCACCTCGCGACCGTAGACGTCCAAAATATCGCTCATGTTGTCTCCCTCTCACTTGGAAACGGGTTGAATGCTTGGCGACATGGCATTGCGTCAATGTGGCGCTTTGGTTTGCAAGTTAGCCATGTCGCACTTTTTGCATTATGCCCTAAGTTAGCCGAGGGATACACTTGTTTTTCGAAAAATTTAGCGGGAACGATGAGGCGTGTCAGTTCGTCGTTCCCGCAGTCTTACTCCTCAGCCTTGGCGGCATCCCAAAGGTCGTTGAGGCCGTGGGTCGAAAGCTCAGCCAGATCCACATGGGCGTTGGCCGCCATCTGCTCCATCGCAGCCCAACGACGGCGGAACTTTGCCGTGCTGGCGCGCAGAGCGCTCTCGGCGTCGATTCCCTCCTTGCGCGCAACGTTGACCAGGGCAAAGAGCAGGTCGCCAAACTCCATCTCGCGCTCGGGCGAGCCGGGCTCCTCGGCCTCAAACTCGGCACGCTCCTCGGCGACCTCGTCCCACACATCCTGGACCGTCTCCCACTCAAAGCCCACGGCAGCCGCCTTGCGCGACACCTTCTGGGCCTGCATCAGCGCAGGCAGATGTGTGGGCACGCCGTCGAGCAGGCCCTCGGGCGCAGCCTCGCCTGCTGCCACGGCCTTGTCCTTGGCGGCCTTCTCGGCAAGCTTGACCTCGTCCCAGATCTTGAGCACCTCGTCGGAGTTATCGGCATCCGCATCGCCAAACACATGCGGGTGGCGGCGGATGAGCTTGGTGTCGATATCGCGTGCCACATCGGCCAGCGTAAACTCACCGGCGTCCGCCGCAATCTGCGCATGCAGCACCACCTGCATGAGCACGTCGCCGAGCTCCTCGCGCAGATGCGCCACGTCGTCCGCCTCGATGCAGTCGAGCGCCTCGTAGGCCTCCTCGATCATGTTCTTGCCGATGCTCTGATGCGTCTGCTCGCGGTCCCACGGGCAGCCGTCGGGCTGACGCAGGCGCCAGATGGTCTGCACCAGATGCTGCAGCTCGGCCGACGCGTCGACCAGCGTGGACAGGTCGCGCGAGCCCTCGGCATTTTGCTGAGCCATGGTTAGTCCTCCTCCATGATCACGTGACGGAACGCACCGCCCTCGTAGATGCCGTAGCTGTGCGTACCGTCCTTGGGAATGCTCACGCTGCCGGGATTGAAGAGCCGCAGGCCCGGGTGCGCCTCGCTTGCCTCGTTGACCTTGATGTGCGTGTGGCCGTAGACGAGCGCGGAGCCCTCGGGCAGCGCGGGCGCGTGGTCGACGCTGTTGTGCATGCCGGCGCCAAAGACGTGGCCGTGCGTCAGGAACAGCTCGCGGCCGGTCTCGTCGAACAGCGTGGCGTAGTCGGCCATGACGGGAAAGTCGAGCACCATCTGGTCGACCTCGGCGTCGCAGTTGCCGCGGACCGCGATGATGCGGTCGGCCAGGTCGTTGAGCAGCGGAATCACGCGCTTGGGAGCGTAGTCGCGCGGCAGGTCGTTGCGCGGGCCGTGGTAGAGCAGGTCGCCCAGCAGCACGATGCGGTCGGGCTGCTCGGATTCGATAGCGGCGACCAGGCGCTCGACCCAGTATGCCGAGCCATGGATGTCGGAGGCGATGAGGTATTTCATAGGGAATCCTTTCGAGGTGGGGTTAATGAGGGTGAGGGTGAGGGCGCGGCCACAGGGTTGAGATATCTGGCCAAGTTATTCGCTCGGACAGCTCGACCGAATCGCTCGGTCCACGCTACGTAAATCGCAGCGCTGCGCTCTGTGCCGCCTGCATCACGCGCTGGAGCGGCACATTATGCTCGCGGGCAAGACGAGCGCAGTCCTCGTACTCGGGCGCCGCGCGCTCGCTGCCGTCGGGCAGGGTCGCCACTTTCACGGGCACCTCGCCCCACGGCGTCGTCACCCGCTCAAAGCGACGCGGCAGACAAACGCGTTCCATCACCTGGCGACGAATGCCGTTGGTCGTGGTCTCCAAAAAGATAATCGTCTGCAGGCGCTCGATATCCTCGTGGGCGCAGATTACCTGCAGCTGCCAGCCGGGGCGGCCTTTTTTGCAATAGAGGGGCAGCCAATGCACCTCGCGCGCGCCGGCCTCGCGCAGGCGGTCGGCGGCATAGGCGAGCACCTCGGGCGATGCGTCGTCGATGTCGCATTCCAGCTTGACGATGGTTTCGGGCGCATCGGTCTCGCGGGACAGCGGAGATGTACTTCCACGTTGCATACGGTCCGGATCCTTTCCGCACGGGCTCGTTTTATTCACCCAAACGCTAGCACATCGGACGTGGCACAAGCGTGACTTTCGTCCGTCGCCACCCTCGCCCCCATCCAAACGTGTACGTCAGCCTCCAAACATGTCATTATTTGTCGATTTTGGAGGCTGACGTACACGTTTTGAGAGCAAGCGAGGCCGCACCACGCGCCGCGCAACCTTTCCAATCGATTTCGATCCCCGGCGTGCCCGGCGTGTTGAGAGCTGCGCCATTACAATGAAGCGGATTCGCTTGACGCAAAGGAGCCGCTATGCCCATGTGCCCGCTGGTCGATTGCCATACCCACACCTCGTTTTCGGACGGGCATGCCTCGTTTGAGGACAACGTCCGTGCCGCTGCTGCGGCCGGCTGCAGCGTCATGGTCTCGACCGATCACCTCACCCTGCCCGCCAGCATGGACGCCAACTGCGAAGTACAGGTTGTCGAGGGTGACCTGACGGCACATCGTCTGGCCTTTGAGGACGCCCGCAAACTCGCCGCGCAGATCGCTCCGGAGCTCACCTTTATCTACGGTTTTGAATGCGATTGGTACGAGGGTTGCGAGCCCTTGGTAGAGCGCTGGTCCCAGGGCGCCGTCGTACGCCTTGGCAGCGTGCATTGGATTGGCAACCCAGGCGATATCATGACCGGTGCCGCGGGTACGGCGAAAACGGAAAACGTCGCTCGCCCCGATACACCCGATTCCCTTTGCGGTTGGATCGACGACGACACCGACCTGCACGTTTGGGAAAACCTGGGCGTGCGCGGCGTGTGGGAGCGCTACGTCGACGACTGGTGCCGCGCCTGCGAAAGCCCACTTAACTTTGATGTGATGGCTCATCCCGACCTGGTCATGCGCTTTTCGAAGGAAGGCTTTGCGCCCGACTTTGACCCCGCACCGTTTTGGCAGCAGATGGCCGAGTGCGCGCACGATACGGGTCGCCGCGTTGAGGTCTCGACCGCCGCACCCCGCAAGGGCCTCGACGACTACTATCCCGCGACTGGGCTGTTGCGTTGCTTCGCCCACGCCGAGGTACCGATTACCTTTGGCTCGGACGCGCACCGCGCCTGCGACATCTGCTGGAACATCCGCGAGGCCCAGGCCCACGCCTACGACTGCGGTTATCGAACCTTCGACATCCCCCACCTCACCGGCGAATGGGAATCCACACCCCTCGCCTAGCCATCCCTTCATAAGTTGCGGTGAAATAGGGATTGTTTTGCTTGATGAAGCGCTTAAACAGTCCCTATTTCACCGCAACTTCCATGACCCCGTTACACCAACAAAGACTGTCCCAAACGACTAGTGGCGGCGGGCGTTGAGTTCGCCGGCCAGCTCGTCGAGGGTGATGCCGTAGCGCTCGAGCGTCACGAGCAGGTGGTAGACCAGGTCGCCGGCCTCGTAGCGGATGTGATCGTGATCGTTATCCTTGCAGGCCATGATCACCTCGCTCGCCTCCTCGGCAAGCTTCTTGAGCAGCTCGTCCTCGACGTCGGTCAACAGACGAGCGGTGTAGCTCTCCTGCGGCGATGCGTCGCGACGGCCGTGAATCACCTCGGCGAGCCCCGTCAGCGTCTCACCGATATTTCCATCCTGAACGTTTGCGGTGCGCACACCCATAGTTCAATCCTTTCTGGTTGGCCGAGCGTCTAATCGAGCGCCCGCCCTACGCGAGTTTCTTAAAGAAGCAGGTACGGTTGCCGGTATGGCAGGCCGGACCCGGCGAGTCCACCTTGACCAGCAGCGTATCGCTATCGCAGTCGGCCCAGAGCTCCTTGACCTCCTGCATGTTGTCACTCGTCGCGCCTTTGTTCCAGAGCTCCTGACGGCTGCGACTCCAAAACCACGTGGTCCCGGTCTTGAGCGTCAGCCCCACCGACTCCTCGTTCATCCAAGCAACCATAAGCACCTCGCCGGTGTCATATTGCTGAACCACACAAGGAATCAGCCCGTGGGCGTCGTATTTAAGATCAGCAGCTTCTACTACCTCAGTCATCATTTCTCCCAAGTAATAACAGTAAGCCCCACAGGTCGGCGAGGGTTGTCCAGGTGCCGCAGGTTGCCGCGAAAGAGGAGCGACGCGTACTTTGGTACGCGAGCGACGGTTTGAGCGACAAGATGCGGTGCCTGGGCAAGCCGCAGCGCTAGAAGTCCAACCTGACAGGGATGCCCTGGCTGGCCATGTACTCCTTCACCTGGCGAATGCTGAAGGTTCCAAAGTGAAAGACGCTGGCCGCCAGTACGGCGTCGGCTTCGCCCTCGATCACGCCCTCGGCAAAATGCTCGAGTGTGCCCACGCCGCCGCTCGCGATGACGGGGATTGGCACCGCGCGCGCCACGGCGCGGGTGAGCGCCAGGTCAAAGCCGGCCTTGGTGCCGTCGCGGTCCATGCTGGTCAGCAGAATCTCGCCGGCGCCGTGACGAGCCGCCTCCTCGGCCCATGCCACCGCGTCGATGCCCGTGGCGTTGCGACCGCCCGCCGTGAAGACCTCCCACTTGTCGGCACCGGATGCGCCGGGCAAACCAACGCGCTTGGCATCGATCGCCACGACCACGGCCTGGCTGCCAAACGCCGCGGCAGCCTGGCTAATCAACGACGGGTCGCGCACGGCCGCCGAGTTGAGCGACACCTTGTCGGCGCCGGCGGCAACCATGGTCCGCATGCCCGCCAAGTCGCGAAAGCCGCCGCCCACGGTATAGGGAATGGCCAGCTCCTCAGCAGCATGCGCCGCCATCTCGATAGTCGTCGCACGATTGTCGCTTGTGGCGGTAATGTCCAGGAAGACGACCTCGTCCGCACCCTCGCGGTCGTAGGCGCGGGCCAGCTCCACCGGGTCGCCCGCATCGCGCAGGCTCACAAAGTTGACGCCCTTGACCACGCGGCCGTCCTTGACGTCCAAGCAGGGAATCACGCGTTTGGTAAGCATGGGCTACTCCTCCCCTCGGGCGGCGGCCAGCGCCTGGGCCAGCGTAAAGTTGCCCTCATAGAGCGCACGACCGGTAATGGCGCCTTCAATCGCGCCCTCACCCACCGCGGCCAGCGCGCGGATGTCGTCGAGCGTCGAGATGCCGCCCGAAGCCACGACGGGAAAGCCCGCGACCTCGGCCACATGACGATACGCTGCCACGTCGATGCCCGTCTGCATGCCATCGCGCGCGATGTCGGTATACACCAGATGCTTAAAGCCCAGCTCGGTAAGCTGCGCCACGGCATCGTCGAGCACCACGCCCGCGCCGTCACGCCAGCCGTTCACCTTGACCTGACCGTCGCGCGCGGCGATGTCTGCCACCAGCAGCTCGCCAAAGCCTTGGGCTGCCACCTCGGCAAAACCCGGCTCGGTCACCAGCACGGTGCCCAGCGCAATGCGGCGAGCACCATAGCCGGCCAGCTCGTCGATGCGTGCGAGCGAGCGGACGCCGCCGCCCACGTCCACGGACAGACCGTCGACGCCGCAGATGGCCTTAATCGCCGCCGAGTTGGCAGCGCATGTATCCTCGTCCTCGCCAAAGGCAGCGGATAGGTCGACGACATGCACCCAGCTTGCGCCCTGCTCGGCAAACGAGCGGGCAACGGCCACGGGGTCGTCGGAATATACCTTGCAGCGGCTGCGGTCGCCGCGCTCCAGGCGTACAACCTTGCCGCCGATCAGATCGATTGCGGGAAACAGGATCATCGGCCGACCTCCTCGACGATGTTGACGAAGTTCTTAAGGATGCGCTGACCCAGCGCGGAGGATTTCTCGGGATGGAACTGGCAGCCCCACACGTTGCCATGGCGCACGATGCACGGGAAACTCCGTGTATAGTGCGTGCGCGCCAACACATCGGCGGCATCGACGTCGTCGGCCACCGCGTAGCTGTGGGTGAAGTACATGTTGGCGCCCTCGGCAAAACCGGCAAGCAGCGGATCAGCCGCACCGGCGGACGTCATGTGCACCTGGTCCCAGCCCACGTGCGGCACCTTCAGGCGGCTCGACTCCAGGCGCGTGCACGAGCCGCGCATAATACCCAGGCCATCGACCCAGGGACCGCCAGCCTGCTCGGGAGCGTTTCCGTCCGCGACCGCGCCCTCGTCCGCCGGCACGCCCTCGTTGCCGCGCTCAAAAAATAGCTGAAGGCCCAGGCAGATGCCGAGCAGCGGAGTTCCAGCGGCGACGGCATCGAGCACGGCCGTCTCCTCGCCGCTCTGGCGCATAAAGGCAATCGCGTCATAGAACGCACCCACGCCCGGAATGACCAGGCCGTCGGCGTTGCGGATCTGCTCCGGATTGTCCGACGTGCAGGCGGCGGCACCGGCGCGTGCAAGCCCGCGCACGACGCTCGACAAGTTGCCCTTGTGGTAGTCGACCACCACGATCTTCGGTTCGCCCACGCGACCCTCCTTTTCCCCATTCAAAACCTGCCAAAAAGGGACAGGTTTATTTTGGTCGGTTAAACGTTCACCCACCGTATGAAACAGCATTTCCGCAGATAAAACCTGCCAAAATAAACCTGTCCCTTTTTGGCAGGTTACAGCGAACCCTTGGTGCTGGGGACGCCCTGCACGCGGGGGTCGAGCTCGCAGGCGTGGCGCATCGTGCGGCCCACGGCCTTAAAGGCGGCCTCGATAATGTGGTGCGAGTTGCCGCCCGCCAGCTCGCGCACGTGCAGCGTGAGCTTGGCATCGCGCGCAAAGGCGTAGAAGAACTCAACGGCCAGCTCGGTATCAAAGGTCCCCACGCGCTCGGTCGGCACGGGCAACTCGCAGTAGGCCTGGCCACGGCCCGAAATATCAACAGCGGCCATCACGAGTGTCTCGTCCATGGCGATCGCCGCGTCGGCAAAGCGCGTGATGCCCGCCTTGTCGCCCAACGCCTTGCAAAACGCCTCGCCCAGCACAATGCCCGTATCCTCGACGGTGTGGTGAGCATCCACCTCAACGTCGCCCACCGCATGCACCGTCAGATCGAACAGGCCGTGGCGGCCAAAGGCGTTGAGCATGTGATCGAAAAACGGCACGCCGGTCGAGATGTCATACACGCCGCTTCCGTCCAGGTCGAGCTTTACGACAATATCGGTCTCGCCCGTCTTGCGGGTCACCTCAGCATAGCGGTCCATCTACATCTCCTCCTTCACCAGCGCGGCAAACGCGGCCAGCACCTCGTCGTTTTCTTGCGGCGTGCCCACGGTGATGCGCAGACAGTCCGCGAGACCCGGCGCGTAGCTAAAGTCGCGCACCAGAATGGAATACTCGTCGCGCAGACGCTCGCGCACACGCGTGGCATGTGGCGTACGCACGAGCACAAAGTTCGCCGCGCTCGGCCATGCCTCCACGGGCATGCCCTCGGCGGCCATCGCACGCAGCGCTGCAAGTTCGCGATCGCGCTCAGCCACGACCTGCGCCACCACGGGCGCATACGCACCGCGGGCACGCACACAGGCGAGCGCCGCCGCCTGACTCAGCACGTTAACCGAGTAGATCTGGCGAATCGCCGCGAACACGTCAATAACCTCGGGCGCTGCGATCACATAGCCCAGGCGCGCGCCGGCAGCGCCAAACGCCTTGGACAGCGTGTGCAGAATCACCAGGTTGGGATGCTCGGCGATGAGCGCCTGCGCCGTCGTGGCAGCGCCAAACGAATCATCGGCAAACTCAACGTAGGCCTCGTCGACCATTACCATGCCGGGGCACGCATCGCACAGGGCCACGACAAAGTCGAGCGGAGCCACATCGCCCGTGGGATTGTTGGGCGAGGTCACGATTGCCAGGTTGCACTCCGGTGCCGCGGCAAGCACGGCAGCTTGATCGAGCTCAAAGCTCGCCGGGTCGCGCCACACGTCGCGCACCTCGGTCTGGCACAACGACGCAAAGAAAGCGTACTCGCTAAAGCACGGCGGGCAGTTGAGCAGGGTCCGCCCCGCGCCGCCAAACGCCAGCAGGTAGTTATAGAGCAGCTCATCGCCGCCGTTGCCCACGCAGATGTTCTCGCGCGCCACGCCATGCCAGGCAGCAAGCTCGTCACGCAGGTCGTTGGACATAGGATCGGGATAGCGGTTGAGCGGCGTGACGGCAAGGGCAGCATCAATCGCCTCGCGCACGCCGGCCGGCACGGGATAGGTGTTCTCATTGGCCGAAAGGTTGATACGCGTGGGCGTAAAGTTGGGGTCGTAGGGCTCAATACCAGCCAAGTAAGGCTGGACGAGCTCCTTCATGCGCGGCGTCAGCTCGGCCATGTTAGGCCTCCTCGCCCGTCGGGGCGGCACCCTCGGCAGCCTTCGCAGCCAGGTTCACGCCCTCGGCGACCGTCGCCACGGCATCGCCCGGCCAGGCAACCTTGGTCAGGTCGGCGGCGGCCAGCGACTCGGCACTCACGGCGTCCTCGCCCTGCTCCAGCACGCGGCGGCGCAGCGCGGCCGAAAGCGCGTGCGCCCACAGGCCCTCGGCCTCGGCCAGGCGCTGTGTAGCCGGAGCGTCGGAGAGCAGGCCCTCGGGCGTGTAGCAGATAACGCTCGAGCGCTTGACGAACTCCTCCACCGAAAGCGGGTTGGAGAACATGGCCGTGCCGCCCGTGGGCAGCGTGTGGTTGGGGCCGGCGACGTAATCGCCGAGCGGCTCAGAGCTCCAGGCGCCCACAAAGATGGCGCCGGCGTTGCGGATGCCACCGAGCAGGCCCATGGCATCCTGGCAGTGCAGCTCCAGGTGCTCGGGTGCCACGGTGTTCACGGCTTCGACGGCGGCAGCCATGTCGGCGGCAACCACGATCGTGCCCTCGTTGTCGAGCGAGGCGCGCGTAATCTCGGCACGCGGCGACTGCGCCACCAGGATATCGATGCCCGCCTCGACCTCGCGTGCGAACTGCTCGTCGCAGGTAACCAGGTAGCAGGCGGCCAGCGGATCGTGCTCGGCCTGAGCCATCAGGTCGGCCGCGACCACCATGGGCTTGGCCGTAGCGTCGGCCAGCACGCAGACCTCGGACGGGCCGGCGACCATGTCGATGCCCACATCGCCCGAGACAATCTGCTTGGCCGCAGCGACAAAGGCGTTGCCCGGGCCGGTGATCTTATCGACACGCGGAATGGTCTCGGTGCCGTACGCCAGCGCGGCCACGGCCTGGGCGCCGCCCACCATGTAGATCTCGTCCACGCCGCCGAGCTTGGCAGCCGCGAGCGTATAGGGGCTGATCAAGCCGTCCTTTTGCGGCGGCGTCACCATGACCACGCGCTTGACGCCGGCGACTTTGGCGGGGATGGCGTTCATGAGCACCGTGGAAGGGTACTGCGCGCGGCCGCCCGGCACGTAGATGCCGGCCGCGGCGAGCGGGGTCACCTTGACGCCGAGCATCGTGCCATCGGCACGCGTGGTAAACCAGCTCTGCTCGACCTCGCGCTGGTGGAACTCACGAATCTGGCGCGCGGCCTTCTCGAGCGCGGCGACAAAGGCCGGGTCGAGGCCTTCGAGCGCAGCATCGATCTGCTCCTGCGGCAGGCGGAAGCTTTCCAGCTCAACACCGTCAAAACGCTGGCAGTAATCGCGCACCGCGGCATCGCCGTTGGCGCGCACGTTGGCCACGATATCGCGGGCGGCATCGACGATGTTTTGCGGCAGCACGCCCTTGCGGTTGAGCTGATTGGTAACAAGGCGCTCGCCGGGAGCAAGTTTGATGGTCTTCATATCGGTATCCCCTATCGGTCGATGTTGCGTTTGAGAAACGAGAGACCAGGCGGCGGCGACAATCGCCCCGCAGCCCGGATATGGGGGCGCCCGTGCGTGCTCGCGCTATTGTGCCGAGCCCGCGACGGGCTCAAAATGCTTGTCCTTCACGGCGGCTGCCAGGCGATCGGCCAGGTTGCGCACGCGCGGATCCAGGCGTGCGGAACCCGGGTTGACGAAGAAGCGCGCCGTGCAGTCCATAATGCGGCCGGTGATGACCAGGTCGTTGTCGCGCAGGGTCGCACCCGTGGCGGTAATGTCCACAATGCGGTCGGTCATACCGACGATGGGGCCCAGCTCAATATTGCCGTGCAGCGAAACGATGTCGGCATTCACGCCACGCTCGGCATACCAGGCGCTCGCGATGCGCGGGTACTTGGTGGCCACACGAAGCGACCCGCGGCGGGCATAGTTGCGCTCGGCCTGGCCGGCGCGCCATGCGGGCTCCGCCTCAATAAAGGTGCACAGGCCATAGCCCAGATCGACCAGCTGCAGCAAGTTGAGGTCGGCCTCGATGAGCGAGTCCCAGCCGCAGATGCCGCAGTCGGCGCCGCCGCACCCCACAAAGGCCGGCGCGTCGCTGGGGCGCACGATGACAAACTCAATATCGCCGACCGCGCCCTCTCCGGCACGCGTATCGCGGCCGCGCACGATCAGGTGACGGCCGGGATCGCGCAGCTCAGAGACGTCCAGACCCGCGGCCTCGAGCACGTCGAGGGTATCGGCCTTGAGCGAACCCTTGGGCACGGCGATGCGCAGCGGGCCCTCGGCGCCACGGCCCACGGCGTGATCGCCATCGGAGGCGGCGTCCTCGGCCGAGGTGCGCGCGGCCTCCAGGCGCTCAAGCGAAAAGGCAAAACCCGCCGCCGGCACCTCGATGCCGTCGCCAAACGCGCCGGTAAAGATGGAGTCGTAGCGACCGCCCGAGCCGACCGGATCGGGCAGACCACCGGCATAGGCCTTAAAGACCAGACCGGTGTAGTAATCGAAAGAATTCATGATGGAGAAGTCGAAGGACAGCACCTGAGCATCCTCGGGAGCCAGGCCCTCAACCAGGGCACGCAGCTCGCGCGTCAACGGCGCAACGATACCGGCCGCCGCCAGCAGCGCATCGACACGGTCGAGCACCTCGGCGCCACCATGCAGGCGCGGCAGCTCGCTAATGGCAGCCTTGACGGCCTCGGGCTCGGCGCTTTCCGCCACGCGGGCATCGAGGCCCACAAAGTCGTTGGCGTGCACGCAACGCAGCGCCTCGGCAGCCAGTTCGCGGTCTTCGCACGCCGCGAGCAGCTCCTTAAACGGACGCACGCTGCCTGCGATAATACGCGCATCGGGCAGCGCGAGTTTGCGCACGGCCTCCGCTACCAGCGAGACAATCTCCACGTCGCCCGCGGTGTCACCCGCGCCAATGAGCTCAAAACCCAACTGCGTAAACTGACGCGAACCGCCGGCATTGCGCTGGCACTCACGAACCACCGGTGCCTCATAGCGCAGACGCAGCGGCAAATCGGCCGCACGCATGCGGGTCGAAACCAGGCGCACGATCGGCAGCGTGTTATCGGGGCGAACCACCAGCAGGCGACCATCGTCGTCAAAGAGCTTGAACGGCGTATCCGCGATGCGGCCGCCCTCCTCAAGCGAACCCTTGTCCTCGAGCAGCGGTGTCTCAACCGGCAGGTAATGATGCTCCCTAAAGCAGCCCTTCACCGTCAGCGCAATCTCCTCGCGCGCCTGAGCCTCCTCGGGCAATATGTCCCGGAATCCCCACGGTGTGGCCGTCATCTGGTGAGCCTCCTCATGCTGTGCTTCGTATAGAACAGAAGACCGGCATAGCTCCGCCGGTCTTCTGGGTACTTTAGCATACTAGAGTGCTTGCGGGGAGAATCCGTCGCAGCCGCTCACGCCGTATTCATTTGGAAACATAGGGCAGATTGCCGCAACCCAACCCCGCCTAGGCGCCAATCGCACGACGATACTCTGCCATTACCTGCGCATCGGCAGCTGCGGGGTCGGCAAAATAGCGCCAGTCATAGGTCTCGGCCGAAACAACTCCGCGATAGCCGCGCGTCACCAGCCTATCCAGGTCGGCGCGCATATCGCGGTCGCCGTCACCCCAAGCAAGATGCGTCGTGCCATCTGCCGCAACATCGACAAAATGCACGTGAGCGACATCATCGCCAAGCAGGTCGAAATAATCGTCGATGGTATCCCCTGCCACCGCCATAGCGCCCAAATCCAGACACGCCTTAAGTGCCGGATGATCAACTGCCTCGATCATGCGCTTCGTATCGGCCGCCGAGTTCACGATCATCGACTCAACCGGCTGTAGGGCCTCGAGTACTAGTCGCACGCCGCGCTCTCCCGCATGCTCGGCAATCGCACGCAGCATCGAGGCGCTGCGGCCCCACGCGTCCTCGATCGGCTCGTTCAAAAATGCCCAGCCGCTCGAGACCATGACCTGCTCGGCTCCAAGTTCCGCCGCGATATCCACAACGTTCTTAAAGTACGCGAGCGTGCGGGCACGTGCCTCATTCCCGCGCGCCGCGATATTCCACGGCTTGGGGTTGTTCTGTTCGGGACAAAGCCCCACAATCCGAACCCCATACCGCTGCGACAGCTCCCGCGCCTGTTCGAGTGAATCGTAGCCATGGCAATCCACATACAAATGCATCGCCCCCGTCCAAAGCTCGCAGCACGTGTAGCCCGAAGCCGCCGCCGACGAAAAGAACTCCTCCAGGTCAAAATACCGATGGCTGATATTCATAACGGCAAGCTGTGGATACTCCATCTTGTCCACCTTTCGGCAAAAGGGCGCCGCAGCACAGTGTGCGCGACGCCCCCTCTTACATTGTTTTGATTATGACGGATGCTCTACTGAACACCAAGCACTCCAAAGAACGCGCCGGCGATGCTCGCGAGCAAAATCACAAGCATGATGAGCAGCGGATTCATCTTCTTCTTGAGCATGAGATAGACAATTCCAAACAGCCCCATCGTGACAAAGCCCGGGAAGATTCCGTTGAGCAGCTCGGCGAGCGTCTGAGCACCATCGCCCGCACCGACCATGAGCGGAATGTCCACGGTGACCATCTCCATGGTCATAGCGCCGATCACCATGGCGCCCATGATAGAGGCCATCTTGACGATCGTGTCCATAATGCCCGATTCCTGGACCTTGCTGATCATGTCCGAGCCAAAGCGATATCCCACAAACGTCAGCAGGTAACGGATGATGTAGTGGGGGACGTTGAACACGAGCAGGAACAAAATCGGGCCAAGAATAGAGCCCTGCAGCGCCAGCGACGTGCCGACACCCGTTGCCAAAATTCGCAGCGTGCCCCAGTAGAAGGCATCGCCCACGCCGGACAGCGGTCCCATCAAAGCAAGCTTGACATTAGAGATCGCGCTCGTGTCAAAGTTATCTTCGGTGGCGTTGACTTCTTCCATTGCGGCAGCAATAGACATGGGGAGCGTCGAGATGTACGGCGTGACGTTATAGAGCTCCATATGGCGCTTGAGTGCGGCCTTAAAGTCTGCATCCTGCGGATACAGCTTGCGAAGGATCGGCATAAGGGCCCACATAAAGCCGATATGGCCCATACGCTCGTAGTTCCAGGAGTGCTCATAGGGAATCGAGCGCCAGAACAGCTTCTTAAGATCTGCGCGGGTAATCAACCCGTCGTAGGAAGACTCAAACTTAAAACTCATCGAACCCACTCCCAATCGCAGGATCCTCGGTTGCCACTGCGGGCTGCTCCGCCTTTTTCTTCTCGCCCAAAACCGTCATCGCGACGACGATGATCGCGGCAAAGATCGCCACGCCCGTCGTGCTAATGCCAAAGTAGGCGACGAGGAAGAAACCAGCGAAGAAGAACGGCGCCACCGTTTTGTTCATAATCATCTGCGCCAGCATCGCAAAGCCGAGTGCGGGCAAGAAGGCGGCGGCAACATCCATGCCGGTCTGAACGAAATCGGGAATAATGTTGAGCAGGCTGGCAACGGCATCGGCGCCAAAGAAGAATGCCAGGGGAATAATCAGCAGGCCGCACCAGCTCTGCGCGTAACCGGCGATGAGCATGTTGCGCGTGATGGCCTTGGTGTCTCCGTCCTCGACGTTTTTGTCGATACGGTGCACCAGCAGCAGCATCACCGGCTGGCCCAGGGCGGTATCGAGCGCCAGGACGATCGTTGCGATAGGAATGCCCAGGGTCAGGGCCGCCGAAGCGTCCGCGCCGGCCTGCATGGCAAGAGATACGCCCAGGATAGTGCCAGAAATCGTATCGGGCGGGTTATAGGCGCCGACCGAGATGGCGCCGACCATGGCAAGCTCCATCGTGGCGCCCATGATCGTGCCGGTCACCATGTCGCCCATGACAAGGCCAACCAGAGGTCCGAGCACGATCGGGCGCTGGAGGTAGCTCGTGCCCGTCAGCCACTCGGAATAACCCAAAAGGGCAATCAGGAAAATCAGGATTGTCTTGATAACCATGATGGCCCCTAACCGATGACCTTCGCGGCGTCAGTCTTCGCATCTGCCGGAATCATCTGAATGAACAGCTCATAGCCCTCGCCGAGCAGCTCTTTGACGTATGCCTCGTTTTCGGGCGTGAGGAATACGCTGGTCGAGACCTGGCGGGCGTCCTCGCTAAAGGCAACATTGCCGAGGTTGATCTTCTTGATCCCCATCGCCTTGGCGACGGCACCGGCCTGCTGGATCGTCTCGCAAACCACGAAGAGCTTGTACTTGTCGGTCACACCGCTCTGGAGCGCCTTGACGGCGTCCTCGGTGTTTTTGACAACGACCTTGCAGCCCTCCGGCTTTGCAAGGGACAGGGCCTGCAGACGAAGCTTGTCATTGAGGACCGTGTCGCTCACCAGCAGGATGCAGTCGGCACCCAGAGCCGAGGTCCAGCTAACGGCAACCTGGCCGTGAAGCAGTCGATAATCTACACGAATCATCTGAATCATGATGTGCTCCCCAGTGGTTAAAACTCATCGAGTTCGGCCTGCCCCAGCAGGTCGTTGACGTACTTGACCTTGGTGTCGTCCGCCTCGACGATCTGGCGAATGGCCTCATCGATCGGGGTAGATTCGGGCACGAACAGCAGCTGAATAAGGAGCGGCAGGTTCATATTGGTCACGAGGTGCGTGTTGGGACGCGTCTGGACGATCTTGGTGAACTCGTTGTTGACACTGCCGCCAAAGAGGTCGGTGCAAACAACGACCTCATCGTCCGCGGCAAAGCCGTCCAGAATCGCTGCGGCCTCCTTGGTCAGGTCCTCGTTTCCGTCGACATACATAGAGAGCGCATGGACGTTTTCGCGCTCGCCGGAAAGCAGCCCAATGCTCTCGACGATTCCAGACGCAAAATGGGCATGGGATGCAACGATAAACTGCCTCATTCGATTCCCCTTTCTTGCGAATTTCGGCATAAAAATGCCCGGACGCATGCGCCCGGGCAGGGTGCTTCTTGATCAGTAGCTTATTTGTCACCGATTAGTAGTCGAACTGGTGATAGTAACGACGGTAGTTGAGGTTGTGCTTGGTGACCGTCTCGTAGTAAGCGGCAAGGCGATCGGTGATCAGCGAGGAGAGGATCCACGGAGACACGATGACGCGGAACTCGTCGTCAAGGCCGGGGATCGCGAACTCGGCGGTGTCGATGATGTTGATGTCGGTGTCGCCGGTCACGCCGCGGTTGAGGAAGGCGCGGACGCGCTCGTCGAGCTTGCGGTTCTCGTCCTCGCCCATGAACAGGAACACGGGGACGCCGGGCTCCACGAGCTCGAGGGTGCCATGGAAGAAGTCGGCCGAGGTGATGTAGCGGGTGCGCTTCCACTGCATCTCCTCCAGGATGCACATCGAGAACAGGATGGTCTCGCCCCACAGGGCGCCGGAGCCGATGAACATGGTGTAGGGGGCCAGGGCGTACTTCTTGGCGAGCTCCTCGGCGCGCGGCTCGAAGCTCTTGCGGATGTCGACCAGGTGGGTCCAAACATCCTTGGTCTGCTCGATGAACTTATCGAACTGCGGGAAGCAGCCACGGCGATTGAGCAGGCGCAGGCCGAAGCAGTCGGCGAGGTAGTAGCCCATCTCGCAGCCGCCGTTACCATGATCGGAAGCCATCTTGACGCAGTTCTCGGCACCGACAGCCTGGCCGATGGGGCCCTCGGGCTTGGTCATGGCGTAGACGCGCACGCCCATGTCCTTCATCTTCTTGACGGCCTCGAGGACCTCGGGGGTGGTGCCGGACTCGGAGGCGGTGAGCACGACGGACTTCTCGGTCATGCGC
>JAXJBU010000011.1:0-10980 GCA_036302865.1 Collinsella sp. | reverse complement strand
TCGGCCATGACCCTGATCAACTCCGTCATGTTCACCATGCCGTCGTCGAATCTCGGCATCTGGGTGCCGTCGCCCGCAATCTCGTGTATCTTGTCCATATGCGGTTATTGCCTTTCCACGAATCCTGACTTCAGCAATTAAGATTCTAGGCGATAACCGCTTCCTGCTTTCTACGGCCAGGGAAGCGGCCCTTACACCAACATTCGGCACGCGATCCAAATCGAGCGACCTGTCAACTATTGATTTTGGTTCAGGTATTGTAAAGACGCATTGGATTCTGGTGTCGGCAAATATTGCAGAGCATACTTCTTCAAGTCGACTGAAAATGTAGTCAGCCCTGATGATAAGCAGCACTAGTTTTTCGAATTGTACGGTGTTTCTTTCTGGTGTATTTATAGGGACAAATTTAATATTGCTCGGGGGGGGTGCTCATATGACGCTGCTTTCGTTTTTATCTAACTACCTCTTGCGATATGTTGATGCTTGACCCGGTATTTCCGATAACGATGTTGCTATTCGTGGAGTTAACGTCGATATCGAGTTCGTTATTGGCAAATACGGTGGCCATACGTTCCCACGCATTTATGAGACGGTCTAATTCCGGATCGCACCTAAATTCATCCATCTTTTGGATCATTTGATTTGGATCTGATAGTTCGATCAAAACATCTGCTTCAGAAACGTCATCGGCTGTGACAAATTTTGACGTAAGACCGCAAATGAGCCTTTGGGTTAATACCCACAAGCCTGAACCTAGCGCACTTGCCCCGCCTTTTGCCAATCCATTAAAACAGGCTTCAATAAGAGTGGGAAGGTCCATATCTGCGCCTTTCGGTTGCGTCTATCTCATTTAATTATAGCTGTTAAGGTGACTATTTTTGAAACATCGGTTTTTTGCTGGTAGAAGACCTGTCGGGCCTCATACTGTGTCTCACGTTCTCTTTCATGGTCCTCCTAGCGCTGCTGAGTTAACACCATCAGCGTGGTGGCAGCGGGGAAGTGTGTCGTGCACATTTGACGATCACGCTTCCGCCTATAGCGGTTTTTCGCATATCTGTTAGCGTCGGATTATTTTAGCCAAATATAGTCGGCCGGGATTGGTCAATCTCGACCGACTATATTTGGCTAAAATATTCCGACGCTAACACAAGTTCCTCGCCCCGGGCGTACTTCAGCCTCATGGGGTGCCGCAACGTCGAGTAAACCTCCCTGGCTATGAATCTCTTTAGGCAGCGCATGGCCTCTCGCTTCGTCTTGCCGTCGGACTTGCGCTTTGCCATGTAGGCGAGCGTTCTCTCGTCCCCGCTCATCCTGCTTACGGCAATCATGTGGAGAGCTTTATTGGCCTGCCTGTTCCCGCCGCGGTTGAGCCTGTGCCTGTCGGTCTTTCCGCTGGAGGCGGGAATGGGGGACACGCCGCAGATCGAAGCGAAACTTGCCTCGCTCGGGATGCGCTCCGGGTTGTCGCCCGCGGCGATCGCGAGTTCCGCGGCGTTGACGGTGCCGCACCCCTTCACCTGCAGGAGGGCTGGCACATTGGCCTCGATGAGCCGATGCATGGCGCCCTCCAATTGGCCTGCTTTCTCATCGAGCTCCAGCCAGGTCCTGGCGAGCGCCCTCAGGGACGCAAGCAGCGGCCCGGCGACGTCGTCTTCCGCATTCGGGCGGCAAGACCCCAGTTTCCTGTACAGGCTCGCTCCCTTGAGCGGCCGGTATTTGGTCCTGACCCGCTCCGGGGCCGACACCAAGAGGGAGCCTATGGCGTTGGATACGCTGGTCATGGTGTTGACGTGTATGGATCTCGCCACCGTAAGGGCGCGCAGGCCCTCAACCCACTCGTTGTGGGACTTCGGCACTATGCCCTTTCCGGCAGCCACCGCGCGGGCGGCGTGCTCGGCGTCGATGCCATCGGTTTTGCCCTCTCCGACTCGCCTCTTTTCCCTCTTGGGGCGAAGTACTTCGAAGACGTCATAGCCGCGTTCCATGAGGTAGGAGCATAGACCGGCGCCATACGACGTCGTCCCCTCCATGCCTACCGCCACGCAGCCCGACGGGTCGCCGATTTCCTCCGCAAGTTGTTTGTAGCCCCATGTGGGTAAATTCAGTCGGCACTGACAATGCTGTTGTCAGCCATGTTGAATCCTCCCTATTCCACGAATAAGGCGACCTCGCGCTAGTGCTTGTTGAGCCGCTTCTCGTCGGTTGCCACCCCCGCGTTGGAAAGCCCGGTCGTGCCGCCCTGGACACCGCCAGCCTTGCCGCCATAGAACAGCCAAGGCTTCACCTCCTTGAACACAGAGGCGTCGCCGTCGTGGCCGTCCGGCAGCGCCTTGGCCGCCTTCACATTGCGTACGGCCTGCCAGCCGCAGCTCCTACTCTGCGCGCTCGTCTGCCGCCCGGGCCTTCACCTGCTCGATCACGCCGCGTAGGGCATCGGCTGCCTCTGCGGTCTTGGCGGCCTCGGCCACCTGGCCCTCAAGCTCCTTGATACGTACCTCTTGCTTGGCGAGAAGGACCTTGAACTCGTCGGGGCCATCGTCGGTGGCGGCAACTTCTTCTTCCGCATGCTGCACTTGTTCGTCTGTTTACCCTTGCGGGTGCTGCTGCGTCTCCGTCGCCTGCCCACATCGGTGTCCTCCTTCATGGGAACCACTTTCGTGAATCACGCAGGCAGGAGCCCGCCCGAATGCATGTTAGGAGCAGGGTATTTCTCTGTCACAAGAGCGTAGTCAGCTCGAACTAAATCACATTTAGTATTGTGCCACTTTCGAAGAGCTCAAAGCTTTAGCACAATCTATAAGGTAGCAGCTGTAAATCTGCTATCCTAAGCATGTTCCAAATTTCCGCAATAGAGAGGAAATGGTATATGGAGGCAATAGACTACATACCTAGGCTGGTGAGAGCCTGTTTAGAGAATGACAGAAGACTCGTAGAGTCAGTCTCGCTCACGGTGTCCCGCAAGCTGAGACGTGATCGTCCTGATCTCGCTTCGGAGATCGCTGGGGCGCTTGCAGCATCTGACATGAGAAGCGAGGCTACCCGTGCAGCCGAGATAAACCCGCTACCGATCGACCGAGAGACCCGCTTCTCTCTCGTAGAGTTCATAGAGCCAATCGAGCTACCGGACCCCATTCTTGATGCTGCAACCACAAAAGAGCTTGCTGACTTTCTCAAGGAAAGAGGTCTGATTCAGCGGTTTTTCGAGGATGGGATCGAACCCTCGAACAGTATCCTCTTCATTGGCGCTCCGGGCGTGGGTAAGACATACGCGGCCAACTGGCTTGCATACAAGCTCGCTCTTCCGCTCATAACGCTCGACCTCGCAACTTCGATATCCAGCTATCTCGGTCGATCCGGACAAAACATCAAGAGCGTCTTCGACTATGTCCGCGCACAGCCTGCGGTGCTCTTCCTGGACGAGTTCGACGCAATTGCGAAGCGGCGTGATGACGAGGGTGACCTTGGCGAATTGAAGCGCCTAGTGAACGTTCTTCTCAAAGAAATCGAGACATGCCCTAAGGGCAGCATCGTGCTTGCAGCTACAAATCATCCGGAGTTGTTGGATAGGGCGATTTGGCGGCGCTTCGACAGAGTTATAGAGGTGCCGCTTCCCGAGGAGAACGAACGCATGCGACTCTTCGAGAGACACTTGCCCAGCGACCGCTTCACGCTCTCGCAAGAGATGCTCTTCCTCATGGTCGAGAAGAGCGCGGGCATGAGCGCCGCAGACATTTGCAAGCTTTGCGAGCACATTAAGCGCCAATCAGTGATGAATCCGGGCGAGAGCATAGAGATCATTTCTCTGAGCGAGCTGTACTCCAAATGCAAACCTCAAACGAAGCAGGAGAAGAGTGAGGCGTGCATAAAACTCAGAGAAATTAACCCAGCCCTTACCGTGCGAGACATTGCGCGGATCGTCGGAGTCGGCGCCTCGACGGTCTCCCGCTACATGAAGGAGGCATAAGCCATGTCCGACCCGCTGCCAATCCTTGCTCACGGCGAATCATATGCTCAGCCAGTTCAGAAGAAAACCGGTGGAGGTTCCAAGCCACGGCCACACGAGTACGAAGAGGCTAGGAACCGCCTCCTTGCTAATATCGGCGCTGTGTCCAGGCAGATGCAGACCGACCCTGATTCCTACCTCGAGGAAAAGGTGGTCTGTATACGTATGGAGCCCAAGTTCGAAGCAAAGTCCTATGCACCCTCGTCGGTGCTCACCTCTTCGGACGAGTTGCAAGTCATCGGCGGCAGGAGATACAAGACAGGCAACGTGCAACCTCAGAAGAACAGTAATGACGAAGATGCAGGAGAGCAGCTCGAGTTCGCAAAGCTCTACTTCCTGCGCACGACCTCAAAGGGTCTTGCCGATTTTGAAAACGCGCTTCGCACCGGGTCAAACGAATCGGACGCATGGCGCAACGAGGTAATGTCCATCCGTTCCTTCGACCTGCTTGAGCCGGGCGAAAAGATACTTGGCTTCGATGCGGAATGGAAAGAGGGCCTGGTCGAAGCCGTGCTTCATCCGCTCCAAGAAAGCGCCGAGGATGCCGTAGACTTGTTCTGTAAGGCAGCAGGACTCGGTCGTGACGAAATCGAGGTACGGTCATACAAAGACGGCGTTACATTCATCGCCGCACAGTTGAGCAGGGAAGCTACTATGGCAGCAGCGAGAATCAACCCGCTGCGCACGGTTCACCCGATGGGAAGAATCGCCTTCGAGCCGATACGGAGCGCGATGAGCGCACCAGCACCGCAGGTTGCTGCGGCCCAGAATGTCCCACCTGTGACCGTCGGCGTCTTCGATGGTGGATGCAATCCCAATGTCCCGCTCCTCTCCGGCTATGTCAATGCGCATGATGCCGTTGCATCGCTGCCCGACCAAGACGGCATCGACCATGGAACGGGTGTATGCGGAGCCGTGCTGCATGGCGAGCTTTCTGGTAAGGGAGCTAGTGACGTCCTTCCTGCGCCCGAGGTGAAGGTTGAGAGCTTTCGAGTGCTGCCACCGAGCGACCCCATCGACATTGACCTCTACGAATCGATCGACGCTATCGAGTACGTAGTCGGGCATAATCCTGACATCCAACTGTATAATCTCTCATTTGGCCCCGCTGGCCCCATTCTCGACGATGACATCAGCCGCTTCACTTATGCGCTTGATGTGCTGTCGTACAACCGCGATGCCGAGCCGCCCCTCTTTTGCATTGCGGCCGGCAATGACGGCGATTTGCCAAGCCCAGATAATCGTGTGCAGTCACCAGCGGATCTGGTCAACGGCATCGGAGTTGGCGCGTTTTGTATATTGCCTGATGGTACGAAGGCACGCGCTCCGTATAGCTGTGTTGGTCCGGGAAGAGAGGGTGCCAAAATCAAGCCCGACCTCCTTGAGTATGGAGGGGACATCAACAAGCCATTCGTGGTGGTTGCCTCAAGCGGAAATGCTTTAGGCGCAAGCGCGGGTACCAGCTTTGCATCTCCTTTACTCGTCCACAAGCTTGGCAGAATGATGTCGCGAAGCGAGGATATCTCACAGCATCTCGCCCGGGCTCTGGTCCTCCACAATTCGAAGCACAGTGATAGCTTTGTTCGAGAAGAGTACGGTTTCGGCATTGCTCCAAATGATCCATCGAGTTGTCTGAGCTGTGACGACAACCGCGTCACCACGCTATATCAAGGCATGCTCAGACCTAAGCAGCTTGTCTCGCTGCCGATATTTGCCCCCGGCATCGAGTCGGCGAAGGGGCTTATCACAATCAGCTGGACCATCGTTGCAGTCTGCGAAACGAATCCCAATGATTCGGACGCATACACCTCAAGCTGCATAGTAGATACCCTCATTCCTCATGCCAACAAATACACGTTCTCGCTCAAAGGTACAAGCTATAGGCATACGGTGAATCTCGCCACCGAGGAGGGGCGTATCAAGGCAGCTGAACTTGAACTGCAGGGCTACACCTCATCAACCTTGCCGGTGAGCAAGCCTGCAAAGAAGTACTGGGAAGAGTCAGAGTTACGAGCCAACGATATGAAGTGGGACAGTGTCATTAGCAGGACACAGCGCATGAAATCAAGCTCATTGTATGACCCGAAGCTGACGCTCCAATCCTTATTCCGTAATAATAACGATCCCGATGCGCTCACTCGTTACTATGCGGTCGTGACGGTCGATGCTCCAGGCTACAATGGCAGTCTTTACAACAGTACGCTCCAGGAGTACCGCAACTTGCAGCCAATCAAGCTCAGGATTGAGCCGCGTCTTGAGGCACGGAGTTAATAGAATGGACGGCCATCGTGCATAATTGCCTGATGGCCGTCCTGCTACATACAAAGCAATAGGATAATATTAGGCAGACAGAACGATGCCTCTCTCGTCGAGCAATCTGTCTACCGCGTTGAACAACTCTTGAAAGTTTCCAAGGGTCACATTAACGAACTGATACTTTAGGTCTTCGGAATGTGAACTCTCTCCGAAGAGCTCAGTAATCCCTGAGTTGAATTTCGACTTGCCATGGCGGCCTTCTCCTTTGAAGAAGGTCGCCATGGCCCCATTCCGGTCTTGTGATTATTCGCTGATTATTGCATCAGTTTTGCTACGCCGTTCCATGCCGCACTGCAACGCCGCTCCATGGTAGGCTGATACACGTTGACACGAAGAGCCTGTACGCGCCTAGCATGAGGCGTTTTCTTTTCCAAAACAATCCAGATGGCACGAAGCGTGCGGTAGTGTCGCGATCGTTGGTGTAGGTCTCTGTTCTCAAGGGTAGCCGGAGTCGACCCGAGGAACCGAGAATCGCCTAGAATGCCGTCATCCTAGCGTATGTCACGCCGCCTTCCCGCCGGGAATCGGGCTGTCGGCCACGACGAGCGCGATGAACCTGGCCACGTGCTCGGCGACGGCGCCCTCGACGGCCCTGCCGATGGAGTCGTCGTTGAACCAGCGGCGGCCGACCCACTCCTTGTCCATCTCGGCGAACACGGCGCCCATCATCCTGATGGGCTACTTCCTGCTCGGGAACACCTGTATGACGCGGCTGCGGCGCTTGAGCTCGCGGTCGGTGCGCTCCTGCACATTCTTGGTGCGCAGGCTGACGTGGTGCTCGCAGGGGAAGTCCAGGTAGCCCAGGGCGTCGGCCTCGGCCTTCTCGAGCACCTCGGCGGCCTTGGGGCAGACCCCCCCGATCTGATCGGTGACGAGCTGGGAGCTCGAGTCCGGGCTCGCCGACTGCAGAACCAGGCTCGCCGCAGCGGCACGCGTGGACGGCGTGTACAGGGAGCGCGCCCGCGCCATCAGCGGGGGGGTGCTGCGACCGCGAGATACGCGGTAGCGACCTTGGCCGCATGTGGGCGCTTCTGCAGGTTCGAGCGGAAGGATGTGAAGTGATGGGCGAAGACGTGAAATGGGCGTTGGGCATTGCGGTCACGGCGCTCGTGCTCGTGGCGTTTCTGCCGCTCGTGCCGGTCGTCCTGGTGCCGGGGCCGTGGAAGACTAGGGGGCGCGTCCGAGACCGAAACCCCCCCGTTGGAGGGGCCGTCCGGGCCGTCCGTTTTTTGTCCGGGCGAGCTGAGATGCTTTTATCGCGATACGCGCAGATGGGAAGCACATCACTGGTATGATGGGCAAAAGGAGGAAACAGATGAAAGTCCAAATCGGGACAGAGTACAGCGCGATGGAAATCGCCGAGTACGCCGTCAGCAGGCGATATCGCCACGACACGCCCATCAGCAATCTTCAGCTCCAGAAGATTCTTTACTTCCTGCAAGTTATACACGCGAGCGAGACCGGCGAGCTGCTATTCGCCGACCAGTTTGAGGCATGGCCCTACGGCCCGGTCATCAGGGATGTCTACGTTGAGTTCTCTGACTGCGGCGGCTTCCCGATAAAACGCGAGTTCGACACCGAGATAAATGACTCCATCCGCCCGTTCCTGGATGCGGGGGTGGACATGCTCGCCGAGAAATCCCCATGGGAACTCGTCAGGATCTCACACGCCGAGGGGTCCCCGTGGGACGTCATCTACAACCAGAAGCGCCTACACAAGGGAATCATCCCAAATGAGCTGATCATGCAGTGCGCTAGCGAGGTCTCTGAGTGACCGAACAAGAATACGCAAAGGCGGCCGAAAACATCGGAAGAGCCCTCTCTCTGCTCACCAGCAAAATTGGGACTCTTTCGAAACCGCCCCTGAAAGTTCCTCCAATAAACGCAGGCAGTGACGACGCAGAGAAACGCAAGGCTCTCCGCGACATGCTCGAATCCCTCGCCAGCACGGATGATGCTGCGGTGCTCTCCCAAGAGGACATACGCCGAGCCTCGAGCTTCTTCGCAAAGCTATATGGGGGGGGAGCGAGCCCTATCGCCATAGATATGCCGACATCTGCGACCTGGTATTCAATGCACTCGGGCAGTCCTCTGGGGACTTAGACGAAGGGGTCCCCTATTCGGTCAATTGCCTCGCTGAGAACATTCGCATCATCCATGAGTACCTGACGAAGCATGGACTTTGTGACCAGGCGAAAAGTGTCCTCAAACTCGCCGACCACATCGACCTGGAAAAGACGAGGCTGAGCCACGACATCGAACAGCAGCAGGCCATGCGCGCATTCAAAACGGCAATCGCCGAAGTAAAAGCGGAAAGGGACGAGGCGGACCAGAAACGCGCAGAGCTGGAAAGGGAGTTCGACGAGCGCCTCGACAAGACGAGGATGGAGTACATCGCGATCCTCGGCGTGTTCGCGGCGGTCGTGCTCGCCTTCAACGGCGGCGTCGGGTTCTCGACCTCCGCGATGGGCGCGCTCGGCATCGACGGCGGCATACGTGCCATCGTGCTCCTCGCCGCGCTCGTGGGCTTCGTGCTCATCAACACGGTCTGCATCCTGCTGGTCTTCATCTGGAAGATGTCCTTCAACCACAGGAAGGTGGAACTGGGCAACTGGCCGAGGAACTGCCTGATCGCCGCAGACGTCGCCCTCGTGTTCATTATGGCTGCGATGATGGCGCTCTCTCACCCTGGACTCAGGGAGTTCATCGGGCTGTAGCCCGAACGCGACGCCAAGGGCCGCCCTCCGGGGCGGCCCTTCTCATGGCGACACGTCTAGGAGCATAGCCGTGCGGTAATCCTCCGCCGCATGGGGCGTTGGGAAGCCGTCCTTCGGGGCGGCTTCCCGCTTTTCGCGGCGGGCGCGATTGATTGGGGGCGGTGCTTGGACGCCGACGAGCCGATGGCGAACCCGCGCCACGAGACATATTGCCGCGAGCGCGTGGCCGGCAAGACGCAGAGGCAGGCGATGCTCGCCGCATAGCCCGACCGCTCGCGCTGGAAGCCCGAGACGGTGGACAACAAGGCCTGCAAGCTCGAGGCCGAGCATGAGGTCAAGGCTAGGATTGCCCGCCTCAAGAGGCTCGCGGCGGAGAAGGCCACCACGACGCGCGCCGAGGTGCTCGCGGGCATAAGCTATACCTTCCAGGCGGGCATAGCACGCGTGCGCGGCGCCGGGGACGGCAGGCAGCTGGACTACACCTCGGTCAACGCCGTCACGCAGCTGGGCAAGACTCTGCTCGATGCGCTGCCCAAAGAGGGGGGGAGGCGGCTGAGGCCGAGCGGCCCTTCTGCAGGGACTCTGGGTCGGCGAGCCGACGCTGTCAATCTACCACGCCGGCGAGCGCATCGCCACGCACCGGTTGCTGCCGCCCAATGTCTGGAATGTTACCGTCAATGGGAAATCGGCCAATTGGTTGTATTTAGATTAGCCCTAACGCAACTGCTACTCCGACGTTGGCGAGGAGGGCGCATACGCTGTCTGCCTCGCCGAGCAGGAGGGTGTGCTTGCTGAGGGCGGGCTCGTCTGGCATTCACATAATCCAAGCTAACACCTTTCCGGTCAAATCCTGCTACAGCCCCGCTGAATCCAGACGCGAGGTTTTGTAAGGCCTCTATAAGGCGGAATCTGTAGAGGAGGGAGGCTGTGGTATCGTGCGTTTCGACGATGATATGCCTTGCGAAGGGTTTTACGAGCTCTACCGCGTACTCTTTTACCCCGGGCTTCACGAGAGGCCTACGGCCAGAATGCGGGATGTGCGACGGGGGCAGCGAGCCGTTCGCCAAGTGGGGCCCGACGACCGGAAGCCTCTCCTTGAGGCGGCGACACTGGCGGATGGGTTGGCCAAATGATCACGGATGGCGTTGTAATTAGTTTCAACGGCCAAATCGATTTCGGCACGGCTGTTGCTTTCCTATCTTTGGCGCTCACTCTCCTCCAGTGGATTGTCTCGCTGGTACGGGGCCGCCGGGCGGCCGCGCGGAGCCAGGCATCGGCCATCTGTGCCCGTGTGGTCAGGATGTCCGAGAGGGAGACGGCCACGGTTGGAGGGTGCAGGGCTGATATCGCGCCGCAGTTCGGCCTAGAGGTGATGAACAATAGCAACGACCTCGTTTACCAAGTTATCCTCACTGCCGTGCTCGTCCAAGGCGCCGGGCCTGAAGACGGGAGGGCCGTCGAGGGGAGCGACGGCAGGGTTCTGCTCTCGTCCGTTGCTCCGGGCAAAACCGTGAGGTGCATCGGGCATCTCGATTGCTCGATGCATAAGACGCTCGGCTGCGAGGTGGCTTTCACCGATCGCCACGGACGCAGTTGGGTGCGGAAGAGCGACGGTCATTTGGGCATGATTCGATCCAAAACGCCCGTCGATTATTACGGACTGATGCAGCCTGTAGAGTGGATGGACTTCGATGAGCCGTAATCGACATACTCTGGTTTTGAACGAAAAAGCCCAGAGACGATCGATAACGATTCTTCTTTGATGATGTAAGCGGCGCTGCTATTAGCAGCGCCGCTTCTTTTATTAGAGGCTTTAGCCTGTGCGGGGCGCGCAGCGCGCCGCATCAGAAACCACCCGCTATGCGGGTGGGGCCAAACGGCTTTACAAAGCCGCCCCCTCGCCGGACACTTGCGATTGTTCAGGCCGCAAGGAATCCGAGTCGA
>JAXJBU010000010.1:0-1962 GCA_036302865.1 Collinsella sp. | reverse complement strand
GTGACGACGATCATGGCGGCGTCGGCGACATCGGAATAATCGCCGGCGTAGATCTTCATCGGCTCGGCAAACGTCATGCCGTGCGCGATATCCAGAGCCTCACCCTCGGCGCGGTTCTTGTCCACGTCGATGAGGACCATCTCGGAGAACAGACCGCTCTGCATCAGAGCGAACGCCGAAGACGAACCGACGAAGCCGCAGCCGACAATAGCGACCTTCTTCTCGTTAACCATTAGAAACTCCCATCTCTCTCCACAAACAAGCCGCCCGGGAACGACCCGAGCGGCTTGCCGTAATCCCAATACATCCAATCGGGACTTTGATTATGCTCCTATTCGCAGCCAAAAATCGACCGTTTACCGAAATTGTTTGCAGTATTCGTAAAATAACTGCGCGAAATCGGTTTCGAGCTATTGACGAGTCGAAATAGGTTTCTAATACAGGCCCGCCTCGCGAATGGCCTCGACAGCCAAAGCAATCTGATCGGGTGGCAGAACCAGCGCCATGCGCACGTGCCCCTCGCCCGAAGGACCAAAGCTCGCGCCCGGCGTCACCACAACGCCGGCCTTCTCCATGAGCTCCTCGCAAAACGCCATAGAATCGGTGCGACCACCGGGAAGCTTGGCCCACACAAACATAGAGCCATGCGCGTTGGGACGCTCCCAGCCCAGGCCCTCAAGACCGTCGCACAGGGCGTCGCGGCGCTCCTGGTACTTCAGACGCTGCGCCTCGACTTCATCGCGCGGACCTTTCAGGCAGGCGATGGCGGCCTTCTGGATCGGGAAGAACATGCCAAAGACAATCTGGCTGCGCAGCTTGGCAAAGGCAGAGACCACGTCCTCTCGGCCGACCAAAAAGCCGATACGGGCACCGGTGACGTTAAACGACTTGGAAAGCGAGAAGAACTCGACGCCCACCTCGAGCGCACCGGGATACTGCAAGAAGCTGCCGCCGGGCTCGCCGTCAAACACGATGTCGGAGTATGCGTTGTCGTGAACGATGAGCAGGTCGTGCTCGCGTGCAAAAGCGATGATCTCCTCGTAGATCTCGGGCGTGCCCACCGAGCCCACCGGGTTCGCGGGCAGCGACACGATCATATACTTGGCACGATCGGCAACCTCGGGATCGATGCCCGCCACATAGGGCAGGTAATTGTGCTCGGCAACCAACGGATAGTACTCGAGTTTGGCATCGGCGATTTTGGCGCCCGCCTCGAAGACCGGGTAGCACGGATCGGGCACCAGGATAGTATCGCCCGGATCGAGCAGGGCCAGGCCCAAATGACCCACGCCCTCCTGCGTGCCGTTGCACGACTGCACCATGGACGGCGTAATGCCCGAAACGCCGAAGCGGCGCTCATAGTAATCGCACACGGCTTGCTTGAGCTCGGGCAGGTCGCGCAGGGCATACTTCCACATCTCGGGATCTTGGGCTGCTTGCGTGAGCGCCTCGACCACGTGGTTGTACGGCTTAAAGTCGGGCGTTCCCACGCTCATGTTGTAAATGGTCTTGCCCTGAGCCTTCAGCGCGAGAAGCTTGTTGTTGAGTGAGGCGAAGACCTCCGCGCCAAAGCGGTCGAGACGCTGCGATGCCTGCATGGTGCCACCTTTCGATATGAAAAACGCGGCGCTCCGACAAGAGCGCTGTTAGCGTCGGAATAATTTAGCCAAATATAGTCGGCCGAGATTGACCAATCCCGGCCGACCCATTTTAGCCAACACGCCCGCATCTATGACTTTCCTATCGCATTCCTACATCCCCTCGGGCTGGATCCCCCTCACCTTCACCGCCTGGGGGACGGCCTCCACCGAGTAGGTGTCAAGCTCCCTGCCGCGGTAGCTCGGGCCCCGCATCACGAACACCGACGCCTTGTCGAACAGCCTGTCGAGGGCGCAGAGGAGCGTGTCGTCGCCCGTGAAGAACTCATCCCACCCGCTCGGGGCGATGTTGCTCGTGAGGACC
>JAXJBU010000009.1:0-16623 GCA_036302865.1 Collinsella sp. | reverse complement strand
GTCCGCGGCCGCGCTCGGTCACCTGGAACGGGGGAGACGGCGGTCGACGAAACTGGAGAGGAGGTATTACGAGCTCCTGTGCGAATTGAAGGGAGCGCTCCCGCAAACTGCCTATTGACAACTTATAGGAGCGTCGGTTTTCCAAAACTGAAAAATCGAATAACACTGCATAGTTTGAACAAATGTCAAGAAAAAGATACTGAGAAAAGAAATCGATAGAATCGGGCTTTTCGTTGTTTAAACAATGAGTAATAATATGTATATCTTGCGCGATCAATTATAGGTTGCGCGCTCTATACTAATTCGTGAAAGAGCGAGATCGCGGTCTCTTGGGGGAGGAGGCATCGATGACGGCAAATTCAGATAAATCTAAGCAGAACAATAAAGCGGCACATCGTGTGCTGGCAGGTGTTTTGTGCGGAGCTTCCGTTTTGAGCCTGGTGCTGTCGCTCGTTATGCCCCCGATCTCGCAGGCCATCGCCAACGACACCCAGACAGTTTCTGCTGAGGAAACTGTAATGGGGGGGGGTTCCTCAAGTGACTCCGCTGCTGTAGGTAACACCAACGAGGATGCCGAAAACCAGAATAGCGCCGCCACCTCTGCGAGCGCGGCTACCACTGTGGGCAAGGGCATCTACAAGCCCACGTCTATCGGTATCGGTACGAATATCAATGTCTCCACCCCCGATCCCGGCGTGGCCACCTACGTCGGCCGCGACATGTACATCGGTGGTAAACCGAGCAACACTAGTACTCTTGATGCGAGCAACGCCCCCACCGGCTCATATGCCGCTGAGGCGGAGGGCCTTACCGTGGTCCGTGGCAAGCTTGCCATGAATCCTATCAAGGAGAGTTGGGGCGGCCATGGCTTCCGTTTCGGCACCGTCGGCTTTGGCTCGCAGTTTCGTCCCGGTGAGGGAAGCACGGTGCTTGCGGTCGCCGGAATCGACAGCGCGATCACCAGCATGAGCGTTGGTTACAGCGGGGACACGCCGCAGGCGACTACCGTTGGCGCGTGGACCAAGGGTGCCTGGGTCGGCAAGGCGACAACGGGTGACTCCACTGGCTATGACTACACCGCGCAGATTGCAGGCCCCATTACCTATTGGAAGACTAACGACAGGCGCCAGTCTGTGGTTACAACCCAGGGCAACTACTATGAAGGGGGAAATGAGGGCGAAAGCTCGCTGTTCAACCGAGTCAACTTCCTCAACAACATCAACGGTAAGGACTACACCAATTACCTGGAGTCCGAAGTAAAGGCAAACATCTCCACGCCCCTCGCAAAGCTTAAGGCCACCGGGGGATACATAGTCGGTGTTGCTGAGCAGAATTCCAAATACATGATTAAAAAGTACAACAATAAGGAGCAGTACGGCCTCACGTTCGACGACTCCATCAAGACCTTTAAGCGCAAGACGAACTATACCGACGTTAACGGCAAGAACGTTTCCGACCAGGTGGTTCTTGTCAACAACGAGAAGCTCATCACGTTTACCGGAGATGCGGACGAAAACGGTAACGGTTCTCCGCTACAGGTCTTCAACCTCAAGGCGTCCGATCTTACCAACTCCATTGGCGACAAGACCTACCGTGGCGTGGACTTCAGCTTCATGAATATACCTGAGGACGCTTCCGTGGTCGTCAACATCATCGATGATAAGGACAAGCCTGCGACTCCGGTTGAGTTCAACACCGGCTGGCGTTTCTGGTGGAATGGTACGGAAATCTCCCGCGGGTACGAGGAGGGTGACACCGAGGATGCTAAGAACCTCAGGGCTCAGTACTCCACTGCCGCCCAGAGCATCCTGTGGAACTTCGCAACGGCCAGCCAGGTCACCATCCGCGGTGGTATGGCCCTTGAGGGCAATACTGATTTTGGTGGGGACGGGAAGTGGACCGACGACGACCCCGCAGCCGCCATGTTGGGCAGCATCATTGTTCCCAACGGCAGCTTCGAGGATCACGTGACCACCAACGGACGCGTTTATGTTGGCGGGGACTTCCAGATGTACAACCCTACGGTGGCGTGGAGTAGTTTCAGCGAGGGTAACTCGGCTTCCGTCATCGATATGGACCAGGAGCGTCACAACTTCCCGTGGTCTGGCTCGTATACACCGGACGGTTCCTCCATTGCATGGAGCAAGGTCGACGCTGCGGATGGCACTACGCTGCTTCCCGGTTCCTCGTGGACGATATACGGCACTGTCGATGATGCCAAGAACGGGACGCATCCCATCGTTACGGTAACGGATGGCGCTGCCAACGATTACGCTTCTAATGATGGCGAGATTCAGTTCAACTATTTGAACCAGAAGGCCAACATCGGCGATCCCAGTTACACCAACTACTTCACCTATTACATCAAAGAGGCGGCTGCTCCGGCTGGTTACCAGAAGTCCGAGACCATCTACTACGCCACTATGAACAATACCGGTGAGTTGGTGAATTATGTCCAGGGCTACGTGGACACGGCAAAAGGTAACTCGCTGGTTCCGTTCGATCATCCTAACGCCACGGGCGCCATCGCCAACACCAAGATCGCCGGTACGGTGTCTTGGACCAAGGTGGAGAAGGGCGACGCAGGACGCACTCCTTTGGCTGGTTCCGAGTGGAAGCTCACCAAGACCAAGGACGCCGATGGTACGACCGTTGACCAGTCTTGGACCGTGAGCGATCAGTCGGCTTCGGGCGACACCACGTGGGCAGACATCGACACCACACCCGGCAAGTTCACGCTCGAGGGCCTGCTGCCGGGCACGTACACGCTTGTTGAGATCCAGGCTCCGTTTGGCTACGAGAAGAATTTGACGGCTTACGAGTTCACGGTGTCCAGCACGAACGGCTCCATTACGTGGAGCGAGGACAAAAAGCCGACTTTCGACGAGGGCGGCAACGCGTACATCTCCGATTCTCTCACCACCACGTCCGTGAGGATCCCGGTGACCAAATCTGTTCGTAACACGGATTGGCCTACGAATTCCGGCGGCAGCTATGTGGCGTTCGATTTCAGCATCGAAGCTACGGGGGCAAACAAGGGTAGCGCACCTATGCCTGACTCGAAGACTATTTCCGTCGCTCCCGCAGGCTCCACGAAGGTCAACGACATCGTGGCATCCTTTGGTGATATCTCGTTCTCCAAAGATCACCTCGCCGCAATCGACGCTTCGAACCCGACTCGCGCCAAGACCTACACCTACACGGTGAAGGAGGTCGCGCCTACCACCGGTGCCATCGACAAGCTCCGCTACTCCAAGGCCGAGTACCAGGTGGCCGTTACGGTAAAGGCCGCCATGGTCGATGGCAAGCGCTCCGGCCTCACCACCTCCACCACGGTCACGCAGGTGAAGGACGACATGGGCAACACCGTGAGTAACACCATCGGCAAGGACGCCGCGCCCAACGCCATTCCCGCCTCCACCTTCACCAACGTGAAAGTTCTCACGGACCTCCCGCTCACCGGCGCGGGTTGGACCGAAAACTCCATGCTCCTCGTGGGCGCCGGTCTCATGCTTCTGGGCGGCATCGCCGCGGGAGCGTATTGGTTCGCTACAAAGCGCCGCCAGGACGGTTCGTCCGACGACGCAGGTAGATAGATGTTCATGAATGTCGGGCTTATTTCTGAAAGGGGAATCATGAACCGATTCGTACAAAAGCTGATCGCTGGCGCCGCTGCCGTCGCGATCGCCGTAAGCGGCCTGGTGGGTGGAGCGCCTGTGGCCAAGGCTGATCCCACCTACAGCATTACGATCAACAAGCAGTCGACGGATGCTGCCGATCACGAGTTCAACGGCTGGCAGCTTGCCGAGCTGAAGGACGTTGTTGTTAACAATGACAAGTCGATTGCCTATACGATTGATACCAACGAGAAGCTCGTGAGCACCATCGAGGCCGCGATGGACTTCAATGCTGTCATTGATAAGACGGGCAATGCCCAGAACGTGCTTGCTGCCTACAAGCAGGACAAGAACTATTATGTGTCCGACGGCAACTCGTCGAACAACCCTATGGGCTTCCTGATCATGCATGTGTTTAGCAATACCGGAACCCCTAACCTCTCCTCGCCCTGGAACAACGACGCCGCGCTGCGCACCTTTGCCCAGAACCTCGAGGACCAGACCTTCCCTGAGGCTTCTACTGCAACCCCGTTCACCGCGGCTACGAACAACAACGCCAATGTGAAAACCTTTAAAGTCCCGGGTATCTGGTTCCTGAAGGACGCTACCAGTCCCGCTGCTGACAAGGAGTCCTTCTCACTGCCCATCATTACGCCGACGAGCATTCCGGACACCGATATCGATGGCACCGTTACCGTGAAGAACGTGATTCCAACCATTTCCAAGCACCTTGCCAACTCTGACGGCACTTACAGCGACGAGCCGTCGTTCTCCGTTGGCGACACCGTGTACTACACGCTCGAGACCACCGTTCCGTACTACACCGGCTATTCGACCAACCGTGTGTTCAAGATTACTGATACCGCTAGTCCCGCTATTTCTTCGATTGATACCAATGGCACGGCAAAGGGCGTAGATGTTGTGTCGGTCAAGGTCGACGGCGCTGTTCTTGACGCGAACAAATACAACGTTACCTATTCTGAGACGAACGACACTGATGAGAAGTACAAGGGTGGCGTGGATTCGGTCATCGACCTTTCGGCCTACGTCAACGGTGCTAGTGTTGCGGAGGGAAAGAAGGTTGTCGTCCTGGTGAAGGCCACCCTCGATTCAGACGCCAAGCTGTCCAGCATTACTAATGGCACTGCTGACATCAAGGGCAACCCCAACAAGGACTCACTCACCTGGTCGCACGACCCCAACAACATCTCCGATGTGCAGATCATTCCTGGTGACGAGGTGAATGTCTACTCGTATAAGTTCAACATCGAGAAGACCGCCAAGGACATGACCACTAAGCTCCCGGGTGCCAAGTTCACGATCAAGTCCGGTGACAGCTATCTCCGTTGCGTGAACGGTGCTTGGAAAACTATGGAAGCCAATCCGGACAAGTCAACTGGCACTCCTGAGACTGGCGTGTTCACCACCGATGACAAGGGCGTCATCGAATTCAATGGTCTCGACGCTGGCACGTATGAGATTGAGGAGATCGTTCCTCCCGATGATTACACCGCCGTCTCCCTGCCGAAGTTCAACTTTACGGTATCCGATACGGTGAATGCCAACGATCCCGAGGGCCAGAAGACCATCACTGCCGTCTCTTGTGCCAAGGACCCAAAGAATACCGACTCTCGCGTCTCCGTGGAGAGCTCGACCATCAAGATTTGGAACGCCAAGAACCTCACCGAGCTGCCTATGACCGGTGACCTGGGCATCAAGGTCTTCGTCACTGTGGGTGTGCTGCTCATGGCTGCTGGCGCCGCCTTCGCCCTGAGTGCACGTATGCGCGCTTAATTCCCTAGCTTGATGACGCGGCGAGCGGGCGATCGTCGTCTCCTATCAGCGCCTGCGCGCCGCGTTGCCATATTCCTCTTTCGCCGCACCCCGTCGCGCCTAGACCCGCGGCGGGGCGCAGCGCATTGAGGCGCAACCACTCATGTGCCGCGCGTTCTCGCGCCGCGCCCACATTCCACCCGTACCTTTGGAGGTGAACCACATGGAAGGAATCAAGCCCGTATCGACGTCGTGCACGCCGAGCGGCGGTTCGCGTCCGGCTTCCCCCAGCCGACGTAAACTGCCGCTCGTCCTACGCCTGCTTTCCCTCTTGTGCTTTGCCGCCGGCTTTGCCATCGTGGCCACGCCCCTCGTCCTGCGCGCCATGTCCCAGGCCGAGCAGACTGCCGCCGTTACTGCTGCGCAAAGCACCGTGGACGGCTGGCCCTACCCG
This sequence comes from Collinsella sp., assembly GCA_036302865.1. Taxonomy (GTDB): domain Bacteria; phylum Actinomycetota; class Coriobacteriia; order Coriobacteriales; family Coriobacteriaceae; genus Collinsella. The sequence continues at coordinate 10,779 of JAXJBU010000009.1, read as the reverse complement.
CAGGCCGAGGAGGCCCTCGCGGCCGCTCGCGCCTATAACGAGCAGCTGGCTGCCGGCGGTCAGGACGTTATCGGCGAGGTCGTGGACCCGTTTGGAAACACCTCCGGCGCCTCCACCGCAACAGGTGCCAAGGACTCCATCGCCTCGCAAGACACCACCTACCAGGGACTCCTTAACGCGGGATCGGGCCTTATGTGCTCGGTGCGCATTCCCAAGATCGACGTGAATCTGCCCGTGTACCACGGCACCTCCACCGAGGTGCTCGCCGCGGGCGCCGGCCACCTGTATGGAACGTCGCTTCCCGTGGGTGGCGCGAGCACGCACGCCGTGCTTACCGGCCACCGCGGCGTGCCGGGTTCGCTCTTGTTCACGCGTTTGGATGAGTTGCAGGTGGGCGACTCGTTTTACATCGAGGTGATGGGCGAGGAGCTGGGTTACAAGATCGACCGCATAGACGTGATTGAGCCCGACGACGATTCCAAGATGCGCGTGACCGCCGGCGAGGACCGCGTGACGCTCATGACCTGCACGCCCTACGGCGTGAACTCGCATCGTCTGCTCGTATCGGGCGTGCGGGCGGATATTCCGAACGAGATACCCGCGTCCGAGGACGTGCAGGGCATTAACACCACCGCGGTGGCGCTGGGCGTTCTGGGCGCGCTGCTGGCGATTGTTGTGGGTCTCGTTGCGGCCGGGCACGTGCGCAAGAAGCGGCGCGCGGCGCAGCGTGCTGCCGTTGCCGCCGCGGTGACGCTGGACGCCGACGCGGCTGGTGGCGATGGTGGAAACGGGTGGACCGTGGGAGCCTCCAGGCCTGCGGCCCCCTTCGTCTCCTCTGCTTCAGCCTCCTCGGCTTCCCCCGATTCCGATGCTGATTCTCCCGACTATCGCGGGCGACACCTGCGCTAGCGCTCGCGTTCGACTGAGCTATCCTGGACGTATTTCTGGAGCGTTTCCCCTCACCATAAATTACCCTCGGCATACTTGCGCGAGCATCTGCTCGTGCTACACTTGCAATTGCTGTTTCAGGGCGGGGTGGAATTCCCCACTGGCGGTAAATCGGGCGGTGCCACAGGGGCGCCGTGGCGCAGGCGAGATGCCTGCGACCGAGCCGATGAGTCCGCGACCCGTGTGTGCGTTGGTTCGCATGCCGGCTGAACTGGTGAGATCCCAGTACCAACGGTTAGAGTCCGGATGAAAGAGGCAGGTGATCTTATGTCTGAACAGTCACAGCATATCCATTTTGAGAACACGAATAGGTGGAGCACCAAACAGCTCGTTACCATGGCGTTGATGTGCGCCTTGGGCGCCTTGTTTATGTACGTGCAGCTGCCCATCCTTCCTTCGGCGCCGTTTTTGACGTATGACCCGTCGCTGGTGCCGGCGATGGTGTGTGGATTTGCGTATGGCCCTGGTGCCGGCACCGCTGTTGCCGCTATGGCTATCGTTATCCATGCGCTTACCACGGGCGATTGGGTCGGTGCGCTTATGAACTTGGTTGCCACGCTGGGCTATATTCTGCCTGCGGCTATCGTCTATCAGAAGATGTACACCTACAAGGGTGCCGTGATTGGCCTGGCGCTCGGCGTCATTGCCGCTACGGCGCTGTCTATGGTCGCAAACCTTACTATTGGCGTATGGTTCTGGTATGGCTCGGTCGATGTGATCGCCCCGCTCATGATTCCTGCCGTGCTGCCGTTCAACCTTATCAAGACCGTGCTTAACTCGGTGTTGACACTGGCGGTGTATAAAGCGGTCTCCAACCTCATCACGCCTAAAAAGGACCAGGTCAAAGGCCGCGCATGATTGAGTGTCGGGGCGTTTCCTTTAGCTATGACGGTGCCGTGTCGGCACTCGACGGTGTCGATCTGAACATCGAGGACGGCGAGTTTTTCTGCATCCTCGGTGGCAATGGGTCGGGTAAGTCGACGCTTGCCAAGCATCTGAATGCGCTGCTGCAGCCCGATGCGGGCACGGTACGCATCAACGGCATGGATGCGTCCGACCCCGAGCTGGTCTACGACATTCGTTCGACCGCGGGCATGGTATTCCAGAATCCCGATGATCAGCTGGTGGCAACGCTTGTCGAAGATGATGTTGCGTTTGGTCCCGAAAACCTAGGCGTGCCATCGGCGCAAATTGCGCAGCGCGTGCGCGAGGCGCTGAAGGGTGTGGGCCTGGTGGGCTTTGAGCGCCATGAGACCCACGCGCTTTCGGGCGGTCAAAAGCAGCGCGTGGCGCTTGCCGGCGTGCTCGCCATGGAACCGCGCGTGCTCATATTGGACGAGGCTTCCTCGATGCTCGATCCGCGCGGACGCAAGGGCCTTATGAAAGCGTGCCGCGCACTCCACGATCGCGGCATGACCATCGTGATGATTACGCACTTTATGGAAGAGGCTGCCGAGGCCGATCGTGTCGCGGTGTTTCGGGCGGGACGAGTTGCCATGCTCGGTAAGCCCGAGGAAATCTTGACGCGGGCGGACGAACTTGCGCAGCTCAACTTGGATATGCCGGCGTCGTGCTGTCTAGGTAGGGCACTTCGTGCGAAGGGTGTGCCCGTTCACGCGCAGGTGCGCGAGGCGGATATGGTTACCGAGGTTGCGCAGGTCTATACCGAGCGAAGTGGAGCAGACATCGCGGGGCAGTCTTCCGTATCCCAGTGGGAAATCGCTGACGGCACTGTTCCGGTTGGCAACGAGGGGAACGCGTCGGAGCCCGTCATCGAGCTATCCCATGTTTCGTACAGTTATTCGCTCAGTCCGCGCGAGCGCCGCCGCTGGCATAAGCGCTCGGCCACTGCGGGCAAATCGAGCAAACAGGCTCTCTGGGGAAACGACCCCAGCAGCCCGTGGGCGCTGCGCGATGTATCGCTGACGGTGCGTCGCGGTGAGTTCCTGGGCTTGGCAGGTCATACCGGTTCGGGTAAGTCGACGCTGGTCCAGCATCTCAACGGTTTGATTCACCCTCAGGAGGGATCCGTTCGCGCGCTGGGGCTCGATCTGTCAAACAAGAAAGACGCCGCCGCGGTTAAGGCCAAGGTCGGCGTGGTGTTTCAATATCCCGAGCGTCAGCTGTTTGCCGAAATCGTGGCGCAGGACGTGGCGTTTGGTCCGCACAACCTTGGCTTGTCGCAGGCCGAGGTTGCCCGCCGCGTTGAGACATCGCTCTCGCGCGTGGGCCTCGACCTTTCCACGGTCGGCGACAAGAGTCCCTTTGAGCTTTCGGGCGGTCAGCAACGGCGTGTGGCATTCGCCGGCGTACTCGCCATGGAGCCCGAAGTCCTGGTGCTCGATGAACCCATGGCGGGGCTCGATCCGGCTGCGCGCAGGGATTTCCTAGGGCTCATCGACCGACTTCACCGCGATGGCCTGACCGTTGTCATGGTTTCGCACAGCATGGATGACCTGGCCAATTGCTGCGACCGTATTGTCGTGATGAACGAGGGCGCGGTGTTTGCCGAGGGCACGCCCGCTCAGGTGTTTGCGCATGCCGATGAGCTCAAGTCGATCGGCTTGGGCGTTCCCGCCGCCCAGCGTATGGCGCTGGCGCTTACGGAGGCGGGCGTGCCGCTGCGTCGCGGCGGGCTCTATACGGTTGAGTCGTTGGCCGACGAGTTGGCAGATTTGCTGATCGGCCGCCCAGACGGTTCTTCTAACGTCTCGGACATTGCTAAATCCAAGACGGTCGCGCGAGAGGAGGGCTGCTGATGGAGGCGTTTTCGTTTGGCAGTTACTATCCCGGCGATAGTGCAATCCACCGCCTGGACCCGCGAACCAAGTTGCTCTTGGGCTTTGTGTTTTTGATCACGACGCTCACAGTCAGCAGCTTCCGCGGACTGGCCCCGGTCGCAATTTTCGTTGTCCTGATCTATACCGTGTCCCGGGTGCCGGTTCGTCGCGTTCTGTCGTCGATGGCGCCGCTGCTGGCGATCGTCGTCGTGGTCGCGGTGCTCAACTTGTTTACCGATCAGAGTGGGCGCATCCTGTGGCAGCTCGGCTTTCTGCAGATAAGCGAGGGCTCGCTGCGTTCTGCCGCCTTTATGGCGTGCCGCCTGACTCTGATGATGGCCGGCATGAGCGCCATTACGCTCACCACGCCCACGCTCGACCTCACCGCGGGCTTTGAGCGTCTGCTCGCACCGTTTGCGCGCGTGGGGCTCCCTGCGCATGAGCTCGGCATGATTATGGGTATCGCGCTGCGCTTTATGCCGCAGTTTGCCACCGAGATGAAGCAGACGGCGGACGCGCAAGCAAGCCGCGGTGCGCGCGTGACGGGAGGCCCGCTCGGCGGCGTGCGTATGCTCGGCAGTGTGGCGATTCCGCTGTTCACGGGCGTGTTCCGTCATGCCGCGACGCTTTCGGCCGCCATGGATGCCCGTTGCTATCATGGCGAGCAGGGCCGCACACGTTTGCATGCGCTTGCATTTGGTCGCAGCGATGCGTTGGCGGTGGTGGTGACGGCGTTGCTGCTCATCTGCGTCATCGTCATCAATCTTCAACTTGTTTAGGCGCGATTCGAGCGCAAGAAAGGGGTCCCTATGACCGAAATCGACCGCACGGCCCAACTCGAGCGCGCCTGCACATACCTCAGGCGCATCCCCGCGTGGTTTCTGGCTACGACTGATGCGAACGATGGGCATCAGCCGCGCGTAAGGCCGTTCTCGTTTGCCATGGTCGATAACGGCAAGTTATGGTTTTGCACGTCGCGCGATAAGGACGTGTGGGCCGAGCTCAGCGCGAACCCCAAGTTTGAGCTTTCGGGCTGGAAGCCGGGGGAGTGCTGGATCGTATTAACCGGCGAGGCCGCGCTCGAGGACGACGCAGTTGCGAGCGGCAAGGTGCGTCAAGCGGGTTTTAAGCACATGGTGGGCATCGGCGAGGAACACGAGAGTGCCAACGACGGCCGCCTTGCTTTCTTTTCGGTCCGCAACATTGCCGCGCGCTTCTGTGATATCGACGGCAGTGAGGAGCGCCTGGAGCTCTAGCTCACACCAACCAGGCTCTCAAACTGGCTAGTACAGGAGGAAACGTGGACGGATTGAATACGGTTTTGGAGTATCTGACGTCGGTGCCGGCGTGGTACTTGGCGACGAGTGTGGACGGGCAGCCACATGTACGTCCATTTTCGTTTGCTCAGATTCAGGATGGCAAGCTGTGGTTTGTGACGGCGCGCACCAAAGACGTGTGGCAAGAGCTGCTGCAAAATCAGCGCTTTGAGGCCACGAGTTGGTGGCCGGGCCATGGCTGGTTGATCCTGCGCGGGCATGCGGGTCTGGATGACCAGGCCGCTCCCGATATGCGCGAGGCGGGATGGAAACATCTTGAGCGCTTAAGCGAGCACTATGAGGGGCCTAACGACCCCACGCTCGTCTTCTTTAGCGTCGAGGATCCCGAGGCTTTTATCTGCAATCACGACGAATGGGTGCCGGTCGAGCTCTAGCCAGCTGGCTCATCCTAACAACTTGGTTTTCGCATGGGCGGGCCCCGTATTGCCCGGCGCCGTTAGGAGCGCCGGTCAATACGGGGCCCGCTCCATTTGTCAATTCCTTCAAGCGAATGTGTCGGGAATGTTTCAATGCATGAATATGTAAACCATTTACGTGTTAATGCATCTTTTGGTGCTAAAGTTTCAACCCACTTCATAACGACCGCTGCGAAATGCGCATCGGTGCATAAATCGCAGACAAGGAGTCTGATATGTCTTTGAAGGTTGGAATCGTCGGCGCGGCTGGATATGCCGGAGCCGAGCTCATTCGCCTCGTGCTCGGTCATCCCGAGTTTGAACTTGTCGCCATTACGTCCAACGCCGATGCCGGCCAGCCGTTGTCCGCGGTGTATCCGAGCTTTGCTGGCGTGAGCGATCTGGTTTTCACCACGCATGACGCCCCCGAGCTTAAATCCTGCGACGCCGTCTTCTTGGCCGTGCCGCATACCGCGGCCATGGCTCAGGTGCCCGCCCTGCTTGCCGCGGGAGTCTCCTGCATTGACCTCTCGGCCGACTATCGCCTGAGCGATCCGGCCACCTTTGAGGCCTGGTATGCCGCCAAGCACACGAGCCCCGAGTTGCTCAAGACCCGCGCCTTCGGTCTGCCCGAGCTGTTCTCCCAGGATTTGGAGACCGCTGCATCCGATCATGCCGACGGCAAACCCGTGCTGGTTGCCTGCGCCGGCTGCTATCCCACCGCAACGAGCCTTGCTGCCGCTCCTGCCGTGCGTGCGGGCTGGGTGGCCGAGAACGGTCCCGTGATTGTCGATGCCATCAGCGGTGTGACGGGTGCCGGCAAGTCCTGCAACGCTCGTACGCATTTTTGCAGCGCCGACGAGAATTTGGAGGCCTACGGCGTGGGCAAGCATCGCCACACGCCCGAGATTGAGCAAATCCTTGGCCTGACCGATCGCGTCGTCTTCACCCCGCATCTGGCACCGCTCAAGCGCGGCCTGCTCTCCACGGTGACGCTGCCGCTCACGCCGCAGGCCATCGACTCCCTGGCTCTTGAGGATGTCGTCGACTATTACAAGCAGTTTTACGCTGGACGCACCTTTGTGCGCGTGCTCGATGCCGGCCAGCAGCCCAAGACGGCTTCGGTCGTCGGCACCAACGCCGCCCAGATTGGCCTTGCGTTCAACAAGCGCGCGGGCGTGCTGGTGGCGACGGGCGCCATCGACAATCTGTGCAAGGGCGCTGCGGGCCAAGCGGTCCAGTGCGCCAATATCGTCTTTGGCTTTGACGAGCGACGAGGCTTGCCCACAGTGGCGTGCCCGGTGTAGCACATTCGATTGTTAACGATTTGGTAGTCGGGCATCGAGTGGGGCGCCACTCTTAAGCTGGTCTCATGATCACGACTGGCATGGCGCACCAACCGATGTCCGTTTTTTGTTTGACATAAGGAGTCATAAAGACGATGAATACCGAGCTGTTTGATATCAAGATTCGCGCCGTCGAGGGTGGCGTTACGGTAGCGGCCGGCTTTAAGGCCGCAGGCATCCATGCGGGATTTCGGAAGAACCCCGAGCGTCTGGATTACGCGCTCGTCGTGCCCGATAAACCCTGTCCCGGCGCTGGAGTGTTTACCACCAATCGCTTTTGCGCGGCGCCCGTGCAGGTGAGCCGCGCCAACCTGGGCGGTGCCGACAAGGGTTACGGTATCATCGCCGGCGTTTCGGTCAACTCCGGCAATGCCAACGCCGCCACGGGTGAGACCGGCCTTGCATGTGCGCGCGAGACGTGCAGCATCGCATCGCAGGTCATCGGCTGCGAGCCCCAGCAGATTCTGGTTGCCTCCACGGGTGTGATTGGCCAGATTCTGCCGATCGACACGTTTGAGACCGCCATTCCTGCTGCCTACGAGGCACTTTCCGCCCATGGTGGCGCCGATGCCGCTCGCGCCATCATGACGACCGACACGCACTCCAAGGAGTACGCCGTGTCCTACGTCAGTGAGGCTGCGGGCCATGCGGGCAACGTCTATTCGGTAGGCGGAATGTGCAAGGGCTCGGGCATGATTATGCCCAACATGGCCACCATGATCGCAGTTATCACCACCGATGCCCCCGTCGAGCCTGCGGCACTTCATGCCCTGCTGCTCTCGACCGTCAAGCAGACCTTTAACAAGGTAACGGTCGATTCCGACACCTCGACCAACGACACCTGCATCATGCTTGCCTCCGGCGCCGCTGCCGCAGATGCCGAGCCTATCGTCGAGGGCTCCGATGCCTTCGACGAGTTGGCATTTGCCGTGCACGAGGTGTGCGAGAGCCTGGCGCGCAATATCGCCGCCGATGGCGAGGGCGCATCCAAGCTTGTTACGGTCAACGTTACCGGCGCCGTGAACGACGAGGAGGCCGATATCGCCGCTCGTGCCGTTGCCAACTCGCCGCTCGTTAAGACCTGCATCGCCGGCCACGACTGCAACTGGGGCCGCGTTGCCATGGCGCTTGGCAAGTGCGACGTGAAGTTTAATCAGGAAGACGTTTCCATCGACATGATGGGCATGCCCGTCTGTCGCGACGGTCTGACTGTTCCCTTTGACGAGGACGAGGCTCTACGACGTTTCGAGGCGCCCGAGATCGTGATCTCGGCCGACCTGGGCGCAGGCGACGCGGCAACGACCGTGTGGACCTGCGACCTCACGCATGAGTATATCTCCATCAACGGCGATTACCGTTCCTAGATTCCAGGCACGCTGCGCATCTTGCCGCGATTGCCGACAGCGGAGCACGGCGCGATAACGATACGAAAGACGAGGCAGATTATGAAATTCGCACGCGATTGTCGTTCGAGCGAATCCAACGAAGCAACCGCGCAGCTGCTGTTCGAAGCGCTGCCGTGGATTAAGAACCTGACCGGCAAGACGGTTGTTATCAAATATGGCGGAGCCGCCATGGTTGATGAGCAGCTGCGCCGCGACGTGATGAGCGACATCGTTTTGCTCAAGATCATCGGTATGCGTCCCGTCATCGTGCACGGCGGCGGCAAGGCTATCAACGAGGCGCTGAGCCATTACGATATTCCCGTCGAGTTTAAGAACGGCCAGCGCGTGACCACGCCGGCGACTATGGATATCGTGCGCGAGGTGCTGGGCGGCAAGGTTAACCAGGAGCTGGTTGCTGCCATCAACCACCACGGCAACCTGGCCGTGGGCGTGTCGGGCAGCGATGCCGGCACGCTCATCGCCGAGCCGCTCGACCCCGAGCTCGGTCGCGTGGGCAAAGTGATGCACGTCAACACCGACTATATCGAGCGCTTACTCGATAGCGAGTACATCCCCGTCATCGCTACCGTCGCGGCGGGGGAGGACGGCGGTTTCTTCAACATCAACGCCGACACCGCCGCCGGTGCCGTTGCCGCGGCGCTCCACGCGCATAAGGCGATCTTTTTGACCGATGTCGATGGCCTGTACAAGGACTTTAGCGACAAGGACTCGCTTATCTCCAACCTAACGCTCGACGAGGTTAACGAAATGCTCTACGGCGGCGAGGTCGATAAGGGCATGATTCCCAAGCTGCGCGCGGCCGTCGATGCGCTTACCGGCGGCGTATTTCGTGCCCACATCATTAACGGTACTACGCCGCATTCGCTGCTCCTGGAGCTGCTGACCGATGCCGGCGTCGGCACCGTGATCCATTCCACCGAGACGGCTTACGAGTTCGATACGCATCCGCATCCGCTTTCGACGTTTGCTGCGCGTCTGACCGAAAACCTTGACGAGGTCGAGAAGCTTCAGACGGTCTAGCTGACCCGCAGCCGCCCCATTCCTGCACCCATAGCCCCGCGCCGTCTGGCGCCCAACGAAAGGCATCCCATGTCACTTGCAGCTCAGCAATCGCTTGAATCCCATTACGTTATGCATACCTTTGGCCGCTCTCCGGTCGAGTTTGTCGAGGGTCACGGCATGAAGCTCACCGGCGACGATGGCCGTGAGTACCTCGACTTTCTTGCCGGCATCGGCGTGTGCAGCCTAGGTCATGGCGACCCGGCTGTGCTCTCGGCGCTCGAGGCACAGACCAAAAAGCTCATGCATGTCTCCAATTACTTCTACATTGAGCAGCGCGGACAGGTCGCGGCGCTGCTGTCCAAGCTTGCTAACGACGACGTAGATGGTGCGCGCGTGCTTGCCGATGCCACTGCCGCCGGCGATGAGACCACGGCAGCTGCTCTTGGTGCCCCGGCTGCGGATGAGCAGGTTTGGGAGACCTTCTTTGCCAACTCTGGCGCCGAGGCCAACGAGGGCTCGATGAAGCTCGCGCGCCTGTACGCCAAGCGTGCCGGTAATGGCGGCAACACCATCGTGTGCATGCGCGGCGGCTTCCACGGACGTACGCTCGAGACCATTGCAGCCACCATGCAGGATTGGCTGCAGGACAGCTTCCGCCCGCTGCCGGGTGGCTTTGTGGCCTGCACGCCCAACGATGTGGACGAGCTGCGTGCAATCTTTAAGCAGCTGGGGAGCGAGATTTGTGCCGTGATGCTCGAGCCGATCCAGGGTGAGAGTGGCGTGCACCCCATGACCGAGGAGTTTATGGCGGCGGCGCGCGACCTGGCACACGAAGTGGGCGCCGTGCTTATCGCCGACGAGGTCCAGTGCGGTATCTTCCGCACGGGTAAGCCGTTTGCGTTCCAGACCTATGGCGTGGAGCCCGACATCATGAGCCTTGCCAAGGGCATTGCTGATGGCGTGCCCATGGGTGCCGTCGTGGCAAAGAAGGAGATTGCCGACGTGTTTAAGCCGGGCGACCACGGCTCGACCTTTGGCGGTAGCTGCTTGCCCATCGCGGCGTGTGCCGCGACGCTCTCCGCGCTTGTGCGTGGCGATTATGCCGAGCATGCTGCCAAGGTGGGCGCCTATATGGAGGCAAAGCTCGCCAAGCTCCCGCACGTGGTTGAGGTTCGTGGCCGCGGACTGATGCTCGGATGCGACTTGGATGACGCTGCGGGCGATGCGCATGATATTGTTGCCCGCGCGCTGGCCGCCGGTGTCGTGATTAACGCTACGGGTGCCCATACGCTGCGTTTCTTGCCGCCGCTCGTCTGCGAGGAAGCCGACGTGGACAGCCTGATCGAGATCCTGTCGGGTGTCTTGGGCTAACGCGGTGCGATAATTCAATTTGGACCGGGTTCCGGACTGCGGAAGTGCCCTACGCGGCATGATTCAGGGTCGCGCACACAGTCGTGGTGTAAGAAGCAAGGGAGGGCCATCGCCTAGAATCGTCAGTGCCTAGATATTCGACGAAAGGAAAGACGATGACCCACAGCGACATTCTATCCCAGCCGGACCGGGGG
>JAXJBU010000008.1:0-29523 GCA_036302865.1 Collinsella sp. | reverse complement strand
GGCCGAAGAGGCGTCAGCAGGTCAGTGGGTCATCGTCCCGGCGTTCAGCATCAGGGTAGCGCTGCGACGCGGAAATCGCGCGCTGTTGACGCGCCCCCGCAGTGCCCGCTTCCCCCAAGGACAATTATCAGTGCAGGTAGATCGCTTGCTGTTTTTCAAAAATAGGGGGTATGGATGAGGTCTCCGAGCTTAGCCCCGTAATCCGGCATAGTTTTGAAATGGCGCCATATCGGTGACAGCCCTTGAGCCCCCGGGGACGGAGGAAAACGGATCATTTTGGCCCGATGGCTCTGAGTCGCACCTATTTTCCTGCGAAAACGCCGTGTCTCAACTTTGGTGAGACATTTGTCTCACGCCCAAAACCGAATCTGGAACGTGTGTCACCTGCTCAAATTGTGTCTCATTCCGTAACTTTAGGCTGATGCAAGGTCTGAGCCTGCGAGAAGGGAGACGCGATGAGTAAGTACACGAGGGGTCTCTTGGCGGTGATACTGGCCGTAGTGCTGGTATTGCCGGCTGCAGCATTTGCCATGCTGCCCGAGGCCAACGCCAGGTCCAGCACAGGAATGGACGGACCGGAAGCGACAAAGATAGTCGACCACGACACCAGCAACCATTGGAAGTTCTGGGCGGGCGGCTATGACGGCGGCAAGGTCACGACGCAAAACGTCGGCCGAATTTGGACGGATAAGACGGTCCAAGCAATCGATGACGGGAAATCGGACTTTTTGACTACGCTTTCGGCGATGTCTTCGACATCCGATACGACGTCGCTGGTTTCCAAGCCGCTCGACATCGTGATGGTGCTCGATGCCTCTGGCTCAATGGATGATCCTATGGGTGGTAAAGGGTCCCCTAAGCGTATCGTTGCGCTCAAGAATGCTGCCAACCACTTTATCGACACCATTGCCGAGCAAAACAAGAACGTTAAGGACGCGAGCAAGCAGCACCAGGTTGCCATCGTAAAGTTTGCGGGCAAGAAGAGCGATAAGGTTGGTAATGATACCTATCGCGACGACGGCAACACCTACAACTACTCCCAGACCATGTTGGGCCTCACGGTCTGCAAGGATGGGGGCGCAAAGAGCCTCAAGAACACGGTTAATTTAATCGAGCCTGCTGGCTCTACTCGTGCCGACTATGGCATGGACCTGGCCAAGGGCATTGCTGGTCGTGAAGACGCCCAGAAGATCGTTGTGTTCTTCACCGATGGCTCTCCTACGAGTTCTAATGGTTTTGAGGCCGAGGTTGCTAAGGATGCCATCAATATCGCCAAGACCATAAAGAGTGGCGGGGCGACCATTTATACCATCGGTATCTTCAACGGTGCGAAGCCGGACGACGATCCAACAAGCAACGACACGAGCAACGAGAATAAATTCATGCATGCCGTGTCGAGTAACTATCCGGATGCCACATCGTCCGTAAGCCATGGCTTTTTTGGAACTGAGAAGTGGAATGTCAATTTCGGCAACCCCGTTGCCGGTGCTAGCTACTACAAGTCGGCGACCAACGCCGCCGAGCTTGATCAGGTCTTTAAGGACATCTCGAGTGCCATTACGTCGGGCAAGGGTTTCCCGACCAAGGTCGAGGGCAACAATCCCAACGGTTCCGGCTACATCACATTCGAGGACGAGCTGGGCGCCTTTATGCAGGTCGATAGCTTTACCGGTGCCGAGTACAACGGCAAGACCTATGGGGCCGCCACCAAGTCGACCGATGGCAATATCGATACCTATACGTTTGATGGCGAGCTCGCCCATCTCGTAATTACGGTTGATTGCGCGGACGAGAACAATCCGCAGCGCGGCGACATCGTGACGGTCAAGGTCCCCGCATCGCTCATTCCGCTGCGCCGTTTTACCGTTGACGAGTCTGCGGGCACGTTTGTGGTTGACTCCACGGATGCCATCTCGCCTATCCGCGTTGCGTATGCATCGAGCGTAAAGGCTATTGCACGCAAAAACCTGTTTACTCCCAATAACGTACCGGGACTGCAGGATTACATCAATGAGCACAAGGACGCCGATTCCAATACCGTTAGCTTCTGCGCCAACAAGTGGACCGGCGACGATGCGGGCGATACGGTCGCAAGCTTTGAGCCTGCTGCTACGAACAGCTACTACTACTTCCAAAAGCTAACGCCCGTCTATACGGACGCAGCTTGCACCAAGCTTGCAACGGAAAAGCCTTCGGGCTCTAAGACCTATTGGTACAAAGATGAGTTTATGGCGCAGAACTCGTCGGGCGCGCCGTACGATGATTCCGTTTCGATCCCGGTTAAGGGAAGCGAGCTCGAAAGCTTTGAAGGCGCTTTGGTAAAGGACGTCGATCACTGGTCGATTAAGGCTGGTACCGCGCGCCTCGCCTTTATCAATCAGCTCCACACCACCAAGGAACGTGTTGGCGGAAACCCGACTGACACCGCACGCGACGTAATCAATCCCCAGTGGAACAACACGAAGGTTGTTTCCGGCGCGACGAAGGTCAATGTCTATCTGGGCAATAACGGCAAGATTAACTTTACGCTCAATACCAAGCCGACAACGTTGACAACTGCCGACTTTGGCCTGGTCAAGGTGCTCGAGGGACGCGACTGGACGAATGAGGACAAGTTTGAGTTTGGCCTGACGTCCGAGGGCAACGCCCCGATGCCTGAGTCCAAGATTGCGGTTGCAACAAAGGGCCATGCGGGCATTAGCTTCGGCGAGATTGCCTATGACAAGCCGGGCACGTATGTCTACAAGGTTAGCGAGAAGCATGCCGGGACCACGGTCGACGGCATCGCCTACAGCGACAACGTTGCAGAGTTTACCGTGACAGTGAAGCCCAATGAGAAGGGCAAGCTTGAGGCTTCTGCGACGAAGACCTCGGGCGAGACTGAGTTCAAGAACACCTATGCTGCGGATCATGTTGAGTCCAGTGTTACCGACCAGATCAAGGCGACCAAGTCCCTGACCGGCCGCGACCTCGAGGCAGACGAGTTCAGCTTTGAGCTGCACGAGGTTAAGGGCGAGGGCTCGGAGCTTATCGAGACTGTAAAGAATGACGCTAACGGCAATGTTGCGTTCAGCCCCATCGAGTACACCGAGATCGGTCAGCACACCTACACGTTGCGCGAGGTCAAGGGCAACGCTGGTGGCATCACCTACGACGAAAACGTCTACACCATCGTGACGATCATCAGCGATAACGGTAAGGGCCAGCTGGTGGCTACGCATAAGCTGAAGGGTGCCGAGGACGTTAAGAGCATCGAGTTCAAGAACGCTTACAATCTGACCCCCAAGAGCTTCAGCGTCACCGATAAGATCGCCGCGACCAAGTCCCTGACTGGGCGCGACGTCAAGGCCGGCGAGTTCTCCTTTGAGCTCGTCGAGGGCGACAAGGTCGTCGCCACCGGCACTAACGCCGCCGACGGCAAGATCGCGATGACTGCCATCGAGTACACCGAGGCCGGCGAGCACACCTACACGTTGCGCGAGGTCAACGGCGGAACCGCCAGCAACGGTATATCTTACGACGGCAAGACCTATACCATCGTGACCACCATCACCGATAACGGCGACGGCACCCTCAAGGCCGAGCATGTCCTGAAGGACGCCAAGGTTGCCGAGTTCAAGAATGCCTACAACCTGACGCCTACGGACTCCAGCGTCACCGACCGGATCAAGGCGACCAAGTTCCTGACCGGGCGCGACCTCAAGGAAGGCGAGTTCTCCTTCGAGCTCGTCGAGGGCGACAAGGTCGTCGCCACCGGCAAGAACGCCGCTGACGGCACGGTTGTCATGGACAAAATCACTTACGACAAGCCCGGCAAGCACACCTACACGCTGCGCGAGGTCAGGGGCAACGTCGGTGGTATCACCTACGATGCCGCGACCTACACCATCGAGACTGTCGTCAAGGACAACGGCGACGGCACGCTCGGCGTAGAGCATAAGCTGAAGGGCGCCGACGAGGCGAAGTTTACCAACTCCTACGAGCCTGGCTCCAAGAGCTCCAGCGTCACCGACCAGATTACCGCGATCAAGTCCTTGGACGGCCGTGACCTCAAGGCCGGCGAGTTCCGTTTTGAGCTCGTCGAGGGCAATAACGTAGTCGCCACCGGCACCAACAATGCCGACGGCAAGATCGTGATGGATTCCGTCACCTACACCGCGGCTGGCGAGCACACCTACATGCTGCGCGAGACCAAGGCCGGCGCCACCGAAAACGGCATTACCTACAGCACCTCTGAGTACACTATCGTGACCATCGTCAAGGACAACAGCGACGGCGCCCTTAGCGTGGAGCACAAGCTGCAGAACGCCGACGAGGCGATCTTCGAGAATACCTACACGGTGGCCCCCAAGAGCTCCAGTGTCACCGACCAGATCACCGCGACCAAGTTCCTGACCGGGCGCGACCTCAAGGAAGGCGAGTTCTCCTTCGAGCTCGTCGAGGGTAACGATGTCGTCGCCACCGGCAAGAACGACGCCCGCGGCAAGATCACGATGAGCCCCATCGAGTACACCGCTGCCGGCAAGCACACCTACACGCTGCGCGAGGTCCCGGGCGACGCCGGCAACGGCATCACCTACGACGGCAAGACCTACACCATCGAGACGACCGTCACCGACAACGGCAAGGGTGAGCTCGTGGTAAAGCATGAGCTGAATGGAGCCGACGAGGCGAAGTTCAACAACAGCTACAAGCCGAATCCTGGCGAGTTCAGTGTCACCGACCAGGTCACCGTGACCAAGTTCCTGACCGGGCGCGACCTCAAGGACGGCGAGTTCTCCTTCGAGCTCGTCGAGGTCGAGGGCGAAGATGCCAAGGTCGTCGCCAAGGGCACCAACGCCGCCGACGGCAAGATCACGATGAGCGCCGTGAAGTACGACAAGCCCGGCAAGCACACCTACACGCTGCGCGAGGTCAACGGCGGAACCACCAGCAAGGGCATCACCTACAGCGATGCCAAGTACACCATCGAGACCACCATCACGGACAACGGCGACGGCACGCTCAAGGCCGAGCATGTCCTGAAGGGCGACAAGCCCGTCGAGTTCGCCAACGCCTACAGCGTGACCCCGACCTATGCAGACCTCGACTTTGGTCTGAGAAAGGCCATCGACGGTCGCGAGTGGACGGATGGGGACGAGTTCAGCTTTACCATCACCGCTCCCGAGGGCACCCCGCTGCCCGACCCCGCAACCGTAACCGTGAGCAGGCGCGACGCGAAGGACGGCATCGCAGCCATCAAGTTCGGCAAGATTCGCTACACGGCTGCCGGAACCTACAAGTACGAGATCCGCGAGAACGCGGGCAGCACGGTCGGCATGACGTATGACGCCCATGTCGCGACCGCCGAAGTAACCGTGACCGAGGACGGCGACGGTATCCTGACCGCCAACGTCACCAAGAAGGAAAACGGACGCTTTACCAACACGTATCGCTCTGAGCTTAACTACACCGCGGCCGGTGGCCTCAAGCTCAGCAAGACCCTCTCCGGACGTCCCATGACCGAGGGGCAGTTCACCTTTACCGTGACGCCTGCCGACGATGCTTCGGCCAACGCACTTGGCCTGCTGCCCGGAGCCAACGAATTCAAGTCCCCCGCGACGGCAGAGGGAACGGTCGGCCTGATTGACATCCTGGCTGGCCATGAGGTCAAGTTTACGCAGGCTGACGCCGGCAAGACCTTCAAGTACACCGTGGCCGAGAAGAATGACGGCCAGCCGGGTTACACCTACGACGACGCTGTCCGCACCGTGACGATCGCCATCGCCGACGACACCGCCGGTACGCTCACCGCCACGACGACCGTGTCTGGCGGTTCCGAGGGCACGCCGCTGGTGACCGAGTACAAGACTGGTGCCGCTGCGGTCGAGAGTGCTGTGGTCCCGTTCGTCAACAGCTACAGTGCTACGACTAACACGACTGGTGGCGCCCCTGCTAAGGTCGTTGCCACCAAGACCCTGACCGGTCGCCCGATGGCCGACGGCGAGTTCTACTTTGGCATTGCCTACGCAGGTGAGAAGGAAGCCATTGAGGGCACGTGCACTACCAACGTTAATGGGCAGGTAAGTTTCGGTTTCCTGCATTACACTACCGAGATGCTCGCCGACCTGGTAAACGCCAAGCGCGCTATCCGCACCGATAAGGATGCCAAGCTTGCCTGGACCATCGGTTACACCGCCTTTGAGTTCACGCCGCAGCTCGCGGCCAAGGGCATCACGGCCGCAACGCCGAGCTTTAGCTTTAAGGTTATTGTCGTCGATAACGGCGACGGTACCCTGACGGCAACGCCTGTCTACGAAGGCATTGAGCCCTTGTTCGAGAACGTCTACGGCACCGATGCCGTTGATGCCGCGCTCGCCGGCACCAAGAAGCTCCAGGCTGCCGAGGGCCTGACCCCGGCTGACATCGCGGGCAAGTTCACCTTTACCGTGGCCGCTGACGAGGCGGGAGCCCCGATGCCCGAGCGCGCGACCGCAACCAACGACGCGGCCGGCAACGTGGACTTTGGCAAGATCCACTTTACGCTCGACGATCTCAACCGCGCCCTGGGCGTGACGGACGATGCTTCTGACGACGTGTCGAGCGACACTGAGGCCAACGCTGATGAGGCCGAAGTTGACGCCGATGAGAACGGCGCCGAGGTCGTTGGCGACGAGTCCGACGCCAACGACGAGCCCAAGCCCGCAGCCCCCACCGCTCCGCGCTCGCACACCTTTACCTACACGGTGACCGAGTCCGGTAGCGCTCCTGGCGTGGCCAATGACGCCAACGCCACGCGCAAGGTTTCCTACACCGTGTCTGACGACGGCGCCGGGCATCTGAGCGTCAAGCGCGAAGGCGATGACCCTGCGGCTTTCACGTTCACCAACACCTACAGCGTGACGCCCGTCGATTCGTCCGTGACCGATCAGGTCAAGACGGTCAAGCGCCTGACTGGACGCGACCTTGCAGCCGGTGAGTTTACGTTTGATCTGCTCGAGAACGGCGTGGTTGTCGCCAGTGGCACCAACGACGCCAACGGCACCGTAACGCTGAGCCCGATCCGCTACGAGGCGCCCGGCACGCACACGTACACGCTGCGCGAGGCTTGCCCCAACGCGCTCGGCCTGTACAAGGGCGTCACCTATGACGGCGCGACCTATACCGTCGTGACCACCGTCTCCGACAACGGCGACGGCACGCTGACCGCGACGCACAAGCTCGAGGGAACCACCGAGTCGGCTGGCTTTACCAACAAGTATCACGCCATGCCTACGCAGGTTTCCATCGGCGCGGTCAAGGTGCTCGAGGGACGCGAGCTCAAGAAGGACGAGTTTAGCTTTAAGCTCGTTGGCGAGGACATCGAGTCCACCGTCACCAACGATGCCGACGGCAAGATCAACTTCGACAAGTTCGAGTACGACGAGCCTGGTACGTACGTCTACACCATCAGCGAGGTCAAGGGCGACGAGGCCGGTATGACCTACGACAAGTCCGTCTTTACCGCGACCGTCAACGTGGCCGATGACGGCGAGGGTAACCTCAAGGCGAATGTCGCCTTTGCCAAGGGCGATAAGAGCGTCGAGGGTATCGTGTTCAACAACACGTACAAGAAGCCCGAGACGCCCGTGCCGACGCCCGATCCCGGCACGCCCAAGACCGTGACGAACATCGTCAAGACGGTCAAGGGTTTCCTGCCCACCACAGGCGACCAGCAGGCTGCCGCTCTGCTTATGGCATTTGTCATCGCCATGGCCGGTGTCGGTGCCCTGGTCTGGGGTATCCGTAAGCGTTAGGCACGCTGGTAGCGCCCGGGGCCAAAAGGCCCCGGGCGGCCGGCGGGGAGCCAGAAATGTAGCCCCCACCCCACCCCCAGCCGCCACGGAGGCATCTCCCTCCTCCGTGGCGGCATTTTTGTGCGTGGGGGAGGTGGGTGCGCCACGAAATCGGCCCATCTACTACGTTTGGCCCCTTACCTCCAACCATGCCAAAAAACGCCAAAACATAACCGCAGGTAGAACGCCTGCGGTTATGCTCAAAACGAAGGTATGGTCAGGGGTGTCGAGTCAAACGTAGTAGATGGGCCGGTTTCGTGGCGCGCGGTTCCGGCTGATCCCTTGGGGGCGGAGGAAAACGGATCATTTTGGTCCCGTGAGGCTGGCGGAGGCACTCGTGCAGGGCCGCCCGAACAAAACTATGCCGGTTTACGGGGCTGAGTTACGAGTCTCCAACCATGCCGATATTCGTGAAAATAAAACCGCAGGTAGACGAGCCGTCATTTTGCAGAAAACGCGGGTATGGATGGGGGTCCTGAGTTTGGCCCCGTAAACCGGCATAGTTTTGAAATGGCCTTAAATCGGTAGCAGCCATTTTGCTATGCCGGAACGGTCGGTCTTCGGGCAACTACCCTCGCAGGTAGGCGATAGCGATCTGCGTGCGGTTGCGCAGGCCCATCTTTGCCAGGATTGAGCTGATGTGGTTGCGCACGGTGCCTTCGCCCATGTAGGCGGTGGCGGCGATCTCTTTGTTGTCGAGGCCGCGGGCGATGAGTTCGGCGACTTCGAACTCGCGGTCGGTCAGGCTGGCGAAGGCTGCGGGCCGGCGGGGCGTGCCCGCCTCGACGTCCGTTCCGTCAAAATCGATGTCCTCGATCGCCTTGCCCTCGAGCACGCGCTTGCCAGCCATGACCTGCGCCAACGCTGGTGGAATGGCGGCGACATCGGTTTTAATCAGGTAGCCGCGGGCGCCCAGTTTAAGCGCCGACACAATGTACTCGTCATCCGAGAATGTCGTCAAAAACACCACGCGTGCCGTGGGTTCGTGCTCAAGGATCTCGCGTGCCGCCGATAGGCCGTCGCGTTCCGGCATCTGAATGTCGAGCAGCGCGATATCGGGTGCGTGTTCGGCATAGAGCGAAACCGCGTCGTTGCCGTTGGCGCCGGTACCCACTACCTCGATCTGCGGCTGGGCGCCCAGGATAATCTTGAGCGAATCGACCACTAAGCGGTCGTCGTCGACAACGATGAGCCTCATCGGTCCTCATCTCCTTGCTGTTTGGGGACGGTGGCAAACACGCGCCAGCCGGGGGCGCCGGCGCGCAGGCCGGCGGTGAAGGTTCCGCCAAGCGCCTCGACGCGCTCGCGCATGGAGGCGAGCCCCATGCCTTCTACGACGTTGCTGCTGCTCGCCGGGGTCGCGTCCGCGCCATCATCGGTAACGATGAGCTGGTAAAACGACGGATGCTCCATGCATCGTACGGTGACGGTCTGGGCGCAAGCGTGGCGCATGGCGTTGGAAAGCGCCTCGCGCAGGACCGCCGCAAAACAGTTGGCGACGTTTGCGGGTGCATGCTCGGCCAAAACTTCAAGCTCAATCTGCGGGCCGCCGTCCGAGCGCGCGCCTTCAACAATGCGTTCGAGCTGCACGGAAAGGTCGACGGCGTTGTCGTTGAGCGCGTGGACGCTGGTACGCACAAGCTGGAGCGCCTCGTCAACCGTGCGTTTGACGTCGGCGAAATCGGCGGCAACCCTGGGCTCGTCGGCGTGGACCACGCGTAGGGCTTCGGCCTGCAGTGAGGCGCGCGTGAGCTGGTGCCCGACGTTATCGTGGATCTCGCGCGCGATGCGGGCGCGTTCGGCGAGCGTCGCGAGCTCGACTTCGTAGTCCTGGCGATCGGCAAGATCACGGTTGCGCGCCTCGAGCGCGAGGGCTCGTTCCTGCAGTTCGTCGCGGGTACGGCGCATGCGCTGCTGCTCGCGCTCCAGCTGGGCGGTACGTAGCGATAGCAAGGTGGCGGCAACCGAAAGGATGGCGGTCAGCAGAAGCGTTCGGGCGGTGAGCGCGTCGGTGCGAAGGTCCACGACGAGCGCAAGGGCAAAGACGGAGCCAATGCCCAGCGCGACCCAGGCGTGCTCACGGCGCACGCGCCGCGCGATGTCATAGAGAGCGAGAGGCGCAAACGGCACAAACGGCGGTATGAAGACGGCCGCGATGATGTAGACGTAGCTCGCGGCCTCGCTTGCGCGGCGCGCGTGTTCCTCCTGTGCGACCTCGGCCAGCGAGGTGGCAATAACGCCAAGGCAAAACGCCGCGACCATGCGGGCATCCACAGCAAGACCCATGGCGGCCGCAATACAGCACGCCAGCACGATCGATTTGTCGAAAAGCCTGTTCATACGGGTATTGTACGCGAAGCCGCGCATGGTGGAGGGGCCGCCTGCGCAACCGTGACATTCCTCCCGCGCAGCAAAGCGGGGGCGTCGGCAGGCCGCACGACAAAGACCCCGCACTCGTGACAAAGCTCACTGGTGCGCGCCGGCGGCTCCTGCGATGATGCAATCGTACCGGGCCGCAATCAACGGAAGGGCCGCCTCATGACAGACATCGTTCACGTCGAAAACCTCGTCAAGCGCTATGACGACCTTATTGCGCTCGACCACTTTAACCTGAGCATCGCCCCCGGCGAGATCTTTGGCCTGCTGGGCCCCAACGGCTCGGGCAAGACCACGTCCATCAACTGCATTTTGCAGCTGCTTGCCTACGACAAAGGCACCATTGAGCTGTTCGGCGAGCCCATGGCGCCCGCCCGCTACGACCTCAAGCGCCGCATCGGCGTGGTGCCGCAGCAGGTGGCGGTGTTTGACGAGCTCACGGTGCGCGAGAACATCGACTATTTCTGCAGCCTCTACGTCAACGATCGCAAGCACCGCCGCGCGCTGGTGAACGAGGCGATCGACTTTGTCGGGCTGGGCGACTTTGCCAAGTTCCGCCCCGGCAAGCTCTCGGGCGGCCTGGCGCGTCGCCTCAACATCGCTTGCGGCATCGCGCACAAGCCCGAGCTCATCTTCTTTGACGAGCCCACGGTGGCGGTCGACCCACAGAGCCGCAACGCCATCCTAGAGGGCATCTGCCGCTTGCGCGACGAGGGCGCCACAGTGGTGTATACCAGCCATTACATGGAGGAAGTCGAGCAAATCTGCAGCCGCATCATGATCATGGACGGCGGGCGCGTGCTGGCGCAGGGCACCAACGACGAGCTCAAGCGCATGATTCAGATGGGCGAGCGCGTGACCGTCGAGGTCGGCGCCGTCGAGCCCTCCACGGTCGAGCGGCTGCGCGCCCTCGAGCATGTGCTTTCGGTTGAGCTCTCCGGCGGCGAGCTCATCTGCACCTGCGAAGCGAGCCCGCACAATTTGGTCGACATCCTCGACACGCTGCGCGCTGCCGACGTTGCGCTCGGCCGCGTGTGGAGCGAGCCGCCGACCCTCAACGACGTGTTCCTCGAGATCACCGGCCGCGAGCTGCGCGACTAGGGGGCAGCCATGTTCAATACCATTATCATTACGGTCAAGACGCTGCTGCGCCGGCCGAGCACGTGGGTCTGGGGCGCGATCTTTCCCGTCGCGCTTTCCACGATGTTCATGTTTATGTTTGCGAACCTCAGCTCCGACGGCACGGTCGACCCGGTGCCGGTGGCCGTCGTAGCGGATGAGGCCTGGGACGCCTCGACCTTTAAGGACGTGGCGACGTCGCTTGCCAAGGAAGGCGACGACCAGCTGCTCGAGATCCACGAGTGCGACGACGCAGCCGACGCGAACCGTGCGCTTAAGGCCGGCGAGGTTGCGGGCATCTATACGGTCGACGACGCGGGTACGCCCAAGCTCACACTGCTTTCGAGTTATGACAGCTCGCGTGCGACGTCGGTGCTCACCGACCGCAGTATTCTGGAGACGGTGGCAAGCTCGTATACACAAAATGCCGAGCTCATGTCCCAGATTGCCCAGGACAACCCGGCGGCGCTCGCCGACCCGGAGGCGGTTGCGCGCGCTCTATCGCTCGAGGGCGGTACCCGCCGCGTAAGCCTGACACGCACCACGCCCGATGGCACGGTCATCTACTATTACGCGCTTTTTGGCCTGGTCGCGATGATGTCTGCGGAGTTTGCCGCCTTGAGCGTCGTCGACCTGCAGCCCAATCTGTCGGGCCTTGGCGCACGTCGCTGTGTGGGCGGTCTTTCCAAGACGGCATCGCTGGCCGGCATCTTTGTCGGCTCGTGGCTGGTCTCCTTCGCCTCGATGGCGATCGCAATCGGCTACGTGCGCCTGGTCGTGGGCGTCGACTTTGGCGGGCGCGAGGGGCTGTGTCTGGTGGGCGGCGCCGCTTCCGCGCTTGCCGCCACGGGCCTGGGACTCTTTGTGGGCACGCTTCCCGTTAAGGGCGGCAAGGCGTCCAAGTCTGGCATCCTCACGGGCTTTGCCACCACGTGCGCCCTGTTCGCCGGCCTCTACGGCGAGCCGGCGATGGCGCTTGCCGACGACGTCGCCCGCGCCTGCCCGGCCGAGTGCTGGCTCAACCCCGTCAAGCTCATCTGCGACATGTTCAACCGCCTGTATTTCTTTGAGGACCTGAGCCCCTTTGCCGTTCGCGCCGGCGCGCTGGTCCTTATGGCGCTGCTGTTCGTTGCCGCCGCCACGCTGATCTTTGGAAGGAGCCGCTATGAGCACCTTTAAGACCGCGCTTCGCATGGCGCTGGCGCACCCGTTCTACCTGCTCATCTATACGGTGTTCATCTCGCTCATGGGCGTATTCATCGCGGCATCGGTGAGCTGGAACTCGTCGCAGCTCACCGAGTACAAGCCCTACGATGCCAACGTGATCGTGGTCGACCGCGACGACAGCGACCTTTCGCATGCGCTCACCAAGCACCTGGGGTCGCGCTTTGAGTTGGTCACGGGCGTCGGCGACGATACCTACGATCTTGCGGACGCGCTCTCCAAGAGCAACAGCGCCAAGGGTAGCGCCGACTGCGTGTTCTTTATCCCGGAGGGGTTTGAGAACGACCTGGTCGCGGCCGCCCGCGCGGGGGAGTCCCTGCCCAAGCTCGACGTGACTTACGGTGCCGGTACCATGGCGGCGGCGCTTTCGTCTGCCGAGGCCTCGCGCTGGATCTCGCTCGCGGGTGCTGCGGCGGCACTTGAGCCCGCCGCCTCTAATGGTAGCGTCGCCAAGGCCGCCGAGCATGCCGCCGCCAAGCGCGCCGAGGTCCAGATTGAGCAGGTCAAGGTTGGTTCGACTGCCGCCGCCATGCTCAAGTCGTATTTCAACTTTGGCGCGTACGCGATTATCTCGTCGGTCATCGTATCGGTGGGGCTGGTGTTCTCGGGCATGAACGAGCCCGAGCGCGTGCGTCGTATGGATGCCGGCCCAATCTCCGAGCGCCGGCGTTCGCTCGCCGTGTTTGCGGCCGCCACTGTGATCACCGTCTGCATCTGGTTTGTGTCGAGCATGATGGGCGTCGTGGGCTTTGCCGGCGCGGTTGCCGAGGTCGGCGTGGGTCGTGTGTGCCTGGCGCTGGCGGCGACGTTTGCCCTGGCGTGCACGCCTCTGGCCGTTGGCTTTGCCCTTTCGAGCCTGGGTGCGCGTGAGGAGCTGCTCAACGGTGTGGGCAACCTGCTCGGCATGCTCATGACGTTTTTGGGCGGCGCCTGGATGCCGCTGTCGCTGATGGGCCCAGCCGTGCAGACCGCGGCGCATTTTGTGCCGACGTATTGGGTGAACGACGCGATTGGCAAGGCGCTCGCCGCGGACCTGACGTCCACCGTGCTGGGCGACATCGCTTGCGATCTGGGCGTCACAGTGCTCTTTGCCGCGGCCATCGCCGCCGTAGGCCTAGCCCTCGCCCACAACAAATCCCACGCCTAGACACCTACTCATTGGGGACAGACTTAAACGACCAAAAGTATTCATTGGGGACAGACTTAAATGACTAGCCATCGGGGGCAGATAAGGAGCGTCCCCAACTGCCGGGTGGCGAAAGAGCGTCCCTTGTGACTGGTCATTTAAGAACGTCCCCAATGACTAGTCTGAAACAAATCCCCACTCTCGCCCCAAAATAGTTCGCCAAGGTTTACTATTACGTTCATAAAGTAGTACTAGGCTAACAATGGGGGATACCATGGCAACGCAGGAAGCCTACGTCCAGGTTAAGGATCTCAAAAAGCACTACGGCGACGGTGATGCGCGCCTGACGGTACTCGATGGCATCGACACGTCCATCAACCGAGGCGAGATCTGCGTCATGCTGGGGCCCTCGGGCTCGGGCAAGTCGACGTTTCTTAACCTGATCGGCGGCCTGGAGGATGCCGACGCTGGCTCTATTTTGGTGGACGGCTGCGACCTCACGGTGCTCAAACCTACCGACCTGGGCGAGTATCGCCGCCGTGAGCTGGGCTTTGTCTTCCAGTTCTACAACCTGGTGCCCGATCTCACCATCAAGGAAAACATCGAGGTCACGGCACACCTGTCCAAAAAGCCGCTCAACATCGACGACCTGCTGCGTTCGCTGGGTCTCTACGAGCACCGCAACAAGTTCCCGCGCCAGGTTTCGGGCGGCCAGCAGCAGCGCTGCGCCATCGGCCGTGCGCTCGTCAAAAACCCGGGCCTGCTGCTGTGCGACGAGCCCACCGGTGCGCTCGACTATAAGACGTCCAAGGAAATCTTGCAGCTCATGGAGGATGTCAACCGCACCTACGGCTGCACCATCATCATCGTCACGCACAACGCCGCCATCGCCCGCATGGCCAACCGCGTGCTGCGCCTGCGCGACGGACGCATCGTCGAGGATGAGCTCAACGAGTCGCCCGTCGCGGCCGCCGAGCTCGATTGGTAGGCGGCGCCATGACGCCTCTCGCAAAACGTCTCCCGCGCGAGCTGCGCCGCAATATCGGCAAGTACCTGGGCATCTTTCTTCTTATGTGCGGAAGCATAGCTCTCACGTCGGGCTTTTTGCTCGCAGCGCATTCCATCGGCTGCCTTATCGACGACATGCGCGATGCGTACACGATTGAGGACGGCCGCGTGACCACCTCCTTCGAGGCTACCGACGATCAACTCAAGGCTGCCGAGGATGCCGCCAGTGACGTCGGCGGCGTCACGCTCTACAAGAATTTCTCCATCGACGCCATCATCAAAAAGGCGTCCGGCGACGACGGCACCAAGCGCACGCTGCGCACCTATGCGCACCGCACCAAGGTCGATATCGCGTCCTACTGTGAGGGCAAGGAGCCCAAGACGGACGGTGAGGTGGCAATCGACCGTGTCTTCGCCACCAACAACGACCTCGCCGTGGGCGATAAAGTCGAGCTCGAGGGTCGCACCTACACCATCTGCGGCATCATGACCCAGCCCGATAGCCAGGCGCTGTTCCTCAACAACTCGGACTTTACGGTGAACACCATCACCTATGGCGTGGCCGAGGTCACCGACGCCGGCTTTGCCGCGCTCGAAGATGCCGGCGGCGCACCCGCCTACACCTATTCCTTTACCTTTATCGACCGCGACCTCTCCGCCGCGGACCGCATCGACGCCGAGCAGGATATGGTAGAGGCGCTCACCGATGCCGATGCACGCGTGGATGACCTCATCGATGCCGATTCCAATCAGGGTATTGGCTACGCGCGCGACGACGTAGACGGCGACTCCATGATGTGGACGACGCTGCTCGACATTATCATCGTGATCATGGCGTTCGTCTTTGTGGTCCTTACCGACGCCACCATCGAGGAGGAAAGCGCCATCATCGGCACGCTGCTCGCCAGCGGCTATCGTCGTCGCGAGATCGTGCTGCACTACCTGGCGCTTCCCGCCATCGTAGGCGTGTGCGCGGCGCTGCTGGGCACCGCGCTCGGCATTGCGTTCTTTACCGAGCCTATGCGTAGCCTGTATTACGGCTCGTACAGCCTGCCGCCCTTCCAGGTGTACTGGAGCTGGGGGATCTTTGTGAAGTGCGCCGTGGTTCCCGCCGCCGCGCTCATCCTCATCACGCTGGTGGGCCTGCTTCGCAAAATGGGCAAGACGCCGTTGCAGTTCCTTCGTCACGAGGCGAGCGGCAAATCGGGCACCAAGCGCGGCTTGCAGCTGCCGGAGCGCATGGGTTTTGTCTCGCGCTTTCGCCTGCGCATTTTCCTGCGCAACCTGGGCAACTTCGCCACGCTCTTCGTGGGCATTGCGTTTGCCTCGCTGCTGCTGCTCTTTGGCCTGGCGATTCTGCCCACGATGACGCACTACGCGGACAACCTCGAGACGAGCCTGGTCGCCGAGCACCAGTACACGCTCAAGGCTCCGCTGGAGCTCGAGGGCACTGCCGAGGAGCGTGAGCAGTGGTCGGCACTCGAGCGCTTGCAGTCGGTTGACGGCGCGCTGCTTTCCGCTGCTCAGGATGCCGATGACGAGCTTGACGACGCGGCCGATACAGCGCAGACGGCAGCCGATGCCGCGACCGCGTTTCCGTCTGCCGAGAGCCTGACCGCAGCGAAGAACGCGCTTGCCAAGGTTCAGGACAAGAAGGATGCGCTTTATGCGTGCCTCGATGACCTTGCCGATGCCCTCGGCTGCAACCGCGACGAGGCTATCGACCTGATCGACAAGGCCTCTAAGATCGACGCTGACAACGACGATATCCACCCGATCAATACGACCGACAACGGCGCGGGTACAATCGCGCAGGCCGAGAAATATGCCGTTTACCAGCTGCAATACAACCGCGGCGATGGTAATGGCGAGGAGACGATTTCCGTCTACGGCATCTCGCCCGATTCGCGCTACTGGAAAGACCTCAACGTTGGCGATGGGCGCGTCGTCTTTGGCGGCGGTCTGCTCGATAAGTTTGGCTGGAGCGAGGGCCAGAAGGTCACGCTCAGCGACAAGTACGAGGGCGAGCATTATTCTCTTGAGTACGCGGGCGGGGATTGTGCCTGGGGCTCAAAGTCGGACATGAATATCTATATGAGCATCGACGACTTTAACGAACTGTTCGACAACGATGCCGCCTACTTTAACGGCTATGTGAGCGACGAGAAGCTCGACTTCGATGCGCGCTACTTTGCCGGCGACACCACGCCCGACGACATGCGTGCCGTGGGCGACCAGTTCATCGGCATGATGAGCAAAATGATCGGAATGATGATCGGGCTCGCGGTGTTTATCTTCCTGCTGTTCATGTACCTGCTGACCAAGGCTGTGATCGACCACAGCGCCCGGTCGATTAGCTACATGAAGGTCTTTGGCTATCGCGATGGCGAGATCTCGCATCTGTACATCCGGTCGATCACACTGTGCGTGGCGGCGTCGCTTGTGCTGAGCTTGCCGGTCATTATCGGCTCGCTCACGGCCATCTTCCGCTCGATGCTGCTCGCCTACAACGGCAATATCGAGATCTACGTGCCCGCTTGGTCTATGGCTGCATGCGTCGGCATTGGCTTTGCGACCTACCTGGTCGTGGCACTGCTGCACACGCGCTCCATCAAGCGCGTCAGCCTGGCCGAAGCCCTCAAGGTGCAGGAGTAGTCATTTAAGAACGTCCCCAATGACTAGGTGCCGTACTTGACTTTAACTCTGCTTTAACTGGTACCATCCTCTTATGTCTGTAACGCCATATAGACCGAGGGGATAGATCTATGACCGCAACTGCACCCGCAGCACCCGCTAAGGTGTACTTCACCAACCTGCGCACGCATGCTCGCGAGAGCCAGCTCGACAAGCTCAAGCGCCTCATCCGTCGCGCCGGTATTGAGCAGATCGACTTTGAGAACAAGTTCGTCGCCATCAAGATTCACTTTGGCGAGTTGGGCAACCTGAGCTTTTTGCGCCCCAACTACGCCCGCGCCGTCGCGGATGTCGTGAAGGAGCTGGGCGGCAAGCCCTTCCTCACCGACTGCAACACGCTCTATGTGGGTAGCCGCAAAAACGCGCTCGAGCACATCGACACCGCCTACCAGAACGGCTTTACCCCGTATGCCACGGGCTGCCAGATCATCATCGCCGACGGCCTCAAGGGTACCGACGAGGCGCTCGTCCCGGTCGAGGGCGGCGAGTACGTGCACGAGGCCAAGATCGGTCAGGCGCTCATGGATGCCGATATCGTGATCAGCCTCACCCACTTTAAGGGCCATGAACAGGCTGGCTTTGGCGGTGCCATGAAGAACCTGGGTATGGGAGGCGGCAGCCGTGCCGGCAAGATGGAGCAGCATGCCGCCGGCAAGCCGAACGTCGCGACCGAGCGCTGCATTGGCTGCCGTGCCTGCGAAAAGATCTGCGCGCACAACGCTATCTCGTTCGACGATACCCGCGAGCGCGAGCTTGCCAACGGTAACACCCGCACGGTTCACGTCGCCGCTATCGACCACGATCGCTGCGTGGGCTGCGGCCGCTGCATTGCGGCATGCAACCAGGACTGCATCAAGCCCGGCTATGACGCCGCGGCCGATGTGCTCAACTGCAAGATCGCCGAGTACACGAAGGCTGTCGTCGACGGCCGCCCGAGCTTCCATATCTCGCTTGCTATGGATATCAGCCCCAACTGCGATTGCCATCCCGAAAACGATACGCCTATCGTCAACGACATCGGCATGTTCGCGAGCTTCGACCCGGTCGCCATCGATCAGGCCTGCGCCGACGCCGTCATGGCGTCCGAGCCGCTGCCCAACACCGAGCTCACCGATAGCGCGGCCAAGATGGAGCACAACCACGAGCATCTGGAGGGCGAGCAGGCGCACGACCCCTTCTGCATCACGCATCCCGATACCGACTGGCGCGCGTGCATCGCGCATGCCGAGAAGATCGGCCTGGGCACGAGCGAGTACGAGCTCATCGAGGTCAAGTAGCACCTGTCTATTGGACATATCAAGCGCTTTTGTGGCGCAACGTTAGCAAAAGCCGCCCGTGAGCACAGTGTCCACGGGCGGCTTTTCGGAAGTGCGGCGAAAAATCGAATCCCGCCGACCACAAACCGTTTTTTGGCAACAAAACCCCAGACGTTGCTTTTTGCCTAAAAATACTCGTCGAGGAAGTTGTCGACCGTGTTCCAGTAGAGTTCGGGGTCGACCTGCGCGCTCTTGGCGTGGGTGGCGCCATGGATAGTGAGCTTTTGCTTGACCTTGCTGGCGCACGCGTCGTAGTTTTGGTCGAGCATGCTGTACGGCACAAAGGTGTCTTGGTCACCGTGGATAAACAGCATGGGAACCGTCGCGCGCTTGAGCTGTTCCACGCTGCTCGCCTTATGAAAGTCGTAGCCCGCGCGCACGTTGCACACCAAGTTTGCTACATCGAGCAAGGGAAAGCTGGGCAGGCCGAACACGTCCTTGAGCTGCAGAGAAAACTCGTCCCAAACACTCGTATAACCGCAGTCCTCGATAATGCATTTCACGTTTGCGGGCAGAGGTTCCCCCGCGACGTTCATGGCGGTCGCCGCGCCCATGGATTCGCCAAAGACCAGGATGCGCGCCTTGGGGTCAGCCTGAACGATTCGCTCGATCCATGCGACGATGTCGAGGCGCTCGGGCCAGCCCATGCCGATATAGTCGCCGCCGGAGCGCTCGTGGGCGCGGGCGGCGGGTGCGAGTACGTTCATGCCACGGTCGTGGAAGCGTTTGGCGTATCGGGCCATACCGATGGGCTCGTTGGTATATCCATGCAGGCAGACGACGTAGTCGTGCGTGCTCTCCGACGCAGCAAAATACCAGGCGGCAAGCTCGGTCCCGTCGTCCGCGGTGAGGTTGCTGCTCTTGCGGTTCTCTTTAAACCATGCCCGCGCCTCGGTATCCTCGGCATCCGGCTGCTCACCTTCTTTGTCGTTCTTGCTATCCTGCATCATCTTCATGGTGTATGGCGCGCGGGGATTCAGCGCGAAGTCAAACAGAAAGTTGCCGGCAAATCCGAGCAGCGCAACGACAACCACCAGTGCAACGATGCCGGCTATCTTGAGCTTTCGATGGGAACGTGCGTTTTGAGCCATGCGGTATTCTCCTATAAGATGTTAATACATCAACATTTAATGCAAGCGCATTATGGACGTTCGCCGTTGATGCGTCAACAGGCAAAGAATGGGTAAACAAAGGGTCACGTATGGTGCAAATTTCGCACGTACCTAGACGCTTTGATATAGTGTTGAGAACTCTTTACGTTGGAGGATGTAACCGGCATGTCCGATTCGAGCGACAGTTCTAAGCCGCGACCCAAGACCGCGGTCGTTCCACACTACACAGTGGGTGAGGAGATCATGAACTCCGTCACCCATGGTGTCGGCTGCCTGCTGGGTATCGCGGGCCTGGTGCTCCTGATCGTATTCGCCGCCCTGCGCGGCGGAGGCCCGGCCCATATGGCCGCGGCGATTGTCTATGGCGTCAGCATTATCCTCGAATACCTAGCCTCCACGCTCTACCACGCGATTCAGCCCGCGCGCGCCAAGCGCGTGTTTCGCATCATCGACCACAGCTGCATCTACCTGCTCATAGCCGGCAGCTATACGCCGTTTTGCCTCATCACGCTCGCAAACGACGGCGGCGCTGTGCTGTTCTTTGCCGTATGGGCCATCGCCATCATCGGCATCGCCCTCGAGTGCTTCCTACGCGAGCGCCAGCCGCATTGGGTAAGCGGCCTGGTCTACCTGCTGATGGGCTGGCTCGTTGTCTTTAAGCTGCCCGAACTTGTTGCGCTGCTCAACCCCGTGGCACTTGCCCTGCTCGCCGTCGGCGGCGTGTGCTACACCGCGGGCGTGCCGTTCTATATCGCCAAAAACGTGCGCTATCTGCACAGCGTGTTTCACCTGTGGGTGCTCGCCGGCAGCATCTTCCAGTTCATGGCGGTGATCCTCTTCGTAATCTAGCGACCACGCCTGCGCGCCCGCGTTCTCGTTTGGGCGCCGGTGCAATTGCCGTATCCGCCATCAACGTTTTAACCTGACGTCCCGAATCTTGGAGGTTCGAGAAACTCCCGATGGACATAACCATCTCCCTTATCACCACCCTCGTTTTGACCCTCATCAACGGCTACTTCTCTATGTCCGAGATGGCGCTCACCACGGCCAAGCGCGCCGTGTTGGAGCACGAGGCCGAGGAAGGCGACAAGCGCGCCGAGCGTGCCATTAAGCTGGCTGCCGACTCCGACCAGCTGCTCGCCACCATCCAGGTTGCCATTACGCTCGTGGGCTTCGCCTCGTCCGCCGTCGCCTCGACGAGTCTGTCCGACCCGCTCGCCACGTGGCTCATGAGCTTTGGCATCGCGCCGCTCTCCGCCATCGCGCGCGGCCTGGCGCCGGTCATCATCACCGTCGCGGTCGCCTTCGTGTCCATCGTGATCGGCGAGCTCGTCCCCAAGCGCATCGGCCTGGCCAATGCCGAGGGCGTGTCCAAGCAGGTCGTGGGACCGTTGTCGTTTTTCCAAAAGATCGCCCGTCCGCTCGTGTGGCTGACCGGCGCCTGCTCCGATGGCCTGGCCCGCATCCTGCGCATCAAGAGCGCCGACGACCGCCAAAACGTCTCGGAAGAAGAGATCAAGTACATGGTCTCGGAGCAGGACGACCTGCTCGACGAGGAAAAGCGTATGATCCACGAGATCTTTGACTTGGGCGATACCGTTGCCCGCGAGGTCATGGTGCCGCGCGTGGACACCACCATGTGCGAGGACGACGAGACGGTCGCCGACGTGCTGTCCACCATGCGCCAGACCGGCTTCAGCCGCATCCCCGTCTATCACGAGGATCCCGACAACGTCGCCGGCATTGCGCACATCAAGGACCTGATCCAACCCGCGCTCGACGGCAAGGGTGACCAGCCCATCGCCGGCTTTTTGCGCGACGCCACCTTTGTGCCCGACACCAAGGACATCCTGCCGCTACTGTCCGAGATGCAGACCTCGCACGACCAGATCGTGGTGGTCGTGGACGAGTACGGCGGCACGGCCGGCATTATCACCATCGAGGATATCGTCGAGGAGATCGTCGGCGAGATCGAGGACGAGTTCGACCCCGACAACAAGTATCTCACGCGCCTTTCGCGCCGCGAGTGGCTCGTTGATGGGCGTTTTTCGTGCGATGACGCGATTGAGCTTGGTTGGCCGCTCGAGGAAAGCGATGATTATGAGACCATCGCCGGCTGGATTTTGGAGCTTTGCGACTCGGTGCCCGACATCGGAGAGGTGTTTGAGGTCGCGGGGTACAAGTTTAAAGTTCAGTCGATGCGTGGCCAGCGCATCTCGCTCATTCGCGTGATTGCTCCGGCCGAAACCGATAAGAAGGATTCCGAGTCTTCGGTAGACGAGCCGACGACGCCGGGTGCGGGCTCTGCGAATCCGCACGACGGCGACGAGTAGGACAAGGAAGAGTAGGGGAGAGTTATGGCAGGCCTGTTCAACATCCTTAAGGTCACCGTCAGCGAGGACAAGATCTGCGCGCACGTGCTGGTGAACCCCGGCATGCCGCTCATGACCTCGGAGGATATCGAGGCCACGGCGCGCGTGTACTACCTGGTGCCCGCGATTGCCAAGCATCTGTGCCTGGGCGATTCGGGTCGCGAGTTCCAGGACTGTATGGGCCAGACCGAGCTCTGCCACCTGCTGGAGCATGTGACGGTCGAGCTCATGAACGAGACCGGTCTTGCCGGTAGCATCTCGTGCGGCCGCACGCGCGTAAGCGAGCACGACGAGCGCGTCTTTGAGGTTGAGCTTTCGTGCCCCGACGACGCGCTGGCCATCGGTGCGCTGTCTTCGGCCACCTTTATGATGGACTGGGCCTATCTGCACGCCGACCAGCCTGCCCCCGACGTGGAGGGCACGGTCGCGGGCCTGCGCAACCTGGTGCTGGGCATGCGCGCCGAGGCCGAGGGCAAGGATCCTCACGAGGCCGTCGCCGCTGCGAACGGCGAAGATGCTGCCGAGGACGAGGGCGCTGACGAGGGCGATGTGCCGGTCGACGCCGAGCCCGTTGCCGATGCGACCGCCGAGCCCGTTCCCACCGAGCCCCAGGGTGTCCCCAACTTTGACGACGAGCCCCAGGTGGCGATTGATACCGAGGGTGCGGTTGCCGAGAACCACGAGGCCTCCGCTGCCGTCTTTGGCGGTGCGGCGACGGTTCCGGCAGGACCTGCGCATGAGGGCGGCCTGCCGCTCGTGGACGGCGCCGGCGAGGACCCGGGTGCCACGGTGGCCATGCCGGCTATGCCCCAGGAGTAGGCCTACGCGTTTATCACCATCACGTACCTGCGCCTTTGCCGTACACAGATGAGCGGAGCGGCAAGTGATGCGCTGCGGGTATAATGGACAGCATTCAAACGGTGGGCACCGACGTGCCCGCAGGAGAGGAATGATCATGGGTAAGACTTTCAGCTTTGTCTCCGGCGCACTTTTTGGTGCCGCTGCCGGCGCTATTGTCGGCGTTGCTCTGGCCCCGCGCTCGGGCGCCGAGACCCGCGCCATGGCTGCCGATATCGCCAACGACGCCTGGGACAATATGCGCGACACCTACGAGCACAGCGCCGAGGAGGCCCGTGCTGCGGTGAATGACTTTGGCCCGATGGTCGACGCCAAGACCGACGACCTGCGCGCCAAGGTCGACCTGGCCCGCGAGCGCATGGACCAGCTGCGCGAGCAGCTCAACGACGCCATTTCGGGCGGCAACGTGACGCCTGCTGCCGACGTCGTGGTCGAGAACGCCGTCGAGGCTGATACCGAGGCTGCGGAGCCCTCGACCGAGGCATAATGCGCGCCGGGGATTTTGTCGGCGCCAAGATCTATCGCAAGCCTACCGAGGACAAGCGCACCAAAAAGGACGGCACGCCGCGCAGCCCTAAAAAGCTCGGAAAGATTCACTTTCCGGTCTTTACCCCGGGCGGTACGCGCGTGGTCGGCTTTATGGTCCGCCAGTCCGATATCGCGGGTATGATCGAGCGCCCCGACCGATTCGTAGCGCTCGACGCCATTGGTGTCTACGAGGGCGCCATTGCGGTCGATGACGTCAAGGACACGTACGATGCCGCCGCCGCCAAGCGCCTCGACATCAACCTGGACGATTGCATCATCTGGGTCGGTATGGACGTGCGCACGGAATCGGGCGACGTCGTGGGCTATTGCTCGGATGTGGAGTTCAAGCCACGCTCGGGCATCGTGCAGGCATTCTATGTGACCGCCGGTGCTGCTTCGAGTGTTTTGGTTGGTGACACGCAGGTGCCGCCGACGATGCTGCGCGGCTACGAGAACGGCGCGATGATTGTCTCGGACGAGGTCAAGGCGCTCGGGTATTCGGGCGGCGCGGCCGCCAAGGCTGCCGAGGCCAGTGTCGTGGTGGGCGATAAGGTCAAGAAGGGCGCCAAGGTGCTCGATGACAAGGGATCGGTTGCCGTGGACAAGGGCAGTCGCGCACTGGGCAAGCAGCTCGGTAAGACGCGCGGCATGTTCAAGGCCTTTAAGGACGAATACCAAAAGGCGAGCGGAGGCTCGTCAAAAGCTACAAAATAGCGACGTACCAAATGATGGGAGGCAAGCCGGAGACCTGTTGCTCCGGCTTGCTGTGTTTATGGGGGAGGGCACATGCGCCAAAACGGATCCAACTTAAACGGGCGTTCGGGTGCGCGTCCGACGGCGCGCCGCGACCTGGGGCAGCTGCCCAGCGGTCAGCGCCGTCGCCGCCGTAAGCCCGGCGCGATGTACCTCAACCATAGCCGCGGGTTTAGCGACCGCAGCGCGCGCATCGGCAACGGGCGCTCGCCGCGCCGACCGTCCCGTCTGCCCTATGCGCTCATCGCCGTGGGTTGCGCACTCGTGCTGTTTATCGCTGCCGTCGTGGGCTACGTCAACCGCAGCGTGGACGTGGAGCTCAACGGCCAGAAGACTGCGGTGCGCGTCGGCTCTACGCTGCAGAATCTCATCGACGACCAGGAGTTGACTGACACCTACGATGCAGGCGACCTGCTGGCCGTCGATGACAGCGTGCTCAAGCGCCATGGGGGCGAAAAGCTGTCGGTGAAGGTCGACGGCAAGCGCGTGAAGCAGGGCAAATGGGATAGCCGCGAACTTGAGGGCGGCGAGAAGGTGACGGTCAAGGATGGCCGTAACATCTACGAGAAGCACGAGGTTCAGGCTACGGTTATCGAGCCCAGGCTCAAGGTCGAGGGTACGGGCGCTATCGAGTATGTGCAGACGTGGGGTGTCCAGGGCCGCTCCGAGGTGTGGGTTGGTGAGCAGTCGGGCAAGACGCAAGACCGCGGCGAGGTTGTGCCCGCCACCGATTGCGTCGTTGCGTGCGCCAGCGTGGCGCCCAAGGGCAACAAAAAGTACGTGGCGCTGACGTTTGACGAGGGTCCGAGCGGCGCGACCAAGCAGATCTTGCAGGTGCTCAAGGAAAAGGGCGTCACGGCGACATTCTTCCTTTCGGGCGATGCGGCCGAGGCCTCGCCCGCTACTGCCAAGGCGATTGTCGATGCCGGGTGCGAGATCGGATCCAACAGCTACAGCGACGATTCGCTCAAGGGTCGGGACCGTGAGGCGGTACGCGAACAGATCACGAAAGGCACCGATGCGATTAAGTCGGCGACCGGCGTGAAGACGATGCTGCTGCGTGCTCCCTACGCCGCGTTTGACGAGCAAAACTGGATCGACTCGATGGACCTGGTGTCCGCTGTGGTTTCGTGGAATATCGATTCGGGCGACTGGCTGCTCAACGGCGCCGACGAGCAAGTATCGACCGTGCTCGACTCGATGACGCCGGGCAATATTGTGCTGCTCACCGATAGCGATGAGTGCGCCGAGCAGACGCTCGAGGCGCTGCCGCAGATTATCGATGGCCTTGTCGCCGACGGCTACAAGATCGTGACGCTCAGCGACCTGGTCAAGACGGACACGGCATTGAGCAAAAAGCTCACCTCGCTGACGAAGGCCACCATGCCCGAGGACGCCGTGTTCCCCCAGCTTGCCGAGGACGACGACACCACAGAGTAGTTATTGGGTAGTCATTTAAGAACGTCCCCAATGACTATGTCACGGATGCGTCAGCGTTTGGTATGCCTGCAATGTGCAGCGCATAAATTCGATGCCGCAGGGCGATGCTGATGCTATAGTTACTGCGGTTAATGAGGGTCAAGAGAAAGGTTACAGGTGAAATCCAAACCTCGACCATACAGTCGATGACCCCATGCAGGTGCTTTTTGCGCATGCACGGGGTGTAAGCGTCGAGCGGCGTGCCGCCCGCGCATGCGTATACATATCCAGAAGCCCCCGGACGCCGCACGCGCGGTCGCGTCCGGAGGAATAATGATGGGGAGCACCATTGAATTATCTGAGTGAGATGCTCAAATTGCCGGTCTTGGACGTCGACGGCGAAAAGCTCGGCGTGGTCAACGATTTTGGTATTGCTACCGGCGAAGTTTTTCCGCACGTGACGTCGCTCGCGTTCCGCGGACCCGGCAAGACGCCGTTTATGATCAGTTGGCGCAAATGGGTCGACCGTATCGACGAGACGGGTGTACACCTTAAGACGTCGGCCACCGAAATCCGTTTTTCGTACCTGCAGCCGACCGAACTCTTGCTTGCCCGCGACGTGCTCAACAAGCAGATTGTCGACACGCAGGGCATGAAGGTCGTGCGCGTCAACGACATCAAGTTTTCCATGTCGGGCGAAAACCAGCTGCGCCTGCTGGGCGCCGAGGTCGGTGCTCGCGGTCTGCTACGCGCCATCAGCCCCGCGCTCGAGCATATCGTCGAAGGCTTTATGAAGCACCTGGGCAAGCCGCTCAGTGAGGACATCATCGCTTGGTCCTACATGGACCTGCTCGATCGCTCGACCAAGAACATTCAACTCTCGGTGTCGCACAAGACGCTCGGCGAGCTGCATCCTGCCGACATCGCCGACATTATCGAGCAGCTCGACCCGCGCCTACGTGCGCAGGTGTTTGCGCAGCTCGATACTGCCCAGGCCGCCGAGGCCATCTCGGAGTTCGATGACGACGAGCTTATGACCGAGATGCTCGAGGGCCTGTCCGACACGGACGCATCGTCGATGCTGGCCATGATGGACCCGGACGATGCAGCCGACCTGATCGACGAGCTCGATTACGAGAAGGCCGAGAAGCTCCTGCGCCTGATGGGCGTCAAGGAGGAGAAGGCGATTCGTAACCTGCTGGGGTATGAGGACAATACCGCCGGCCGCATCATGACCTCGGAGTTTGTCTCCCTGCCCGCCACGGCAACGGTCGGTGTCGCCATCGAGGCGATTCGCGAGCTCGACGAGGACTTCGAGAGCGTCTACTACGTCTATACCGAGGATCCGAGCGGCATGCTGACCGGCGTGCTTTCGCTGCGCACGCTGATCGTAGCCGACCGCGACGCCACGCTGGGTCAGCTGGCCTATCGCGACCTGGTCTATGTGTCGCCCGACGAGGACCAGGAAGACGTGACGGACGAGATGACCAAGTACGACCTGGTTGCCATCCCTGTCTGCGACGAGAACCGCCATATCCTGGGTATCGTGACCTTCGACGACGCCATGGATGTTATTGCCGAGGAGCATCAGGAGGACCTGCAGATCGCCGGTGTCGGCTCGGGCGATAGCGCGTCGGACGACTCGACGAACGTGCTCAGCTGGTTTGTGCATCGCCAGTACTGGGTTGTCGTGTGGGGCATTGCCTCGTGCATCATGGCAACGGTGCTGGGGACGGCGCTCGGCTCCGCGCATCTGGTGGTGTTCCCCATGTGCGCCATGCCGCTCGTGCTGCTGGCGGCCTCGCGCATGGTGTCGTTCGTCAAGAACTACTTCCTGGAGTATGACGGTCACGACGACGAGCCCAAGCCGTATCTGGGGTTTTTCTTCCAGAGCACGGGCATGGGCCTGATTCTGTCACTCGTGACCTATCTGTGCGCTCAGCTGGTGCGCACCGCCGCGTTCCCCGATGCGCCCATGTTTGAGGAGCAACTCTTTACCGGGTGCTTTAATATCGCCGCCATCATTTGCCTGGTTGGCAACATGAGCGCCGTGATTTACCTGATGGTGCTGTTCTGGCGTGACGAGCATGACCTCAACACGTCGGGCACCGCCATGAACGTTATTGCCGTCATGATCTCGTGCGTAGCGTACTGCGCCGCTGCGGTGCTGCTCACCATGTCGGTCATTGGTTAGGTGGTCGCGTGCAAAATACCAAGCAAAAGTCGGGCACCAAGCAAAAGTTGACCATCGCGGCCATCTTTGGCGCTATGGGCCCCGGTCTGCTGGCGGCGCTTTCGGGCAATGACGCCGGCGGCATTGCAACGTATTCCAGTGCGGGCGCCAGCTATGGCTACAAGATGCTCTGGATGCTTCCCGTCATGACTGTGCTGCTCATCGTGACGCAGGAGACCGCGGCGCGCTGCGGCTGCGTCACGGGCAAGGGCCTGGCATCGCTCATCCGCGAGCGCTTTGGTGTGCGCAAGAGCGTGTTGGCCATGGCGGCGCTGTTGATCGCCAACACGGCTGTGACCATTTCGGAGTTTGCGGGCATCGCCAGCGGCCTTGCTCTCTTTGGCGTGCCGGCGAGCATCTCGGTGCCGTTGGTGGCGCTGCTGGTGTGGATGCTTACCATGTCGGGTAGTTTCCAGCGCATCGAGAAGATTCTGCTGCTGGTGAGCTGCGTGTTCGTGACCTATATTGTCGCCGCGTTTATGGCTGGCCCCAACTGGGGTGAGGTCGCGGTCGACCTGGTCGTGCCTAACATTCAAAATGACCCCAGCTACGTGTCGCTCGTGGTCGCAACGATCGGTACCACCATCGCGCCGTGGATGATTTTCTTGGCGCAGAACAACGTGGTCGACAAGAACGCGGGCGAGGACGATATCGTGCTGCAGCGCATCGATACCGTGAGCGGCTCGCTTGCCGCCGATGTCATTGCCGGCTTTATTATCATCACGACCGGTACGGTGTTGTTCCCGGCGGGCATTCAGATTAGCGATGCTGCCGATGCTGCCCGTGCGCTGGAGCCTATTGCGGGTCAGTGGTCCACGGTACTGTTTGCCTCGGGCCTGGTCGCGGCGAGCTTCTTGGCTGCCTGCGTGCTGCCGGGCGTTACGTCGAGCGCTATCTGCGAGGCATTTGGCTGGGAGCGCGGTGCCGACCGCAGCTGGGACGAGGCCCCGGTCTATCGCGGCATCATTACGGCCATCATCGGTATCTCTGCCGTGCTGGTGCTTATGCCCGGCGTCGATCTGTTCCAGATTATGATGACCTCGCAGGTCATCAATGGCGTGCTACTGCCCGTGGTTCTGGTGTTCCAGGTGGTTATTGCCGCTGACCGTCACATTATGGGCACTAACCGCAACGGCCGCGTGTGGAATGTGCTCACTTGGGCGACTATCGGTGTGATTACGGTGCTCACGGTCGTCATGTTTGTTCTGCAGGCGATGGGTTACAGCGCTTAGCGCCTCTTTTGGACTCCAAACAGGCCGCAGCGATGGGCTACGGCCTGTTTTTGTCTGCTATAGGGTGTTAGTTATATGGCAGTGGGCAATAAATGCCAAATATGAGTACTGTTGCTAAGTGAATAGCATTTACATTCAAGAAGATAATAAACATAACCTATAGTATGTTGGTCGCGCGCGCAGACGTGGTGTAAGAGCGTCCTGAGGTCCGTCGCTGCAAGTCCCGATGTTACTCCTTCTTGAGGCCGCGCCTCTCGACTATCTCGTCCACTATCTCCCCGGCGCGCCGCCCGAGCGCGCGGCGCCTCCCCTCTGTCGGGGCCGGCCTGCCCGCGGGCT
>JAXJBU010000007.1:0-45295 GCA_036302865.1 Collinsella sp. | reverse complement strand
GTCCGGCGAGGGGGCGGCTTTGTAAAGCCGTTTGGCCCCACCCGCATAGCGGGTGGTTTCTGATGCGGCGCGCTGCGCGCCCCGCACAGGCTAAAGCCTCTAAACGAAAGGGCGCTGACCTTCCGGTCGCGCCCTTGAAGTTGAAC
The DNA here is from genome assembly GCA_036302865.1 of Collinsella sp. Taxonomy (GTDB): domain Bacteria; phylum Actinomycetota; class Coriobacteriia; order Coriobacteriales; family Coriobacteriaceae; genus Collinsella. The sequence goes on along the minus strand of JAXJBU010000007.1, from coordinate 45,149 downwards.
GTCAGATTGTCCAAATGCGGCCCGCGCAGCGTCGGCTGGTTACGCGGTTCGTAGAACCGCGTAACCCTAAAGCTCCGTTACTTCAACGCTGTTGTAGACCTCGTCCCAGCGATCCATGACCAGGTGGCCGGTCTTGGGATCCATGGCGTTAAGCTTGCCGCAGGTATTGGCGGTCTTGAGCACCGTGACGTCGTCGGCACCGGCAGCAATCGCATGCGCAAAGCCGGCGATGGTCGAGTCACCGGAACCCGTCGCGTTCACAGCCGCAATCGCGGGCGTCTTGGCGCGGAACGCACGACCCTCATGGAAGCCAACCGAACCGGCAGCGCCCATCGAAACGACAACCCAGGGGATACCGGCAAAACGGTCATCGGCGGCAAGCGCCTCGCGCAGGGCATCGACATCATCGGTCGTAAAGGACGCACCCAGTAGGCCGTTAATCTCGGTCAGGTTGGGCTTTACGAGCTCAGGCTTAGCGTCGGACTCCAGCGCGGCCTCCAGCGATGCACCCGAGGTATCGAGCAGCACCTTGGCGCCCGCCTCCTCGGCGATCTTGACGAGCTCGGCATAGTAGCCGGCATCGACGCCACGCGGCAGCGAGCCCGAAAGCGTCACAACGTCCGCCTTCGCTGCGAGCTCGGCAAACTTGGCCGTAAAGGCCTCGAGCTCGGCCGGGGCGATCTGCGGGCCGCTCTCCAAAAGCTCGGTCTGATTACCCTCGTGCAGAATATTCAGGCAAATGCGCGTCTCACCGGCGATGGGCACAAAGTCGTTCTTGACGCCGTCGGCATCCATAAGCTCGGCCATATAGGCACCCATGTGGCCGCCGAGCAGACCGGTCGCGAGCACATCGTCGCCCAACTGCAGCAGCACACGGCTCACGTTGAGGCCCTTGCCGCCAGCGGTCTTTTCGGGCGTCACGCGGTTCACGTCGTCGATGATCAACTTGTCGAGCTGATAGCGCGTATCAATCGACGGGTTCATGGTAACGGTCAGAATCATATTGAACTCCTGTTTCCGGGGCACGACACGCGCGGCCCCAAACATACGATAGCTCGTTAAAGGATCTCGATCTCAAAGCCGCGGGTAACGGTCTCCCCCGGCTTGGCCACCAGGCAGCCGCGCTTGTGCTCCAGAATATCGTCCTCGTCGGAGCAGGTGGACAGACCACCCCACGGTTCCACGGCCACAAAGTCGCCCTCGGGCTTGCTCCACACAATCAGGTATGGCATATCGGGGAACGTCAGGCGCACGCCCTTGTCCTCGGTCTTCTTGGTCAGCGTAACCACGCGGCTCTCGAGCACGTCAAAGATGGTCTCCGCGAAGTCAAAGAGTTCGTGGGTCAGCGGCAGGTCATGGCCAACCATCGGGTTCTTGCTGCGATGCTCAACGTCAATCAGGCCCGTCGAGGGAACGGCAGTACAGAGCTCGGCGGCCTCGCGCTGCTCAAAACGGAGCTCGTAGTCGTCATAGGACTCGCCCTCGTCAAGCGGGCACTTAAAGCCGGGGTGGCCGCCCACAAAAAACGGCATGTCCTCGGTGCCCTCATTGGTCACCTCGTACGACACGGCCACCTTTTCCGAATCGATCGTGTAACGAGCAACGATCTTAAACGGATACGGGTACTGCTCGAGCAACTCGGCATGGTCGGCAGAGCTTAAGCTCAGCGCAACCATGTTGTCGCTCTGTTCCTCGAGCTTCCACTCCTGCTTGCGCGCAAAGCCGTGGCGGGCGAGCTTTACCTCGCGGCCGCCCATGGTCATTGCGTGACCGTCACGAAGGCCACCGCAGATCGGGAAGCAAATAGGTGCCTGGCCCGACCAGACCGCCGGATCACCCTGCCACAGGTACTCACGGCCGTTGGCCGCAATAGAAGTGAACGACCCGCCCGCCGTGCTCAGTGCTACGCGGATAGAACCGTTATCAAGAACAAACTCCATAGGAGCCTTCCCTTTCTTACGACAGCCCGCCAAGTCAATAGGGCTGATAGAAAACCGGCCCGCGCCCCCTCACAGAAACGCGAGCCGTCAACGGACTAGTTAATTACGCCGGATACCCGCTAATCATGGTATTCGCCGCGGTCCCACTTCTCCAGGAACTCGTCAAAGAAGTGCGGGTCGGCCTGAGCCTCGGCGTCGGCCTTGTTGCAGGCATCAATCTTGGCGATCAGAGCATCGTGCTCGGGAGTCTTCTCGTAGGGCTCCTCCAGGAAGGCAAGCATGATATCGGCCATCAGGAACTCGCCGGTAATCTTGCCGCCAAAGCCCACGATGTTGGCGTTGAGCTCGCGACGAGCGTACAGGGCAGAGGTCATGTCGCGGACCAGGGCGCAGCGGGCGCCGGGAACCTTGTTGACGGCGTTGGTGATGCCGATGCCGGTGCCGCACAGGGCCACGCCAAAGTCGGCCTTGCCGCTGGCAACAGCCTCGCCCACGGCCTTACCGTAGATGGGATAGTGCGTACGGGTGTGGCTGTAGGTGCCGCAGTCGAGCACCTTGTAGCCAGCCTGCTCCAGGCGGTCGGCCAGATAGATCTTCTCGTCCGTAACGATATGGTCGCAACCGATTGCGATGGTCTTCTTCATCAGAACGTCCTTTCGTCTGAATTCACAAGTTGAGGTAGAAGTTCGAGTTCTCGGTGGCTCTCGTTAGGCCATCTTGTTGAGCATGTCGACACGGATCTGGTGACGGCCGCCGGCGTACTGGGCGCGCAGGAACTCACGGGCGATCTTCTTGGCGACCTCGGTGCCCACAACGCCCGGGCCCATGGTGACCATGCGCGAGCCGTTGTGCTCGCGGGTCATGTAGGCGGAACGCTCGTCGGAAATGTTGGCGACGACCATGCCCTTAATCTTGACGGCGGCCATATAGGAGCCGACGCCGTACTTATCGAATGCGAAGCCCTGGGAATCCTTGTGCTCCAGCAGGTCCTTGGCAACGGCGGTCGCGGAATCGACAAAGTCCGCGGCAGGGGTCTCGGAATAGTCGACGACCTCGTGACCGTCGGCGATGAGCATCTCCTTGATGGACTCCTTCATCGACATACCGTCGGCATCGGAAGCGATTACAACCCTCATGACATCCTCCTTGAGAGATACGCAGGTGCGTAGTTCCTGTTTGGAAGTGTTGAATCGCGTTCAGGTCCGGGCATCTGAACGTGCGGTTCTTCACTGTTCGTGTTTATTTGAACACATTCGAACATAAACTGCAACAACTATTTGTTTATCTTTGTTCTTTTTTGAGCAAATACCGTTCACAGGTGATTGCTGACCGTTTGGACCCGGCGCGGACGTAGCGACCATGTGTTCAACAAACAAAAGGGCGGCCGAGAACGTGTCTCGGCCGCCCTTCTCACGGTTGATCTTCCAAAGATCGCTTTGCCGCCTACTCAGACTGCCCGCTCTTCTTGGCATGTTTGGACGGAGCGCTCAAGAAACGACCCGTCAGATAGTTCGCGGGACCGGAGATATCGATCCCCAGCAGTACGTGTCCCAGCCACAGGAACGCCACGAGCACCAGCAGCGGGATAACGCACGAAATCACGATCATCACGATGACGCCTTCGATGAGGTCGGTCACCTGCTGCACGATCTCGTCGGTCATCTGCTTGGCACCGCTGGTCACCGACGTAACAAGGCTCGAGGCCCCATCAGTCAACTGCTCGAGCACGTTTTTGGACTCCGTGGCCTCGGATTTTTTCTTGTTCGATTTTGAGCTGGTCTCGGCTGACTTGTCCGTGGTGTCGGCCGCGTCCGCAGCCTTTTGCTCAGCTTGCTCAATACTTACGCGATACGTTTCATCGACCTTTTGCGACACCCATACGCTCGCGGGCACGAGCGCCATGCCGATCACGGCAACCACCAGCACGCGTGTCGCCACACGGCGCAGGACAGCGCTCGTGCTCCAGCGCCCGTGAATGCCGAGCGACACCGCAAAGAGCACCAACGCAGACGGGATTAAGATGCCCAGGCCAACCGACCACAAAATCGTGAGCAAATATTTCTCTAGGTATAGCACGGCAAGCACGATACCAAGGTTGCCTGAAAGCTGTGCGAGCTGCTCGGCAACCGGCGTTCCCGTATCACCCGGCAGTGCGGTAATGCCCGCAGATAGAGCCACGCACGAGGTCGTGAGCGCCAAAACGTTGCCTTTCTTTTGGTCGATAACCTCGATGGTGGAGTCCCAAGTTTTGGTATCGGCGAAATGCGGACGAGCTACAAAGCCCGACAGCAGCGCCAGTACCACGAGCGCAACGATAAAGCCAATCTGCAGCTTTTTGTTTGCACACACGATATCGGACAGGCTCGGCTGCAGCTCAACCACTGTCGTAGACTCGGTAATCTGGACAGGGCGCCCATGATCCATCGCGTGCGCGTCTCTCTTTTGCATCAGTCCGTTGTCCGGCATTTGGATACCTCCTCAGTCCGGCGTTTAATGCGAAAGGAAGTATACCCACCGAGCAAAAATCGAACGGGAGGACGAACGGAGCGCACCAAGACTGTCCCCAATGACTAGTCGTTTAAGAACGTCCCCAATGACTATCACGGGATGAGTTGCGGTGGAATAGGGATTGTTTTGTGCCCGCCGGCCCCTATTCAGTCCCTATTTCACCGCAACTTGAAGTAGAACAGGAAAAGCCCTGCCGCGGGTAGCAGCAGAGCTTTTGGAAGGGGACTTGGTTGTGAGGGCTCGTTAGGCGAGCTTGGCCTCGAGCTCGGCGATGCGCTTGTAGGCATCGATGGTAAAGCGGGCCTGCTTCTCCAGGATCATAGTGGTCATGAGGGTGTCCTGAGCGTGAGCCATGATGAAGGTCATCTCCATCTCGCCACCGCCGGCCTCCTGCGAAAGCAGTTTGGTCTGCGTGTCGTGGGCACCGATGAGCGCATCGCTGGCATCCTTGTGCAGCTGTTCGGCCTTCTCAAAGTCACCCTCGCGAGCAGCATCGAGCGCTGCAAGCAGATCGGTCTGGGCGTCACCTGCGTATGCGACGATCTCGAATCCAACCATCGAGATTTCTTCTTTGGTTGCCATATTGCGTTCCTTTCACATATGAACCAATGGAGAGCATCGCGTCCGGGCATACGCGCTGCGTTGTGTATGACAGAAACAATAACATTCAAACAAAAAAGAACAGCTCAAAACGTAATTTCGAGCTATGAACGGTCACTTTTCGCCCGTGAACGGTTTTTAAACCAATCTGAACAATATCAAACACAATTATCGGCAACCCAAACAGGACCGCACCCTAACACAAATCGCGCACCGTATCGCCCTCTACAAGCACACCGGGGATCAGCATGTGCTCCACGCCAGACGCACCCCCATCGGCGCCGGCAATCTTGTCGACCGCCCACATGCCGACGCGCTTGTTGTCAAAGCGCACCGTGGTCAGGCGACGGTCGGGCACGATATCGCCCAGGCTGTCATCAACACCCACCACGCTCACGTCCTCGGGCACACGCCTTCCGCACGACTCGAGCCCGCGAATGCAGCCGTATGCCATGGCATCGTTGGAAGCATAAATGGCCGTACAGGTCAGATCTTCCGCCAGAGCCTGACCGGCAGCATATCCGCTCTGTGCCGTCCAATCGCCACGGACGAGTCGCGGCGGCTCAATACCATGTGCGCGCAATGTCTCACGCCAGCCTTCCTCGCGCTGCATGCCCGAAAGCGAGCGCTCGGGGCATGAGATAAAGTGCACGGTCTTGTGCCCCTGCCCCAGCAAGTACTCGACCACCTGGCGCGAGCAATCGAACTGATCGTTATCGACCGTTGAACAGAGCGGGTGCTCCAGCATCGTAACGAGCACCGTCTGCATACCGGGCAGCGGCTCGAAGGTGCCAAAGTCCGCCGGCATGCGGTTCATGATCACGACCATGCCGTCCACCGGCAGCGCGCTCATGCGCGACGATGCACTCTCGAGGGTATACGGATGCCCGTCTACTTTAGTGAGGGTGATGGCGTAGCCATGTTTGTCGGCCGCAGCGGTAAAGCCCTCCATACGGTCGAGGTTGCCGGTACCGGTAATGTTGAACATGGCGACACCGACGGTCTTAAACTTGCCGCGGCGCAGCGATCGACCGGCAAAATTGGGACGATACCCCAGCTCGCGCATGGCGGCACGCACGCGCTCCTTGGTCTCGGGGCGCACGCTGGGCGAATCGTGCACGGTGCGCGAGACCGTCTGCTCCGAGACGCCCGCGAGACGCGCCACGTCCTTAACGGAAACCGATTTTTTAACAGCGGCCATAGGTCGATCTTTCTATGTCAACGATGCCATTGGCGGCACCCTACGCAGTCAAATGAACGCCTTCAAGTATATCCAACACCTCCCCCACCATACGCTCACCACCCAAAACCTACCGTTCACCGACAATCTTGCTTCCCTGAACGGCTTTTGCCGCCCAAATGTTAACGTTGCCATTGCGCAAACACAGAGCCACCGGGCGGCTCAAACGTTTACGCGTAAGGAATCGATGGTTCGCAGGCACAGAAACCACCGGTTCGCGTCTTTTTTGTGTCGCAAAATGGCAACGTCAACATTTTGGCAACCGAACGCCAAAAGCTACCATCGTTGCTAACCCACCGACTCTTAGGAGCATTGCATGGAGCAACTCATCGCCATCATCGAAAAGGGCCAGCCCTTTTTCAACGCGATCGCCCGCAACAAGTACCTCAAGGCGATCCGCGACGGCTTTATCTCCGTCATCCCCATCATCATCTTCTCGTCCATCTTCTGCCTGGTAGGCTCGGTCCCCAACATCTGGGGTTTCTACTGGCCCGATGACATCAACAACGCCCTGTGGAAGTGCTACAACTACTCCATGGGCATCCTGGCCATCGCCTGCGCCGCCACCACGGCCAAGCACTTCGCCGACGCGCAGAACCGCGACCTGCCCAAGAACAACCAGATCAACTTTATCTCGTGCATGTGCGCGGCCATCATCGGCTTCTTGCTCCTTTCGAGCGACACGATCGCCACGGACGCTGCCAGCGGCTTCAACACCACCTACCTTGGTTCCAAGGGCCTGCTGACCGCCTTCATCGCTGCGTTTGTGACCGGCATCATCTACAAGTTCTTCATTAAGCGCAACATCACCGTCAAGATGCCCGAGCAGGTTCCGCCCAACATCTCGCAGACCTTTAAGGACATCATCCCCTTCTCCGTCTGCATCACCGTCTTTTGGGTCTTTGACATAGCCTTCCGCGCTGCTTTTGGCTTCTGCTTTGCCCAGGGCGTCATCCAGGTGTTCCAGCCCCTGTTCACCGCTGCCGACGGCTACATCGGCCTCGCTGTGATCTACGGCGCCATGAGCCTGTTCTGGTTCGTCGGCGTCCACGGCCCCTCGATCGTCGAGCCCGCCATCGCCGCCGCCCTTGTTGCCAACATGACCGACAACCTGGCCGCATTCCAGGCCGGCCAGCACGCTTCCGCTGTCCTGACCCAGGGTGCCCAGTACTTCGTCGTCTGCATGGGCGGCACCGGCGCCACACTCGTCCTGGTCTTTATGTTCTGCTTCCTGGCCAAGTCTCAGGAGATGCGCGCCGTCGGTAAGGCCGCCATCGTCCCCGTCTGCTTTGCCGTCAACGAGCCGCTGCTGTTCGCCGCGCCCATCGTGCTCAACCCCGTCTTCTTTGTCCCGTTTGTCTTTGCCCCGATCGCCAACATCTGGATCCTCAAGATCTTTATCGACTTCTTGGGCATGAACGGCTTTATGTACACCCTGCCTTGGACCGTCCCCGGCCCCATCGGCACCATCATGGGCCTGGGCTTCCAGCCGCTCGCCTTTGTGATGCTCGCCCTTATCCTGGTCGTCGACTTCGTTCTGTACTATCCGTTCTTCCGTGCCTATGACGCCCAGAAGTGCGCCGAGGAGGCCGAGATTTCCGAGGAGGAGCTCGCCGCCAAGAACGCCGAGAAGGCCGCTAAGCTCAACGATGCCTTCCAGGGCAAGGCTGACGCCAAGAGCGTTGCCGCCGGCGCTGCTGCCGAGGCCGTGAAGTCCGACGTCGCTCCCGCCGCCACCGAGGCCACGGCCACCAGCGACCTCAACGGCAAGCGCGTGCTCGTGCTCTGCCAGGGTGGCGGCACCTCGGGCCTGCTCGCCAACGCACTGGCCAAGGCCGCCAAGGAGCGCGGCATCGACCTGGAAACCGCTGCCGACGCCTATGGTAACCACGTGGATATGCTCCCCGACTTTGACCTGGTCGTCCTGGCCCCGCAGGCCGCAAGCTACCTGGCCGACCTGCAGAAGGACTGCGAGCGCGTGGGCAACAAGTGCGTCGCCTGCCGCGGCAAGCAGTACATCGAGCTCTCCCAGAACGGCGACAAGTCTCTCGCCTTCGTCTCCGAGCAGCTCTCGAAGTAAGTAACGCGTAAGGGCCAGCCGACCACATCAGGCGGCTGGCCCTTCGATTTAGACGATTGGATCATCATGTCCGTTAACCCCGCCAGCGTCACCAACCCGCCCGCGCAGTTTCCCGAGGGCTTTGTCTTTGGCGGCGCCACCGCTGCCTACCAGGTAGAGGGCGAGACCCGCACCCATGGTAAGGGCAAGGTTGCCTGGGACGACTTCCTGGAGGCTCAGGGCCGCTTCTCCCCCGATCCCGCATCCGACTTCTACAACCAGTACCCCGTTGATCTGGAGCTGTGCGAGGAGTTCGGCATCAACGGCATCCGCCTCTCCATCGCCTGGAGCCGTATCTTCCCCAACGGCACCGGCGAGATCAACCCCGAGGGTGTCCAGTTCTACCACGATCTCTTCGCCGAGTGCCACAAGCACCACGTTGAGCCGTTCGTCACGCTGCACCACTTCGATACGCCGCTCCCCCTCTTTGAGAAGGGCGACTTCCTCAACCGCGAGACCATCGACGCCTTTGTGGACTTTGCCACCTTCTGCTTTAAGGAGTACGCCGACCAGGTGACCTACTGGTTCACCTTTAACGAGATCTGGGCCGACGCCTCCAACACCTACATCGAGGGCACCTTCCCCGGTGGTGTTAAGGCGCACCTGGCCGAGGCCTTCCAGTGCGAGCACAACATGATGCTCGCTCACGCCAAAGCAGTCCTGGCCTTCCACAACGGTGGCTTTAAGGGCAAGATCGGCGTCATCCAGTCGCTGGAGTTTAAGTACCCGCTCAACGAGAACGATCCTGCCGACATCAAGGCCGCCAACAACGAGCACGTGCTGCAGAACCAGTTCCTGCTCGACGCCACCTTCCGCGGCGACTACGCGCCCGACACGCTCGAGTGCGCCAACCGCCTGGCTGCCGTTTCGGGCGGCACCATCGAGATCCTGGACGAGGACCTCGAGATCATGCGCGAGGCTGCGCTCTACAACGACTACCTGGGCGTTAACAACTACCAGTGCCGCTTCCTCAAGGCATACGATGGCGAGAACGACCTGCACCACAACGGTACGGGCGAAAAGGGCACCGGCCGCTGGCGCGTCAAGGGCATCGGCGAGCACGTGAACAAGCCCGGCATCCCCACCACCGACTGGGACTGGATCATCTATCCCGAGGGTCTGTTCGATCTGCTCGTCTACATTAAGCAGCGCTATCCCAACTACAAGCAGATCTTCATCACCGAGAACGGCATGGGCTACAAGGATCCCTACAAGGACGGCTTTGTGGATGACCAGCCCCGCATCGACTACATCGAGCAGCACCTGCGCTGGCTGCTCAAGGCTATGGAGGTCGGCGTCAACGTGGGCGGCTACTTCCTGTGGAGCCTGCAGGACCAGTTCTCCTGGACCAACGGTTACAACAAGCGCTACGGCTTCTTCTACGTAGACTTTGAGACCCAGAAGCGCACGCCCAAGGCAAGCGCATACTGGTACAAGCACGTAGCGCAGACCCGTCGTCTGGACTAGCGGCTTGCGACAAGCGGTTGGCGGAATTGCACCGCCCACATAACCTGTCCCCATTTCTCAGCCGGGGGCGGCACGTCACACGGCGCGCCGCCCCCGGCCTTTTTGGGCGGTTCGGGGTCTGTTTGTCTCAATCTGTAACATCTAGCCGAGTTTTTGGGTCCTAGCTGTTGCAGATTGAGACGAACAGGATTGCTCTTTCCGAAGAATCTAAATCTGTAACACGTAGCCCGCTTTTGACCGTCTACCTGTTACAAATCGAGACAAACGGAGTAGGACCTAACCCCGTATGTCCCTAACAGTCGAGCGTTCGACCAGCGTGCTCGGCACATGAATCGCCTCGATAGACGAGCTCTCTCCAATCGCCGCCTCAAACGCAAGCTTACCGACACCGCGCAAATCAAATCGCAGCGTCGTCAGCCGATTGTGAGGAACAAGTCCCTCGAGTGCGTCGTCGATACCAACCACGCTCACGTCGTCGGGCACGGACAGGCCCGCGTTCTCGAGCGCGGCGATAACGCCCAGCGCCATCTGGTCATTTGCCGCAAGCACGGCAGTCGGCGCCTGCGACCCGCCGGCAAGCACCTCGGCCGCAATCCGCTCGCCCATGGCGTACCCACTGTCCGCACTCCAATCGCCGCGCAGCATCGGAGCGGCATCGACATGAGCACGACCCAGCGTATCGCGCCAACCGGCCTCACGAAAACGCGAGGAAATCGAGTTTTCCGGACCCGCCACAAACCGCATATTCGAGTGACCATGTTCCAGCAGATAATTGGTCAACAGCTCGCACGAACCATACTGGTCGGAGTCGATCGTCGTGCAGCGCGGATGCGCATACATGGACAGGATGACCGTTCGCACTCCCGGCTGGGGAACAAACTCCTCAAAATCGGGAGCCATGCGGTTCATGTTGAGAATCATGCCGTCGACGGGTCGCTCGACCATGCGGCGCGAGGCATCGGCAAGTGCATAGGGCTTGTCGCCGCCCATCTCGATCATAGTGACGGCAAAATCGTGCTCGCGCGCCGCTTGCATGATACCCTCGAGCGTCGCCAGGTTACCGACACGTGTGATGTTGTACATGCACAGGCCAATAGAACGATACGACCCGCCGCGCAACGCCGCTCCAGCAAAATTGGGACGAAAGCCCAGCTCTTCCATGGCGGCCAGCACACGCTTGCGCGTCTTTTCCGTCACGTTGGGCATACCGTTGACCACGCGAGACACAGTCTGGCGGCTCACGCCAGCGAGCGCCGCAACCTCTGCCGCGCTCGCCGAACGACCATTCCTTGTCTGCTGATCCATGCCTTCCACGCTAACCTGCTTCCCAACTATTCCCCGCGCCCATGGCGCATCGTACATACATTGATAACGTGCTCATGATACCCGAGCCATATACCACAACATGAAAACTTCTGTCAATCAAAACCGCTTACCGAACAAATACAACCGTTCGCGGCTGTTTGAAGTTGTTTTGTTTCTATACATCCCAGCCGGATGTTAACGTGCTCATTGTCAAATGTTCACGTGCTCATTTTGGTTCTAATCATTTTAAGATAGTGTTTATCGGGCTTTTTCACCGCTGAACGCTAACCAGGGAGCCTCCTGAGCGCAAACGCACAATATCGAACAGCGAGACGAGAGGGTGTATGCATATGTCTTTGCTAAACCGCGTACAGCAGCTGCCGAAGGGCTTTGTTTGGGGCGCCGCAACCGCCGCGTACCAAACGGAAGGTTCCACGAAGGTGGCAGGCAAGGGTAAGACCATGTGGGACGATTACCTTGTCGCCCAGGGTCGCTTTTTGCCCGACCCGGCCAGTGATTTCTACAACCGCTACGAGGAGGATATCCGCCTTTCTGCCGAGCATGGACTCAACGCCATTCGTGTGTCCATCGCCTGGACCCGCATCTTCCCCAACGGCGACGATGCCGAACCCCTCGCCGAGGGCGTTAAGCACTACCACGAGCTGTTCGCCTGCTGCAAAAAGTATGGCGTCGAGCCCTATGTGTCCCTGCATCACTTTGACTCCCCCGCCGCCCTGTTCAACCAGGGCGACTGGCTCAACCGCAAGACCGTCGACACCTATGTGCGCTATGCCGAGTTCTGCTTCCGCGAGTTCCGCGAGGTCAAGAATTGGTTCACCATCAACGAGCTCATCAGCCTCTCGCACTCCCAATACATCCAAGGCAACTTCCCGCCCAACCATCACTTTGATGTGACGAGCGGCATCCAGAGCCAGCACAACGAGCTCGTTGCCCACGCCCGCGCCGTCAACCTGTATAAGGATCTTGACGAGACCGAGCACCTGGGCGGACGCATTGGCATGGTCAACGTCCTGACGCCGGCATATCCTGCCACCGACTCGCCCGCCGACCAGCACGCCGCCGACCTGTACAACGCCTTCTACACCGACTTCATCATGGACGGCGCCTTCCTGGGTCACTACTCCGCGCGCACCCTCTCACTCATCAACGAGATTCTGCGTGCCAACAACGCCACACTTACGGTTGAGGACAGCGACATGGAGGAGCTCGCCAAGGCGGCGCCCCGCAACGATATGTTCGGCCTCAACTACTATCAGTCGGCGTTTATCGCCGCCTACGATGGCGAGTCAACCAACAGCTTTAACGGCACCGGAGACAAGGGCACCTCGTGCTTTAAGTTTAAGGGCGTCGGGCAGCAGGTCGATATGCCGGGTATCCCCACCACCGACTGGGATTGGCTCATCTACCCGCAAGGCCTCTACGACACGCTCAAGCACATCAGCGCCACCTATCCCAACCTCCCCGTCATCTATATCACCGAAAACGGCCTGGGCCACAAGGACCCCGAGCCCGACGCAAACGGCATCGTCGCCGATCCCGAGCGCATCGACTTTGTCGACCAGCACATGGAGAAGGTGCTCCAGGCGCGCGCCGAGGGCGTCGACGTCCAGGGCTACTTTATCTGGAGCCTGCAGGACCAGTTCTCGTGGGCCAATGGCTATAACAAGCGCTACGGCCTGTTCTACATCGACTTCGACACGCAAAAACGCTACATCAAGCAGTCGGCACTCTGGTACAAGGAGCTCGCCGACACTATGGCGGACGCGCAGTAGCGCATCGCCTCGCTTTCCCCCGAGAAGGGAGCGGCCCTATGCGATACAAACCCAGCCGCCCCCCCTCTCTCCCCCTGGGACCGGCCCCGCCTGCACCCGGGCTTTTAGCAAGCGGGAGACCATATAGGTTTTCAACGTCCATGCCATTAAGATTTCATGCAAAGAGGAGCGTGAACTATGGAATCGATCGTTAAGTTCTTGGAGAAAGGTCAGCCGTACTTCGACAAGGTCTCTAAGAACATCTACCTTCAGGCCATTAAAGACGGCTTTTTGGCAGCAATGCCCATCATCCTGTCTTCTTCTGTCTTCCTGCTTATTTCGACCCTGCCGGGCGTTGTCGCCACGGTCGGCGGCTTTACGCTGCCCGACTGGTGGAACGTCGACGTCGTGAACTTCTGCAACAAGGTTTACAACTTCACGATGGGCGTCGTGGGCATCATGGTCGCCGGCACCACCGCAAGCGCGCTGACCGGCTCCAAGAACCGCCGCATGCCTGCCGGCAAGGCCATCAACGCCACGAGCACCATGGTCGCCGCCATGTGCGCTATGCTCATCTTGGCCGTTACCCAGACGAGTGTCAAGATCGACGGCGCCGATGTCTCGGTGTTCTTTACCGACAACATGGGCACCAAGGGCCTGCTGAGCTCCTTTGTCGCCGCATTTGCCACGGTCAACATCTATGCCTTCTGCATTAAGCGAGACATCACCATCAAGCTGCCCAAAGAAGTCCCCGGCGCCATCGCCCAGAACTTCCGCGACATCTTCGCCTTCAGCTTCTCCATCCTGTTTGTCGCCGTCATCGACGTTATCTGCCGCACCTGCTTGGCCGTCCCGTTTGCCAACGTCATCTCCACGCTGGTGAGCCCGCTGTTCGCCGCTGCCGATTCCTACGCCGGCCTCGCCCTCATCTGGTTCATGATCCCTCTGTTCTGGTTCATGGGCATCCACGGCCCCTCGGTCGTTAAGCCTGCCCTCAACGCCGCGCTGTTTGGCAACATCACTACCAACCTCGCCACGCTGCAGGCCGGCGGTCACCCCGCCCTCGCCCTGACCGAAAACTTCGGTAACTACATCGGCGAACTCGGCGGCACCGGCGCCACGTTCATTGTCCCGATTATCTTCCTGCTCTTTATGCGCTCCAAGCAGCTCAAGGCCGTCGGCAAAGCCTCTGTCGTGCCCGTGATGTTCGCCGTCAACGAGCCGCTGCTGTTCGCCGCGCCCATCATCCTCAACCCGTACTTCCTGATCCCGTTCCTGTTTGCCCCCGTGGCCAACGTCCTCATTGGTAAGTTCTTCATCGACTTTTTGGGCATGAACGGCTTTATCTATGCCATGCCGTGGGCACTCCCCGGACCGATCGGCACCTTCATCGACACCAACTTCCAGCCGATCTCTCTGGTCCTGGTTGTCGTCCTGCTGGTCGTTGACTTCTTGATCTACTACCCGTTCTGCAAGGCCTACGACAACGTCCTGTGCAAGCAGGAGGCCGAGACCCTGGCCGAAGAAGAGGCCGAGGAGACCAAGGCCGTCAAGACCGCTGCCGCCCCCGCCGTTGAGGCTCCTGTTGTCGAGACCGCTTCTGCCACTGAGGTCTCCGCAGCTCCGTCCGCCCTTAAGGGCAAGGATCTGAGGGTTCTGGTTCTGTGCGCTGGCGCCGGCACCTCTGCACTGCTCGCCAACGCGCTTAAGGAAGGCGCCGACGAGCTGGGCATCGACATTACCGCCAACGCCGGTGCCTACGGCAGCCACTACGCCATCATGGACCAGTACAACGTCATCGTCCTGGCTCCGCAGGTTCGCACCTATTACAACGAGATGAAGGCCGACACCGACCGCCTGGGCATCACGCTGCTGTCGCCCAAGGGCAAACAGTACATCGACCTCACTAAGGATCCCAAGGGTGCCGTCGCCTGGATCGAGGAAAACCTCGAGGCATAAGACGCTGACACCACCTGCCGCTTGCAGACAATAAATGGCCCGTGCATCGATGTGTGATGCGCGGGCCATTTTGTTTAGACCGCACCCGTCCTCCTGTTCATCTCAATCTGTAACATCTAGCCGAGTTTTTGGGTCCCAGCTGTTACGGATCGAGGTGAACGCACAGGCCAAGCCAAAAATCTCAATCTGTAACATGTAGACCGCTTTTGACCGCTTAGATGTTACAGATCGAGACAAACAGATGGGTCAATCCAATCAATCTAGATCTGTAACACCTAGCTGGTCATTTCACTCCTAACTGTTACAGATCGAGACAAACGGAATAAGCCGGGCCAAATTGTCTAAATCTGTAACATCTAGCCGAGTTTTCGGGTCCCACCTGTTACAGATTTAGACGAACAGGCCGAGCACGTCTACGCCCGCAGGTCCTTTACGCTGGAACGTTCGACCAACACGCCCGAGACGAGCGTACGGCTTCTGGAGCTCGGGGCTTCCAGACCTGCGACGACCTCGTTAAGCGCACGGACGCCCAGCTCGCGGTGACGGAACTTCACCGACGTCAGAATCGAGTTGGGAATCGTCTTGTAAAGCTCGTCATCAAAGCCGATCACGGACACGTCGTCGGGCACACTGAGCCCTTTGTCACGTAGAGCCATCATCACGCCGTTTGCCATGCAGTCGTTAGCAGCGAGGACCGCCGTGCAATCGGCTTTATCGGCAAGCACAAGGCCCGCGGCATAGCCACTATCCGCATTCCAATCGCCTTGCAGAGGCTCGGGCGGCTCAATGCCATGCGCCTCGAGTGCCGCTCGCCAACCTTTCATACGGCACTGGCTCGACAGCGCTTCTTTCTTACCAGAGACGAAGTACACGTTCTTGTGCCCGTGATTCAAGAAGTACTCGCACGCCATGCGCGCGCCGCCCTCTTGATCGTCACTGACGGTGGAGCAGGTAGGATGTTCCATCGGTGTGATAATCACCGTCTTGAGGTCTTTCGGTGCCTCAAAAGTATCAAAGTCATCGACCATCTGACGCAGGTTGAAGATCATGCCATCAACAGGCAGCTGCGACATCCTACGCGCCGCTTCGGCAAGGGTCATCTTCTCCCCCGCCCGCTTTTTGATCATCGTGAGCGCAAAGCCGCGTTCTTCGGCGGCATCTGCGATACCGTCAATCATGTCCACGGCACCGCCCGACAAGTGGAACAACACCACGCCGATGCACCCGTAACGGCCCAACTTGAGCGAACGCGCGGCAAAGTTCGCCCGGAACCCGAGCGCTTCCATTGCGGAATGGACCTTATCGCGTGTCGACTCTCGCACGCTACCGGGCTCGTTAATCACACGCGAAACCGTCTTGAGAGAAACACCCGCGGCAATCGCCACATCGTTCATTGAGACATTTTTCTTGTCCATCGTTGCCACTACTTCTCCACTCGGTTCTCTATCGCTTGTTTTTTGCGTTCTAGCATACACCACCTGCCTGACTGATAAATCAACCGTTTACCGGACAATATCGACCGCTCACCCGTATATCCTTGTTGCTCTTCCAAAAATGTCTTACGTTGTCATTAACGAAATGACAACGTTGTCATTTCGCAATGCCTTCCTTGAGCAGGAAGGTTTCCGGGCAGTCCTGACCATCCATCGACGACCAGTTCCATCCACATGCATCGCGCATCAAGTAGCAAAGGAGCTCTATGGACGCCATCGTAAAGATGCTCGAAAAGCATCAGCCGTTCTTTGAGAAGATCTCGAGGAACATCTACCTCCAGGCTATTAAGGACGGATTCCTTGGGTGCATGCCCATCGTCCTCACCTCTTCGATCTTTCTGCTCATTGCCACCCTTCCCGGCGTAGTCGGTATCACGCTGCCCCAGCCGCTCATCGACTGGTGCAACAAGCTGTACAACTTCACCATGGGCGTCATGGGCATCATGGTTGCCGGCACCACTGCCAAGAACTTTACGGCTTCCATGAACCGTCGCATGCCCGCCGGCAAGGTGCTCAACGACGGCTCCACCATGGTGGCCGCCCAGTGCAGTATGCTTTTGCTCGCCGTTACGCAGTTCACCACCAAGTTCAACGGCTCCGAGCTTTCGGTCTTCGACTGCACCAGCATGGGTACGCGCGGTCTGTTCTCGGCCTATATCGCCGCGTTCATCACCGTGTGGGTCTACAAATTCTGCGTCTCGCGCGATCTGACCATTAAGCTGCCCAAGGAGGTCCCGGGCGCCATCGCTCAGAACTTCCGCGACATTATCCCCTTTGGCGGCGCTGTCATTATCTGCGGCATCATCGATGTGGTTGTGCGCAACCTCATGGGCGTTCCGTTCTCCGAGCTGCTCATCAAGCTGCTCTCCCCGCTCTTCACTGCGGCAGAAACCTATCCTGGCCTTATCCTTATCCAGGCAGCCACCGCGTTCTTCTGGTTCATCGGTGTCCATGGTCCTTCGATTGTCCAGCCGGGCATCGACCCCATCCGTCTTGCCAACCAGGCCGAGAACCTGCAGGTTCTGCTGGCCGGTGGTCACCCCGCCCATTCCCTCACCTTCAACATGTCGCTCGTGGGTGAGTTCGGCGGCACCGGCGCCACGTTCATCGTGCCGCTTCTGCTGATTCTCTTTATGAAGTCCAAGCAGCTCAAAGCCGTCGGTAAGGCCTCAATTGTTCCTGTTGCCTTTGCTGTCAACGAGCCGCTGCTCTTTGGCGCGCCGATGATCCTTAACCCCTACATGCTCATCCCCTTTGTTGCCGCCGGCTGCGTCAACGTGAGTGTTGCCAAGTTCTTTATCGACAATGTGGGCATGAACGGCTTCTCCTTCGTGGTGCCTTGGGCTACCCCTGCCCCCATCGGCATCTTCATCACCACAAACTTCCAGCTTATCGCCCTGGTGTTTGTTGCAATCATCATCTTGCTGGACGCTATCATCTACCTGCCGTTCTTGAAGGCATACGATAAGCTGCTCTGCGACCAGGAAGCCGAGCGCGCCGCCGAGCTGGGTCTCGAGTCCGATGGTGCTGCCACCATCGCCGCCAGCACCTCTGCGCCCGCTGTCGAGCAGGCCACCGCTGCCGTCGAGCCGACCGCCGCTGCCGCCGACAGCGAGCCTGTCGCCGATCAGCCCGAGCCCGCAGCCGACGCATCCGCTAAGAAGGATGTCGACGGTCTGAAGGTCCTCGTCCTGTGCGCCGGCGCCGGCACCTCTGCCATGCTTGCCAACGCCATCAAGGAAGGTGCTGCGCAGACCGGAGAGAACATCGCTTCCTCCGCAGGCGCCTATGGTCAGCACACTGCCATCATGGATCAGTACGACGTCATCGTGCTCGCCCCGCAGGTTCGTAGCTACTACAACGACATGAAGGCCGACACCGATCGTCTGGGCATTAAGCTGCTCGCCCCGCGCGGCAAGGAATATATCGACCTTACCCGCGACCCCGCTGGCGCCATCAAGTGGCTCCGCGAGAACCTCGACTAGTTCCTCCCTCTGTTGGTGCCCGGATCCCCAGTTCGGGCACCTCTCCCTATTCGTATCCCACAGAAAGGATGACTCATGACCAACCCCATGCAGTTCCCCGACGGCTTTGTGTTTGGCGGCGCCACCGCTGCTTACCAGGTTGAGGGCGAGACCCGTACGCACGGCAAGGGCAAAGTGCCCTGGGACGATTTCCTGGCTGCTCAGGGTCGCTTCTCCCCCGACCCCGCAAGCGATTTCTACAACAAGTACCCGGTCGATATCGACCTGTGCCAGCGCTTCGGCATCAACGGCATCCGTGTCTCCATCGCCTGGAGCCGCATCTTCCCCAACGGCACCGGTGAGATCAACCCCGAGGGTGTTGCCTTCTATCACGAGCTTTTTGCCACCTGCAACAAAGCTGGCGTTATTCCCTATGTCACGCTCGATCACTTTGACACGCCCGAGGCCTTCTACCAGGACGGCGGCGAGGGCTTCTTGACGCGCACGACCATCGATGCCTTTGTCGAGTACGCCAAGTTCTGCTTTGCCGAGTTCACCGAGGTCAAGCACTGGTTCACGTTTAACGAGATTCCCGCAACCGCCGAGGGCAGCTTTATCGTCGGCAACTGGCCGCACGGCGAGAAGTATCGCCTGGACAAGGCCTTCCAGCTCATGCACAACATGATGGTGGCCCACGCCAAGGCTGTCGTCGCCTTCCATGAGGGCGGCTTTGAGGGCGAGATCGGCATTGTCCAGAACCTGGAGCCCAAGTATCCCCTCGACCCCAACAACGCCGCCGACTGCGAGGCCGCCCGCATGGCCGACGTCATCAACAACCGGTGGGTACTCGACGCCACCTTCCGCGGCCACTATGCAGCCGACACCATGGAGGCTGCGACCAAGCTGGCCCATATCGCCGGCGGCGAGCTCGACGTCCGCGACGAGGACATCGCCGCGCTGACCGCCGCGCTCCCCTACAACGATTGCCTGGGCGTCAACACCTACAAGTGCCAGTTCCTGCGTGCCGCCGAAGGCGAAAACGACATCAACCACAATGGCACCGGCGACAAGGGCTCCTCGCGCTGGTTCCTCAAGGGCGTGGGCGAGTCATGCGTGCGCGAAGGCGTACCCACCACCGATTGGGACTGGATTATCTATCCCGAGGGCCTGTACGATCTGCTACTGCGCATTAAGAACGATTACCCCAACTACAAGAAAATCTACATCACCGAGAACGGCATGGGCTATAAGGACGACTTCGAGGACGGCTTTATCGACGACGCCCCTCGCATCGACTACATGCGTCAGCATCTCGCATGGATCCTCAAGGCGATTGACGGCGGCGTGAACGTCGACGGCTACTTTGTGTGGTCGCTGCAGGACCAGTTCTCCTGGACCAACGGCTATAACAAGCGCTATGGCCTGTTCTACATCGACTTTGAGACCCAGAAGCGCTATCCCAAGGCGAGCGCGTACTGGTACAAGAACGTCGCGGAGACCGGCCTGCTCATGGCCTAGTTTCAGCCACATACCCCTGTCGGCCGCATGCGAATCCCTCCACGGGTTCGTATGCGGCCTTTTTGTTTTGGCTCGGACCTGAGCGGGCCGTTTGTCTCAATCTGTAACATCTAGCAGGGATTTTCGGCCCTAGCTGTTACAGATCAAGACAAACAGAACGCCCGAGCAGAAATATCTCAATCTGTAACACATAGCCCACTTTCGACCGTCTACCTGTTACAGATCGAGACAAACGCACAGGTCAATCCGCTCAATCTCGATCTGTAACATCTAGCCGAGCTTTTCGGTCCCAGTTGTTACAGATTGAGACAAACGGAATCGGCCAGGCAGAAAATCTAAATCTGTAACATCTAACGAGCATTTGATCGCCTAGTTGTTACAGATCGAGACAATCAGATGGTCAAATCCTCACTTTCCAGGCAGCTACGAAGCGCTCCTCTTTCTTAATTATTATCGGCATCACGAACACACTTCGGTATCTTTTAATGCCAAAATGATACCGAAAGCGTGTTCGAGAATACGGATAATTCCATGCGTTAGCCCAATCAAGCCCCAGGCTTACAAACTCCGTTATTGTTCAGAATGCCAATGCATTCGCGTTTGCGCGTCATTTCGCGTCACTTTGACGCGCATAATGACACGCAAATTTTTTCGTGTCATAATTTTGACGCGTAAAATGACGTGTAAAATTTTTACGTGTTATTTTTCACGTCAAATTGAAGCGAAACGGAGCATCACAATGCAAGAATCCAAAGATCTTGAATTCAAGGAATGCGTCACCAATTCGTTCCTTAAAACCGTCTCCGCTTATGCAAATGGCACGGGAGGACGCGTTCTATTTGGAATTAACGACGACGGAGAAGCCGTTGGCCTCGATGACCCCAAGCAGACCTGCCTGGATATCGAAAACAAGATTAACGATTCGATCATCCCCCAGCCCGATTACTCCCTAAAGATCGACGAGCCCGATGCAACCGTGGAGCTTACGGTCTTTCCCGGCAGATCGAAGCCTTACCTATACCGCTCGAAGGCATACAAGCGCAATGACACCGCGACCATTCCAGTTGATACCCTAGGCCTTTCGCGTCTTGTACTCGAGGGTCAAAACCTCTCCTTTGAGCAGCTCCCGGCAAACAAACAAGATTTATCTTTCACCGTTTTAGAGAATCGTCTAACAGCAAAACTTTCGCTTCAGTCATTCACAACCGATACTCTCAAAACCCTTGGCCTGCTTGATGAAACCGGAACCTACAACAACGCGGCAGAACTGCTCGCGGACGAGAATGGCTTCCCGGGTATCGACATCGCAGTGTTTGGTGAAACTATCAACCTCATTAAGCAGCGCAAGACTCTTGAACATGCATCCGTTCTAGCGGAAATTGACGGAGCCCTTGAGCTTTTCGAAGCCCAGTACTGCTACGAAGAGATCCAGAGGATGGAGCGGATCCGCAAGGAGCTCATTCCGCTCGAAGCATTCCGCGAGGCCATTACCAATGCAGTCGTTCATAGGACTTGGGATGCGCCCGCACACATCCGCATCTCGATGTTCGACGACCGTGTGGAAGTCGCTTCGCCCGGCGGCTTGCCGGCAAGCATGACCGTCGATGAATATCTGTCCGACATGCTATCCGTTAGACGCAATCGTATTCTTGCCGAAGTCTTTTTGCGCCTGGGTCTTATCGAAGCCTTTGGAACGGGCATCATGCGAATTCGCGATACCTATAAGGACAGCGTCAGAAAGCCCCGGTTTCAAGTTTCGGATAACGCCATTGTGGTAACACTTCCCCTACTCATGGATAACCCGGGGCTCAAAGGCGACGAACTTATCGTATTCGGACTGCTGAGCGGAGTACACCCTCAATCGACAAGCGAGCTTGCGGCCAAAGTCACCTTTAGTCGCTCGAAGCTTCTTCGCATCCTCAAAAAACTCGTTGAGACAGGCCTGGCGACAGTTGAAGGCACCGGCAGAGGGCAGAAGTATCGCCTGCTACGCTAGTTAGCAAATGACCTGCGCGTGTTCCTCGATGGCGACACGATCCTCGGCGGCGATACCCGGCTCGCACACCACGGCGTCCAAACTGTCCAGGCGGCAGAAGGTGTAGAAGTCGCGCTTGCCGATCTTGCTGGAGTCGGCGATGAGGTAGCGTGAATCGGCCTTGCTAAAGGCGAGCTGCTGGATGCGGCCCTCTTCCATGTTAGACGTAGACACGTCGCCGTCCAGAATGCCGTTTGCGCCGATAAAGGCTGCGTCGATCCCCAGTGCGCGCAAGGTGTCCTCGGCCGTGGGGCCCACAAAGGCGGCAGTGCGGCGACGGTACATACCGCCCACGAGACACAGGTCGCAGTCTTCGCGCGCCTCGAGCAGATTAAACACCGAAAGCGAATTAGTCACGATGCGTAGGCGGCACGCCGGCAGCATCGAGGCCATCTGCTCAACTGTAGTGCCCGTCCCCAAAAAGATGGTCGAGCCCTCCTCGATGAGCCCAACGGCGCGGCGCGCGATCTGCAGCTTTTCCTCGGCATGCTTAGTGCGCTTTTCACTGTGCGAATACTCATGGCGCAACATAGCGTGCGGGCGACTCTGCGCACTACGGGCGCCGCCGTGCACGCGCTCGATCTCGCCTAGGCTCGCAAGCTCCTCAAGGTCGCGACGGATCGTCATGTCCGAGACACCTAACGCATCCGAAATCTCCTTAACCGAAACCGTGCCCTGCTCATCGAGCAGCTGGCGAACCCTATCCTGTCGCTCTGCCTTAATCACGATGAATCCTCGCCGTTCTATGCGTGCATATCATTCAAACAGTAACGAACAAATTGTATCAGACCCGTGCGCGTCAAAAATGAACGCCCGCACAGCTCCAATCATCACTTTTTTGAGAAAAATACCCCCTGCTTTAGTGGGGTGTAGTGATAATCTCGCCTGTTCGCGCTACAGTTTGTCGGAAATACCTCGATGTTAGGAACCAAATGATCACTTCCGAGCTTTTCGGCACCGCGCCGTGCGGTACCCCCGTTCATCGTTACACCCTCAACGGGCCCGAGATCTGCGTTCGCATTATGGACTATGGCGCCACCGTGCTTGGTATCGACGTGCCCGACATTCCCGGCAACGTGCGCGATGTGGTGCTGGGCTTCGATAAGCTCGAGGATTACTTTGACAACCCCGCCTGCTTTGGCGCGACCATCGGCCCCGTGGCAAACCGCACCGCGGGCGCCACGATCACCATCGACGGTACGGACTGGCATATGCCCGCCAACGAGGGCGCCAACAACCTGCACAGCGATCTTGAGCACGGTCTGCATAAACGCGTGTGGGACGTTGAGCTCGACGAGACTCACAACGCCGTGCGCATGACCACCTCGCTTGAGGATGGCGAACTGGGCCTTCCCGGCAAACGCACCTTTACGGCCGTGTTTACCGTTACACGCACCGGCGTCTTTCGCATCGAGTATGGTTGCGAGAGCGACCGCGCCACCTACGTGTCCATGACCAACCACACATACTTTAACCTTGCCGGCCATAACGCCGGCATGGACTGCGAGCACTTCTTTGTTGCCAACGCTGCCCACTACCTGCCCATCAACGAGCAGAATATCCCCACCGGCGAGATCGCTCCGGTCGAGGGAACACCGTTTGACTTTCGCGAGCTGCGCCCCGTCGCTCCCGGCATGGAGGCCGACGACCCGCAGATTAAGCAGGCCCGTGGCTACGATCACTGTCTGTGCATCGATGGCTATCAGTACGGCCGCAATCTCCGCCGCGCGATGCACGTCGAGGAGATGTGGACCGGCCGCGAGCTGGACTACTACACCACTGCCCCGGGCGTGCAGCTCTACACCGGCAACTGGCTGGGCGACGAGCACGCCAAGGACGATGCTAACTATGGCTGGGGCGCCGGCTTTGCTCTCGAGGCCGAGATGTACCCCGACACGCCGCACCAGCCGTTGTTCCCGCAGGGCATTGTGGGCCCGGGTCACCCCTACAGCAATGTGATCGAGTACCGCTTTATGAGGCACTAAGCCCACAATGCAACATATTGCACAGCAACGCCCGCCGGCACCACCGCCGACGGGCGTTTTGCTATCTAGTCATTGGGGACGTTCTTAAATGACTAGTCGTTGGGGACAGTCTTTAACGTTTGGCAAGAAAGACTGTCCCAATCTGCCGGCACTTGGGGACGTTCCTAAAAGGCCGGCACATAAGGAACGTCCCCAAGTGCCAAGGGTGTCCCGCTTGACTAGTCATTTAAGAACGTCCCCAATGACTAGTTGGATGGGGTCGGGATTGGAGCTGGGGAGGTAACGGATTTCTAGTTCTATGCCGAGCTTTTGCAGCTCTTTGAGGGCGACGATGTCCGCATCGTCTATGGCGACTGCGGGCGTTACAGAGCGTTTGCCCTCCCCTGTCTGCATATGGCCAATGCTGATCTTGGTAATCGGCACACCACCCTTAACTAGCGCGAGCGCATCGACGGGTGAGGCTACCATGATCAGAATCCATTGACGCGGCGTTGCGGTATGAATGATGTCGATAGTCCTTTGCACCGAGAAAAACCTTGTCCAGACGCCTTCTGGCGCCACCGCCCTCATGGGTGCCCATTGGCGCGAATCCGCCGCGATCTCATCGTTGACGATTAGGACAAGGTTGGAACCAGTCGCCTCGTTCCACAGCTCAACGTCTTGCCCGTAAATGAAACGGTCATCGATACGCGTGAGAAGAATCTTGGGTTGAGCCATGGCTGCCCCATTCTGTTTGAGACCCATACGAGCGGGACATCACGTCTCCAATATTAGTGCATTTAAAGTGAGAAAAGCCGTCAGAACCCTTGCGCGGATGTGCGATGTCCCGTATCATAAACAGCCGTTGACGCCTCAGTTGCGTCACCACATGGCCGCCAGCGTAGCTCAGTTGGTAGAGCACCGCTCTCGTAAAGCGGGGGTCACCGGTTCGAGCCCGGTCGCTGGCTCCATTGCACAAGATAGCCGCCTTCGGGCGGCTTTTTTCTTGCCGATTTATCGCACAATGCCAATCCAAGCACAACGCCGCCGGCAACTCCCCTACTCAACAAAAAGCCCCGCCAGCCGCAATCCCCAAAGGAACCGCGATCAGCGGGGCCTAAGCGCGCTCCTCCAAAGGAAAACGCTCACAACACGAACAGCTCAGCCGAGCAGCGCGTTACTCCTCCCAGTAAGCATCTGCAAGTAGCTTAAAGCAGATCTTCTTGACCGGCTGTGCGCCATCGCCCGGGAACTCGAGCGTGGGCATGTGAGGCTCGCCGGCAACGAACAGCGCGAACTTGTCGTCGGCAAGATCGCCGGCAATCGAGGCGTCTGAATCGACCAGGTCGTAGTCGTCCTTCTCGTCAAACTCCTGGACCAGCGTCAGGCTGCCCGTGGCAACCTTAAAGGCCTCGCGACCCTCAATGTCGATCTGCAGGTCGTGATAGCGCTGATGCGTCTCGTAGTGAGCCTCTGCCTCGGGACGCGTCGTGGGAGCCATGACGTTCGCAAAGACCTTGTCGCCCAGAATCGGATGGCTGCCGACCTCGAGCTGCGCCGGGTCGTTCTCCTCGAGCCAGTCGATCAACACGTCGAGGCCCTTGAGCATTCCGCGGTACTCCTCGATATCGCCCAATGCACCGTAAATCATCTAAATCCCCTCTCGGATCGCTTCTTTGGCGGCTACTCGGCAAACGCGTTACCGACGCTGTTGCCACCCACATACGTCTCGACCAGGGTAAGGTCGGGATTGAACACGACAACGTCGGCGTCGCGCCCCGACATAATGCTATCGCACTTGTCGTCGACATGAGCTAGCAATCGATGCCGGGGCCGACGCCCAAGCCCTTACAGCTCGGTCACGACAACGCCGTTGTAGACCTCGTCCCAACGACCCATAACCAAGTGGCCAGTCATGGGATCCATGGCGTTGAGCTTGCCGCAGGTGTTGGCGGTACGCAGCACCGTCTCGTCGTCTGCGCCAGCAGCGATGGCATGTGCGAAGCCTGCGATAGTGGAGTCACCAGAGCCCGTGGCGTTAACGGCAGGGATATCGGGCGTCTTTGCGCGGAACGCACGGCCATTGTGGAAGCCAACGGAGCCGGCAGCGCCCATGGACACGACGACCCAGGGGATATCGGAGAAGCGGGCATCAGAGGCAAGCGCGGCGCGGAGCTCGTCCACATCGTCGGTGGTAAAGCTCGTGCCCAGAAGGCCGTTGATCTCGGTCAAGTTAGGCTTGACCAGCTCGGGCTTAATTTCGGACTTAAGGGCGGCCTCGAGCGAAGCACCCGAGGTATCGAGCAGCACCTTGGCGCCGGCGTTCTCGGCAATGCCCGTGATCTTGGCATAGTAGTCTGCCTCGACACCGCGGGGCAGCGACCCCGAAATAGTGACGACGTCGGCCTTGCCCGCAAGCTCGGTAAACTTGGCGGTAAAGGCATCGAGCTCCTCGGGGGCAATTGTCGGGCCGCTCTCGAGCAGCTCGGTCTGGTTGCCGGCGTGGAGGATGTTGAGGCAAATACGGGTCTCGCCCTTGATGGGCACAAAGTCGTTGTTAATACCGTTGGCGTCCATGAGCTCGGCCATGTAGGCGCCCATGTGGCCGCCGAGCAGACCGGTTGCCACAACGTCGTCGCCCAGCTGACCCAGTACACGGGCCACGTTGAGGCCCTTGCCGCCGGCGGTCTTTTCGGGCGTCACACGGTTGACGTCGTCGATAATGAGCTCATCGAGCTGATAGCGCGTATCGACAGACGGGTTCATCGTAACGGTGAGGATCATTTTTAGCTCCTTATCTCGCAGGCTCCTTATGCCTCGCGATACGAGTCGACAAAACGGAATTACAGAATCTCAATCGTGAACGAGCGAACGACGGTCTCCTTGGGCTTGGCGACAAGGCAGCCGCGCTTATGCTCAAGCACGTCGTCCTCATCGGAGCAGGTCGAAAGGCCGCCCCAGGGCTCAACCGCCACAAAATCGCCCTCGGGCTTGCTCCACACAATGAGATATGGGAAGTCCTCAAAGCTCAGGCGGACGCCCTTGTCCTCGCCCTTTTTGGAAAGCGTGACCTGACGGCTCTCGAGCACGTCAAAGATGGTCTCCGCAAAATCGAAGAGCTCATGTGACAGAGGCAGCGTCTTTCCCACCATGGGGTTCTTGGAGCGATTGGTCACGTCAATCAAGCCAGTCGAGGGGACGGCGGTGCAGAGCTCCGCAGCCTCGTCCTTCTCAAAGCGCAACTCGTAGTCCGTATAGGCCTCGCCCTCATCGAGCGGACACCTAAAGCCGGGATGACCGCCAATAAAGAACGGCATGTCCTCGGTGCCCTCGTTGGTGACCTCATAGGAAACGCGCACGGCAGCGTCCTCGAGCGTATAGCGGGCGACAAGCTTAAACGGATACGGATAATCGCTCAGCAGCGCGGCGTTATCCTCCGAAGCCAGGCACATCGCCAGCTCGTTCTCGCTCTGGCTCAGCAGCTTCCACTCCTGTTTGCGCGCAAACCCATGGCGAGCGAGCTTTACATGATGCCCGGCAAACGTCATGGCGTTGTTATCGCGCAAGCCTCCGCAAATCGGGAAGCAAATCGGTGCCTGGCCGGACCACACGGCGGGATCGCCCTGCCACAGATACTCGCGACCTCCGGCCTCGATCGAGGTAAACGAACCACCAGCCGTGGACACCTTAATAGAAATCGAATCGTTGGAGAGAGCGTATTCCATTGCCCATCCTTTCGAACAACTGCTTTTTGCTCGCAAGTACCCGTCTCGGCCCTGACCAAAGGACAAACCCGCACGTTCATCGATGCGTCCGGTATCCCAGCCATGTAACGGGGTACCATACAGACATTGATGCAATTACAGCTGAAAGGCCTTCTTATGCGAACCATCATCCTCTACGCCTCGCGCCATCACGGCAATACGAAAAAGCTCGTGGACGCCATCGTCGAGGCGCACCCCGAGATCGATACCCTCGACGTGAAGTCACTCGGCAAAAACGAGTACCCCAACCTGCACGAATATCATCTAATCGGCGTCGCCACGGGCATCTATTACTCCGAGATCGACAAGGATATGGCACGTGTACTGACCAACGTGCTGCAGCCGCAGGACAAGGTGTTTGGCCTTATGACCTACGGTGGCAAAAACAAGTGGTACGGCAAGGATATCGATGGCATCTGCCGCATGAGGCAGGCCATCTTTATGGGTGTCTACGGCTGCCCCGGCTTTGATACGTGGGGGCCGTTCAAACTCGCCGGCGGTGTCCAAAAGGGACACCCGACCGCTGAGGAAATTAAGGGCGCCGTCGACTTCTTCGACAAGATCGAAGATGAGTACGGCGATATCATCGTCAAAGAGTACGCCAAACGTGAGAAGCGTCTAGCATACGAGAAGGAGCATCCTGCAGGAGGCCTGGTGGCCGGCGTTAAGCGCACGGCAAAGAAGATCGCTAACAAGCTGTAACTGTGAAGGTGCTTTTGAGCGTTTAACCCATACGGCGGGTCCGAGCAGATTCGGGCCCGCCGTCTTTTTCTATCGTTACTCGGTAAAGGCGTTGCCGACGCTCTGGCCGCCAACATACGTCTCGACGAGGGTAAGCTCATGGTCGAACACGACAAAGTCGGCGTCGCGACCCGGCATGATGCTGCCGCACTTATCCTCGATGTGCGCGGAGCGTGCCGGCACCTCGGTTGCCATGCGAATGGCGATATCGGCGCTGGCGATGCCCCAGTCAACGATGTTCTTGACGCCCTGGGCAAGCGTGAGCACCGAGCCGGCAATGCTCTTGCCGTCGGCGAGCCAGCACAGGTTGTCCTTCATGATGACGTCCATGCCACCACTGGTGTAGCTGCCCTCGGGCATGCCGCCGCAGCCCAGGCAGTCAGTGATGAGCACCGTGTGTTGCCAGCCCTTTGCCTGCAGCAGCGCCTTGATGGCGGCAGGGTTAACGTGCTTGCCGTCACAGATGATCTCGGCGTAGGTCTCGGGCGTGGACATGGCAGCGCCCACGACACCGGGCTCACGGTGATGCAGCCCGCGCTGACCGTTATAGGTATGCGTAAAGCAGCTGGCACCGGCGTTGATGGCGGCGATGCACTCATCGTAGGTGGCGTCGGAGTGACCGATGCTGGTCACCACACCCTTGGCATTCAGAGCAGCCGCATAAGCAGCGGCACCGTCGCGCTCGGCCGCCATGGCGCTCTTGACGATGCGACCGCCCGCAGCCTCCTGCCACTGATCGAAGACCTCCTCGGAGGGATCGATAAGATAAGCGGGGTTCTGCGCGCCCACGTGCTTCATGGTAAAGAAGGGGCCCTCCAGATAGATGCCCTGAATGCGAGCACCGCAGAAGTCAGGGCCGCGACCCTCGTCCGCCTGGGCGATGGCGGCGCAGGCATCCTTGATCTGCTCGACGCCATCGGTGAACGTCGTGGGCAGCCAGCTGGTGGTACCGCGACGGGCGAGCTCGGTCGAGCTGATATCAATGCCCTCGGGATCGTTATCGGTAGTCGAGTGGTTATAGAAGCCATGGATGTGAGTATCGACCATACCCGGTGCGATCCACGATCCCGTGTAGTCCTTGATCTCGCAAGAGGGCTCGTCGGCCTGCCAAGCGCCAAAAACCCCATCCTCGACCATAAGATAGCCGCCCAGTTGCGGGCCTGCCGGCAAGAAGAACTTGTCAGCCTTAATTGCGTACGTGCTCATATGCACTCCTTGCTTCTAAAGCAGTTGACTGTGGTAATGCTTATACCCGGTCCATGTAAAAACAAAAAGCGCCCGCCCGCCGTTATGAGCGGACGGGCGCCCTTACAGGGGGACGCGATTAAGCGGTGAAGGGGTGAATCGTCACACCCTTGACCACGCGGTTGACCGTGCCGGTGGGGCTCGGCGTATCGGGCGTGTTGCCCACGCGCACGGAGTTGAGCAGGCTGATAGCCTGGGCAAACATCACGAACGGCAGGGCAAGGTAGCCCTCGGGAAGTGCCTCGTAGCCCTTAAAGGTGAAGGACTCACCCTCATAGACGGTGGCACCTTCCTGCTGAACGGCGATGGTGTGCTGAGCGATCTCGTCGCCACCGATCTCGTTGAGGATGTCGATGTCGTACTGACGGGTGTAGGCGTCGTTGTTGACGAACACGAAGACGAGCGTCTTATCGTCGACGAAGGACTTAGGTCCGTGACGATAGCCCATGGAGGTGTCGTAGGAAGTAGCGACCAGACCGTGAGCGAGCTCGAGGATCTTGAGCTGGCTCTCCTGAGCAAGGCCACCGAAGGAGCCAGAACCCAAGTAGGTCACGCGGTTGAAATCGCCAGCCAGGTAATCGGCGATCTCGGGCTCACGGGAGATGACCTCCTCGCCCATCTTGGCGATGGTCTCGACCCACTCGGCCTTCTGCTCGTCAGAGGCAGTGTCGAAAATAAGGGTGGAGAGCAGGGTCATGCAGGAATAAGAACCGGTCATGGCGAAGCCCTTGTCGTTGGCGCGCGGAATGAGCAGCGTCAGCGCATTGGGATCATCGGCAGACTCGACGGCAAGCTTGCCCTCGGGAGCGCAGGTGATGTTGAGGAACTTGACGTTGTGGACGAGCTCCTTGGCAACGGCAACGGCGGCAAGACTCTCGGGGCTGTTGCCAGAGCGGGCAAAGGAAACCACGAGCGTGGGATCCTCGGCGCGCAGGAAGTCGCGCGGGGCGCTCACGATGTCGGTCGTGGCGATGGGCTTAAAGTCGTAGAGATCAGTGTTGCCAGCGTGACGCAGGTACGGGGCGCAGGTATCGCCAACGTAGTCGGACGTACCGGCACCGGTGAAGACAACGGACAGACGACCCTCGCCCATAGCGCGAGCCTCGGCCAGGAAGGCCTCGATGGCCTCCTTGTTCTCGCGATAGATGTTGAGCGTATCACGCCAAAGCTCGGGCTGCTGAGCAATCTCGGCCGTGGTGATCTGGGCGCCGAGCTCGGTGAGCTCCTCGACACTCTTCTCGAACATTTCTAATACCTCTCTCTAGAAGTAATCCTCTGACGTGCAATTATACACTTCGGTTGGTTATCTGGTAGTAACCAGTTAAATGCAAAGAATCACCATATGGAAACGATGCGAGCACTAGTTACTGCGCTGGTGGTAAACCTTGTATTTAAACTGATCGGCACGAGCAACCGAGAGTGTGTACTCCACAACCTCGTTTGACTCGTTATACGTAGTCCTGACCAAATCGAGCACAGGCGAGCCCTCGACAATTCCCAAAAGGTGGGCATCGGTGGGACGGGCTATGCTCGCATAGAACTCCTCTTCGGCCACGCGAATCTTTTGCTGAAAGTCCTGCTCAATCACATCGTAAAGCGGCTTACGCTCCAGCAGCGGTCGCTTTAGGGACAGAAATTGACGAACCGGCAGATAGCTGCGTTCGACCATCATGGGCATGTTGTCGGCAGAGCGAAGGCGCTTGAGCTTAAAAATGCGATCACCGATGCGCAATCCCATATGCTCGGCCAGATTCTTATCGGCCTCCATCTCGCAAAACTCGAGAATCGTGGTCTCGGGTTCTCGACCCATCGCGCGCATCTGCTCGGTAAAGCTGTAGGACTGCATAAGATTGGTTGCTTTTGCCGAACGGTCGGTCACAAAGGTACCGCGACCGTGCTGCCGAACCACCAGTCCTAAACGCTCCAGTTCCTGCAGAGCCAGGCGTACCGTAGTGCGCGAGAGACCATAGCGCTCCGAAAGTTCGCGCTCGGAAGGAATCATGTCACCGGCGCGATATTCATGGTCAATCTTTTCGGTCAGAATATCGACCAGCTGATCGTACAGCGGTTGCTTACGCGCTCCGATCGCCATCCTATCCTCCCTTTTGCTCGAATTCGGCTAACTACCTAGGGTGTTATGCATTATCTGTCTGCCACACCCGAATCATTAAGAAAACAAAAGCCGCGCGCTCTTTCGAGCACGCGGCTTTTAACATACACATGGCTTAAGGGGTCGGGGTGTGAGCCGCGTAGGGACACACCCCTCAAGCTAGAGCCTTACCAGATGCTCGGCCAGAGACCAAGCGGGCCAGCGCCCAGGATGCCAAGGACGAAGAGCAGGAGAATGCCCTTGGTCGGGGTCCAGCTGTGCTTAGCGAACATGTAGTAAAGCAGCAGCGTAAGCATAAGCGGGACGAGCTTCGGGACGATGGTGTTGAGGGTGTCGGCAACAGAGAAGTTGACCGGATCCTCGGTAACGGTGCCGTAGGTCACGGACTCCATGCCGTTACCCAGATCGGTGACGCCGCACTCGACAGCGTTGCCGTCGACATCGGAAGCGGTAAGGGCGTTGCCGTCCTTATCGGTCATGGCGATGGTACCGGCCTCAGCGGTCTCGGTATCGATGCCCTCCATACCGGTGAAGTTCTCGGCCTCCTTCTCGGAGACGATCACGGTAGTAGCGGAGAGACCACGGGTGGTGCCGTTGGGGATCTGGAGGTTGATCTGGGTGCCACCCATGGTGACGACCAGGCAACCGACGACGAAGACGCCCATGATGGAAGCGGCACGCGTGAAGGCCTGCATGTTGGCGGTCAGAGCGTCAATAGCGC
Source organism: Collinsella sp. (assembly GCA_036302865.1). GTDB lineage: Bacteria > Actinomycetota > Coriobacteriia > Coriobacteriales > Coriobacteriaceae > Collinsella. The sequence goes on along the minus strand of JAXJBU010000007.1, from coordinate 12,684 downwards.
TGGTGCCAAGCTTGTAGGACCAGTTCATGAGCCAGAAGCGCAGAGCGAACTGGACGGCGTTGAAGATCACCAGGAAGATGATCGGCGCAGCGGCGTTGCCGTTGATGGCCATGTTGGAGGTGATGCCGGCCGTGATAGGCACGAGCGTCAGCCAGAACAGGGCGTCACCGATACCACCGAGCGGGCCCATTGCGGCGACGCGGACGGCGCGGATCGTGGGGATGTCAACCTTGTTCTGCTCGAGCGAAAGCACGATGCCCATAACAAAGGTGACGAGGAACGGGTGGGTGTTGAAGAACTCCAGGTTGTGGCTCATGGAAGCCGCGAGGTCGTTCTTGTTGGTGTGGATCTTCTCCAGACCGGGGATGATGGAGTAAAGCCAGCCAGCGGCCTGCATGCGCTCGTAGTTGAACGATGCCTGCAGGAAGCAGGAGCGCCAAGCCATCTTGTTGAGGGTCTTCTGGTCGAGCTGCGGAGCAGGAGTGAGATCCTCGTAGTGCTCCGGGATCACATACTCATTAGATGCCATCTTCGAAGTCACCTCCGTCAGAAACAGCTGCACCCTTCAGCTCGGTCTGCTGCTGGAAGTCCCAGAAAGCGATGCCGAAGCCGATGAGAGCGAGGATGAGCAGAGCAGGGGTTGCCAGCGAATCGTTGGCAACGGTGATGAGCGCGAGGCCAAAGCCCATGAGGAAGAAGCCCCACATATCGCGGTTCATCATAACCTTGAGCAGGACGGCGAAGCCGACGAAGCGCATCATGCCGCCTGCAGCGGACAGACCGGTCTGCAGCCAAGTCGGGATGGCAGAAGCGATGGTCTGACCGATGGTAGCGCCAGCGATGAAGAACAGGGTGACGACGACAGCGAAGATCAGGCCAAGCAGAGCCATGGCGAAGTAGTTCAGGCGCTCGATGCCCTTGGTGTCCGCGTTGTGAGCCATGTTATCGGCCGTGGACATAAGCGGGGACATAAGCGTGAAGACCAGGGTAACGCCAAGCTGGCCAAGCAGAGCGAACGGAATGGCGAGGCCGACTGCCGCGTTGGGCTCGAGGCCCGTGGCGATAGCGAGAATGGCTGCCATGATGCCGCCGATGACGGCGTTAGGCGGCTGAGCGCCTCCGATCGGCATGTTGCCGATCGTCATGAGCTGATAGGTACCACCCACGAGAAGACCGGTGTTGAGGTCGCCAAGGATAAGACCGATGACGGCGCCGGTGACGATGGGCTGATAGAGAGACTCGAGGAAGTCAAACTGGTCGATTGCCGCGATGAACGTGACGACGAAGACCAGAGCGATCTGGATGATCGAGTATTCCATCTTGCTCCTCCTTTCAAAATGAATGTACGCACTTTGGATATCACGTACAGAACGTCAGGGTTTCACTCCTGACAACGTGGATCACGAGGATTACGAGAAGAGCTTGCTCGTGTCCTCAACAGGCGTGCTCGGAACGCGCCTGATCTCCAACTCCACCCCCAATTCCTGCAGCTCTTTAAACGCAGCGACATCCTCGTCGTTAACTGCGACGGAGGTGGCGACTTGGCGCTTTCCTTCCGACATGTGCATGTTGCCGATGTTTACCTTCTTTATAGGCACACCGCCCTTGACGAGCGTAAGCACGTCTTCCGGTGTTTCGGCCACGATGAAGATCTTCTGGCGCGGGCTCGCCTTGCCAATGACGTCGATGGTCTTCTGCAGGGAGAAGAAACGCGTAGCGACGCCGGCGGGAGCGGCCATCTTCATGAGGTTCTGGCGCATGGTGTTGGACGCCACGTCGTCGTTGGCGACGAGGATGAGGTTGGAGCCCAGAGTGGAGTTCCACTGGGTGGCAACCTGACCATGAACCAGTCGGTTATCGATGCGGGTAAGAAGAATGTTGGGTTCTGCCATGTTGATCAGCTTCCTTTCGATATTTGCTGACGACAGTTACTTGATCTCCTGAATCGCGTAACGCGAAACATCTACGACGGCTCCGGATCGGACTTTGATCTGGACCTTCTCGCCTTCAATGCCTTTGACGGTTCCGTAGATACCGCCGGCGAAAAGAACCTCCTGACCCGGCTTGAGCTCGGTGTGCAGCTCCTTGAAGTACTTCTGCTTCTTCTTCATGTTGATTTGCGACCAGATGGTGTAAATCAAGCCCATGATGACAAGCAGGCCTAAAAGGGCGACCGAGGAGCTCAGGACGTTGGCTCCGAAATCGGCCATTAGATGCCGTCCTCGTCGCCGAAGATATCCTCTTCCTCGGAGCCGGCAACGGATGCGACCGTCTGGGCGGTGATGCCCGTCTGGCCAACGGTCACGGCCTGCTCGCCAAGCTCGGCGAGCGTGGCATTGCCGCGGAGGAACAGGAGCTCAATAACCATGGGAAGGTTGGTGCCAGTCAGAACCTCGACGTTGTCGACATCCTGGGCAATCATCATCGACTGGTTGAACGGGGTACCACCGAGCAAGTCGGTAAAGACGAGCACGCCATCGCACTCCTCGCGCATGGCGGTAATAGCGGCGCGGAGATCCTCACCGTAGGATGCGGCCTGATCGCCCTCAAAAGGAACGACGGTAAAAGCAGGCTGGTCGCCGGCAACCATAGCGATAGCGCTTGCAAGGCCGGGTGCGAACTGTCCATGACCGGTAAGAATAAAGCCAACCATTCAATTTTCCCTTCCGAAGGTGTGTACGATCTGAGTCCGATGATTTTCGGAAGCCAGCGGGCACTTGCCCTTAAAGCTTCTTAGAAAGCGTTCTTTGAAGACCAGTGGTTTCTAAACTGGTAGTAACCACGTGACGTGTTGTTGTCACTATATCACCCCAGAAGAGATCGCTTTCGCTGATTCAAACAGTAAAACGTTTTTGCACCGCTCACGGTGATATTTCGACCGTTTACCGCTCGTTAACACTTCTACCTGCGGTTTTGAAACCGTTTCGAAACGCTTTGGCAAAAGAACGGATCTTTCCCGGTGTCTAAACAACGCAGGGCGGCTAAAAATAGCGTGTAGAAAAATTGCAGGTCATTGTGAAGATATGTGAATTGGTCTTTTTGACTTAATACCAGTTAGAACCAGTTTTGAGATTATCGGTGAACGGTAGTTTTCGACCGTTCACCGGTTACTTGCAATCGTTTGCAGTTGTTTTCCCATATGAATCGGGGAACCCGATGAAGCACTTGTGCGATCACGGAAAGTTTTGACATTTGTCCTCATCCCCCGCGCACCAAACTCAGGCACCCAAAATGAGCCAATAGTTCACGCTAATCGTTTTCAATCATTACTTACTCAATATTCGTAATTATTTATCGTTTATCGTTTATTCTGATATGATACAAGTATCATCCAAGACATTGGTTGGAGGAGCTATGATCCGCTGGAACGTATCCAAATCGAATGAAGCCATCGACCGTGAACAGGCAATAGCCGATCTGAGAAAGCTCACTCGCATCTGCAAATGGGCCACAATCTGCATTACCACCGCGCTCGCTCTGGGACTCCTCGCAGTCATTGCGATTGACCTTCTACTCATATTGCCTGGACTCTCCCAAGGGTCGTGTCTCCAATCCGTAGAACTTCAAGCCGGCGAAGGACCGTGCCTTGCTATCGTCGGTACCAATGCACAGGCCCCACTTATGCTCGTCGCACACGATGGTCACACTGCCATAGGAAGCCTCTTGATGACATGTCTCGCGCTTACCATCGCGCTAAGCGTGCGCAGGCTTTTCTTCAACATTGAAAAGAAAGGCAGGCCCTTTGACCTTGAATGTAACCAGACGCTTCGTCGAGTAGGACATTTATTCCTTATCGGCGGCGTTTCCGTGAGACTTCTTGGTGCCGTAATCACGGGAATGATACTCTCAGGATTTGGCGGCAGCTTTACGGATGCGTTCGTCGGCCAGTTATTCGAGCCCTCCATGCTCTTTGCAGGCCTGATTATTTGCCTGATTGCCAGCATCTTCCGCTACGGGTATATCCTGCAAAAACAAGATGACGAGTTGCTCTAGGGGGAATCCATGATTATTCTGCGGCTTGACCGCATGCTTGCCGAACGCAAGATCTCATCCAAAGAGCTTGCGGAACGCGTGGGCATCTCCCAGGTCAATATGTCGCGCATCAAGACGGGCAAGGTTTCTGCCGTGCGCTTTTCAACTCTTGATGCGATATGCCGGGCACTCGACTGCCAACCGGGCGATGTGCTGGAATATATGCCTGACGATGAAGCCGATAACCTTTTTGGACTTAAAGATTCATAGGCATAATTTAGCCACCAGCGCCTAAACGCAAATAGCCCGCTAGAACAACATCCGTTCTAGCGGGCTATTCAGATATTTCGGCTACGCGCTCGGTGGCTCAGACAAATCTTTACGCAAACAGGCCGTAGATGCTGATGTTGGCCTTGGCGTACAGGCCGTTAGCGTACTCGGTCCACTTGGAGCTGGCGCTCGAGGCCTGCGAAGAATACTGCTGGTAGGCGGTGTAATAGGCGGTCATGGCCTGCTTATAGGTCGCACTATCGGCCGTAAAGGCATCGTCGGCAAAGGCCTTGGCATAGGTGCTGTCGGCGTCCTTCCAAGTGCCCTTCTCACTATCCCACTCGTCACCGGCAAGGTTGATGATGTAGTCGGCGTAGTCCTTGCTCGCGGTCTCCTCGTTGCCGTCAGCAGGCTCGGTCGGAGCGGTCAGCATGCTTGCGGAGCTATCGCCCACCTTCTTCTTGTAGAGCTTCTGCAGCGTCGCGGACTGGCGAACGATCTGCTTGGCCTGGTCCTTGGACACGCCATACTGCGTGGCCATGGTCTTGTAGTCCGAAGTGCCGATGGAATCCTCGGCGTATTTCTTCATCTCCTTAGAAGAGACGGTGATGCCCTCGTCCTCGGCAGCATCGAGCAGGATCTTGTTGCGCACGTAGGACAGGATGACGTCGGCAGACGGAGCGGTATAGTTGCCGTCGTCGTCCTTGACGGTGTCGAGACTGTACTGGCTCTCGATGGCCTCGCGCGCGGTGATGTCACTCTTCTTGCCGTTGTAGCTGTAGCTTGCCACGGTCGAATCGAGCTGGTCCTCGGTCAGGGTCGCCGAGCCGACGCCCTTGCCGCCAAAACCGCCATTGCCAATAAAGAAGCCAATCACGGCAGCAATCACGACTGCAACCACAAAGGCGGCAATCATCGTCTTCTTGTGCTTGCAAGCGTGGTCATCCACGTCGGAGTCATCGTCCTCGTCCTGCTCCTCGGGCATCAGATTCTCGTCAGCGGCATCCGCGGCAATCTGAGCCTCCAGACGGGCGTCCTCCTCCTCGGCCGTCGTACCGGCAGCAATGTGCTCGGCAGACGTACCGGTGACCAGGTCGATCTTCTCGTCCTCATCACCGTCGGGGCCTTCGCCGCGCTCGATGATCTGAATGCCGTCGATCTCGTCCTTCTCGTCCTTCTTTTGAATCAGACCCATATTAGTTACTCCTTGTTAGGAAACATAGTCCTCAATAGAATACGCCCGACAGAGCGCCGGGCGTATTGATTCTTAGGTTATACGCAAACACTTAAGTACTATTTAGGCGTTTGCAGCGTGCATACCTTAGACCAGGTGCGCGACAACGGCATCAGCAAAGGCCTGCGTGCCCACCGCGCCCTCAACGGAGCCGGTCTGGGCACGACGCACGTCACCGGTAACCTGCTCGCCCTCGTCGAGCGTGGCAGAGACGGCGGCGCGAATGCGATTGGCAGCGTCGTTCTCGCCCAGGTGATCGAGCATCATCGCAGCAGAGAGGATCTCGGCTGTGGGGTTGGCGATATCCTGGCCAGCGATATCGGGCGCGGAGCCGTGCGTAGCCTCGAAGATGGCGCAGTCGGCACCGATGTTGGAGCCGGGGGCCATGCCTAAGCCGCCCACCAGGCCGGCGCACAGGTCGCTCACGATGTCGCCGTACAGGTTGGGCAGCACCAGGACATCGAAGTCGTTGGGGTTCTGGACCAGGCCCATGCAGGTGGCGTCGACGATCTTGTCGTTGAACTCGATATCGGGATAGTTGGCGGCCACCTCGCGCGCAACGCGTAGGAACAGGCCGTCGGTCGCCTTCATGATGTTGGCCTTGTGCACGGCCGTCACCTTTTTGCGGCCGCAGCGACGGGCATACTCAAAGGCATACTCCACAATGCGGCGGCTCTTGGCGATAGAGATCGGCTTGATCGAGATCGCGGAATCGGCGGCGAAGGTCTTCTGGCCCGAGCGCTCGACGAGCTGCGAGAGCTCCTCGACCTCGGCAGTGCCCTCATCGAACTCGATGCCGGCGTAGAGGTCCTCGGTGTTCTCGCGCACGATGACCAGGTCGACATCGCGGAAACGCGAGCCGTCGCCCGGCTGCGACAGGCAAGGGCGCACGCAGGCGTACAGGTCGAAGTGCTTGCGCAGGGCCACGTTAACGCTGCGGAAGCCCGTACCGACCGGCGTGGTGATGGGGCCCTTGATGGCAACCTTGGTCTCGGCGACCGCATCGAGCACATGTTGGGGCAGCGGCGTGCCAAACTCGTCCATGACGCCGGCGCCGGCCTCCTGGACGTTCCAATTGATCTGGACACCGGCAGCCTCGACCACGCGGCGCATGGCCTGCGTAATCTCGGGACCGATACCGTCACCGGGAATCAGGACTACATCGTGCGCCATAATCTGTTACTCCTCGTCTTCGGCGTCGTCAGATTTTTTAACGCTAGCACGCTTCTTCTTTTTGGAGAGATCCAGGCCAAAACGTTTAACAAGCATTTCGCAAATCTCGCTCGAACGGGCCTTGAGATAGCTGCCCTTGCCGTTCTCGGCATCGAACTTAAGGCGCAGCGCAAGCTTCTCGGCAACCTCGGCGTCGATCTCGCCCTGGCAAAACTCGTACAGGCAACCGAGCATGTCGCGATACTCAAGGTCGCCGTGGTAGCACTGGATGGCCTCGTCCAGGATGGGCCAAGCCTCGCGCGAACGCTCGACGCTCGTGGCACCCCACACGCACAGCAGGCGGAAGGCGGCATAGCGCAGCGTGGAGGAGATCTCGTCGAACAGTGCAGTCTCGGCGCCCTCAAAGGCATCGCCCAGCTGCTCGGGGCAGGTGGTAGCGAGCGCCGTCAGGGCATCGAGGGCCTCCCAGCGGGTCTGCGCCTCGGGGCGGTCGAGCGCCTCGACCAGCGCGGGCACGCAGGGCACGACGCGCTGCGGATCGCGCTCGGCAAGTAGGTGAAGCACGCGGGCGGCAAACTGGCGGATGCGGCGCGTGGGGCAGCCGAGCTCCTTGACCAGACGGTCGACGGCGTTCTCGTTCTCCTCTGCCAGCTGAAGCTGTGCCAGCTCCTCGTCGGTGAGCTGTTCGTCTTTGTTTTCTGCCATAGTTACCTCTTCTTACTATTTCTTAGCGTGCTTGCCAGCACCCTTGCTGTCATCGGTGACCGAAATGAGCTGTCGGTCGGCCGCGCCATTGCGACGCGCACGGCGGCGTTCCTCAGCGTCGCCCGCGTCGGCGGCGGCGCGATGAGCCTTGTTGACGTTAAAGACCTCGTCGTGCTTGCGCCACGGACCGACGGACTCGCCAAAGCTCATTTTAAGACCGGCGATAAAGCCGCCGAGCCAGCCGATCGGCGCAAACTGCACCAGCGGGAACAGCGAGAACACCCAGGTCAGCAGGACGACTGCCGCCGCTCCCGCAAAGTTGGCAATCCAGTAGTCGCGCTTGGTGATGACGCGCTTTTCGCACGCCCACTGACCGCACAAAAAGCCAATGTAGATCGCAAAGAGAAAGAGCACCAGCGCTAACACCACGAACGTCCAGCTCATGGGCGCTACTCCCCGTGATGGTGGCCGCAGCAGCACTCGTGGCCGTCGTCATGGCCGTGGCCGCCGCAGCACTCGTGGTCCTCGCCGTGATGGTGACCGCAACCGCACTCATGGTCGTCGCCGTGCTCGCCGCAACCGCAGCCGTCCTCGTGAGCGCCATGCTCCTCAGGACGATACTGCGACCAGTCCAGACCGGCGGCGATGGCGTCGGCCTCCTCCTTATAGAGGACCGTGATGGCCTGGGTGCCCAGCTTGGCACCACCGATGGCATCGAGCATGTCGTAGAGCGTAAAGGCCACGTCGGCGCCGGGCAGCGCAAGCTCGCGATCGTCGGCATAGGCGAGCGCCAAGCGCAGGTCCTTGATGAAGTGCTCGACCATAAAGCCGGGCTTGTAGTCGCCGTCGAGCGCCTTGGGAGCCAGGCTCTCCATGGCGCCGGACTTGCCGGTACCGCCCAGGATCATCTGGCGGGTCTTCTCCAGGTCAAGGCCGCTCAGCTCGGCAAATGCCATGGCGTCTGCCATGCCGACCATGCAGGCGCCCAGTGACACCTGGTTGGCGAGCTTGGCAGCCTGGCCCTTGCCGGCGCCGTCGAAGCAGCAGATGTTGGCCGCGAAGGTGGCAAGGATGTCGCGGATCGGCGCGATGTCGTTCTCGGTGGCGCCCACGATAGCCGTAAGCGTGCCGGCGATAGCACCCGACTCGCCGCCGGTGACGGGGCAGTCAAACGCCATGCGACCGGAAACCTGGGCGGCCTCGGCAATGTCGCGCGCCAGCTCGGGCGAGCTCGTGGTAAGGTCGATCAGGACCGCGCCGGGCTTAGTGCACGCGAGCAGACCGTCGCCCGCCAGGTAGAGCTCCTCGACCTCGGAGGGATAGCCCACCATGGTAAAGACGACATCGGCGTTAGCCACGGCATCGGCCGGCGTATCGGCCCAGGTGGCACCGCGCTCGATAAGCGCGGCAGCCTTGGACTTGGTGCGGTTGTTGACCGTGACGGGATAGCCGGCATCCAGGATGTGACCGGCGATGGGGGCACCCATGATTCCGGTGCCGATAAATGCGACGGAGAGCTTGTTTGCCATGAAACCTTTCCTTTTGGGTTGGGTGTTGTTACCAGGTTGAATACTCGGTGCCAGCGTTTGGGCTGTAGTTGGGATCGATTACGGCCGCGTTACTTGCCTACTGACCGCGCACGCGGCGGGCGATGCGGTCGGAAAGCGACGCCTTGTCGGCGCGGTTCTTACCCCAAAACGCGCAGGCCACCATGCCGGGGCCCACGTGCGAGCCGATGGTGGGACCCACGGAGCTGCGAATGATCGTGACGTCGGCGCAACCCTCCTCCTTGCGGATGGCAGCTTCGAGCCAGTCACCGTCCTTTTCGGCATCGGCAGTCATAATGGCGATGGGCATGGTGCGATCGGGCACGTAGTTCTCGCGGAACGACTTGAGGATGGACTTGAGTGCCTTCTTGCGGCCTCGGTTGACACCGATTAGCGACAGCGAGCCGGCAAGGTCGTAGGAGAGCTCGGGCTTGACATCGAGCTTTGCCGTAAGCTGCGCCGCCGCGGGCGGAATGCGGCCGCCGGCAGCCAGTGCGTCGAAGCTCTCGAGCGTAAAGTAGCCGTGGACGTAGGTCTTTGCCTCGTTTGCCCAATCGACCAGCTGCTTGGCAGTCAGTCCCGCCGAACGCTGGCGCACGGCCTCGAGCGCCAAGAGCGCGCCGGTCGCGCAGGGCAGAGCGTTGTCGACCACGTACAGCTCAAAATCGGGATACTCGGCGCGCACGGCGTCCGCCGCCTGGCACGCGGAGTTGTAGCTCGACGACAGCGCCGAGGTAAAGCACAGGTAGACCGTGGGCGTGCCCTCTTTGGCGCACTCGGTAAAGAACTCGATATAGCGACCGAGCGACACAGCCGAGGTGGACACGCGGGCACCGGCGCGCATGCGGTCGTAGAACTCCTTAGGGCTCATGCTTGACCAGATATCGTCCGTGCGCTCCTCGCCATCGATAATGAAGGGGAAACCCAGGATATCGACATCGAGGTTCGCAGCGACCTCGGGGCTAAAGTCGCAGCAGGTATCGACGACGATGCGGCAGCGGTCAGAATAGCCGGTAGATGCAGCCTTGTCTATCAAAGCGACTCCTTACGTAAAAAGGCGGCCACCCGCATGGGATGGCCGCCAACCGTTAACTCATGCAAGTTAACGTATTTTACTCGTCAAGTGTTTCGATGCGGGGCTTGATGATGCCATATCCACCATTCTTACGGTGATACACCACATTGATAAGGCCGGTCGTCGCGTTCTCGAACACGTAGAAGTCGTGACCCAGCAGATCGGTCTGCACCAGCGCCTGCTCCTCAGTCATCGGGGTGACGTCGATAACCTTCTCGCGGACGAGCAGGTCGTCCTCTTCCTCGGGCAGCAGCAGGTCGGCCAGATCCTCGACGCGCTCGACCGGCGCGACATCCGCGGCGCTGGCACCGCCCTGGCGGTTGTCCACGACCTTGGTCTTGAACTTGCGCAGCTGGCGGGTGACCTTATCGGCGGAGAGGTCGATGGCGGCGTACATATCTGCACCGTGCTCGGCAACGCGAATCACCGAACCGCGGGCACGAACCGTAACCTCGACGATTGCCGGGTTGGGGTTCGAGGGGTTCTTCTCATAGCGAAGTACAACGTCGACCGTCATGGGCTCGATATCGAAAACCTTGAGCGCCTCGCCGATCTTCTCATCCACATGCGCACGCAGAGCATCGGTTACCGTCGTCTTGCGTCCAGAAACCTTGATATCCATACGTGGCTCCAATCTGCCTCGGGGACTTACTGTACTGGCTATGTACCCATTGCCATGCATTTAATCACGCGGATTCCTAAAGACCCGAATAACGATTGCTTGATACCGCATACCGAAGTCTCGTACTTTTCCATGGCAAAGTGCGCTATAGGAGGGAGCCCACAGATTTGTATTTGGTCTCGAAAATTGGCTTTGACCTGCTGGTTTTATTGGGATGAAAAAGTCGGGCTCCCCCATCGGGGAAGCCCGGCAGTGCGTGTTGAAACCGTGAAGAGGTGTCCTTTCCAACGTATAGGAGACACCACCCCTAGCAATAACTAGCTATTGAGTTTGTTAATGTCGTCGTCGGTGATGGCGCCTTCCTGGCTGGACGATTTGTCCTCGGAGGATGCGGTCTCATTGTTGGAATCGGAGGACTCGCTGCCGGAGGACGTGGTCTCACCGGACTCAGAGTCGCCCGGCTGCACGTTAGCGCCCGAAACCGTCTTAGTGGTGAGATCGTAGGGCATCGTGCCATACCAGACAGAGTGGACCGCCTCGAGCGTGCCGTCGGCCGTAATACCGTCGAGAGCATCGCTCACGGCACGGCACAGCTCGTCATTGGACGAGAGGCCCACAACACCAAGCGTCGAGGGCGCCTCGAGCGCACCGACATAGGAGACCTCGCTCATCAGGCGTGCAAGGTAGCCGCCGGCCGTGGAGTCGCAGATCACATAGTCGACCTCGCCGGACTCGAGCGCCTCAAAGCACTCGTTGATGTTGGAGTAGGTCTTTTGGTTGGCGGTAATGCTCTGCTTAGCAAGCGCCTCCTGCGAGGCCGAGGACATCTGAACGCCCAGGGTGGACGTGCTAAGGGTATCGGTGGAAACGCTTAGCGACCCACCATCTCTAGTTTTACCGAACACGGAAGTGGCATCGTACAGGCAGGTGCCGAGCGAGCTAATGTCCCCGTCCGTGGAGTTAATCTCGCCGATAAAGATATCGGCCTTTTTGTCGCCGAGCGCGGAACCTGCCGAGGACGCATCGACAAAGGCGACCTTAAGGCCCATGCGGCTTGCGAGGGCGCGGGCGGCGTCAACCGCATACCCCGTGAGCTCGCCGTCGGCGCCCTGCATGGCCTGCGGCGCATCGGAAGTATCGAGGGCGACCGTCAGGGTTCCGGGAGTGACCAGGGCATCGTCCGACACCGCCGGCGTGACGGTCTCGTACTCGATCTGGTCGATCGTGGGAGTCGTGAACGTAGACAGCGGGTTGAACGCGCATCCGCTCAGGCCCAAAACGGCGATGACCGCTGCGGTCCCAGCACCTAACCGAGCCGCGTGCATCAAGCTGCCCCTCACCATGTCCACTACCCTGCCTTCTGTGTCGTATACGATCCGTGCGTTGCGCGGAATATCAGGTTGTTCCCACCAGCTGACCTGGTATTTGACCCCACACTTGCGCACCGGGGTGTTTGCTCGGGAGGCCGCAGCCACCTTCACGACTGGCCCGCTCGCCCGCGAGGCGGTATTGCCCCAAAGAAAGTAGAACGGACGGTGCGGCTTACATCTAGGACGCGCCATGATCGCGCCGCGCGCACGCGGTCGCTTACGTGGATCCCTTTGACCGCGTCTGTCTTGGACTAGGACGGGCATTTCGTCCGTCCGCAACCACAGCCTGGTAGGAACGTAGCGCATTATAGCTAAGTTCAAGCTAAAGTTTAAGGTTAGGGGCGTTATTCGCATCGCGAGTACAGATTTCGCAGGTCAGGACGGGCCGCACGCGCTCTGATTAAGCCCGTCGCTCCCCTATGGAAAGCCCCAACACACCCGTCTTAGGGCGCCGTGGCCAAAAAATAGCAAATATGAATACTGTTACCAATTTAGTAGCAGGAGTTTTTGGCTCTGCAAGCTGTTTTCATGCTCTATAACGTCAGATTGATGCCAGGATATTCCACATTTGTTTAATATCTTTCTAATTTACCCCATCTTCCAGTCCCAAAATCCCTGATTTTGCTGTTACTGAATTTGTAGCAGTACTCATATTTGCTATATTTTGGCCAGAGCATATATCCACCCCCCTGTTTCAGAGCATTGTTAGGCGGGTT
>JAXJBU010000006.1:0-9162 GCA_036302865.1 Collinsella sp. | reverse complement strand
TTTGTTTGACTTGGCACATTGCCATAGATTTTTGTTAAATTTTCAATATTCAAAATGGGTTTCATGTGAATACCTCCTATCATTTGTAATAAAATGATAGCATGGGAACACAGCAAATACCACTTACAGTTGGGGTTTCGGCCTTTTTACGTGGGGCTTAATTACGCTACTGGTTGAGCATAAGTCAGCGAAAACGCCCCTAGGCGAGCAAGGTGACGTGAAAGAGGAGGGAAGCGTACTTCGGTACGCGACCGACGATTGAACGTCAGATTGCCGCTTAGGGGCGTTTGCAGCGTCGACCGGTCCGTCGTTCGTCAGAACGACGGAACCAAAGGTGCAGCGTCAACTAGTTACGCGGTTTGGTAAAACCGCGTAACCCTAGAGTTGACGTAAGCCCCCTTCGAGACCGGTCTTGCTGTCGGTCTGGGCGTCGCGCATCTTGATGACGCGGGCGGGGACACCGGCCACGACGGCGCCGGCGGGGACGTCCTCGACGCACACGGCACCGGCGGCCACGACGGCGCCCTTGCCCACGCGCACGCCCTCCAGGACCACTGCGTTGGCGCCAATCATGACATCATCCTCGATGATGACGGGCGTGGCGCTGGCGGGCTCCACAACGCCTGCCAACACGGTGCCGGCGCCGATGTGGCAGTTCTTGCCCACGGTGGCGCGGCCGCCCAGCACGGCGCCCATGTCGATCATGGAGCCTTCGCCAATGACGGAGCCGATGTTGATGATGGCGCCCATCATGATGACGGCGCGGTCGCCGATTTCGACGCGGTCGCGGATGATCGCGCCCGGCTCAATGCGGGCGTTGATGCCCTTAAGGTCGAGCATGGGGACGGCGGAGTTGCGGCAGTCGTTCTCCACATCGTAGTAGTCGATGGAGTCGGCATTGGCATCGAGGATGGCCTTGAGCTCATCCCAGTCGCCAAAGACGGTCTTGCCACGACGACCGCCGTAGACGTGTGCATTGCCCCACTGGACCTTCATGCCCGGCTTCTCGCGCACATAAAGCTTGACAGGCGTCTTTTTAGGCGCGGTGGCGATGTAGTTGATAATCTCCTGTGCATCCATCTCGGCTGCGTTGCTCATTTGCTATCTCTCCTTTGGGTGGATTCGGTTGATACCCGGTTAGGCAAACATGACCTGGTCGAATGTATAGAAGCCGTGCTCACGGGTGACGAGCTTCTGCGCGGCTGCCAGGGCGCCGTTGACGAAGATCTGACGGCTCGTGGCGCGGTGGGTGAGCGTGACCTCCTCGTCCTGGCCAAAGAAACTCACTTCGTGCACGCCGGCGACAGTGCCACCGCGCAGCGAGTGCATGCCGATTTCCTTGGGGTCACGCGCGCCGCACATGCCCTCGCGGCCATAGACGGGGTGGTAGCCTGCCTCGGGTTCAGCTTCGACGACGGCGTCGAGCAGTAGCTTGGCAGTGCCGCTCGGGGCGTCAACCTTTTGGTTGTGGTGCGTCTCGACGATCTCGCAGTCAAAGCCGGGCAGCTCGCGTGTGGCCTGTGCTACCAGATGACGCAGGGCTGCGATACCGATGGAGTAATTGCCGGAGTGCATGATGCGGGCGCTCTGACCCAGCTCGCGCAGCCGGTCCATCTGATCGGGCGTGTAGCCCGTGGTGCCCGAGACCAACGCGGCACCCGTGCGCTCGACATAGGCGACGACGGCATCGAAGGTCACGACGTTCGAGAAGTCGATGATGACGTCGGCTGCCGGGGCGCTCTCGAGATCGGACAGATCAAAACCGATCTGGGCGACGATATCAAAAACGGGCTGACCGGCGGCGTCGACAACGCCCTCGGCGGTGGTGCGGATGAGCGAGCCCATGCGGCCCGTTCCCATAATGACGGTCTTAATCAAGCAGACCAGCTCCCTTCAGAGCATCGGTAAGTGCAGCGCGCGCGTCGTCTGCCAAGGGGCAAAGCGGCATGCGGTAGTTGGCTTCGATCATACCCATCTGGGCGAGTGCCTCCTTGACGGGGATGGGGTTGACCTCGCTAAAGAGGGCGTTGATGAGCGGCTGGCCGGCAATCTGGATGTCGCGGGCACGTGCCACGTCACCGTCCAGATAGGCACGGCACATGTCATGCACGAGCTGCGGCTGAACGTCGGCCCACACGCTGATGGTGCCCGAGGCACCCAGGCTCATGAGCGGTACGGTGAGCGCATCCTCGCCCGAGTACATACGGAAGTCGTCGGACAGCAGGTGGGCAATCTTGGCCGCATAGGCGACGTTGCCCGAGGCTTCCTTAATACCCATGATGTTGGGGTGCGCGGCCAGGCGCTCTACGTTGCGCTCGCTGATGCCGCAGCCGCAGCGGCCGGGGATGTTGTACAGGATGCAGGGGATGTCCACGGCATCGGCGACGGTCTTAAAGTGCTGATAGATACCCTCTTCATTGGATTTGTTGTAGTAGGGGGTAATGAGCAGTAGGCCGTCGGCTCCCAGGCCTTGGTAGGTGAGCGACTTGGTGAGCATTGTTTGCGTGGAGTTGGAGCCCGAGCCGGCGATGACGGGGACGCGTCCTGCAACATGCTTGACCACGGCGGCGACAACGGAGTTGTCCTCGTCATCGGTCATCGTGGCGCTCTCGCCGGTGGTGCCCAGGGTGAGGAGGGCGTCGGTGCCATTTTGCAGGTGGAAATCGATAAGGCGCTCGAGCGCGTCGAAGTCGACGCTGCCGTCCTTTTTAAACGGTGTGACGAGGGCGACGATTGAGCCCTCGAGATTGCGGATGTCCATGTTCTTCTCCTTCGCTTCCGCGATCTGGATGCGTCTGTTCCATTGGGCGGCGACGGCCAGGCGCTCGTCTTGGGCGCGACGACGAGCACTTTCGGCGCGCGACTTTGCCAGCAGCTCGCGGCCGCACGGCAGCACGTCGAGCGTGGCAAAGTAATCGCCCGGGCGCTCGGCGCGACGAATGAGATCTGCCGAGCCGTCGGGGCGCAGCAATACCTCGGCGGAGCGCAGACGGCCGTTGTAGTTGTAGCCCATGGAGTAGCCATGCGCGCCGGTATCGTGGATCACGAGTACATCACCCATGTCGATCTGCGGCAGCTCGCGGTCGATAGCGAACTTATCGTTGTTCTCGCACAAGTTGCCCGTGATGTCATACGTGTTCGTGACCGGTGCTGCGGTCTTGTCAGGGCCACCCGGCTGACCCATCACCGTAATGTGGTGGTAGGCACCATACATAGCGGGACGAATGAGATCGACGGCGCTTGCGTCCACGCCGATATAGTCCTTGTAAATCTGCTTCTCGTGGATGGCCTTGGTGATCAGGCAGCCGTAGGGGCCCATCATAAAGCGGCCCATCTCGGTGCAGATGGCCACATCGCCCATGCCGGCGGGGACCAGAATCTCGTCGTAGGCTGCGTGTACGCCCTCGCCGATGGCGTGGATGTCGTTAGCCTGCTGCTCGGGCAGGTAGGGGATACCCACACCGCCGGACAGATTGATAAAGGCGACATGTGCGCCGGTCTCGCGCTCCAGGCGCACGGCAAGTTCAAAGAGGATGCGTGCGAGCTTGGGGTAGTAGTCGTTGGTGACGGTGTTACTGGCAAGGAATGCGTGGATGCCAAAATTCTCGGCGCCTTTGGCCTTGAGCATACGGAAGGCCTCAAAGAGCTGCTCGGTGGTCATGCCGTACTTGGAGTCGCCGGGGTTATCCATAATGCCGTTAGAGAGCTGGAACAGGCCGCCCGGATTAAAGCGGCAGCTGACCGTCTTGGGGATGGGGCCCGCGACGCGCTCAAAGAACTCGATGTGGCTGATGTCGTCAAAGTTGACGATGGCGCCCAGCTTGTCGGCGAGCTCAAAGTCCGCCGCCGGCGTGTCGTTGGACGAGAACATGATGTCGTGGCCGGTGATACCCAGCGAGCGGGCAATCATGAGCTCGGTATAGCTCGAGCAATCGCAGCCGCAGCCGTATTCGTTGAGAATGGAGATGAGCGCCGGGTTGGGATTGGCCTTGACGGCAAAGTATTCCTTAAAGCCCGGGTTCCATGCGAAGGCGTCGCGCACCTCTTGCATGTTGCGGCGGATGCCCGCCTCGTCGTATAGATGAAACGGCGTGGGGAACTGCTCGACGATATGCTCGAGCGTCTCCTTGTCCACAAACGGCTGCTTGGCCGCATACGCCTCGTTGGGGGTCAATGCCATGTCCCGTAAACCTCGCTATCCAGACGGCGCCATCTGCGCATCGAATCCGCATAGCGTGGACCCCATGTCCGGATAGCGCTCCCGCATTGCTGCAGACAGTCCTGTGGGTGTTTCCCGCAGGCCCACCAGGTTGTTCGTGCCCGAAAAGCCCAGTTCGGCGGGTTTCGCCTCCCCACGGGGTCAAAGCCTGCCGGCTCGCCCGCGGTTCTTCGTGCCCGCGCCTCTATCAAGTGGTAACGACCCTACCACGTTGCACTTTACCAAACAAGAGTATTCGTATATAACGTTTAAAAAATGCAGGGATATGCTAGAAACAAGGGCGTCACAATTCTGCATCACAATATTGTGGGAATGGATATGCCCCATGAAAGGAATCCCCATGACCGAGCTCCAAGAACTCCGTCGCTATCGTCGCGACCTGCATCGCATTCCGGAGCTCGACTTCGATCTTCCGCAAACTATCGCCTATATCGAGGGCGTGCTCGCTCCGCTTGCCTGCGAGGTGATCCATCCGTGCCCTAGTTGCGTGTGCGCTTTCTTCGACGCTGGCACGGGTGCCTCGCATGCCACGGCGATTCGTGCCGATATGGATGCGTTGCCTATTGCGGAGACGACGGGCGCCGCTTTTGCCTCGACGCATCCCGGCAAGATGCACGCGTGCGGCCACGACGGGCACATGGCTATGGCCCTCGCGGCGGCAACTTTTGTCGACCGTACGATTCGTGAGCAGCCGGGCGTTATTAAGCGCAACGTGCTTTTTGTGTTCCAGCCGGCCGAGGAAACAACCGGTGGCGCTAAGACGGTATGCGAGAGCGGCGTGTTCGAGCGCTACGGGGTCGACCGCATCTTTGGCTTTCACGTGTGGCCCGATCTTCCTGCCGGTACGCTGGCGAGCTGTCCCGGTCCGCTGCTGGCGCGCTCGAGCGAGACGCACATTCATATCCATGGCACGAGCATCCATATCGCCAAGACCTACGGCGTTCCAGTCGAGGAATCACATGACGCAGCGCTGGCGGCGGCAAAGTTCCTGGTTGCCGAGCGCGAGCTGATGGACGAGCTGGGTGCCGATGAGCCCTGCATCGGTAAGTTTGGCCTGCTGCAGGCCGGCACCGTCTGCAATGCGGTGGCGGGGGAGGCCCATGTTGCCGGTAGCTTGCGTGTGTTTACGGACGCCATGTTCGACCGTGCGCGCGAGGGCGTACGCCGTGCGCTCGACGAGGCGTGCACCGCAACGGGCTGTACGTACGATCTCGACTTTGCCGAGGGCTATCCGCCAGTCGATAACGACCCCGAGTTGTTTGCCCACATTGCGCCTGCCTTGCCCGAGCTGCAACTTGTGGACGAGCCGCTGTTAATTGCCGAGGACTTTGCTTTCTATCAGCGCCATCTGCCGGGCGTGTTCTTCTTGCTGGGCACGGGCGTGCCAGAAGGACAAGAAAACCCGATCGACGCTGATGACTGCCCAGCCTATGCGATGAGCGCTCTGCATACCGATACCATGCTCTTTGACGAGGAGATTCTTCTCAAAGGCCTCGATGTCTACAAACGATTGCTTTTGCTTGACTAAGGCGCAAAGGACTATTTGTTCTAGAAAACACGAACAAACGTACGATATAATAGAGATGTAAGTCTATAGAAACGTTTGACGTTACTAACGTAAGGCGATACTATGATTGCATCGTATAAAGATGAGGATACCGAACGCTTTGCCATGGGTGTGCGGGTCAGGAGGTTCGTGCCCTTTGAGCGTGTTGCGTTGAGGAAGATTCGCCAACTGCAGGTTTGTGCTTCGCTTGATGATCTTCGCGTTCCACCGGGCAACCGCCTGGAAGCTTTGAAGGGCGATCGTGCCGGTCAATATAGCATCCGTGTTAACGAGCGCTATCGGGTCTGTTTTGAGTGGAGACAGGAGATGGCTTGGAATGTCGAAATCGTCGATTATCACAAGTGATGAGACTTCGGCCGATTTGCTGTCGCCGGTGACTCCTGGTGAGCTTCTCAAAGAGGAGTTTCTTGTTCCCATGGGCATTTCTCAATATCGCCTTGCGAAAGAGACTGGGATTCCGGCTCAGCGTATCGGGCAGATTGTCTTGGGAAAACGTCGCGTGACGGCCGACACCGACCTCCGTCTTTGCCGTTATTTTGGCCTGACGGATGGTTATTGGCTGCGCGCTCAGGTGGCGTTTGACCTTGAGGCCGAGAAAAGGCGGATCGAACCGGAACTCGACAAGATCGTTCCTGTTCAGCAGGCTATCGCACTGTAGTGCTCAAAGATGATGGGGGTGGCGCGGCGATGAGGCGACGCCGACAGTCTGCCGTATATAGTCCGGGTGGATGCGGGTGCGGTTTGCTGCTGCTTCCGGTTATTGCTGTGAGCATTGGCGTGATGTTTGCGCTTGCCGGGCTTGCCGCGGCGGCGCTCGTGCTGTTTATCACTGCCATTGGCGTGACGATTTGGCTTTGCCGTAATCGCGAGCAACGCCGTGCCGACGGTAAAACCAATGTCGGCTGGGTCGTCTTTCTGATCATTGCGTATCTGCTGAGTGCCAGCTACCTTGTTTTCTTTGTCCTGTTGATGATCAGTGTCTTTACCGGGGAATCCGTCACGGTGGGTTGATGCACTGCCAGCAGACGGTCGCGCGCAGTGCGTTTGCTCGGCGTTTGGATAACTGCATTGGTCGTTTACCGCAGCCTTAGCTCTCAGCTAATGAATTCAAGTTCAATCCTTCCTACGATGTGCTGTGTACCGGCACGGTAGCCGGATCGTAGGAAGGATGAATAATGGCAAAAGAGGGAAAGAAGCCAATCGGTAAGATTGTCCTAGGCATCATCGTGGTGCTGGTTATTGTCGGTGCCGTGGGCTCTATGGGCGGCAACTCAACCGATTCGTCTGCGAGCGATTCGGCAAAACCTGCCGAGACGACACGGCAGGCTGAGGAGCAAAAAGAACCGCAAGAACCGTATACCATTGCTGACGAGGCTGAAGATACTTCCAATCAGTTTACCTATAAGATCACGGGCACCCTGACCAATAACACGGACAAGGAAAAGAGCTACATTCAGATTGAATATGTTCTGTATGATGCCGATGGCAACCAGGTTGGAACGGCTCTTGCAAACACCAATCATCTGAAGGCGGGCGGCTCCTGGAAGTTCGAGGCGCTGGGTACGGTGTCTCCCGACCAGGTTGCTAGCTGGGAGCGTTCGGACGTAAGCGGTTTCTAGCATGTTGCATGCACTGGGGGAGGTGAAGTCGTATGTCCGATAAAAAGCTGACCGAGGAGTTGCTCAATGAGCTTCTCGATGCGCCGAACATCGATGGCTATATCAGGGAGCACGACTTTGCCGCCCCGTCGCTTTCGGACTACCTGAAGCAGCTACTGCAGGAAAAGGGCTTGGAGCGCTCGCGCGTGGTCCGTATGGCTGATCTCAATGAGACCTTTGGCTATCAGATCTTTACCGGTGCGCGTCATCCGAGTCGCAATAAGGTGCTGCAGATTGCCTTTGCGATGGCGCTGACGCTCAAAGAGACCAACCGTGCGCTGACGGCTGCCGGGGTAAGCGTCCTTAACTGCAAGGACCGCCGCGATGCGATTATCATCTTTTGCATCGATCGCGGGTGCAGTCTCCAAAAGGTCAACGAGGAACTGTATCGCTTTGGCGAGGAGACGGTGAGTTAGCAGCTGATATCTGAGCCGGTAGAGCTGTCGAACAACGATGCAAACGAACGGGGCGCGGATGCCATGGGGTGTCTGCGCCCTGCGCTATGATGGAGGCTATGGATACTCAGAGCCCAACATATTCCGATGACGAGCTGACCGCAGCGCTTGCCGAGCACCTGGCGTCGCTCGATCGCGACGACAGCTATCGCGTGGAGCGTGTACTTAAGTGCTCGTCCGTTGAAGCAACCGAGCTCGTGTACTTTGAAGGAACCGGCGGTGGTTCGCTCGGCCCCTTTGTCCGTAAACGCATCGATGCTTCGGCTCAAATCGGCGGGGCATACGAGCGTCTGTTTGCCGCTCAGCGGGCAGGCAGGCGTTTTGAGCACCTGCCCAGAATCGTCGATTGTCGTCGTGTGGGCGACGAGCTCAACGTGGTTATGGAATACATCGAAGGGGAGACACTCGAGGCGCTGGTGGACCGTCTGGGAGCCACCCCCGATTATGCGCGTGAATTGTATCCTGCCCTATGCGATGCCGTGGGCGAGCTCCACGCCGGTTTTGCAATAGCGGGGGAGACGTCGGCGCCGGTGATCCATCGCGACCTCAAGCCGTCGAATATCATCGTGACAGGTGCCAACTATACGCCTGATGACGGCCTGACATTTTCATCGCTGGTGATTATCGACTTGGGGATCGCGCGCGTATGGCGCGATGGCGCCGATGCCGACACCGTCAAGTTTGGCACGCGACCCTATGCGCCGCCCGAGCAGTATGGGTTTGGGCAGACGAGCGTGCGAAGCGACGTCTACGCACTTGGCGCCCTGTTGTTCTTCTGCTTGACGGGAGTCGACCCTAAGCCAGGGCTCGACATGCGCGAGCAATGCGAGGCGCGCGGCATTCCCACTTCACTTGCCGATGCCGTCTGCATGTCGATGGCGCTCGACCCGGCCAAGCGTTTTGCGAGCGCGGAAGCGTTGGGACGGGCGACGCGCGCGGCATACGATCTGAGTCGCCCCGTGCGGCCTTCTGCGCCTGCGCCTGTCCGTACTTCGGCCTCGGAGACGGTGTTGACGCCCCAAGGGCTCCAGAACCCCGCAGGGCCTCCTGGCCCTGCCGCCTCCGCTGCATGCGGTCTGCTCTCTCGCGTTCCGGAGTCTCTGGGGCGCATTTGGAATACGCTCGTCTGCTTCTCGCTGCTTGTGTTCTTTGCCGGAAGTCACTTTGCCGTCTTTCATCCCACCGGAGCAAACCAAAGCTACCCGACGTGGCTTCTCATAATCGAGTATTTTTTCTTTGTCGATGGCCTTATGGTGCTTATGC
>JAXJBU010000005.1:0-4700 GCA_036302865.1 Collinsella sp. | reverse complement strand
GCTGAGGTTCGCCATGCCCTTCTTGAAGTTGAGGACCAGGTCTTCGGCGTTCATGCTGCCCCCATCATCGCGGTCTACGGGGTCAAAGATATGGCACCGTGGGGACACATGTATGTCAATCCTGGTCTAACAGAGCCTTAAATAATCATTCGGTACAAATTGATCATTTAATCCCCGTCCCAGAAAAATCATCAGCTAGTTGCGCCTAAGGTGGACGACGGTCTCGCAGTGGAAGGTTTGTGGGAACAGGTCGACTGGCGTGATCTTTACGGGGGAGAAGGTGCCTTCTTCGACAAAGCGTTTGAGATCGCGCGCCAGGGTGGCCGGGTCGCAGCTCACGTAGGCGACATCGCGAGCACTCGTGCTGGCGATAAGGTCGATCGCCTCGGGGGCGAGGCCTGCGCGCGGCGGGTCGACCACCAAGACGTCGGCATCCTGGTCGGGGAACTCGCGCACCGCGTCTCCGCCGATGACGTCGACGTTATCGAGCTTGTTGATCTCCAGGTTACGGCGTAGATCGCGCACGGCCGGGCCATAGGCTTCGACGGCGGCGACAAAATCGCAGCGGCGGGCGAGCGGCAGGGTAAAGGTGCCGGCGCCGCAGTACAGGTCCACGGCCAGCTCGTCTTCCTGCGGGTCGAGGGCGTCCATAACGAGATCAATCAAAATCTCGGCGCCCTTGGTGTTGACTTGGAAAAACGACGGGGCAGACAAGCGCATCTGGCCCTCGGCGATGTTCTCGGTCCACGAGCCCTCGCCGGCGAGCATCTCGACTTTGGAGACGCGGC
The DNA here is from genome assembly GCA_036302865.1 of Collinsella sp. Lineage (GTDB taxonomy): Bacteria > Actinomycetota > Coriobacteriia > Coriobacteriales > Coriobacteriaceae > Collinsella. Next base: position 3,912 of record JAXJBU010000005.1, on the reverse strand, counting down.
GGGCCTTCTTCTCGCCCTTGCTCATGACGCGCACTACGCTCGTGGGGTGCGCGGCGTCTGCCAGCACGCGCGAGATCTGCGAGCGCGGGAAGGAACCCGTGGGCGTCCAGAGCGCGACCTCGAGCGCCTTGGTGCGGCGCGATGCGCGAATGCCCACGCGTTCGAGCCCCAAGTCATGGCTGCCGCTTAGATAGTTGAGTGCGCCGACGACCGATTTGAGCGCCTTCGGGAAGCGCTTATCGAACAGCGGGCACGCATCGACGGTCACGATTTTGCTGGGGTCGACACCGTGCATGCCAAGGCGCACGCGACCGTTGACGACGGTCGGTTCGAGCTCGATTTTATTGCGGTAGCCCCAGTCGTCCTTGGTGTGGCAGATGGGCTGTACCAACTTATCGACCTGCTCAGGAGCGAACTTGCCGATGCGCTCGAGCGTGGAGCGCAGGTTTTGCTCCTTGGCGGCAAGCTGTGCCGTGTGTGAGAGATTGCCCCACGAACAACCGCCGCAGATGCCAACGAAGGGGCAGGGGGACTGAATACGATCGGGGCTCGGCTCCAGAATCTCGGTCGTGCGGGCGCGCATGAACGACTTGCCGTCCTGTACGACCTCGGCCTCGACGGTGTCGCCTGCCACGGCGCCCTGCACAAAGACGGCCTTGCCGTTGTCGGCGTGCGCCAGCCCGTCTGCGCCGTAGGTCATCGATTCTATAGTGAGCTTCATATTCCTGCCTGTCATTCGTGTTGTTGTTCGCACCATGGTAGCAGGGAAAAGCGCCCCGCATCCGAGGCTTTCCTCAAATGCGGGGCGCTTCTACAAACTGCTTCTACAAACGACTATTTCGTCTTGCCGGTAATGAGCGTCTTAAGACCCAGGCCGATCAGGCCCAGGCCCATGCGCACACGACCGGGGCGATGGCGCTCGATGGCCTTGGTCTTGCCGGCGGGCTTATCGCGACGGGCGCTCGTCTCGGGCGCGGGCTTGGTGACCTGCGGCTCGGTCTGAGGTGCAGGTGCGGGCTCGGGCTCAATGACGGTCGCCTGGACCTTTTGGACCTTGGGTGCTACCGGCTGCGGCTCGGGCTCGGGGGCGGGTTTCGCCTCAATGACGGGCTCGGGCGCGGCCTCGGCGTTGCGATAGGCACGCTCCAGCAGGGCTTCCTGCGAGTTGAAGGGTTTCTCACCTCCTGTACGCTCCACGGGAACCCAGGTGCCGTCACTTGTCAGGCTGCGAGCTTTGACGTTGTCCCGCAGCTGCATGCCCATGTACTCGTGCACTAGGGCGCGGCAGGTGGGGTCGAGCACGGGGAAGGCGATCTCCACGCGGTGCTCGGTGTTGCGCGTCATCATATCGGCTGAGCTCAGGTAAATCATGTCCGAGTCCACGCCGAAAGCATAGACGCGCGCGTGCTCCAAAAAGCGTCCGACGATGGAGCGGACATGCACGTTCTCGGTCTTGCCCGGAACACCGGGCTTGAGGCACGAGATGCCGCGGATGATCATGTCTACGCGCACGCCGGCACACGATGCCTCGGCGATCTTGTCGATAACCTCGCGGTCGGTCAGTGAGTTGAGCTTAAAGAACACGCGGGCGGGCTCGCCGGCAAGGGCGCGCTGGATCTCGCGGTCAAGCCCGCGCATGATGAGCGGTTTCAGTCCGACGGGCGCCACACCCAGGAAGCGGTAGTCGCCGCGCAGGTTGCCCAGCGACAGATTGCGGAAGAACAGGTTGGCGTCTTCACCGATGCCGGGATGGGCTGTCATGAGCATAAAGTCGCTGTAGAGTTTGGCCGTCTTCTCGTTAAAGTTGCCGGTGCCCAAAAGCGTGAGGCGGGTGAGCGCCATGCCCTCGCGATAGGTGAGCTGGCAGATCTTGGAGTGGCACTTAAAGCCTTCGGAGCCGTAGATGACGGTGCAGCCTGCCTCTTCCAGACGCTCGGCCCACTCGATGTTGTTCTGCTCGTCAAAGCGGGCGCGGAGCTCCATGAGCACCGTGACCTCTTTGCCGTTCTCGGCGGCATCGATCAGCGACTCGCATAGGCGGCTCTGCTTGGCCACGCGGTAGAGCGTGATGCGCAACGAGATGCACTCGGGATCGTAGGCTGCCTCGTGTACCAGATCCAGGAACGGATTCATGGCCTCGTAAGGGTAGAAGAGCAGCTTGTCGTGCTGCAGCACCTGCTCGCGGATGGAGCGGGTCATGTCGATGGTTGGGTTGGGCTGTGGCTTAAACGGCGTAAAGAGGAGCTCGTTGCGCAGGTGCTCGGGAATCTTGCCCTCAATGCCAAAGACGTAGCCCAGGTTGAGCGGGATATCGCAGGTAAAGACAGAGCGGCGCGAAAGCTCGAGCGCCTTGCGGATAGTCTTGAGCGTCGCCTTCTCGAGCGACCCCGAGACCGCGAGCACTACCGGCTGCAGGCGCAGGCGCTTCTTGAGAATGCGCTTCATGTGCTGGCGGTAGTCCTCTTCCTCTTCGATGCCCTCGCCGTCCGGATCGATGTCGGCGTTGCGGGTGACGCGGATCAGCGCACGATCCAGCGGCTTATAGGAGCCAAAGCAGCTGTCCAGGCAGGCGAGGATGACGTCCTCGAGCAAGATGTAGGAGTAGGTGCCGGTGGGCGAGGGGATCTCGACCACGCGGTTCATCGAGGCGGGAATCTCGATAAGGCCCAGTAGGCTCTCCTCGTCGGTGGCGCCGTCCAGACCACAGGCCAGATAGAGCGCGCCGTTGCGCAGGTTGGGGAAGGGGTGGCGAGGATCGATGACCAGCGGCGAGATGATCGGCGACACGTAGGCCTGGAAGTAGCGGGTTACAAAGGTGCGCTCCTCGGGCGTAAGCGAATCGATGTGGGCGCGGTGAACGCCCAAGGTGTCGAGCTTGCCCTCGATGCTCTTAAAGATGGACTCCCAACGGGTAAGGAGCCCGGGCATTTCGGCCATGACAGCATCGACCTGTTCGGAGGCGGTCATATTGCTCTTGTTGTCGACAGGTTGTTTTTTGAGCTCCGCCAGATCGGACAGGCCGCCCACGCGCACCATAAGGAACTCGTCGAGGTTGGACTCGAAGATCGAGACGAACTTTAGTCGCTCGAATAACGGAACGGTTTCGTCGAAGGCTTCGTCGAGCACGCGGTTGTCAAAGCGTAGCCAGCTGAGCTCTCGGTTTTGCGTGTATGAGAAGTCGCGCGGCGGTTTGCGCAGCTTTGCGGCGGCTTGCTTTTTTTCGATTTTGCTCGGCATATGCATCTGTCCGTTCAGTCCCCGCAGGGGACGGTTGCCTAACACTATTCACTATTGTCTCAATTTAGTCGACCTATGGCACGGACGTATCGCGTGAACGGTATCTTTACCTACTTCTTACGCTGACAAGCCATAGAGCTGACGCCCGTCGCGTTGTGAAAAACGGTCTATATCCTCACTCAACTGGTGAGTATGTGTGAATAAGAATGATAGGTAGCTGAATATCATCGAATACAGACAGAAACACGAACAAGCGTCATTTATATACATAAAACCGTTTTAGATATGCAATTCTTAATCGAAAGATTGGAGTTGTAATTGCGAATGATTTTTGAGAAAAAAGAGCGTTTACCTTAGAAAAGTTACTTTAGAACGCCGAAGTACATCATGGGGGAATCACATGCGATATACCGTTCATCGCACTTTGTTGACCGTTCGGGGGCGAGGTGGAATTGCGAGTGGTTTTTGGATATAACTAGAGCTGTCAGCAAGCAGCGTCCCATACGGAGGGGCGCTGATACATTCGGCCAGTAAGGCCCGAAAGAAAGGTAGGAGGCCATGACGAAAGGTCTGCACGTGCCTTCCGAGATCGGCAAGCTCAGGAAGGTCTGCCTGCACCGTCCCGGCGACGAGCTCCTCAACCTGCCGCCCGACGAGCTCGAGCGACTCCTGTTC
>JAXJBU010000004.1:0-16888 GCA_036302865.1 Collinsella sp. | reverse complement strand
GGTCGAGGCCGAGCCCCCGGTCCGGCTGGGATAGAATGTCGCTGTGGGTCATCGTCTTTCCTTTCGTCGAATATCTAGGCACTGACGATTCTAGGCGATGGCCCTCCCTTGCTTCTTACACCACGACTGTGTGCGCGACCCGGCTCAGGGGCACCCACCCCGGCATCGGCTATCAAAACCGCTCACTCCGGGATCTCGTCCACTATTCCCCCATCATTTTGTGCAACGAATTACCTGAACGTCATTGACATATGAACATACACTCATATAATTGGAAGCAAGTTATATGAGCGCATGTTCATATGAAAGGATATTGCAATGAGCATCCGCGTTGATGAAACGAAACCCGACATCGAGGCCACCGAACCCGCGATCCCCACCACCTGCTCGCCCGAGGACCTTCCCGACGAGGAGCTTCTCTACGACCTCGCCGACCTGTTCAAGGTCTTCAGCGACACCACGCGCATCAAGATCCTCTATGCCCTCATGGGCCGCGAGCTCTGCGTGGCAGACATCGCCGAAGCGACCGAAACCTCGCAGTCCGCGGTGTCGCACCAGCTGCGCACACTCAAGCAGTCGCACCTGGTTAAATTCCGGCGCGACGGGCGCAATATCCTATACTCGCTCGCCGACGACCACGTCTACACCATGCTCAACCAAGGCATGAGCCACATCTGCGAATAGCAACCAACCACGGTACCAGCGCGGCCTGCACCCAAGCCGCAAAACAGGGAAAGGAACCCACCATGAAAAAGCAGTTTAAGCTCGACGAGATCGACTGCGCCAACTGTGCGCGCGAGCTTCAGGACGAGCTGGACAAGCTCGAGGGCGTCAAATCCGTGTCCGTCAACTTTATGACCCAGAAGTTGACGCTCGAGGCCGATGACGCCGAGTTCGACGAGGTGCTCAACCGCGTTGTAGAGTTTACGGCCGACGCCGAGCCTGACTGCGAGATCATTCTCTAGCCCAGGTTTACGCCAACCTGCAAGGCCGCGCTTGCCGCGGCCTTTGCTCGCGAAATTATATGAGCGAGTGTTCATACATTCAAATGGGAGGATACGAGTCATGGCCACCGCCGACCCCAAAAAGAAAAAGAAGAAGCGCAAGAAAAAAGAATCACTCGAGCATAAGCGCAACCGCATCCTGGTAGCGCTGGGCATTTTTGCCGTGGTGTACGCCCTCGATGAGTTCGGCACCCTTACCGCCGCATTCGGCACCCCGGGCGACACCTACGCCAGCTTTGTGCTGTTCCTCGTGCCGTTTTTGATTGCCGGCTACGACGTACTGCAAAAGGCATTCAATAACATCCGCCGCGGCAAGGCCTTCGACGAGAGTTTCCTCATGGCCGTCGCGACCATCGGCGCGTTTGCCATGGTGCTCTTCCCCGACACCGATCCGCACATGGCCGAAGGTGCCGCCGTCATGCTGTTCTACCAGGTCGGCGAGCTGTTCCAGGCATACGCCGTGGGCAAGAGCCGTAAATCGATCAGCGCCATGATGGACATCGCACCCGACTACGCCAACGTCGAGCAACCCGACGGCACACTCGAACAGGTCTTCCCCGATGACATCGCGGTCGACACCGTGATCGTGGTCAAGCCGGGCGAGCGCGTGCCTATCGACGGCGTCATCGTCGAGGGCGAAACCCAGCTCGACACCGCCGCGCTCACGGGCGAATCAGTCCCCCGCCCCGCCAAGTCCGGCGACGACATCATCAGCGGCTGCATCAACATGACGGGTCTCATCCACGTGCGCACCACCAAGCCATTTGGCGAGTCCACCGTCGCGCGCGTCCTGGAGCTCGTAGAAAGCGCCAGCGAAAAGAAGGCGCGCACCGAGAACTTCATCACGCGCTTCGCCCGCGTCTACACGCCCGCCGTCACCGGCGCGGCCGCGGTGCTCGCGCTTGGCGGCGGCCTGATCACCGGCGCCTGGTCCGACTGGATTCTGCGCGGCCTGACCTTCCTGGTCGTCAGCTGCCCGTGCGCGTTAGTGATCAGCGTCCCGCTCAGCTTCTTTGGCGGCATCGGCGGCGCGTCCAAGCTTGGCGTTCTCATCAAGGGTTCTAACTACCTCGAGACGCTCGCCGACGTGAACACCGTCGTCTTTGACAAGACGGGCACCCTCACCAACGGCACGTTCTCGGTGGTCGCGGTGCACCCCAAGGCTGGCTATACTGAGCAGTCGTTGCTCGAGGTCGCAGCCCTTGCGGAGTCGTTCTCCGATCACCCCATCGCGCAGTCCGTGCGTGTCGCCTACCAGGGCGAGGTCGATCCCAAGCGCGTAAGCGACTCCACCAACGACGCGGGCCATGGCGTGACGGCAACCATCGACGGCAAGCACGTCGTCGTTGGCAACGCAAAGATGCTCGCCGCGGCCGGAGTCGAAGCGCCCGATTGCGAGGTCATCGGAACGATTCTGCATGTGCTCGTTGACGGCGTATACGCCGGCCACATCGTGATTGCAGACACCGTTAAGGCCGATGCCGAGCAAACGATTCGCGACCTGCACGCCGCCGGCGTCAAGCGCACCGTCATGCTCACGGGCGACCGCGAGGAGGTTGCGGCGTCTGTGGCCAAGCAACTCAGTCTCGACGAGTTCCACGCGCAGCTGCTACCGGGCGATAAGGTCGAGCGTGTTGAGGCGTTGCTCGCGGCCGAAAGCGGCAAGGGCAAGCTCGCCTTTGTCGGCGACGGCATCAATGATGCGCCCGTGCTCACCCGCGCCGATGTGGGCATTGCCATGGGTGCCATGGGCTCCGACGCTGCTATCGAGGCGGCGGACGTCGTGCTGATGGATGACAAGCCGTCCAACATCGCCCGTGCCATCCGTGTGGCGCGCAAGACCATGGCGATTGTTTGGCAGAACATCATCTTTGCGCTGGGTATCAAGCTGCTGATCCTTGTGCTGGCAGCGCTGGGTATCGCCAATATGTGGCTTGCCGTGTTCGGCGACGTAGGCGTGGCGATCATCGCCATCCTGAACGCCATGCGCGCGATGGGTGTCAAGAACCTGTAGCGTCTGTGGTCCTTCCGGCCGGGGCCGGGCTTGGTTTTGAAAACGTCCTCGCGCATGAGGCCCGCCTTTCCTGCTCCTGCGGAGCAACGGAAAGGCGGGCCTCGCGCTGCGGAATGTTTTCAAAACCAAGCCCGGCCCCGGCCTGCGGTAACATCGCTGGCGCTTCTTGGGCATCGCTTGCTGGCGGGGTTCCTTGTCTGAGTTGGGCTTAGTTGGTGGGACCACTCGTCCCGGTCGCTGGTTCGCGCTTTGCGCGAACGGCGCGTTACTGCGGATCCGTTAGGCTCCCGATGTTGGATCCGTCATCTCGTCTCGCCTCAGCATCGACCTTAGCTTCTCAAAGCTCTCCTCGCTCAGGCAATGCTCCATGTGGCAGCCCTCTTGCGAGGCAACCTCGGGCGTTACGCCTGCGTCCTCTAGCAGCCCTACAAAAAAGCAATGGCGCTCCCACATTTGGCGGGCAACCTCAAGACCCCGTTCCGTCAGATGCACATCGCGTTTACCCATTTCGACATAGCCGTTGTTCTCCAAGGCCGCCATGGCTTTAGAGACGCTTGCCTTGGTTACGCCCAGGTATTCGGCAACGTCAATCGACCGAACGATGCCTTGGCGCTCCGAGAGCACATAAATAGATTCGAGATAGTCTTCTCCGGATTCACGTAGGGCCATGGGCCGCCTTTCGCGATGATTGCTAGTTAGCCTTTGGATACTTTCCACGGCTAACTTTACCGCAAAAGTTGCCCATGTCTTACTACTTTGTCTAAAAGTTAGCCGTGTTTCACAAAACGTGCGGGACGAAAACAAAATGGGGACGCCCCGCAAGGAGTGTCCCCAGGCGCCGGCCCGCAGTTACATCAATCCAAAGTGCTTCGCGGCGTTGTAGATGCCGTCGTCGTCCACGGCAGTCGTCACATAGGTCGCCGCAGCTTTCACCGTGTCCTGTGCGTTGCCCATGGCCACGCTCGTGCCCACGGCGGCAAACATCGACAGGTCGTTCTCGCCGTCGCCAAAGGCAATCGCCTCGCTCGCGTCGATACCAAGCCGCTCGAGCGTCGCCGCCACGCCCAGGTCCTTGCCGCCGTTAGCGGGAATAATGTCGCAGAACAGGTCGCACCAGCGCGTGGTGAGCGAATGCGACACGGCGTCGGTCACGATATGTTCGTCGGCCGGGTCCACAAAGGCGCAAAACTGGTAGACCGGTGCGTCAAAGGCATGCTCAAACGGCTCCTCGTGGTAGACGATTCCCGCGTTGCTGCCAGCCGTCACCACGCGCTCGGACAGGCGGTTCACAAACGAGTTCTCGCCCTGCATGCACAGCGAGTCGTAGCGCCCCTGCGCCACCTGGTCCACAATCACTGCAACGTCGTCCGGATCGATCGGACAGCTGCGGTAAACCCCCTCGACATCAAAGCAGTGCTGGCCCGAAAGCGTAATGTACGCATCCCAGCCCAGGTCGAACAGCCAGTCCGGCATCTGGTAGGTCGGACGGCCCGTGGCGATCACGCACGCGATCCCCTGCTCGTGAAAGCAGTCGAGCACCTGCTGCGCCGACGCCGGAATCCGGTGGGTCTTAAAGCTCAGCAGCGTGCCGTCGATATCGAAAAAAGCGGCTTTGATCATCCTCGCCTACTCCTCGCCCTCGAGCTTTTCGCTCGCCTCGAGCCACGCCATCTCCAGCTCGTCCATGGCGGCGTGAGCCTCGTCGATCTTTGCCTGCTGCTCGCCGAGCGCCGTGTAGTTGGTGGGATCGACCTGGGCCATCGCGGCCTCGGCCTCCTCAACGCGAGCGCGCTGCGTCTCCATCTTGCGCTCGAGCGAGCTCACCTCGCGGCGGAGCTTCTGACGCTCGGCGTTGGACAGGCCGTTGGGCTGACCGCTCGACTTGGGCTTTTCGGCCGCAGCTGCCGCGGCACCGGTGTCGAACGTGCCGGTCTTGGCGCTCGGTGCGCCCACGGGCTCGCCCTCGGCGGTAGCGTTGCACAGGCGCAGGTACTGGTCGACGCCGCCGGGCATATGCGTCAGGTGGCCGTCGAGCAGCGCCCACTGCTGGTCGGTCACGCGCTCCATCAAGAAGCGGTCGTGCGTCACCAGGATCAGCGTGCCGGGCCAGCCGTCGAGCAGATCCTCGACAATCGCCAGCATATCGGTATCCAGATCGTTACCGGGCTCGTCCAAGATGAGCACGTTGGGCTCGTCCAGGATCGTCAGCAGCAGCGAAAGGCGGCGGCGCTGGCCGCCCGAAAGGTCGCCGATACGGCTCCAGAGCTGCTGCGTCGTAAAGCCCAGGCGCTCGCAGAGCTTCTCGGGAGAAGTCTCCTTGCCGTCGATGACGTAATACTTCTTATAGTTGCTGAGCACCTCGCGAATCGTGTCGCCCATAAAGGGCTCGAGCTCCTCGAGCTGCTGCGACAGCACGCCAAAGCGCACCGTCTGGCCGATCTTCACGCGACCGCGCAGGGGTGCGATCTTGCCCTGGATCACATCGAGCAGCGTGGACTTGCCGGCGCCGTTCTCGCCCAACAGACCATAGCGGTCGCCCGCGCCGATGAGCCAGGTCACGTCGGAGAGCACCTGCTTGGGCACGCCGTCGGCGTCGGTGTAGCCGGCGTCCACGTCGACCACGTCGATAACTTGCTTGCCCAGGCGGCTCACGGCCAGGCGCTTGAGCTCCAGCTCGTCGCGCACGGGCGGCACGTCGGCGATGAGCTCGCGGGCGGCCTCCACGCGAAACTTGGGCTTGGTGGAGCGGGCCTGGGCGCCGCGACTCAGCCACGCGAGCTCCTTGCGCGCCATATTGCGGCGACGCTCCTCGGTGACGGCGGCCATGCGATCGCGCTCCACGCGCTGCAGGATATATGCCGAGTAACCGCCCTCGAAGGGATCGACCTGGCCGTCGTGGACCTCCCACATGCTGGTGCAGACCTCGTCCAAGAACCAGCGGTCGTGCGTGACCACGAGCATGGCGCCCTGGCCGCGCTGCCAGCGGGCCTTAAGATGGCGCGCGAGCCAGTTGATGGTGCGCATATCCAGGTGGTTGGTGGGCTCGTCGAGCATGAGCACGTCGTAGTCGCCGATCAGCAGGCGCGCGAGGTCCACGCGGCGGCGCTGGCCGCCCGAGAGCTCGCCCACCGTGCCCTCCCAGGGCACATCGCTAATGAGGCCCGCAAGGATTTGGCGCGTGCGTGGGCTCGACGCCCACTCGTACTCGGGCGTGTCGCCCACGACGGCATGATGCACGGTATCGGTATCGGCAAGCTGGTCCTTTTGGCCGAGCAGACCGATCGTGGTGCCGCGGCGGTGCGTCACGCGACCGTCGTCGGGCTCCAGCGTACCGGCAAGCACGCTCAGCAGCGTCGACTTGCCGTCGCCGTTTTTGCCGACGATACCAATACGGTCGCCCTCGCCCACGCCGAGCGTCACGCTATCGAAAATATGCTTGGTGGGAAACTCTAGGCTGACGGAATCGCATCCCAAAAGAATCGCCATATGCCCTGCTCCTTCGTAGAAATTCAACGTTGTCCATGATAGCAGCGAGCACCACCCCAAACCACCACGAAGGTGCCTGTCCCCTTTGTGGTGGTCGGTCTGGCGGCGACACAAAAAGGCGGGCCATCTCCCAAAAGAGATGACCCGCCTCTCCAATCAGTCCCGTGGCGACCGTGGCCGCCGCGGGCCTCAAGCATGTCCCGGACTAGGAGAACATGCCGGTGAGGTAATCATTCAGCCGCTTATCCTTGGGCCGTTGGAAAATCTCGTCGGTCTCGTCGTACTCGACCATATCGCCCATGTAGAAGAACGCCGTGCGGTTGGACACGCGCGACGCCTGCTCCATGTTGTGCGTCACGATGACGATGGCGCGCTCGGCCACGATCGACGACATAAGGTCCTCGATCGCCAACGTCGAGATGGGGTCGAGCGCCGAGCAGGGCTCGTCAAACAGGATCACGTCGGGGTTGAGCGCCAGCGTGCGCGCAATGCACAGACGCTGCTGCTGGCCGCCCGAAAGCGCGTAGGCGCTCTTGTCGAGCTTGTCCTTGACCTCGTCCCAAAGCGCCGCGCCGCGCAGGCTTTCCTCGACCATGCGGTCGAGCTCGTCACGGTCGGTGATGCCGTGGCGCTTAGGCGCAAACGTGATGTTGTCGCGAATGGACTTGCGGAACGGGTTGGGCTGCTGGAACACCATGCCAATGGAACGGCGCAGCTCGTAGGTGTTTTCGGTCTTGGTGTTCACGTTGCGCCCGCGATAGTTGATCTCGCCCTCCACGCGACAGCGGCGAATCTCGCGATTCATGAGGTTGAGGCTACGCAAGAAGGTCGACTTGCCGCAGCCCGAAGGCCCGATGAGCGCCGTGATCTCACCCTTGTGGAAGTCGAGCGACGTATTGTGCAGCGCATGGTGGTCGCCATAGTACACGTTGACGTCCTTGGCGGAGAGCACGACCTCGTCGCTCACGGCCTTGCCGCTCACGCGCACGCGCTTCTCGCTCTCCCCCACGCTCGACAGGAAGTCCTGGGTCTCGGACGATGTCGCTTCGGTTGCGGGCGTTGCATTCATCTCGCTCATTCAGCCGTCATCTTCCTTGCCAGTTGCTTGCCCACAATGCGGGCGATTACGTTAAACAGCAGCACGCAAATCATCAGCAGTGCAGCGGTGCCCCAGACGATCTGCTGGGCCTCGGGGCTGCCCTCGCCATAGATCTTGTAGATATGCACGGCGAGCGACTCGCCGGGGCGGAACACGTTCCAGGCGCAGGTAGGGCTCGACAGGTTAAAGCTCAAGAAGTTCAGGCGCACCGGCGAGCTCATACCCGAGGTAAAAAGCAGTGCTGCGGCCTCGCCAAACACGCGGCCGGCCGAAAGCACGATGCCGGTCACGATGGCGGGCATGGCCTCGGGGACCAGGATGTGCAGCGTAGCCTCCCAGCGAGTAAGGCCCATGGCCAGGCACGCATCGCGCTGGGCCTGCGGCACGTCCTCGAGCGCCTGTTGGATTACGCGCACCAGGATGGGGATGTTGAACATGGTGAGCGCAACGGCGCCGGAGATGATGGAGTACTTCCAGCCCAGCTGCACCGAGAACACCAGAAAGCCGAACATGCCGACGACGATGGAAGGCAGCGAGGACAGCGTCTCGATGGCGGTGGAGGCGATGTCGCGGATAGGGCCGTTCGGCGCGTATTCGACCAGGAAGACCGCGCCGCCCAGACTGATGGGCACCGAGATGACCAGAGTGATCAGCAGCAGGTAGAACGAGTCGAACAGCTGGTAGAGCACGCCACCCTGGGTACCGTTGGCACGCGCGGGCTGCGTGAGGAAGCCCGGCTTAAGCAGCGTCGAGATACCCTCGAACAGGATATAGGCCACCATGGAGACGACGATGAGCATGACGATGGCGACGATCGCCGTCAACACGCCCGTGGCGAAGCGGTCCTGCTTTTGGACACGCCCGAGTCTCGCCTCGTCGATATGGATGCGCGTGCTAGCCACGAGCCTTCGCCCCCTTGCGGCCAATGAGATGGATGATCAGGATGAAGATGAGGCTCATGCCCATCAGCAGCAGACCGAGTGCCCACAGGACGTCGTCCTGGGCCGTGCCCTCGGCATAGACCGCCATGGACGTGGTGAGCGTGGTGGTGATGGTCGAAGCCGGCGACAACAGCGACGTCGGCATGGCCTCGATGCCGCCGATAACCATGCGTACGGCAAGCGTCTCGCCAAAGGCGCGGGTCATGCCAAGGATGACCGCGGTCATGAGCGACGGCATGGCGGACTTGAGCACCACGTGCCAGATGGTCTGCCAGCGGGTGTAGCCCAGTGCGAGCGAACCCTGACGGTAGCTATCGGGAACGGCGCGCAGGCCGTCGACCGAAAGCGTGGTCATGGTCGGCAGTATCATGACGGCCAGCACGATGGCGCCAGGCAGGATGCCCAGACCCGTGCTCACGTGGAAGACACTCTTCATAAGGCCGACGACCACGTGGAAGCCGATCAGACCAAAGACGACCGAAGGGATGCCAGTCAAAAGCTCAATGAGCGGCTGAAAGATCTTGGAGCCAAACTTAGGGCTTATCTCGACCGCGAAGATGGCAGAGCCGATGGCGATGGGCAGCGCGATGAGCGTGGAGAGTACCATGACCGCAAACGAGGTGACGATCAGGGGCAGGGCGCCGGTATAGGGCAGACCGTTTTCGGCCGTGTTGGCCAGGTCCCACTTGGTACCGGTGAAAAACTCGACGACCGAGACGCCGTCCTTAACGAAAGCCGAGAGGCCCTTTTGGGCGACCATAAAGATGAGCGCGGCAACAACAAGCGTCACGAGCGCTACGCACGCACCCGTGACGCCTAGGCCCACGTTCTCAAGGTCGCGCTTTGGCAGCTGTTTTGCCATTGCAAACCTTTCCGGGGGCGATTACTTATTTAGCGGAAACCTTGCCGCTGGCGTCCTTGACGACCTTCATGGCAGAGACGGGGATGAAGCCCTGCTCCTCGACGAGCTTGCCCTGGACGTCGTCGGAAAGCATGAACTCCAGGAAGGCCTTGGTGGCCTCGTCGGCGTCCTTGGAGCAGTACATGTGCTCGGTAGCCCAGATCTTGAAGGAGTCGTCGGTGACGTTCTCGCTCTTGGGCTCGACGCCCTCGACCTTGATGGCGTTGAACTTGGAATCATCGAAGTGCGAGAAGTCGAGGTAGGAGATGGCGTTGTCGGTGCTGGCGATCTGAGTCTGGACGTCGCCGGACTTATCGAGCTCGGCGTCGCCCTTAAAGTCGACAGCCTCGTCGCCAAAGACGGCAGCCTCGAAGGTGGCGCGGGTACCGGAGCCAGCCTTGCGGTTGAGGACGACGATGGTGGCGTCGTCGCCGCCGACCTCCTTCCAGTTGGTGATCTGGCCGGAGAAGATGCCCTTGAGCTGCTCGAGGGACAGGTCGTCGACCTTGACGTTCTTGGAGACGACAGGGCCCATGCCCACGACAGCGACCTCGTGGTCGACGAGGTTCTTGACCTGGTCGGCCTCGAGCTTGGTCTCGGCGAAGACGTCGGAGTTACCGATGGTGACGGTGCCGGCGGCCACAGCGGTCAGGCCCTTGCCCGAACCGTTACCCGAACCGGAGATGGAGACATCGGGGTTGGCGTCCATGAACTTCTCGGCAGCAGCCTCGACGAGAGCCTGGAACGAGGAGGCACCGTCGTAGGTCACCTCGCCGGAGACGGACTCGGCAGCGGCGGCGCTACCCTTGTCGGCGGCGTCGGAAGTGTTGGAGCCACCGCAGCCAACGAGACCGAGACCGACGATGCTGGCAAGACCACCAGCGAGGCCGAGGAACTGACGACGAGAATAAGCCTGATCGAGCATGATCTTCCTTTCATACATGCGACTCGCGGGCACCCTGCCCGCTTTGCTGTTTGGAAAGATACGGCCTCGATCGGGCAGTGCCCGCGCCAACTGCGGTTTCTTACGGTCATTTGATAGACCCTTACCGCAAGCTCTGCCCAGCCTTTACAAACGGATAACAATCCAGCGCCGAACATGGCACACCTTTTACACCAATAAAAACAAAGTTGCGGCGAAATAGTTCCTGCTTGGCCATCAAATGGCCCATTCTAGGAACTATTCCACCGCAACTTAGATTGGGAAACCGCGAAACCTTAAAGCTCTAATTCATTCAAACGAAGGATCGCAACAATATAGATCTTGAGCGCTTGCTTGAGCTGTTCCTCGTTGGCGCACTCGTTGGGGCCGTGCATCTGGCCGCCCCATGCGGGCAGCTCCAAGCCGGTCTCCTCGGGGCCAAACGACACGGCGCGGGCAAAGTTGCGCGCGTACGTGCCGCCGCCCATGGCAAAGGGCTCAGCATGCTTGCCCGTAAACTCGTTATAGGTATCAATAAGCGCCTTCACGGCCGGATCGTCGGCAGAGACCGAGAACGGCACCTTCGCACGACCCACACGGCACGTCACGCCAAAACGGCCCACGAGCGGATCGAGCTGCTCGCGGATGGTATCGGCACTTGTGCTGTCGGGGAAGCGCACGTCGATGACCTGCTCAATATGGCCATCCGCCACGCGGATGACGCCAGCGTTGCAGGTAAGCGGGCCAAACGCCGGACTCGTCGCATCGATACCCAGGCCGCGACCATAGGCGTCCGCATGCACAAAGGCCAAAAACTTGACAAACTCGTGCTCGGCAGGCGTTAGCAGGCGCTCGTCGCGTGCACCAAACGCGTCCTCGGCCTCGCGCAGATACGCCACGATCAGGCCGACGGCATTGATGGTGCCCTCAGGCATCGAAGCGTGGCCGCCAATACCGTGGGCGAAAATCTGCGCATGTCCATTATCAAGCGCCGTGATCTCCAGACGGTCGGCGTTCTCGATGGGCGCCGGCAGCTCATCGGCGGCAATCGCGAGCTCGCAGATAGACTGCGACGGAATGGCATTGCTCGCCTCGGCGCCGCTCCAGGACACAATGCGCCCGCCGTCGATCTTGGGGCTCACGAACGTCGCCCCAAACTGGCCCTTCTCGGCATTGCAGACCGGGAACTCGGCATCGGGCGTAAACAGAAAGTCGGGGTCTGCGTGGTTCTCCAGATAATGGTGAACGTCGGACATGCCCACTTCCTCATCGCAGCCCAGCAGTGCGCGGAAGGTGTAGCGCGGAACAATGCCGTGCTTGAGAAGGTAAGCGCCGGCGTAGAGCGACAGCACCGCCGGACCCTTGTCGTCAATCACGCCGCGACCGAGCAGCCAGCCCTCGCGGCGCTCCATGGCGAACGGGTCGGTGTTCCAGCCAGGGCCGGCGGGAACCACGTCCACGTGGCAAATGGTCGCGAGCTGCTTGTCGCCGCGGCCGGGAATGTCGGCGATGCCCACATAGCCCTTGTCGTCGCTCGTCTGATAGCCGAGCTTTTGCGCGATACCGAGCGCGCAATCGAGCGCGTCGCGGACCGGGCGACCAAACGGCGCGCCGGGCTCCGCACCGGCGGCAACAGCCACGGACGGATAACTCACCAGCTGCTCGATATCGGCGACGACATCCTCCCAGACCTCGTCGACATACTCGGTAACGCTCTGCTCCACCTGATTCATGGACGACCTCCTTAGCAATGAGCGACGGGCACGCCCGCCCCTCACATTACGTCATTAGATAGCGAAAAGTTTAGCAAGCTCTGCCACCGAGTGCACCACCGCATCGGCACCCGCCGACTCGTGCTCGCCCGGCGCCGCCGCGCCCGAATAGATGCCGATGCACGGCACGCCCATCGCGTGCGCGCCCTCCACGTCGTTAAAGCGGTCGCCGATCATCACGGCCTCGTCGGCAGTCGCGCCAAGCGCCGCCAGGGCGTCGCGGACCGAATCGGCCTTGGTCTCGCGTCCCTGCGGCGGATTCATGCCAACCACCGCCTCAAACTGAGAAAGCCCCAGCTCATGCACCATGTCGATACACTTTGCCTCCATGCGAGACGTCGCCACGGCCATGCGATGACCCTGCGCCGCCAAGCCATCGAGCAGCTCGGGGATTCCGTCGAACACGGGATACTCCTCCGGACCCAGCTCGTCAAAAAAGGCACGGTACTCGTCGGCCACCACGAGCGACTCCTCGCGCGTAAAGCCGTAAAAGTCGTGGAAGCTCTTCCACAGCGGAGGCCCGATCATGCGACGCAGGTCACCCATCTGCGCCTCCGAAAACCCGCGCGCGGCCAACGTTTTGCGTGTCGAGGTCATCACCGCCCGACCCGTATCTGCCACCGTGCCATCGAAATCAAACAGCACGACCGGCCGCTTGCCTATCTCCAGCGCCTCCATCGGTATCCCTCTTCCCCAGTTGATGATTTCCACACCGACACTTCAAACTGTTGACTATTCAACAATTGAACCTAGCAATGTAGAGCAACTCCACTATACTTGTCGCACTTTGCTCTCAGAAGGCGGCGCCGTCGCGCCCCAACGAAAGGTGCAATTATGTCTTTTGCCATCATAACCGACTCCACGTCGGACATCTCCCCCGCCCGCGCCCAAGAGCTCGGCATTTACGTGATTCCGCTGCATGTGATTATCGAGGGCGAGGACCTGCTCGACCAGGTGCAGATTACTGCCGAGGAATACGTCGCGCGCATGGCCGGCTCCGAGCAGCTGCCGCACACCTCGCAGCCGAGCGCCGGCGAGTTCAAGGCGCTGTTTGACCGCGTGCGCGCCGATGGCCACGACAGCGCGATCTTTATCTCGCTGTGCAGCGAGTGGTCCGCCTGCTATTCCAACGCATGCCTGGTCGCCGAGACCCACGAGCTCGACGTGCGCTGCATCGATTCGCGCACCGGCTCGGGCGCCGAGGGTCTGCTGGTGGAGTACGCGCTTGCCATGCGCGAGGACGGCCGCAGCTTGGACGAGACCGAGGCGCAGATCCGCGCGACGTTGCCCGACGCCCACCTGCTGCTGATTCCCCGAACGCTCGAGAACCTGGTCAAAAACGGCCGCGCCCCCAAGCTCGCCGGTCAGCTGACGCAGATGCTCAACATTCGCCTGGCCGTTTCGCCGGAGTGGCAGTCGGGCGAGATCAAGGCCATCAAAAAGGGCCGCGGCGCCAAGCGCATCGTCGCCAACACCATGGCAGACTGCCTCGCGTTTTTGGACGAGCACCCGGGCTCAAGCGTGCGCGTGCTCACGACCGGCGCCGCCGAGGAGCAGGAACTTGTCAACGAGGCGCTCGCGGGCCAGGACTACGTAGACGCCGGCACCGGCCCCATCGGCTGCACCATCGCCACCCACGTAGGCGTCGACGCCATCGCCATCAGCTACTGCCCCCGCTACCAACCTGCCAAATAGGGACAGGTTTATTTTGACATGTTTTATCTGGGCAAACGTCCAGCGCCAACAAATACCAGCCTGACAAGATCGGGCAGGCAGGAGCTATCGAACAACCAAGGTACAGCCAGCCGTAGCAAAGCCATCATGCCGGTGCACCCCAACTCAAGGCGCGCCGGCATCCCTTTAGGAATTGCGGTGGGAAAGGGGCCGAATAGTCGAAAGACAGCGAACCGCCGAATGCCGCTCACGGAGCGGCACCCCACTATCACCGAACCAAAATCAAAGTCGAGTATCTCAAATAGCCGAAATGGCGTACCCTCATCCCAATGAACGCAGACAAGAATGGCATTCAAATGAGCAACGCCGTGCATCAATACGCCCTTTTCGGGAACGCCTTATTCAAACTCAATAAAACGGTTGTCCACGCTTCGGATCCGCGTAAGCAAATCGTCATCTGTAGCAACGGTCCAGACATCCGTTACGCGACACTCGAAGAATGGGACAAAGCCGGCAAATCTTTCGACGAACATGCACAGACCGAGGGCATCGTTACCAGCGCGAGCCCAGCGCGCGACAAACTCGAGCTCTTTCGCAATCTATTTTCCGGTCGCAAAGATGTGCACGCTCACGAGTATCGCAGAAAAGACGGGGGCATCGGCTATACACCCGCCTGCGCAAATGAGTGGAGGCCAGGCATTTGTCCCAAAGCAAACCATCAGAGAATTAAATGCGCTGAATGTCGCAGCCGCACATTCCTTGAGCTGAACGATGCCGCCATTATCGCCCATTTCAAAGGCAGCGACGACAGGCTCCGGGACGTCATAGGTCAATATGTTCTCGACAAAGACTGCAACACGAATGTCCTTGTCATCGATTTTGACAAAGCCGACTGGAAAGAAGCGGCAAACGCTATCAGGCTTGTCGCAAAGAAGCATGGAATCGATGCAGCGATTGAGCGATCGAGGTCAGGCAACGGCGCGCATATCTGGTTTTTCTTCCTAGAACCTATAAACGCAAAGACAGCACGAGATTTCGGTAGCTGCCTTATCGCCGAAGCAGCGGCACTCAACAAGACAATCACCTTCGAAGCCTTTGACCGAATGATACCCGCGCAGTCCACCATTCCTGAAGGCGGCTTTGGAAATCTCATTGCGCTGCCCTTTCAGGGAAAAGCGCAGCGGGAAGGAAACAGCGTATTTGTTGACGAACGATTCGAGCCCTTTCCCGACCAATGGCTTTACCTTTCGCAAATCCAACTAATCTCGCGTGCGACGGTGGATCGTCTGATCGAGGACACCAAAAACAAACCGCTTGGAATAGCAACAGCTGCAGCGACAAACAAAACCAGGCGCAATGTCCAAAAGCCACGAAAGCGGCTCCCGCTCACGCCACGAGACTTCCCCTCGAACCTGCTCGTCACACAAGCCGATATGCTCTACATCCCCGAAAAGTCTCTGAGCCCGGCAGCTCAAATGGAAATCCGCAGGCTTGCGACATTTGCCAACCCGGAGTTCTTCCGTGCGCAATCTATGCATCAATCAGTATTCGGCAAACCGCGACTCATAGACCTCAGCGAACTTAGAGATGGCCGCGTCGCGATTCCCAGAGGCTGCAAAGCCCAACTTGAGCAGCTGATTCAAGAAGCCCACGTTACTGCCCATTATTCAGACGAACGTAGCACAGGCAATCCAATTGAGATGGCATTCAAAGGGACCCTTCATCCCGAACAGCAAATTGCCGCCGACCAGATGCTTGAATACGAAGACGGAATCATGTCTGCGCCAACGGGCTTCGGTAAAACCGTCATCGGAGCTTATCTTATTGCCGCCGTTGGTCTTCCGGCGCTCGTCATTGTTCCAAAGACCGCGCTCATAGCCCAATGGAAATCGCAGCTCGAACGATTTCTCGACATTACGGACACCAGAGAGCCGGTCCGAACGCCAAAAGGACGAATCAGCAAAAAGCAACCTCCCCTTATTGGACAAATCGGAGGGGGCAAAACCGCCGTCAGCGGCCTTATCGACGTCGCTTCCTTTCAGTCGCTATCTGGCAAAGACTCCCAAACCGGGGAGCCGATAGTTAAGAACCTTGTTCGTAATTACGGCCTCATTATCTGCGACGAATGCCACCATGCTGCCGCGCCACAGCTCGAGCTCGTCCTCAAGTCCGCTCCAGCCAAATATATATATGGCCTCTCCGCGACACCCGAGCGCTCCGACGGACTCACGCGGGCGCTCTCGATGCTCTGCGGCCCGCTTCGCTATGTCATCGATCCAAAAACGCAGGCAATTCAGCAGGGCATCCAGCGCATCGTTCGACCGAGATTTACCGGCATTCGGCTATCCGCCTACGAGCCGGATGCAAGCTTCAATCAGATTCTCGATATGCTGTGTGCACATGCGGCAAGAAACGAATTGATTGTCGATGACGCCCTCGAAGCAGCGTCAAACGGTCGACATCCGCTCATACTATCCAAAAGGAAAAAGCATGCTGAGGAACTGTTCAGGTTGCTTAATGATCGCAGACACGAGCCCATACTCTTAACCGGAGAAATCGGCGCCAAAGAAAGAAAAGCGATACTGAACAGTCTTCCCGGCTTTGAGCATGAACATCGAATCATCGTCGCCACCGAAAGCCTTCTGAGCGAGGGCTTCGATCTGTCCTACCTTGACACCCTTTTCATTGCCACGCCGATATCTTGGGACGGCAGCGTAACGCAGCAGGTGGGCAGACTGCATAGAAGCCACGAGGGCAAGCAACAGGTTGAGATATTCGACTACATTGACCTGTCGATACCCATGCTCGCCCGCATGTACCAGAAAAGACTCAAGACGTACGCCAAGTTGGGGTACGAAATTTATTCAGCAGAGGACAGCGAGCAACCCGATTACAACATTCTCATAGAGCCGGCAAACGCTATTGAGGCATTAATTAAGGCTCTGTTAGACCAGGATTGACATACATGTGTCCCCACGGTGCCATATCTTTGACCCCGTAGACCGCGATGATGGGGGCAGCATGAACGCCGAAGACCTGGTCCTCAACTTCAAGAAGGGCATGGCGAACCTCAGC
>JAXJBU010000003.1:0-2336 GCA_036302865.1 Collinsella sp. | reverse complement strand
TCGGCCTCATCGGTCGAGCGATCGATGCGAAAATCGAGCTCGGGCGTGACACGCCAATCGAGCGAGCGGGCCAACAGGCTGCGAATACGGCCCTTGGCGCTTGCGAGCGCCTCCATGACCTCGTCGTAGCGGCTCGCATCGCACGACACGTACACACGCGCGAACGAACGGTCCACCGCGACCTCAACCGCGGTCAAAGTAACCAGGTCGAGACGCGGATCGGAAACCTCAAAGAGCAGGATATAACCGAGCTTCTCGCGAAGCTGCTCGCCCAGACGGCGGGTTGCCTGCGTTTGCTTCATAGCGCTACCCCCTACTCGGTACGGGCAACCTGGTCGATACGGTAACCCTCGATCTGGTCGCCGGGCTTGATGTCCTGGAAGTTCTCCAGGCCAATGCCGCCCTCGGAACCGCTCTTGAGGCTCTTGGCCTCGTCCTTGTAGTGGCGCATCGAGGCGATCTTGCCGTTGAAGACCACGATACCGTCGCGCACCAGGCGCACGGAATCGGTCGCGGCGATCTCGCCCTCTTCGACGCGGACACCGGCGGCGATACCGACTTTGGGCACCTTGAAGGTGTCCAGGACAGTCGCGGTACCCGTGGCGACCTCGACCTCTGTGGGCTTGAGCATGCCGATACGGGCGGCGTCGAGCTCCTCGAGGCACTTATAGATGACGTCGTAGCAACGGATCTCGACGCCCTCGCGCTCGGCAGCGGAGCGGGCCTTACCGTCGGGACGGACGCCAAAGCCGATGATGATGGCGTTGGAGGCGTCGGCCAGGACGACGTCGGTCTCGTTGATGGCGCCAACGGCGGAGTGGATCGTGTTGATGCGAACCTCGGACTGATCCATCTTGTCGAGCGAGTCCTGAAGGGCCTCGATGGAACCCTGGACGTCGGCCTTGATGATCAGGTTGAGCTCCTTGACCTCGGCGTCGGCGATGGTCTCGAAGAGGTTCTCGAGCGTGACGTGCTTGACGCGGCTCTGCTCCTCGATACGGGCCTTGAGCGAACGCTCGTCGGCAAGGGCGCGAGCCTCGCGCTCGTCCTCGAACACGCGGAACTCGTCACCGGCGTTGGGCACGGACTGCAGGCCCAGGATCTCGACAGCGTCGGAAGGACCGGCCTCGGTGACGGCGCGGCCCTTGGGGTCGAGCATGGCGCGGACGCGGCCGTAGGTAAGGCCGGCGACCAGCGTATCGCCCACGTGCAGGGTACCGCGGGTCACGAGCACGGTAGCGACCGAGCCGCGGCCCTTGTCGAGCTTGGCCTCGAGGACGTTGCCGGAGGCAAAGGTGTCCGGGTTGGCCTTGAGCTCGAGCACGTCGGCCTGGAGCAGCACGGTCTCCAGAAGGTCGTCGATACCGATCTTCTGCTTGGCAGAGATGTTGACGAACATGTTCTGTCCGCCCCACTCCTCGGGGATGACGCCGTACTCGGTGAGCTCCTGACGCACACGGTCGGGGTTTGCGCCGGGCTTATCGATCTTGTTGACGGCGACGACGATGGGTACGCCGGCAGCCTTGGCGTGGTTGATCGACTCGACCGTCTGGGGCATGACGCCGTCGTCGGCGGCCACGATCAGAATGACGATGTCGGTCACCTTGGCGCCACGGGCACGCATAGCCGTAAAGGTGGCGTGACCCGGGGTATCGATGAAGGTGATCTTGCGGTCGTTGATCATGACCTGCGAAGCGCCGATGGCCTGCGTAATGCCGCCCGCCTCGCCGGCAGCAACGCCGGTGTGACGGATGGCGTCGAGCAGCGACGTCTTGCCGTGGTCAACGTGGCCCATGACGGTGACGACCGGGGCGCGCGGCTTAAGGTCGGCGGGATCGTCGTAGAACGAGAAGGTGTTCTCCTCCTCGGGGGTGATGATCTTGATCTGGCGGCCCAAGTCGTCGGCAACGAGCTCGACAAGGTCGTCGGACATGGACTGCGTCATCGTGAGCGGCGTACCCAGCAGGAACAGGCGCTTGATGATGTCGTTGGCCGGAACGTCAAGCGCCTCGGCAAGCTCCTGGACGGTAACGCCCTGGGAGACCTTGATGGCGTCGAGGTCCTCGGGGTTCACGCCCTGAGCCAGCGCCTCCTCTATCTTGCGCTCCTCCTGAGCCTTGGCAGCCTCGCGCTCGCGCTTCTCCTTGCGCTTCTTGCGGCGACCGGTGGACTCGCGAGAGGCCTCCTCGACGGCAGCACGAGCCTCCTCGAGCACCTTCTCGCGGCTGTACTCCTCGGCCTCGCGAGCCATGCGGCTGTAGTGGTCCTCTTCGTTGTTGTGACCGCCCTTGCGCTTCTTGCCCTTGCCCTGCTTATCGGGGTTGGGAAAGTCCATG
>JAXJBU010000002.1:0-14280 GCA_036302865.1 Collinsella sp. | reverse complement strand
CACAGTGGCAGCATGAGCTTAAGCTTCTTGATGGGGTTCTTGGTGTCGTACTCGACGCCGCGTGCGGTCTGCGCCTCCATGATGGCGTTCATCTCCTGACCAAACACCGGCACAAAGCGCAGCGCCGTGGTAAAGGTGAAGGCATAGCGATACGGTACGTGCAGCACCTCGACGCAGGCGTTGGCAAGGTCGTTGAGCTTGGTCACCATGAGCATGAGGATGAGTGGTAACGCCACACCCAGTAGGCGCAGACAGGCCTTCGATCCTGTGATGAGGCCCGTGTCGGTGATAAAGCCCCACACCACGTTGCCATCGCGCATAAAGGCCAGCTGGAGCACCAGCATGATAAGCGCGAGCGGGATCAGCAACTTGAGCAGCGAGAACAGACGGTCGACGACGCCGGCATAGGCACCCAGCGCAAGGGTGAGTGCCAAAAAGCCCAGCAGCGCCACGTAGGTGTCGGACAAGAAGATGCCGACGATGATGGCGGCGGCGAGGCCCAGTTTGACGACGGGGTTCAGGCGATGCAGTAGCGTATCGCCCGGCATGTAGTCGATGACGTTAACCACGGTGGACCATCTCCTTGGTAATTCGAACGACATCGGTGACCTCGCTCACCTGCGCAAAAGCGGGCGAGACGGAAGATGCCAGACGGCGCGAGAGTTCAATAACCTGGGGAGGCTCCACGTAGGCACGTCGCATGAGATCGATGTTCGAGAATAGCTCGTGCGTGCGGCCGCGGTCGAGGATGCGACCGTCGGCCATTACCACAATGCGCTCGGCAAAATCCGAGACGACTTCCATATCGTGGCAGACCATGATAACGGCGCAGCCACGCTCGGCCATGGTGCGCACCGTTTCCATGACGGTCATGCATTCGCGGTAATCAAGGCCGCTCGTGGGCTCGTCGAGTACGACGATCTTGGGCTCAACCACTACGACGGAGGCAAGCGCCACCATTTGTCGCTGGCCACGCGAAAGCGAGAACGGTGCCTCATCGGCAGGCAGGCCAAAGCGGTCGATGACGAGTTGGGCACGACGCAGAGCCTCGGCACGGTCCATGCCGCCAAGCTCCAAGCCAAAGGCGACCTCGTCGAGCACGGTGTCCTTGCAGATCTGACGGTCAGGGTTTTGGAAGAGGGTCGCGACCTCGCGAGCGATGCGGCTCGTGGGAACGGCTGCGGTATCCAGTCCCGTGACGCGCACGCTGCCCGAGGCGGGCTTAAGCAGGCCCGTGAGCAGTTTGGTGAGCGTGGTCTTGCCGGCGCCGTTTTGGCCGACGATGCCCACGAGCTCGCCAGGATAGAGCGTCAGGCTAAGGTCGTGTACGGCGGCGCCGCCATTGGGGTAGGCAAACTCAACATGGTCGAAGGTGAGTACGGGTTCGGCGTCCTTGGCATGAGGACGCAACGACGGTGCATGCGGGGAACCGGCGGGTGCCTGGGCTTCGATGGCCGCGTGTGCGGGGTCGACGATGCCCGAAATCAGGCGCTCAGCCTCATCGACATCCAAGCAGGGGGTACCGCTTACCAGGCCATCGGTTTGGAGGCTATTGAAGATACGCGTGACGCGAGGGCAGTCGACGCCGATGGCACGGAGCTCGTCGGTATGCGCGAAGACCTCGTGTGGCTCGCCCTTCAGCGCGATTTCGCCATGGTTGAGCACGAGCACGCGGTTGCAGTACTCCGAGAGCAGGGCGACCTTTTGCTCAACGACGACGATGGTGATTCCAAGTGCGCGGTTTGCCTCACGCAGCGTCTCGAAGACCAACGTGGAGCTAGCGGGGTCGAGTGCCGCGGTGGGCTCGTCGAGAACCAAGACGCGCGGACGCATGGCGAGGATGGCGGCGATGGCTACCTTTTGCTTCTGTCCGCCCGAGAGGGTGGCGATCTCGCGGTCGCGCAGGTCGCTGATGCCGACAGTCTCGAGCGTTTCGCTCACGCGCTGCTCGATCTGGTCGTGGGGAACGCCAAAGTTCTCGAGGCCAAAGAGCATCTCGTCCTCGACGACCGAGGCGACCATCTGCGTGTCGATGTCCTGCAACACGCTGCCGACGATCTGCGACACATCGGTGAGCGAGACTTCGCAGGTGTCGTGGTCGTCAACCATGACGGACCCAAAGAACGTGCCGGTGTAGTGGTGGGGCACGGCACCCGACAGGCAGGCGGCAAGCGTGGACTTGCCGGCGCCCGAGGGCCCGATGATACCGATGAAATCTCCCTTGTTCACGCCGAGCGAGATGTGCCTGAGCGCCTGCTCGGTCTGCGTGCCGTAGGAGAACGAGACATCGTCGACGTTGATGATCGTTTCCATGGATACCTTTCATAGTCATTGGGGACGTTCTTTAATGACCAGTCGTTTAAGAACGTCCCCAAAAGCTAGCTGTTTGGGACAGTCTTTGAGTCTTTGGTGACAGGGCCACTAGGTGCGGCCCGTACATCATATCAGGCTATTTGCCGAGTACCTTGCGCAGGGGGAAGAAGAGGGCCTGGACTACGACGGCGTTAAAGACGGCGGTGCCGAGCACGATGGGCACCTTGGCGAGTGCCGTGGGCAGCGCCGCGCCCATGA
The DNA here is from genome assembly GCA_036302865.1 of Collinsella sp. Classification (GTDB taxonomy): domain Bacteria; phylum Actinomycetota; class Coriobacteriia; order Coriobacteriales; family Coriobacteriaceae; genus Collinsella. The sequence goes on along the minus strand of JAXJBU010000002.1, from coordinate 11,709 downwards.
TGACAGTGCCCAGGACGGCGAAGAGCGCGCCGGAGACAAGCGTGGTGAGCAGGCCGGCGATGAAGGGATTGATCTTATCGCCGCCGATGTTGCTCTTAACGAGGGCGGCCATGGTCAGCGCGCCGGCGAGCTCAGTGACAAAGTTGAGGCCGGGGATGGACGTGGTGATCTGGATAACGGCGGCTGACAGGATGCCAAAGATCGCTGCCTGGGCAAAACTTGCCTGCGTGAGTGCGATGGCCAAGGCATAGGCGGCAATGATGAACTGCGGCTTGATGCCCGTGACGGCCAGGGCATTGCCGACGGTCATATTGAGGATAAAGCCGGCGGCAAGCAGGATGGCGAGCAGGACGAGTGAGGTAATGTCGAGGATGCCTTTGTTGGAGGCGGCGTTGGCAGAAATGGTACGAGCCTGAATGTTGGTGGCCATGATGTTCTCCTTAAGGTGTGATTTGAGATAAGCGTGTCCTAGACCCCCACGAAAGGGGTTAAATCGAAAAGGGGATTAATTTTGAATAATGGAGCACGGAGACGGCTTTATGAGGGGCCCAGGTTGGCGCGAAAGAGGAGCGAAGCGTACTTGGGTGCGCGAGCGACGAATGAACGCCAAGATGGGGTGGCTCATAAAGCCGAGCGGGTTAGTTGAGCTTGAGGGCCTTCTGGATGGGCAGGTAGAGGGCGCCGACCAGGATGGCGTTAAAGACGGCGGTCATGGCGACGACAGGTAGCATAGCGGCAGCGAGCTCGCCCACCACGCCGAGCATAGCCATCTTGATGACCATGAAGATAACGCCCGAGACAAAGGTGGTCACGAAGGTGGCGACAATAGCGACAGCGGGCTTAACCTGGCCCTTCTTGCCGGCGGCGTTGACGATGGCGGCCATGAGCATGGCGGCGATGCCCTCGGCGGCAAAATCGATGAACGGCGAGGTGGTGGTGATCTGGATCACGGCGGCCGAGATAAGGCCGATGACGAGTGCCTGACCGATGTTGGGGCGCACGACCAGGATGGTGAGGCAGAAGGCCGAGATGATGAACTCGGGGCTGATCATGCCGCCCGAGATGCCCGAGATGGCCTTACCGACGGTGAAGTTGAGGATGAAGCCGGCGGCAAGCAGGATGGCGAGCAGGACGAGGGCGCGGACGTCGAGTTTGCCGCGATCGGCGGTCTGGACGGTGCGGGGCTGGGTGGCGGTGGTGTTCTGAGACATGGTGAAAATCCTTTCGGAAGGGGAGTACAAGAGTAAAGCGGAGGCGCGTGATGCGAATGCGATCGGGCTCGAGATAGAAAAAGGCCCCCGGTCGAAACCGGAGGCCTTCCAATCACCTTGAGCGCAAAAACAGGCGTGAGGGACTCACTGTCGACCGATCGTATTCGCATCACGCCACCACCAGTTGTTGAGGGACTTCATCGTGTTCTTCATATCGGTGGCTCCTTTCGTGATGCCGTGGCGCAGTAGCACCTGATTGCTGTTGCGCTGCACTATAGCACAGCAAAGTGTTTGCGGGGAAATCTTTTTTGAAAAGATTTCAGCGGTGTTTCCCGCCGGTCAAAAAGGCGGGCGGGACGAACCGTGCCATCCCGCCCGCACCAGTGAGGGATTACTCCTTGTTGCGGCGATAGAGGATATAACCGCCTGCGGAGATGACGGCAACGCCAGCGATGGCGAATGCGGCCACCATGCGGCCATCAAAACGATCGCCAGTGGTGGGCAGGCCGCCCTTGGTGTTCGTCTTGTTGGTGGTTACCGTGGTCGTGGTATCCGACTTACCAGGCTTCTCGGGCTTGGTGGCGGGCTGCTCGGGCTTAGCGGGCTGCTCAGGCTTGCTGGGCTGATCCGGGGTACCGGGCTGCTCGGGAGTGCCAGGCTGCTCGGGGGTACCAGGCTGATCCGGGGTGACCGGATCGGTGGCAAGAGCGTCCTGGGCGTAGGTGATGGACTCCTTGAGGCCTTTGGTCTCGGTGTTCAGGTCGCTTGGGGTGAAGGGCTGGTCAAAGTCTCCGGCCTTCTGATAGGCGCGCATCTCCTGGAGCAGGGCCTTGCACTTCTTGTAGGTGTTCTCGGTAGCAGCCTTGCCGGCCTTGTTGGCCAGGGCGGTGCGGCCCTCGGTGGTCGTCTCGGCCAGCATGGCGGCGTCAACTTCCTTGTTCTGCTCGATGAGCTCGTTTTGCAGGGCATCGAGGTAGGTGCGGACGCCGGTGGCGAGGGTGGCGCGGTTCTCGAAGCAAAGGGAGCTAATGTCCATGAGGACGTAGTTGATGGAATTCTCGGGCTCCTCGTTGTTTACGATGTCCGCTTCGTCGCAGTGATCGAAGGAGACAGTCTGATCGCTGAAGTACGGGCTAACCTCAGTCATCAGAGCGGAGTACAGCGGTATGGCAACGGAGAACTCGGCGCGCGAGAGCATCTCCCACTGGATGGTTGCAACCTGGGGATCGAGGCCGTTGCGAATCTGGAAGAGGTTGATCTCGGTGTTACGCTCACTGCCAATGCAATAAACACCATCAGTGTTCGCGTTGAGGCCGGGGACGTTCTCGCCGCGGTTGCCGAAGGCGCGAATCAACTCGAAAGTGCTCCAACCAGACTTGCCAGGTTTGAAGAACAGGGGCTGGATTTCGCTGACCATGGCTCCCTTTTGGTCAGGATAATCATCGCTCTTAACTGTGATAATGTCGTAATCTGTGCCTTTGGTCAGCGGGCTACCAAAATAGTTGCGGCCCTGGACATAGCGGGACCACTGGTGAACGCCGGAATCGGCGAGGCTTTCGCCATAGGTTTTGGCGACATCGAACTTGCCGTCGGTGTACTCGGCGAAACCATTTTCTTCGGGCATGGACTGGATCTTCTCAGAATGGAGGCAATTCTCGGTGTCATTGAGGGCGACATCGTAGTTAAGACTGCCAATATTGGGATTGAGTGAGGCCACGTTGCCGGCGAGCTTCATGGCGATCCACTGATGGCCGGAAAGCGCGGCGAACAGCCAGGTCTCGTTGTTGTCGGCGATGATGATCTGGTCGTTGGAGTAGACGCCCTGCTTATCGATCAGGCTGCCGATCAGCTTGACGCCCTCGCGGGCCGTGGCACTTTCGCCCAAGATGACGCTCGCGTAGCTATACTCACCCAAGCCCTTCGTCAGAGGGTCCACGGCTTCGGCATCTGCATTCATACTGGTGCTTAGCGTGGCAGAGCAGGATACGCCCATTTCGTTGATGCCGGCCTCGGAGTAGGCATCCCAGCGTCCGTGCCACTGCGAAGGATGATCGCGCACGTAGCTATAACGATACGTGGTCTTGGTCGAGGTGTATGTGAAGTTGGACTCGTCTGAGCCGTAGATATAGCCGGGGCCATGTGAGGGCTCGATGCCGAAGTGTTTGAGGTAACGCGTATCAAAGTCCTCGGCACGGCCATAGTACGTGTTGCCGTCGGCCGTTAGATCTTTGCCCATGTACATCTGCGTGCAGGCGAGCGCAGAGGTCGGCATGGACATGATGGTTGCAGCTCCAAAGGCGAGGCCTATGCCCAGCTTTTTGAGCGCGTTGACGGGGTGAGTTTTCCTCATAATCCCTCCCAGCGTGCGAAAGCCCTCTGTCGCCAGAGGGCTTCAGCCAATAAAGACACTCCCTTAGCGTAACGAATCGGAAACAATATTCATCTATGAAAAATACTTACTCGATAAGCGTAATGAAATATACGATGAGCGGTTAATTATACTCAGTCTGTAGCTTTAGCCAAATAAAGACGCCCTGCAATTACTGTATCTGGATAAAGCGTCTGGAAATACCGAAATGAAAAATCCCCCGCTGTTTGGCAAATGCATAAACAGCGGGGGAGATGATAATCGGATGAATATCATACCAATGTGGAATTACTTCTTCCGGCGGTGGATCACGTTAATCGCATAGCCGACGAGCATGGCCAGGACGATGACGATAAAACCGAGCAGGGGATTGTCGTTCATGGGTTCCTCCTATTTTCCGAGCGGGGAGAATTCGTCGACGATGAGGTCGAGACATTGCGGAAGCGCGCGGGCGCCAAAGACGCCGGAGTTGCTGGAGATAATCTCGCCATCGAACTGCATGCCCAGTGACGGGGTGCAGGTGATCTTGGCTTCCTTGGTTTGGATGATCTTGAACTGCGGGCGGCCGAGTACCTTGCCGGCGGGGTCGAGTGCGGCGGTGATCACAGTCGGTAGAAGCTGCACGGTTTTTACGGGTTCGATGACCGCAATGTCGACCATGCCATCGTTCATGCGGCAGTCGGGGAACAGGTTGATGTCGTTTTGGATGACCGAGGTGTTGCCGGCCATGCAGCAGATGCCGTCGAGCTCCTCGACAATGCCGTCATGCTCAATCGTAAAGTGCGCTACCGTAGGATTGGGCGTGGCGAGCGCAGAGAGGAAGTAGGCGATCTCGCCGATGTCGTTTTTGGTGGGAGCGGCCTTCATCATGATCTCGGCGTCGAAGCCCGAGCCGGCGATGATGATAAAACCGTGGCGCTTCTCGTTGCCGTTCTCGTCGAGCCAAAAGAGCTCGCCCATGTCCACTTTGACCGTGCGACCGGCGCGGCAAGCCTTGGCAAGCGCCGCTGCCTCGGGGGCATTACCGATGTTGTTAAAGAACAGGCAGGCTGTGCCGGAGGGGAAGACGAGCGTGGGGACACCGCACCCGCGCATCTGGTCGAGCACGTTGGAGACGGTGCCGTCGCCGCCCGAAACGACCACGCGATCAAACTCGCGCACGTCTGCCACGGCGTCCTCGGGCTCCATGCCATCGCCGATAAAGCGCATCACGACCTCGTCGCCGCCCTGCGCGAGGGCGTGCGTGAATGCGAAGATTTCATCTGAGCTGGGGCCCGATGCCGGGTTGTGGATGATAAGGCAGCGCATACTTACGTTCCCGTTCTGTGACTAACCGAGTATAGTTGTAAGGCAATGCCGATATCCTACCCGTGTTTTTCGGGCCTAACCTTATTCGATGGGTTGATATGTACATTTCCACACATCAGGCTCTACTCGACTTTTGCCAGCGCGCCCGTGAGTTCGACGCGATTGCCGTCGATACCGAGTTTTTGCGCGAGCGCACGTTCCATCCGCGTCTATGTTTGGTTCAGATTGCCACCCCTGCTGAGAGCGTCGCGGTCGATCCCCTGGTAATCGACGACCTATCGCCGCTGGCCGAGCTTATGGCCGACGAGAGCGTGACCAAGGTCTTCCACGCGTGCTCGCAGGATATGGAGGTCATGCTCCATACCGTGGGCGTGCTGCCACGACCGATTTTCGATACGCAGGTCGCCGCTGCCTTTTTGGGCGAGCGCCAGCAGATTTCGTATGGCGCGCTTGTTCAGACGTTTTGCGGCGTCTCGCTGCCCAAGACCGAGTCGCTGACCGACTGGTCGCGTCGCCCGCTGACCGATAAGCAGATTGAGTACGCGATTGATGACGTCAAGTACTTGATCGTCGCCTATACCGAGATGATGAGTCGCCTGCGCGAGCTGGGCCGTGTGGACTGGGTGCTCGACGAGCTACGCCCGCTGGCTGACGAGTCGCACTATCGCGCCGACCGTCACGAGGCATTCCGCAAGGTCAAGCGCATCAACTCGTGCAGCCGCCACCAGCTGGGCATCGCGCGCGAGCTCGCCGCCTGGCGCGAGGACCGCGCCGAGCGCCGTAACATCCCGCGCAAGTGGGTCATGTCCGACGACACGCTGCTTGCGCTCGTCAAGCGCAATCCCGTGCGCGTTGAGGAGTTCCGTAGCATTCGCGGTACCGATCAGTTGGGGGAGCGCGACGTGGACGGTGCGCTCATGGCCATCAAGCGTGGCGCAAGCTGCCCGCACGATCGCCTGCCGCTCATGGTGCGCGGGCATCGCCAGATCTCTCCGGAGTTGGAGAGCGTGACGGACCTGATGTATGCGCTCATTCGCCTGGTTGCCGAGCGCTCGGGCGTGGCGACCTCGGTCATCGCCTCGCGCGATGACCTGGCCGACTATATTGAGCACCCCGAGCAGAGCCCCCTGCGCGAAGGCTGGCGCTTTGAGCTTGTGGGCTCGCGTCTGGACGATCTGCTTTCCGGCAATATGGGACTCACCGTGAAGGACGGCAAAATCGAGCTTCTATAGTTACGCGGTTTTACCAAACGCTGTAAACGTCGTTCTAGAGCTGCAATGCCAAAACATCGATGGTGTCTCGTTGGCTGGGCGAGTGGGTAAAATGCCTCCAACGTGTAACTCGATTCGGAGGAATTCGCATGCCTTATTACTATGGATACGGCTTTGGCATCGACCCGCTGTACCTGCTGGTTGTTCTTGTCTGCACGGTGCTTGGCCTTGCCGCACAGAACTATATCAACTCGACATACAAAACCTGGTCCAAGGTTCGCTCGGACGGCGACACGGGCGCCACGGTCGCTCGCCGCATGCTCGACGCCAACGGCTGCAACGCCGTGGGTATCAAGGGTGTCGCCGGCGAGCTCACCGACCATTACAATCCGCAGGACAATAACCTGTATCTCTCGGATGCCAACCGTTCGGGCGGGTCGGTCGCAAGCGTTGCCGTCGCCTGCCACGAGGCGGGCCATGCCGCCCAGCGTCAAAGCGGCTATGCCATGATGAAAGTACGTACCGCCCTCGTGCCGGTCGTCAACTTTACCCAGAACACCTGGACTATCGTGTTGCTCTTGGGCCTGTTTATGAACATTGCCGGGCTCACGACCCTCGCGCTGATCTTCTTCTCGTTTAGTGTGTTGTTCCAGTTGGTTACGCTGCCGGTCGAGATTGATGCCAGCCGCCGCGCCGTGGCATATATTGAGCAGTCGGGTATGAGTTCCAAGCAGGTCAACGGTGCCAAGAAGGTGCTGACGGCCGCCGCGCTTACCTATGTTGCCGCTGCGCTCACCTCGATTATTCAGCTGCTCTATCTTATGGCTCGCTACAACAGAAACTCCAACCGATAACAAATTGGGTCGCTGGGCGCTGCGGGGATTCGTGTCCCCGCGGCGCTGTACTATGTGTTGGACTTGAATTTGCGCAGGGCCGAAGCCCTTGTGCACGATGACGAAAGGAGGCTGCGTGGCGGGCTGGAATCTAACCGGCAATGCCGTTTCCGCCGAGTTTGACGGTTCGGATGAGCAGGAGCGCAAGGAGCTCAGCGTGAGCCAGGCGGTGGAGATCGCCGCTGGTGCGCTCGATGCCATTCCGCAGCTGAGTGTCCTGGGCGAGGTCACGGGTTTCCGTGGTCCCAACGCCCGAAGCGGCCACTGCTACTTCCAGATTAAAGACGACTCGGCCGCCGTCGACTGCATCATCTGGAAGGGCGCCTATCTCAAGCGTACCTTCGATCTGCGTGACGGCATGCAGGTGAGCTTTAAGGGCAGCTTCAACCTCTATAAGCCCACGGGTCGTATGAGCTTTGTCGCTCGCTCGTTTTCGCTGGCGGGGGAGGGTCTGCTGCGTCAACAAGTGGCGCAACTGGCCGAAAAGCTACGCCGCGAGGGCCTGATGGACGAAGCGCGCAAACGCCGCATCCCGGTGTTCTGCTCACGCGTGGCGGTTGTCACCTCGCTTTCCGGTGCGGTAATCGACGACGTCAAGCGTACGCTGCGCCGACGCAACCCGCTCGTCGAGCTCGTCTGCGTGGGCGCAAAGGTCCAGGGCGAGGGTGCGCCGGCAGAGCTTATTGAAGGCTTGCGCCGCGCCGCTGCCATTACGCCAGCGCCCGACTGTATTTTGCTCGTGCGTGGTGGCGGTTCCTTCGAGGACCTCATGACCTTTAACGACGAGGAGCTTGCCCGCGCGGTGGCGGCTTGCCCTGTGCCTGTGGTGACGGGCATTGGCCATGAGCCCGATACCTCGATTTGCGACATGGTGAGCGACCGCCGTGCCTCCACGCCCACGGCAGCGGCAGAATCGGTGGCGCCGGCTATGACGGAGTTGGCCGACGTGCTCGAGGCGCGCCATCAGCGTCTGGGCGCCGCGATGGCTTCGATGATCGGGTCGAATCAGGTCGATCTGGAAATGCTCGACCAGCGCGGTCGTCGTGCCTGGGACACCTATACGGCTCGTCTGGGCGATGCGCTCGATGCGGCTGCATGCCGCCCGTGCCTCAACGACCCCACATTTATGGTCGATCGTCGCGAATCGGAGCTTACGCTGACCGCCGATCGCCTGTCGGGCGCCATAGTACGCTCGGTCGGGACATTCCGCTCCAGCTTTGAGCGCCTGCCCGAGCGCCTGGTTGCAAGCACCTCGGGGCTCGATGGCAAGCGCCATGCGCTCACGCTTGCGAGTTCCCGTCTAGAGCATCAGGGGCGTACGATGCTCAGCAAACCCGCGTCCGACCTAGGCCGTGCGGCAGCCTCGCTCGATGCCCTGTCTCCGCTCAAGGTGCTTGCCCGTGGCTACTCCATCGCGTATAGCGATGACGGTGTGGCTACGAGCGCCAAGACCTTTAAGCCCGGCGACGCCATCCGCGTGCGCATGGCAGACGGCAACGTGGCTGCAACGGTCGATACGGTCGAGTAGGCCGCGTTTCATAGCGACAAACCTTTAGGAAAGGAAACAGATATGGCAGAGAAGACCCCGGTCGAGCAGCTTACGTACAAGCAGGCCTCGCAGGAGCTGGAGCTCATCATCCGCAGCTTGGAGTCGGGCGATATGGAGCTCGAGGAGTCGCTCGAGAGCTATACCCGCGGCGTAGAGCTCCTCAAGAGCCTGCGTACTCGCTTGTCCGATGCCGAGCAGAAGGTCTCGGTGCTCCTTAAGGACGTCGACGGCAACGACGTGCTCGCCGACGGCGAGGCCGCCAACACGGACGACAACCTCTCGTTCTAACCATCCCGACCAAATATAATTACCTTGGTCTGTGAGAAAGGAACCAACCATGTGCGATTGCATCTTCTGCAAAATTGCCAACCACGAGATTCCCTCGACCGTTGTCTATGAGGACGATCAGGTCATCGCCTTCGATGACCTCAATCCCCAGGCGCCGGTCCACACGCTCGTGATCCCCAAGAAGCACTACAGCGATATCGCCGATAACGTGCCGGCCGAGACCATGGGCGCCATGGCTCACGCCATCCAGGAGGTCGCTAAGGCCAAGGGCCTGGAGGACGGTTTCCGCGTCATCTCCAACAAGGGCGTCAACGCCGGTCAGACCGTCATGCATTTCCATATGCACGTCCTCGGCGGCAAGAACTTGGGTGAGAACCTCATCTGAGGGCGCGTAGGCCGTCGACTTGGCTGCCTTTGGAGTAATCTATGCAGCTTTCTCAACTCGAATACCTTCAAGCGGTAGCGAACTATGGCGGCGTGCGCAAAGCAGCTCGCGCCGTTCATGTGAGTCCGCAGGCCGTTTCGTCGGCAATCAAAAAGTTGGAATCTGAGTATCAGATCGTTTTGCTCAACCGATCGGCGGGGGAGGCTGTTTTGTCTCCGGCGGGCAGAGAATTTGCGCGTCGTGCACGCGTGATCCTGGCACAAGTCGACGATCTCAAAAAGTACGCTCAATCGAGGGACGACGGCGTCTCGCCCGACGGCCACTTTCGTCTTTACGCCCCCTGCCTTCATGGGCGGGGGCGCCTTTTTGCCGAAAACTGGTACGACTCGTTTGAAAGCTCGCACCCTCAGATTCATCTTGATGTGTGGCATCAGCCAACGGCAACATGCTTTGAATCACTTATACTTGGCATTTCGGACGCGGCCATCTCATTTGAGGAACCAAGGGACAGTGTCCTTTCTTCGAAATACTTGGGTGAAAAGGAGCTCAAGGTTCTTTCGTGCCCAGCGGGTCATCAATCTGTGGGCGCCATGACCATTCGCGAGTTACTGGGCGGCAGGATCGCTGTTCCCATTAATTTGTCACCCTGTCTCAATGCGATTAATCAATGTCCCGAAGCTCAGCTGGTTAATTTCCGCTTTCGCGATGTCGAATACGGAAACAGGGCGCAGACTGAGTTTCTTCAAGCCGGGGGATTGATATTGAGTTTTTCTGGCTCTTCTCTCGCATCAGATGGACTGGAAGTGAGCGAGTGCTCCATTGAAGGCTCGCATGACGTAGCCTTGCCCATCTACTTTTGCTATCGACAAAATGCCTGGACCGATCGACACCAGACGGTTTTTCTGCACCTATTGCGTCATCTTGCTTCGTGAGATTAATTGGCTTCGAGACGTCAAGTGATTATTGACGCCTTGCAACACATAGCTGACAGTTTTGCCCTCATGCTTTTCTAAGATTCCGATTTAGATTGCTGACTCTTGGAGGGCGGGGCATGAAAAACCGTACGATTTTGCTTTATATGATGTTCGTTTTCCTGTCGAACTTTAGCACCATCTTGTATTTTCTAACCGTCTACCTTGAGTTCGTCGGGCTTTCGATGGTAGCGATTTCTAGCATGATGATTGCATATCAAATGAGCAAGTTCATCCTTGAAGTTCCCACTGGCTATATTGCCGATAGGTTTGGACGAAAGACAAGTGGTCTCGTTGGCGTCGTGGGGATGCTTGGATACTATGTCGCCCTGCTTCTCGTCCGTTCTCCTCTGCTTTTAATCGGCGCGTTTGCTCTCAAAGGTTTTGCCGTTGCATGTGTGAGCGGATCCATAGAAGCGATTTACATTGACAGCGTCTCTCAGGACCAGCTCGTAAGACTTAATGTCGTTGAGCGATTTGTTTTCTATGCCTCTTATGCCATCTCCGCTTGCGTGGGCGGTTTCATTTCGTCCGTTGGCGCGTATCTCATTGGGCTTTCGGTCGATATCATCACAATGGTGCTGACATTGGTTGTCGTTGTCTGTATTCCTGAGGCGAGAAGAGAGGGCGCTGCGGTGACACCTGGGCATGGAATGAGCCCGAAGATGATCGGTGCTGCTATTGCGGGTAATGGCATTCTTCGGTCAGCGTTCATCATGGACTGTTCTCAGGCATTTGCTTTTGTCGCCCTGGAAGACTTCTTCTCACTGTTGCTTGCAGGCCGCGGAATGAATGCTGTCGCTTCGGGCGCGACCATTGCGGTCCAGCTCCTTGCCTCCGCCTCCATAGGATTTATTGTGCCCAGTGTGATTGCTCGTGTCGACAAGGGCCGTTTTGCGCGTATTTGCGGCATCATTCGCTTAGTATTGACAGCTTTGTTTTTGATTCCCCTTACTCCGGCTAATTTGATGCCCGTGTTCTATGTGCTGCAGACGGTTGCGTACTCGTTGTTTGCCCCAATCAAATACTCGATTTTTCAAAATGCTGCCGATTCTTCGATGCGCTGTTCACTGATTTCGGTTCAAAGCCAGATGGTGGCGGTGGGTGCCATCCTTTTCTATCTGTTCAATGCTGCGTTGAGCAGCATCGCGGACATTCGAGTCATATTGCTTGTTGCGCTCGGGATTTCTTCTCTGGTGTATATCCCCGCGCTCTTTCGTCTTACAAGCCAAAGGCCATGAGTATTTAGGCACCGATAACTTATATATTAACGCAATAAACCCGAGCGCGAGGGCGTTTGGGTTTATTATTGAAACGTATGTAACCTGGCGGCGCCACACCGCCTGTTAGTAGGGAGACACATGAACGTTCTGGTCGTCAACGCAGGATCTTCGACGCTTAAGTATCAGGTCATCGATACCAAGTCCCACAAGGTGTCCGCAAAGGGCTCCTGCGAGCGCGTCTGCTTTACCGGCGGTACCTTCACCCACGCTGCCAACGGTTCCAAGAAGGTGACCGAGAACAT
>JAXJBU010000001.1:0-41576 GCA_036302865.1 Collinsella sp. | reverse complement strand
GGGAGGCGCCGCGCGCTCGGGCGGCGCGCCAGGGAGATAGTGGACGAGATAGTCGAGAAGCGCGGCCTCAAGAAGGAGTAACATCGGGACTTGCAGCGACGGACCTCAGGACACTCTTACACCACGTCTGCGCGCGCGACCACTAACTGTCCAGACCATTACGAACCAGGCCTCTTACCAGCCACAAGTGATCCGTTTTCCTCCGTCCCCAACGGATCAATAAGAAAAGAGGGGCTGTCCCGCGTTGATGGGACAGCCCCTCTGGCTTCGGCATGTGCGAAATGGCTCGTTAGTAACCCTGGCCGTAGCCCTGACCCTGGCCCAGCTGGCCCAGCAGCTCCTCCAGGTACCGGCGCAGCTGCTCGTCGGTAATACCGCCGTTGCCGGTGTCGGTCGAACTGTCGTCCTGCTGGTGGTTCTGCAGCTCCTCATCGGAGCCCAGCTCGACGGTGACCTTCTTCTCTTCCTTGCCGCGCATGAGCGTGATCTCGACCTTCTCGCCCACCTCGTGGCTGCGCAGCGCGATGATCAGGCCATCGGCGCTCGTAATCTCGTCGTCGCCCAGCTTGGTGATGACGTCGCCCTCCTGAATGCCGGCCTTGGCAGCAGGACCATCCTCAACGACGCTCGCCACATACGCGCCGCTATCGGTGCTCAGCTTGTTGGTGCGGGCGTTAAGCGCATTGACGCTCGAAAGCGTGGCGCCCATGTACGGATGCACCGGCGTCTTGCCGTCGATGATCTGGTCGGCAATGTTCTTGGCGTAGTTAACCGGAATGGCAAAGCCCACGCCCGAGCTGGAGCCCGAGTAGCTCTCGATGAGCGAGTTGATACCCACCAGCTCACCATTGTCGTTGACGAGCGCGCCGCCGGAGTTGCCCGGGTTGATGGCGGCATCAGTCTGGATCATGTTGGCGTAGATAGTGTTACCGCTGGTAGAGCTCATGGCCGTGGAGCGATACAGCGCCGACACAATGCCCGTGGAGACAGACTGCTCGTTGCCGAACGGCGAGCCGATCGCCATAACCCACTCGCCAACGTTGAGCTTGGAGGAGTCGCCAATTTCGATCGGCGTAAGCTTGGAGGCGTCGGCGTCCTTGAGCTTGATGACGGCCAAGTCGCTCGAGGCGTCGTTGCCCACGAACTCGGCCTCGTAGGTGGTGCCGTCGTCCATGGTCACCACGTACTGGTCATAGCCATCGACCACGTGGTTGTTGGTGAGGATGTGGCCCTCGGTATCGAGCACCACGCCCGAACCGACACTGCCCGAGCTATCCGACTCGTCGGCAGACTGCGAAAGCGAGCCATTCTGGCTACCGCTCGAAGTGGCGGTGATGGAAACGACGGAGGGCAGGGCCTTGGCAGAAACGGCCTCGGCCAGCGTGGTGTCCTCGGAGTCGATCGTGATCTTTTGCGTCGACGAACCCGAAGCACCCGCCGTCACGGCATTCTTGCCGCCGCCGATATCGAGCGTGCCGCTCATAATGAGCGCAATGACCAGCAGGGCGCCGCAGGCACAGCCGGCGAGTGCCGTAATAAAGATCGGCAGCTTTTTGGTCTTGGTCTTGACCACCGTGTGCTTGTTTACAACCTGCTGACCGCCCAGCGGCTGGCCGGTCTGCGTGTCGTAGGCCTGCACATAGGGAATGTTGCTACCGGCAGGCGTCGACTCCACCTGCACACGCGGCTGCTGCTGGGTCTCGCCGGCGTTGCCCGCATCCTGGGGACGCTGGGAATCGTACTCGCTCATAGCTGCGATCCTTTCGTCAAATAACCAAAGGCCCGCCAAACATGTGGCGGGCCATCATTGTTCACGTTGAGTTGTACCCCAATATGCGGGCGCAAGTGTATGAGAACGCAATCTTTTAGGAAGGCTTAAGTTCTGCCGCAGACCCGAAAGGAATCCGTACCTGCGTCAAAACCACCACAAAAGTGCCTGTCCCCTTTGTGGTGGAAAGCTAGTCCTTAAACAGATAGCCCACGCCGCGGACGGTGGTGATGTGCGCCGCGATCTGCGGACCCACCTTGGAGCGGATGCGTCGAATGTGCACGTCGACGGTGCGCGTGCCGCCGCAGTACTCAAAGCCCCACACGCGGTGCAGCAGCACCTCGCGGCTGTAGGCACGGTTGGGGTGCGTCGCCAAAAAGCTCAGCAGCGAGTACTCCATCAGCGTCAGGTCGATGGGCTCGTTATCGAGCGTCACCTGGTAGGTAGCCAGGTTGATCTCGAGGTTATCGATGTTGAGCACATCGTCGGCGGTAACGGTCTCCTCCTCGCCCATCAAGCGCTGCACGCGAGCCTTGAGCTCGTTGGGCGTCGCCGTGGGGCACACAAAGTCGGCATGCGCGTGATTGGGCAGGCGCAGGGTGCCGAGCGCCTCGTCGTCGACGATCACCAACATGGGGACGCCGCCGCGATCGTCAAGCCACTTAGCGATCTGATCGATGCGGTCGCTGCGGATGCCGTCGGAGTCGAGGATCAGCAGGTCAAAGTCGTGCGCCGCTGTCGGCGAATCGGGGGTGGCCAGGCTCACCTCGACACCCAGGGTGGTCGTCAAGCTGCGGGCAAACTCGTGGAAGCGCGTCGTGCGCGCCATGAACAGGGCACTCTTTTCGGACATATCGGCCTCCAAGGAAATGAGCTCAATCGTACTGGAACAAGTCAGCGCGATTAGGAGTTCGCCAGGTAGTGCTTGATCTCCCACTCGGTGATCGTAGACTCAAATTTATGCCACTCGTCGCGCTTCTTTTTGAGGAAGAAGCTATGGATGTGCTCGCCGAGGGCATCCTTCATAAACTGCGAGTCCTCAAACACGTCGAGCGCCTCTTTGAGCGAACGCGGCAGCGGCGTGTAGCCGGCCTCGACCATCTGGCGGTCGGTGAGCTTGAGCGTCTCGGCCGTTGCCTCGGGCGGGAGCTCCAGCTTGCGCTCGATGCCGTCCAGACCAGCCGCCAGCGTGACGGCGTTGACCAGGTACGGGTTGGCCATGGGGTCGGGGCTACGAAGCTCGATGCGCGTGGACAGCTGCTTGCCGGGCTTGTAGACCGGGATGCGGACCATGCTCGCGCGGTTGCGCAGGCCCCACGTGGCGTACTGCGGCACGGAGTCGCCGCCCGTGGTGATGCGCTTGTACGAGTTTACCGTGGGGTTGGTGATGGCGCTGATCTCGCGCGCGTGCGCCAGGATGCCGGCCATGTAGTGCTTGGCGACGTCGGAGAGATGGTACTTCTCGTCGTCCTCTCCCCAAAAGACGTTGTTGCCGTCGTGGTCGAACAGCGACTGGCACAGGAACATGGCGCTGCCATCCTCGCCCGCCAGCGGCTTGGGCATAAAGGAGGCGTGGCAACCGCTCTCGTAGGCCTGCTGCTTAATGATGAGTTTGGCCGTAGTGATGGCGTCGGACATGCTCAGGGCCTCGGCGTGGCGCAGACTCATGCCGTGCTGCGAGCGGCCGGCGGCGTGGAAGGTGTACTCCACGGGCACGGACATCTTCTCGAGCGTGAGAACCGTGTTGCGACGCAGATCGCGAGCGGCATCGCTCACCGAAAGATCGAAGTAGCCCACGTTGTCGAGCGGCTCGGGCGTGTGCTCATCGGGGAAGTAGTAATACTCCAGCTCGGCACCCACGTTGAGCAGGTAGCCAGCCTTCTCGGCCTTGCGGAACATGCGGCGCAGGGCATCGCGCGGGTCGCCGGCGAAGGGCTTGCGATCGGGGGTGCACACATCGCAGAACACGCGGGCAACGCCGTTGTGGCTCGGACGCCACGGCAGAATCTGGAAGGTCGAAGCATCGGGGAACGCCAGCATGTCGGCTTCCTCGGGCGTGGCAAAGCCCTCGATGGCGGAGCCGTCAAAGCCGATACCCTCCTCAAAAGCGACCTCGAGGTCTTCGGGGCTAATGGCAAAGTTCTTGAGGCGGCCGAGAATGTCGACAAACCACAGACGCACAAAGCGGATATCACGCTGCTCTACGGAGCGGAGTACGTAATCGATGTTCTGCTGGTTCATGTCGCTCCCCTTTCTTTCGGGCGGGTTTCGACTGGTCTATATCGCAGATACTATCGCAGAAAAATGTTTCCGCAGGGTTAAAGCGTATCAAGCGCTCAAAAAACGTGTGCGAACAGGCCGTTGCGAACGAGCGGTTAGCGCGAGGTCGATGCGCGGTGTTCGATGTGGCCGGGGATCTCGATGCGTTTGGGCGCCAGCTTTGCGGCCTCGCCCACGGTGGTGGTAACGACGTCGATGCGCTCGGAAAGGCGCTCGACTACGCGCTCGGCAATGGTGAGGGTGTCCTGCGCGGCCGTGGTGACGCCGCCAAAGAGCACATGGTTCCAGGGGTAGTCGTCAAACGTCGCGATCTTGAGCCCCGCCGGCAGCGAGGGACCAAGCTGCGCCAGCGCCTCGGTCAGACGCAGGAAAACCAGGCCGTTGACGGCGATAAGGCCGAGCTTTTTACCGGCATAGTCACGCATGGTCTCGTCCAAGCGGCCGATGCCCGTGGCGCCACCGTCGGCCAGGGTGACAACCTCGCCCGCAAGTCCGCGGCGCGACAGCTCGTCGGTAAAGGCCTCGGCGCGCTCTCGACGCACGGGGCTGTCGTCGCTTGCCTCGGTGAGCAGGCACAGGCGCTCGCTGCCAGCGGCGGCGAGCTCGTCTACCAAGCCAGCGACCAACTCACGGTTGTTAGATGTCACCAGATCGACACCGCCGTCGGCAACGTCGCGGTCGAGCAGCACAACAGGCAGACGTCCCGCTGCCGCGGCGATCGCCTCGTCATTGCCTCCGCAGGTGTTGACGACCAGGCCGTCCACGCCGGCATCGATAAGCCTGGTAAGCGACTCCGCTTCCTTAGCGGGGTCGTTGCCGCTAATGGCCGTCATGAGCGAGCAGCCGCGCGCGGCGGCGCTGACGGAAAGCCCTTCGAGCATGGCGCTGGAGAACGGGTTGGCGATGTCGGCCAGGATCACGCCGATGAGGTTGGTGCGCGAGCTGCGTAGATTGCGCGCGGCGGCACGCGGGCGATAGCCGGTGCGCTCGATAACCGCCGCGATGCGAGCACGGGTCTCCTCGGTCATTTGCCCGGGGCGGTTGTTGAGATAGCGCGAGACCGTGGCCGGGCTCACGCCCGCCTCGGCGGCAATGTCCTTGATTCTCATCTGCGCCATAGCGCACCCCGTTTCCCAATGTCGGCAGTCTGAGCCATTTTAGGCATTTTTTAAAAATCTCGGTTGCAAAACGCTGTAGGTGAGTATACTACAACTCGAAACGAAACCGATTTCGTAAATCGATTTCGGCGAGCGTTGGCACGCAGGTGCAAAGACGCACCCTACCGTCTTGGCACCTGCGTGCCAACGCCATATCAAAGGTGTACGCACGAGTAAAAGGAGCTGCGCGACCATGGGTAAAACGGTTCTTACCTTCGGCGAGATCATGATGAGACTCTCACCCAAAGACCACCTGCGTATTGAGCAGGCAACCGAGTTTGACGTCCGCTACGGCGGCGCCGAGGCCAACACTGCGCTTTCCCTGGCCTACCAGGGCGACAAGGCCGCTTACGTCTCCGTTGTCCCGGCCAACCGTCTGGGCGAGTGCGCCCTGCGTTCGCTGAAGGCCTACGGCGTCGACACCACGCGCGTCGTGCGTCAGGGCGACCGTCTTGGCTCCTATGTGTTTGAGGTCGGCGCCTCGCAGCGCGGTAACGGTTGCGTCTACGACCGCAAGTACTCTGCCATCAACATGGCCAAGCGCGACGTCTTTAACTGGGACGAGATCCTCAAGGGCATCGATGTCTTCTATTTCTCCGGCGTGACCCCCGCCGTCTCCGATGAGATGGCTGCCGCCTGCAAGGATGCCCTCACCGTCTGCCGCGCCAAGGGCATCACCACCGTGTGCGACGTGAACTATCGCGGCAAGATGTGGTCGCCCGAGAAATCGCAGGCCACCATGAAGGAACTCCTGCCGCTCGTCGACATCTGCATCGCCAACGACGAGGATGCGCCTGCCGGCCTCGGCATGACCTGCGTCTCCGGTTCCCTTGCCCACGGCATCGAGGAGCGCGACACCTACGTCGAGATGGCCCGCCAGATCTGCGCCGAGTACGGCTGCAAGAAGGTCGCCTCGGTCGTCCGCAACATCTCCTGCGTCGAGCGCTCCATCTGGATGGGCATGCTCTTTGACGCCGAGAGTGGCGAGCACTGGTTCTCCCCTGCTCACGACGTACACGTGCTCGAGGGCGTTGCCGCCGGCGACGCTTTCAACGCCGGCCTCGTCCATGCCCTCATCAACGACTTTGACCCGCAGGACGCCGTCAACTATGCGATTGCAGCCTCGATCCTCAAGCTCACCATCAAGGGCGATTCCAACTTGGTGACCGCAGGCGAGATCGCAGCCGTGGCATCCGCCGCCGACGGTGGCACCCGCGTCGCGCGCTAGTCCGTCTCCATTCCGCGGGCCGCAGCTTTCCAATCCCATACCCCTGCGGCCCGCTCCCCGATTCCTCCGGTCGGGCAAAACCACCAGTCCCATTCCGGTTTTGTCTGGCATTCCCTACATGACTGGTCGAGCAGCCGGTTTTGGAATTGCTTGAACCCCAAGCAGTGCCTCCGATAACCAATCCAAAATCGGCTCCTGACCAGCACATTTGGTAATCACGCGCCCATGCGCGCCACACATCGAAAGGAACATTATGTTCGATCAGTTCTACACCACGCTTGAGTCCCTGGGCATCGTGCCGGTCGTTGTGCTCGACAAGGTCGAGGACGCCGCCCCGCTCGCCCACGCTCTTATGGCAGCTGGCATGAAGTCCGCCGAGGTCACCTTCCGCACCGCCTGCGCCGCCGAGTGCATCGCCGCTATGGCCGAGGCCGAGCCCGAGATGTGCGTTGGCGCCGGCACTGTCCTGACCGTCGAGCAGGTTGAGCAGGCCCGCGCCGCCGGTGCCAAGTTCATCGTCTCCCCGGGTTACAACGAGGACGTCGTGAAGCATTGCATCGACATCGAGCTGCCCGTCCTTCCCGGCACCGTGACCCCCTCCGAGGTCACCGCAGCCGAGAACCTGGGCCTCAAGGTCACCAAGTTCTTCCCCGCGTCCCAGTATGGCGGCCTGAACACCATCAAGGCCCTCGCCGCTCCGTTTGTCGGTCACCGCTTTATGCCTACCGGCGGCGTGAGCACCGCCAACGTCGAGGAGTACTTGAGCTCCTCCGCCATCATCGCCTGCGGTGGCACCTGGATGGTCAAGCCGGCCCTGTTTGCCGACGGCGACTTCTCCAAGGTCGAGCAGATCGCCCGCGAGGCCATGGACGTCGTCAAGAAGGTCCGCGGCTAGGTTTAGCTCTCTATCGTGAAAGGGGGCGTGCCCTAGACCTCGCCCCCTTTCTTTTAAAGCGGCTCGGAAGCGCGCCGTTTCCGTCACGAACAAGAACCAAAACCGTCTTGTATGCTGATAGAACGTGACGGAAGCGACACGCCCCCGAGCCGCTTTGTATAATCGGCTGGCAGTCGCGCTCAACTGAGCCACTTCGGTAAAAGCCGAGCCATCAAAACAGCTGCGGCGCCGTCTGGAGGAATGGACCTTTGCTTCCGGTCTTTTCCTCCAAGCGGCACCGCATCTTTGTGCCCCGGTCACACCCCAACGCAGTTGCGGTGAAATAGGGACTGTTTGCGCCACCTAGGTCACAAAACAGTCCCTATTTCACCGCAACTTATATGGGGATTGATTAGATGAACGAGTCTTTGGACAGCTCAAAATAGTCGGGATGCAAGGCGATAACCGGACCTTGCTCTTCGGGCATCAGGTGCAGGTGCGTCTCTGCCAGATAGCTCGCCGCGTCGGTATCGCCCCTCTTAATGGCCTCGAGAATCCGGCGATGCTGCCGACGAATCGGCTCCCAATCCAAATCCTGCGACACCATACGCAACCAGTTATATCGCTCAAAATGCGTGTTGATGCTCTTCATCCAACCCCACAACATGTGACGACCGGCAATCTCAAAACATGTCTCATGGAACAGGTTATCCAGGTCAAAGAAACGGCGCGTTTCGCCATGGTCGAGCGACTCGGACTCGGTAAGAATCTGCTCAAGCCGCTGCTTTTGCTCGGGCGAGGCGGCCGAACAGCATTTAATTAGCACGCTTCTCTCGAGCTTCTCGCGCAAAAAGCAGGCGTTTTCGGCGCGTTCCATGCTGATCTTAGAGACGTAGGTGCCGCTTTTGGGACGCGTTTCCACCAGCTCCTGCTCACGCAAGCGCACAAAGGATTCGCGAATGGGCGTGCGCCCGATTCCCGTCTCCTTTTCCAGACCAATCGCCGAAAGACGCGTGCCGGGCCTGAGCTCGACATAGATGATCTTGGAGCGCAATGCGTTGTACGCCTGGTCTTGCAGGCTCTGATAATGCTGGTGCTGTTCCATAAAGCCCTCGGATGAAGCTCACGGTTTGTCGAATTTCACCATGCAATACTATCGCATCCCCCGCCCCATCATAAGTTGCGGTGGAATAGTTCCTGTTCAAGGCCTTCAGCAGCAAAAACAGGAACTATTCCACCGCAACTACAGCCAACGAGTTGTTGCGATTAGGTGAACGTTCACCTTTTTATTGTTTTTCTCTTCGCAAATAAAATCCCGTGCGTATACTTAGGCTCAAACGAAACCGATTTCGTTGAGCGTGGGCAATAGGGTGTTAAGACACACCCTACCATCTTGGCATCTTATCGCCCACGCAATGCCATTTGCTTTCTTCCCGTCTCGTTGGACCTTTAGTCCCATTCCGGCACAGCGAGACACTTCCTAGACGACTGACCGTGGGGCCGGCTTTTCTGCTTTTGCAGCAGTGCCTCCGATAACCCTCTTTTGCCGACCCGGGTCAGCTTTTTCACACAACCGAAAGGACGGGTAGCAACATGCGACCGCTCATTATCATGCATGGCGAGAACATCGACTGGTGCCATACCGTCATTAGAATGCTGATGTATCTTGTGGGCGTTGCAGTACTGGCACTCGGTATGAGTCTCCAGACGGCATCCGGCCTGGGCGTCGCCGCGCTCACGTGCTTTGCCACAACCCTATCCATGCTCACTGGCAAGACGCTCGGCTTTTGGATCACCGCAACCTACGTCGCCTACATCGTGGCGCAATTAGCCATCTTGCGAAGCGAGTTCCAGCCGCGCATCCTGCTCGAGTTGTTCTTCTCAACGCTGATTGGCGGCTTGACCGACCTCTTCATGGCGGTCAACCCACTGCATCCCACGGCACTCCCCACACAGATTGCGACCATGCTGCTCTCCCTCGCTGTCACCGCATTTGGCGTAAGTCTCGTCGTCAACATGGGCGTTGTCCCCAACGCGCCCGACGGCTTGGTGCAAGTCATTGCCGAAAAGCTTAAACGCCGCTTTGGTGACGTAAAAGTCGTGTTTGACTGCTCACATGTCGCCGCCTCGCTCGCGTTGTCGCTGATCCTTATGTACAACCTGGGCGGCTTTGGCGTCACGACCGCCATCTCGGCACTGTTCCTGGGCCATGTCATCAACGTCGCCAACAAGCTGTTCGCCCAGCGCTTTATCCGCGCGGCATTCGGAAAATAGCACCACCGTAAGAACCCGAGAACAGCGCTATACGTTGCTATATCTCACTATACTTTGTAATATCTTGCTATACTTTGCTATATCTTGCTATATCTTGAGCAAAGGTGGCTCACATGCAAACAAACCCTTTTAAGCCCACAGCAGGTAAAACACCTCCCACGATTATCGGCCGCGAAGATGTACTTGAAGAATTCAGTGAAGGCCTCACCAACGGGCCTGGTGCCCCTGGGCGCCTAATGCGCATAGCCGGCGTCCGTGGAACGGGCAAGACGGTCCTCCTTGACGAGTGCTCACGTTTGGCGCAAAGCCGTGGCTGGACGGTCATAAAAGAGGTCGCAACCGAGGGACTTTGCCAGCGCATTCTCGAACAGCTGCAGCCCAAATTCCAGGCCAAACACGCCAGATTTGAGCCCACCGTAGCTGGCATATCCATCGGCAGCATAGATATTGAGCGAATCGGCCCATCGCTACGCGACGCCATGAGACAGACAATATCCAAGAATGGAAATGGCCTGCTCATCACTCTCGACGAGGTTCAAGACGCAGAGCTCGATGAGGTCCGAACGCTCTCCATTGCGATTCAGCAGGTTATCGGCGAAGACCTTGATATCGCCTTTGTTTTTGCTGGGCTGCCTTCGATGATTGAAAGCATCATCAACGGAAAGACACTTGCGTTTTTGCGCCGCGCCCTCCCCTTTGATCTGAAGGCTGTGGCAGTAACCGAAGTGTCGTACTCCCTCGAGGAAACCATTGAAGCGTCTGGCATGGAGTTGCAGCCAGGTATTGCCGGCCAACTTGCCGAGGCAACGCAGGGCTATCCTTTCATGATCCAACTCGTTGGATACTACGCATGGCAGTTGGCAAGACGCACACATACAACGATTATTGGAGAAGAAGAAGCCGAGCGTGACATTGCAACGGCACGCGAACGCTTCTGCGCCATGGTGATTGAGCCCGCGCTGCAGCGCATTCCGCCCACGTGCATCGCTTATCTGCTGAGCATGGCGTCTTTGGGGCAGACGAGCTCGACCAGCATGGTTGCCGATGCCCTAAACAAAACGCCTCAACAGGTGAGTTCCGTCCGCAGCCGCCTGTTAAGAGAATCGATTATCGAGGCTCCCTCGTACGGCAAGGTCTCATTTGCCATCCCCTACATGCGCGACTACCTCTACGAGCACAAAGCCGAACTGGAAGTTGAACTGTAGAGGCGCCAATATCCCAGAGGACAGCAGGCCCCAAGCCGGTGTAGGCTTGGGGCCTGTTTTGTAGCTTTGCTCTTTTGAGCTATGCGCGCTCGTATTTCGTGGCGCGTCCTGTCCCCCGCCTTACGATCGAGTTTCGGTTGAGCAAAGATTCAAGCGCCGTCAACGTGCGCGTGCGGCTCAATCCTGTCTGTTGCTCAATCTCGCCCCGCGACAGTATTCGTCCGCCTGACAAAGCCTTGAGAACCTGGACCTCTTCCTCAGACCCTTCAAAGGCATCGATAACGGGCAATGTGACGGCCACCGTGCCGCCGCGAACATCAAATACCGGCTGGCTCAAAGAATCTCGATACGCACGCCTGATTCGCGCGATTCCCGTACCAAATTTCTCGATGTAATCCAGCTTTAGAAAGACCTCAGCGACAATTGGGTTTCTGAGCACGGATATCTGCCCATACAGGTATTGTTCCGTCGTCAAACCGGCGGGCAGCGGTCCGGGTGAAGTCACAACGACGCGATCGTCGTACAGGGCAATTTGAACGTTCGCCCGAACGTCCCATGTCCGATGCACCAAAGCGTTTGCGACAGCTTCGCGGAACGCCTCAAGAGGAATTCGATCGGTTTGGACGCGTTCCATCCCCTCGATACGTTCATAACGGTAGTAGCGTGCAAACATAGCAACCGCCCTGTCCACCTGCTCAATTGCGGATAGACCTGTCGCCGTCTCGCGATCCAAGATCACATCCTCGGTATCGCCAAAACGGACGCAGTCAATGCCCGGAAAATCATTCTTATCCGCCAAAATCGCCGCGGCATTGGTATAGCCATCCTTGCCGAGCAAGCGGAGCGTACGCATGATATCCGGCGTTAGCTCGGAAATGCCGAGGTGTTCAACACACTTATGCTCAAGCGTGTGAAAACTCAAGTCCTGGCGAGCCGACGCGAGCGCGTCGAACGTTACGTTGCTGCCTTCGAGCGTCAGCCTGCCATACTCAAACCGGTCGACCTCCACCGTCGCCGAATCGTTTCGTCTGTAGGCCTTTCCCTTGCTTCGATAGGGTTTGTCCTGGCCCTCATAAACCGTAAGGATTACGGTCCCGTGTTTCTCATCAGGCTCAAGCGAGTAACGGGGCGCGGGATCCAAGCTGTCATTAATCATATTTTCGATGCGCAGACATTCAGCAACCGGATCTGCAAGACCGACGGCAATACCCTCGTCATTAACGCCAAACTCAATCTTGCCCGTCCCGTAGTTTGCATAGGCGCTCACCGTTTTAAGAAACGTCGGCGTAACGCTTTCCTTGTATTCGACTGTAGGGCCCTCTCTAACAACCATATGCATAACCCCTTCGTTTCGTACTTTTCACGACCGTATTATAAGACGAAAACCGTTTGCGTACGGATTTAAGCCAGACGTAAACGGTTTTCGTCTTGATTTGCGTCCTGATTTAAGACGCAAATTGCGCTTTCGTACGATTTTACCCCAGACGCAACACGCTTTCGTCTGGCAATACGTCTGCAATCCAAACGAAAAGAGCCCCGAGCTCGTATGAACTCGGGGCTCTTTGTGCCGCGCATCTATGAGAGGAGAAATTCGATGCGTACGGGCGCTACTCCATGTAGTCACCCTGAATGGCGGCAACCTCGTCGTTCCCCGCCTGATGGGCGTGCTCAAGGCATCCGTTCCCCTCTTTATCGACGTTACGGGCAAAAAGCTCGTCGAGGAGACCATCCGCACACACCGCGGCGTGGCCGACGCCATCGAGGCGCGCAACCCCACCGCCGCGCACGATGCGATGTATCTGCACCTGGTCTACAACCGCAACATGATCGCGGAAGGCGCACAGGCGAAAAGTGAGTAGGGGGCATCGCAACAACTAATTTCAACCGTTCACCTTTTAAAAGTGAACGTTCACCTTTTTTAAGGAGAATAGGGGCGTTAATTCCTTCACTTCTCCTATACTGAGCTTGTATTAGAAGCAAGACTTATATAGATGAACGTTTCTTTTGAAAGGATCGCTATGTCTGATCTTATGGACAGCTTCCGCCTGGATGGCAAGGTCGCACTCGTAACCGGCGCCACCTATGGCATTGGCATGGCCATTGCCGAGGCGCTTGGCGAGGCCGGCGCCAAGATCGCCTTTAACGCACGTCATGCCGACAAGGTCGCCGAGGCCGAGAAGCACTACCGCGAGCTGGGCTTTGAGGCTCACGGCTACGTGGCCGACGTCACCGACGAGGCTGTCGTCGCCGAGCTCGTCGCCAAGATCGAGGCCGATTTTGGCACCACGCCCGATATCCTGGTCAACAACGCTGGTGTTATCCAGCGCACCCCCATGCTCGACATGAGCGCCGAGGACTTCCGTCGCGTCGTCGACATCGACCTTAACGCCCCGTTCATCGTCTCCAAGGCCTGCCTGCCCGGCATGATCGCCAAGGGTCACGGCAAGATTATCAACATCTGCTCGATGATGAGCGAGCTCGGCCGCGAGACCATCGCTGGCTACGCCGCTGCCAAGGGCGGTCTGAAGATGCTCACCAAGAACATCTGCTCCGAGTTTGGCGAGGCCAACATCCAGTGCAACGGCATTGGGCCTGGCTATATCGCCACGCCGCAGACCGCGCCGCTGCGCGAGACGCAGCCCGATGGCAGCCGTCACCCGTTTGACCAGTTCATCATCGCCAAGACCCCGGCCGCCCGTTGGGGCACGCCCGAGGACCTGAAGGGCCCTGCCGTATTCCTGGCCTCCGACGCCTCGAACTTCGTCAACGGCCACATCCTCTACGTCGACGGCGGCATTCTCGCATACATCGGCAAGCAGCCCCAGTAGGCGCTGCGCGGGCTTGAGACGGGCATCTTGCCTTTCAATCGTCGGTCGCGTACCCAAGTACGCTTCCCTCCTCTTTCAAGGCAACCTGCTCCGTCTCAAGCCCGCTCGCTCACCGCGCTCCCACATTTAGGTTCATTTAGTAGTTGCGGTGAAATAGGGATTGATTTTGACTTCTACCAGGCAAGACAGTCTGCATTTCACCGCAAGTTAGAAATAGAAAGGTAATTCGCAATGAAGATCGCTCTGATCAATGAGAACTCTCAGAACTCCAAGAATCCTATGATTGAGGCTGCCCTTAAGAAGGTTGTCGAGCCCATGGGCCACACTGTCTTTAACTATGGCATGTATGCCGATGCCGACTCCAAGCCCCTCACCTATGTGCAGAACGGCATCCTGGCCGCCGTGCTGCTCAACTCCGGCGCTGCCGACTATGTCGTGACCGGCTGCGGCACCGGCGAGGGCGCCATGCTCGCCTGCAACTCCTTCCCCGGCGTGCTCTGCGGCCATGTCGCCGACCCGCTTGATGCCTACACCTTCGCCCAGGTCAACGACGGTAACGCCGTCGCCATGCCCTTCGCCCTCAAGAACGGCTGGGGCCAGGAGCTCAACCTCGAGTACACCTTCGAGAAGCTCTTCGGCTTTGGTTCGGGCAACGGCTATCCTGCCGAGCGTGTTGAGCCCGAGCAGCGCAACAAGAAGATCCTCGACGGCGTCCGCGCTGTGACCATGCGTCCGCTCGTCGACGTCCTGGGCGAGATCGACCAGGACCTGGTCAAGGGTGCTCTGGCTGGCGAGCACTTCCAGGAGTACTTCTTCGCCAACGCCACCGACGAGGCCATCATCGCCAAGGTCAAGGAGCTCCTGGGTCTCTAATCGCGACCCATCGCAGCTAAACGCAAGCGGCGGCCGCCCCAACACGGGACGGCCGCCGCTTTTTGCTATCAAATGGTGCAATGGGGTCAGGTTATCTCACACCATGTTGGCTCAAAGAGAGCAAGATTAGGATTCCTCGATAATCTGTCGGCATGCCGCTGCAAGAGCGGGAAACTCTGATGTCACCGCGTCCCAAACCACGGCGCGATCGACGTTGCCGTAATCATGGGCAAGATAGTTACGCATCCCCACTATACCGCGCCACTCAATCTCGGGATGTAGTCGCTGCGCCTTCTCGGACAGCTTACCCGCCTCCTCCGTCACCCTGAGGGCACACATAAGGAGAGAATCGGCGAGTGTCCTGGCCTTGATGTCATCCGCATGGAGGAACTCGTCTTCCGTCACACCGAACGCTTTGATTCTCTCGGTCGTCTCATCAATCGCCTCGAGAATCTCCTGGGCGCGCAACGCATCTGATTTACGGGCGAACATACAGCACCACACCCTCCCTCTCGATGGCATGCGCAATGTCTTCTCGCAAGTGTTCGCTCGAAACGACGTCGACCTGCTTGCCTGTTGCCTCTTTGATCTCCTCCGCGAACGAGGAAAGAGCGAATAACCCAAATGTCGCATCGGAATCGACCTCTATACGCAGGTCGATATCGCTATCGGTATTTGCGTCACGTCGAGCATACGAGCCGAACAACGTGACCGACCGAATCGCCTTTCGAGTACCCGCCGCGCGAGCAACGGCATCCCTGATTTCAGCAACGGTCAAAACGTCGGTCTTCGCCTCGTCCCGTTTGACTGAAAGAGAAGGGGTAAATGGAAGCGACCGCTCCCGCAGCATCTGACGCATGAACATGTTGACCGCCACGGAAGACGTCATGCCGAGCTCCTCGCAGAGCTCGGCAAACGATTCCTTAATTGATGCATCAACACGGACGCTCAAAACTGAAGCACTCATCTTAGCCTCCTGTATGACAGTAGCTATACAATATCATACAGAGAAGCAAGATGACTGGTGCAAAGGGGTCAGGTTTGTATGCACCAGATTGGTGCAAAGTAACCTGACCCCCATGCACCAAGGGGTTGACTAGAGTTCGCAGGCAACCTTGTAGCCATCGCCGATGGCATCGCGGATGTTGCCGCACTTGTTGGCGTCGCCCAGCACGTGGGTGGTAACACCGGCAGCGGCTAGGTCGTCGGCCAGCTTGGTGTTGGGACGGTATCCCATGGCGAGCACAAGCGTATCCGCACCCGTGATGGTGTGGACTTCGCCGTCCTTCTCGTAGCTGATGGCGTCCTCGGTAATCTCGGTCACCTTGGCCTCGGTCAGCACGTGGACGCCCTTGGAGAGCATGCGCGTGATGAGCACCGCGCGACCGGCGCCACCTTCGTTGGCGGCAAGCGTCTTGGTCATCTCGATGACGGTGACGTCGCGGTTTGCCGGCGACAGGTCGTTGACCAGCGGAGCCAGATAGTCGGCCGTCTCGCAGCCGACGGTGCCGCCGCCCACGATGACGATCTTCTTGCCCGGGAAGGCATTGCCGCCCAGCAGGTCGTCAGCCGTCATGACCTGCTTAAAGCCCTGCATAAAGGCCGGAGCGATAGGCTCGGCGCCATAGGCCAGGACAACCTCATACCCGGCGTAGTCGCGCTGAATGTCCTCGGCAGTAAGCTCGGTGCCAAATACGCACTTCACGCCGGCCTCGGCCAGGCGACGATACTGATACTTGATCACGCGGGTGAGTTCCTGCTTTGCCGGCGGAACGGCTGCGATACGCATCTCGCCGCCCGGCTCGTCCTGCTTATCCACGAGCACCACGTTGTGACCGCGCTTGGCGGCAATGAACGCCGCCTCCATGCCCGCGGGACCGGCGCCCACAACCAGTACGTTCTTGGCCTCGGCGGCAGGCTCGTAGCCGGCCTCGTCGCGCTCCACGTCCGGGTTGACGGTACAGGAGATGCGCTTGCCGAACATAATGCCGTTCAGGCAGCGCAGGCAGCCAATGCAGGGACGGATATCATCGGCGTTACCGGCAGCGGCCTTATTGCAGAACTCGGCATCGCACAGATTGGCGCGGCCCATCATGCAGATGTCGGCAGCGCCGTCCTCGATCAGCTCCTCGGCAATCCATGCCTCGTTAATGCGGCCGACGGTAGCGACGGGAATGTTCACGTGCTTCTTAATCTCACGCGAGCAAGCGGCGTGCGAGGCCTGCTGCGTGCCAGCGGCGGGAATCGCAGAGCCGCGCTTGATGGTGGTGCCGCCCGACACGTGGATCATGTCGACGCCGGCCTTCTCCAAGCGACGCGAGACGTAGATCATGTCGTTGAGGGTCAGACCGCCATCGGTGTACTCGTCGCCCGAGATGCGGACGTCGATGATGAAGTCCTTGCCGCAGCGCTCGCGAATCTCGGCGATAACCTCGAGCAGGAAGCGCATGCGAGCATCGAGCGAGCCGCCGTACTCGTCGGTACGCTTGTTGTAGAGCGGGGTCAAGAAACCGCCGAGCATGCCGTGGGCGTGCGCCGCATGGACTTCGACGCCGTCGACGCCAGCCTTCTGCATACGCACGGCAGCGTCGCCAAACTGATGCGTGAGCTCGTGGATTTCATCGACCGTGATAGGACGCGGCGCCTCGCGGGCATAGGACGGGCCCACAAAGGACGGAGCGATCAGGCGCGGCGTGCCCGGAATGTTAAAGGCCATGTAGGCGGGGTGGAAGAGCTGCGGCATGATCTTGCAGCCGTACTCGTGGACGGCTGCGGCGAGCTTTTCCCAGCCGGGGATAAACGTGTCGTCGTAGCAGCACATGTCACCCGGCAGATAGGTATAGGTGGGCTCGACCGTCACGACCTCGGTGATGATGAGGCCCACACCACCCTTGGCGCGGGCGCGGTAGTGGTCGACCAAGTCGTCGGTCACATAGCCATGATCGGCCAGGTTCGTGGATACCGGCGGCATAAAGACGCGGTTCTTGACCTCGGTCGTACCGACCTTGATCGGGCTAAAGAGCATCGGGTAGGCGGATGACTCCATACAGGCTTCCTTTCGTTTGAGCCGCTCGGCGGCAGTTGCTAACGTACCTATCGTATCAGTATCCGCCGCATTCGCACTCGCTCGCACTCCCCACCTTCAATCCCGACCCTCACAAAAAAGTTGCGGTGGAATACGGAGTAGATGAGGCTTTTGACAGGCAAAACAGTCCGTATTTCACCGCAACTGATGGGCGGAGTGGAATTGAGGGCTCAGGTAGTCAGTCATGCCCTCATCCGCCACTCCCTCACCTACAGCGCGCCGTCCAGCATAAGGTTCACCTTGAGCACGTTGACCGTGGGCTCGCCGAAGACGCCCAGGAATCGGCCCTTGGTGCACCGGGCGATGATCTCGCGCACTTCGCCTTCGCTCTTGCCCGTGGCCTTGGCAAGGCGCGGGACCTGGTACTCGGCGGCATCCGGAGAGATCTCCGGGTCGAGGCCGGACCCCGAACACGTCACCAGGTCGACGGGCACAGCGTCCATATCGGCATCGGGGTTGGCGGCGCGGATCTTCTTCACGCGCGCATCCACAAGCTGCCGATACTCATCACTCGCCGGGGACAAATTGGACGGGGTGCCGTAGGCCATGAGCCCACCGTCCTCGCCTTCGACAATTGACACGTTCTGGATACGACCCCACATGTGGGCTTCGTCATCGAAGTTCTGGCCGATGAGCTCGGAACCCACAACCTTGCCGTCGACCGTAATGAGCGAACCGTTCGCCTGATACGGGAACGCAACCTGGGAGATGCCGGTCACGACGAGCGTATAGCCCAGGCCGCAGACAACGGTAAACAGCGCGAACACGCCCAGTGCGCGCGATGCAACACCTTTGAACATACAAACCTCCACTTACATAATGCCGCAGAACGCGAGCAGCATGTCGATGAGCTTGATGAATACGAACGGGGCAACGATGCCGCCCAGACCCCACACGAGCAGGTTGTGGGTCAGCAGCTGTCCGGACGGGACCTCGCGGTACTTAACGCCCTTCAGCGCGGCCGGGATCAGCGCGACGATAACGAGCGCGTTATAGATGATGGCCGAAAGAACCGCGGACAGCGGGCTTGCCAGACCAAGGATGTTGAGCGCGCCAAGGCCCGGGTAGATCGGCGAAAACAGGGCCGGGATGATAGCGAAGTACTTCGCCATGTCGTTGGCCACCGAGAAGGTCGTGAGCGAACCGCGGGTCATGAGCAGCTGCTTGCCGATACGCACGACCTCGATGAGCTTGGTAGGGCTGGAGTCGAGGTCGACCATGTTGCCGGCCTCCTTGGCAGCCTGGGTGCCCGTGTTCATGGCCACGGCGACGTCGGCCTGGGCCAGAGCGGGCGCGTCGTTGGTGCCGTCACCGGTCATGGCGACCAGGTGCCCCTCACGCTGGAACTCGCGGATCTTCTCGAGCTTGCCTTCAGGGGTGGCCTCGGCCAGGAAGTCGTCAACGCCGGCCTCGGCGGCGATTGCCGCGGCGGTGAGCGGGTTGTCGCCCGTCACCATTATGGTCTTGATACCCATGCGGCGCAGATCGGCGAACTTCTCCTTAACGCCGGACTTGATGATGTCCTTAAGGTACACAACGCCCAGCACACGGCAGTTCTTGGTCACGACCAGCGGGGTGCCGCCGGCCTTGGCGATGCGCTCGACGGCCTCGTCGCACTCCTGGGAGAACACGCCGCCGGCTGCCTCCACATAAGTGCGCACGGAATCGGCAGCGCCCTTGCGGATCTCATTGCCCTCGTAGTTCACGCCGGACATACGCGTTGCCGCGGTGAACGGGATGAACTCCATACCCTTATCCTCGAGCGTGCGACCGCGCAGACCGAACTGCTCCTTGGCGAGCACGACGATGGAACGACCCTCGGGGGTCTCGTCGGCCAGCGAGGAAAGCTGGGCGGCATCGGCCAGCTCCGCGGGATCGACGCCGTCGACCGGGATGAACTCGGCGGCTTGGCGGTTACCCAGGGTGATGGTGCCGGTCTTGTCGAGCATGAGGATGTCGACGTCGCCGGCGGCCTCGATGGCGCGGCCGGACATGGCCAGCACGTTGGCCTCGTTCAGACGGCTCATGCCGGCGATACCGATGGCGGACAGAAGGGCGCCGATGGTAGTGGGAGCCAGGCACACGAGCAGTGCCACGAGCGTGGTCACGGCCGTGGGGTTGACCATGTCGTTAAGACCGGCCGAGAAGCAGGAGTAACAATACAGGGCCAGCGTGACCAGGATAAAGACGATAGAGAGGGCCACCAGGAAGATCTCCAGAGCGATCTCGTTAGGGGTCTTCTTGCGCGCGGCACCCTCGACCATCGCGATCATCTTGTCCAGGAAGCTCTGGCCGGGTTCGCTGGAGATCTTGACGATGATCCAGTCGGATAGCACCGTGGTACCGCCGGTAACGGCAGAGCGGTCGCCGCCGGCCTCGCGGACCACGGGGGCGGACTCGCCGGTGATGGCGGACTCGTCAACGGAGGCAGCGCCCTCGATGACGTCGCCATCGCCGGGAATCTGCTCGCCGGCGCGTACGATCACCAGGTCGCCGCGCGTAAGCTCGGTGCCGGGAACGACGGTGAAGTGCTCCTTGTCCTCAACGGACTCGATGCGATGGGCCTCAACATCCTTCTTGGCCGCACGCAGGGAATCGGCCTGAGCCTTACCGCGGCCCTCGGCAAGCGCCTCGGCGAAGTTCGAGAACAGGTCTGTGAGCCACAGGATGACCGCGATGGCGACCACATAGTAGGTGGGCACACCCGCGTCCTGCACACCGAAGATGGAAGCGACGGCCAGGACGGAGGTCATGCCGGCGGAAAGCCACACCAGGAACATGACCGGGTTTTGAATCTGGACGCGAGGATCCAACTTGGCAAACGAGTCGCGGACCGCGCGGCCCATCATGTCTTTTTGCATAGCCATAAATCTGCGCCCTCCTTTACGCAATCATCTGGAAGAACTCGGCAACGGGGCCAAGCGCCAGGGCCGGGAAGAAGCTCAGGGCACCGATCAGCAGAACGATGAACACGAGCAGGAATACGAACATGCCGTTGGTGGTAGACAGGGTACCGGCGCTCTCGGCGACCTTACCTTTCTTGGCCAGCGAGCCGGCGATAGCCAGCGTACCGATGATGGGCATGAAGCGGGCGAACAGCATCTCGAGGCCGAGCATGACGTTGATCCAGGGAATGTTGCAGTTCATGCCTGCAAACGCCGAGCCGTTGTTGCCGCCGCATGAGGTGAAGGCATACAGCACCTCGGAGAAGCCGTGCGCGCCACCATTGTTGAGCTGGTCGGCAAGACCGGGCACCATGCAGGCGATGGCCGAACACACCAGAATGGCAAACGGAGTTGCCAGGCACAGGACAACTGCCCAGCGCATCTCGCCCGGCTCGATCTTCTTGCCCAGGAACTCAGGCGTGCGTCCGACCATGAGGCCGGCGATGAACACTGTGAGGATGGCGAAGCCGATCATGCCGTACAGGCCGCAGCCCACGCCGCCGAAGACGACCTCGCCCAGAGCCATCTGGAGCATCTGGACAAAACCGCCCAGCGGGGTGTAGGAGTCGTGCATGGAGTTAACCGAGCCGTTGGAAGCAGCCGTCGTGAAAGCGGACCAGGTGGAAGAGGAGGCGATACCGAAGCGGCTCTCCTTGCCCTCCATGTTGCCGCCAGCCTGGCCATCGGTCATCTCGATGTTGACCGCGCCGCCATCTGCCAGCTGCGGGGTGCCCGCATGCTCGTTGAGGGCGATGATGCCGGCGAAGATCACCAGCAGGATGAACATGGCGGCAAAGATGGCCTTGCCCTGCTTGGTGTTTTTGACGCCGATACCGAAGGTGAAGCAACAGGCGGCCGGGATCAGCAGCAGGCTGGTCATCTCGATGATGTTGGTGAAGGCACTGGGGTTCTCATACGGATGAGCGGAGTTCACTCCGAAGAAGCCTCCGCCGTTGGTGCCGGACTGCTTGATGGCGACCTGAGGAGCCGCGGGACCCTGGGGCAGGAACTGCTCGGTGACCACGCGCGCGCCCTCGACAACCTTGCCGTCGACCTTGACCGTGTCGCCCTCGATCCGGGCGCCGTCGATGACGCTCCAGCCGCCGTCTGCATTAGGCTGGACAGCGACGGGCTCTACGAGCTCAGCCTTCTGAGCCGGCTGGAAGTTGGAGATGACGCCACCGGCAGCCAGGCAGATGCCGAACACGAGGTTCAGCGGGATGAGCACATACAGGACGGTGCGGGTGAGGTCGACCCAGAAGGAACCCAGACCCTGCTCCTTGACCTGACGGAAGCCGCGGATGAGCGCGAACATGACCGCAATACCGGTGCCGGCGGACAAGAAGTTTTGCACGGTGAGGCCCATGAACTGCACAAAGTAGGACAGGGTGGTCTCACCGGAATAGGATTGCCAATTGGTGTTGGTTATGAAGGAGGCGGCCGTATTGAACGACAGGTCCCACGACACACCCGGCAGGTGCTGGGGATTGCCTGGCAAGAAGGACTGAAGCGCCTGGAGTGCCACAAGAGCCACGAGGCCGATCCCCGAAAAGACCAGCACGCTCGCCAGATAGCGCCTACACCCCATCTGCTCTGCCGCGTCGATGCGAAGCAGACGATAGACGCCACGCTCCACAGGAACAATCACAGGCGACAGGAACGTATGCTCACCATCCATGATATGGGCCATGAACCGACCGAGCGGAACGGCCAGGACGACGAGTACGGCAAAGTACAAGATGTACTGAATCGCAGCGTCCATAGTTTACGAATCACTCCTCATCAGAATGTAGATGTAATAGATAAGAAGTCCAATGCAGACGACTCCGATGATGGGAATGAGGATGTCCATTTACCGCCCCTTTCACACGCGGTCCGATGTCTCGGACGCCTGCCCTCGCAAGCGTCTGGGGACAGTAAACGCTTCTAGGGATTAAAGAGGCGTGAGGGGCGGGGCTCACGTCCTTAAGATGCCGTAAAGATGCAGGTAGAAAGCACTATTGCAGCTGCAGTGCGCCTATACTCGACCTCGCGAGCATACAGTGGTGTCTTCACCGCGTATGCACGCATGGACAACGCTTCAGAAAGGCTACGCTATGCAGCGCGACGCATCGGACACTCGCGTCAATCCAGACCTCATCCTCAAGGCAATTGAGAAAGACGAGGTCGCCGATGACACTCGAACCAGCCGGGGACACCTCAAAATTTTCTTTGGCTACGCTGCTGGCACAGGCAAAACCTATGCGATGCTTCAAGCCGCCC
The DNA here is from genome assembly GCA_036302865.1 of Collinsella sp. Lineage (GTDB taxonomy): Bacteria > Actinomycetota > Coriobacteriia > Coriobacteriales > Coriobacteriaceae > Collinsella. The sequence continues at coordinate 18,797 of JAXJBU010000001.1, read as the reverse complement.
ACGCCGCCAAGCAGCGAGGTGTCGACGTCGTCGCGGGATACATCGAGCCGCACGAACGTCCGGCAACTGCCCATCTTGCACAAGGGCTTGAGAACGTGCCCTGTAAACTCATCGAGCACAACGGCATTGCGCTCAGCGAGTTCGATCTAGATGCGGCTATCGAACGCGCCCCTCAGCTCATCCTTGTCGACGAGCTCGCCCATACGAATGCGCCGGGGTCTCGCCACGACAAACGCTATCAAGACGTCGAGGAACTTCTACATGCGGGCATCGACGTCTATACGACCGTGAACGTTCAGCATATCGAGAGCCTAAACGACATGGTTGCATCCATCACCGGCGTTGTCGTGAGCGAACGAATCCCCGACCGTATCTTCGATGATGCCGACCAGGTCGAGCTCGTCGACATAGAGCCCGAAGACCTACTTGAGCGCCTTCGCGCCGGCCTCGTCTACCGTCCCGCACAAGCCGACCGAGCGCAACAGCATTTTTTTACCGTCGAGAACCTCACCGCACTCCGAGAAATCGCGCTGCGCCGCTGCGCCGATCGCACCGGTCACCTCACAGACGCCGCACGCGTGCTGGGAAACCGTGACTACTACACCAGGGAGCGTATCTTAGTCTGTGTCTCCCCGGCGCCGACCAATCCCCGCATCGTCCGTGCCGCCGCACGCATGGCGAAAGCGTTTCGCAGCGAGCTCGTCGCCCTGTTCGTAGAGAGCCCGCGCACGCAAGCCATGAGCGATGATGAGCGCACCAAGCTTGCAGCCAATATCGCCCTAGCCGAGCAGCTCGGAGCACATATGGAAACCGTCTATGGCGACGACATCGCGTTTCAGATCTCCGAGTTCGCGCGCCTGTCGGGTATTTCGAAGATCGTCATGGGGCGCACGGGCGAGCGCAGCAGCGTCCGTCAGGCCCTCTTCGGCCGCAAATCTCTCGTAGAACAGCTCATAACATTCGCCCCGAACCTCGACATTTACATCATTCCAGACCAGTCAACTCCGCCCTCCCGGTCCAAAGGACGCCGCCGTGCACTCGCCCTGCAGCCGCCCAGCAGCCGAAACGTGCTTCGCACGCTGGCCCTCTCTCTTGTCGCCACGGCGATCGGCACGGCTTTTCGCCATCTGGGATTTGCCGATTCCAGCATCATATCCCTCTATATCCTCACGGCCCTGCTGACCGCCGTCACCACGACGGGGCGTATCTGCACGATCGTATCGAGCGTGCTCTCTGTAGTGCTTTACAACTTCTGCTTCGTCACGCCTCTGTTTTCGCTCGCCAGCTACGACCGAAGCTATCTGGTCACGTTCGGCATCATGTTCGCTACCGCTATGGTCGCCGGCGAGTTAACTGCGCGCATCGCCGACAACGCCCGTACCTCCGCCGAGAACGCATTCAAAACGCGCGTACTCCTCGAAACGAACCAGCTCTTGCAGCAAGCCCATAGCGCGGAGGAGTGCGCCCGCGTCGCCATGAACCAACTCATCAAACTGCTAAAACTCGACGTGGTCTTCTACACCGCCGAACACGGCACGCTCGGCAAGGCGCTCTATGAGTCCGCTGACACCGAAAACCGATCCGCGTCGCTGCTCACCGACTACGAGCGCGCCGTTGCAACCTGGACCTACACCAACAACAAGCGCGCGGGCGCAAGCACGCGGACCCTGCCTGAGGCGCGCTGTCTCTACCTCGCGGTTCGCACCGGCGACAAGGTATTCGGTGTCATCGGCATCGCCCTGGAGAGGCGCGAGATCGAAGCCTTCGAGCATTCGATCGTCCTATCTATCGTAGGTGAATGCGCCTTGGCGCTCGAAAGCGACCGGGCGGCGCAAGAGCGCGAAGAGGCTGCGGTCTTAGCGAAAAACGAGCAGCTGCGCGCCAACCTTTTGCGCTCCATCGGCCACGATTTGAGGACGCCCCTCACGGCTATATCCGGATCTGCGGCAATCCTTCGGAAGAGAGACGAGAAGCTCAGCCTCGAACAACGCTGCGATCTTGCCGATGCCATCTACGACGATTCCCTCTGGCTTATCGATACCGTGGAGAACCTCCTCGCCATCACACGCGTCGAGGACGGCACCATTCGCCTCAACTTAACATCCGAGCTCATCGACGAGGTCATCGAGGCCGCCCTCAGCCATGTCGCCCAAGCATCGCATGGACGTACCGTCACCATCGACCACACTGACGACATCCTGCTGGTACGCATCGACGCCCATCTCATCATGCAGGTGCTTACGAATCTCATCATGAACGCCTTCAAATACACGCCCGAGGACTCGACTGTCACCATCAGCGCATGTCGCGAGGGTGCGTTCATCGTGGTGGACGTCGCAGACGATGGGCCGGGTGTGGCAGACTGCGACAAACCTCATATCTTTGAGCGCTTCTTCACCTCAAGCAATACGCGGCCCGTGGATTCGCGTCGAAGCATCGGCCTTGGGCTGTCGCTCTGCCGCTCCATCGTGGAGGCGCATGGCGGCGTCATCGAAGTTCGCGACAACCACCCCCATGGGGCCGTCTTCCGTTTTACCCTGCCCGCCGAGGAGATCGAGATTCATGAATAATGCCGCTAAGCCACGTATCCTCCTGGTCGAAGATGACCTGACCGTTCAAAACCTCGTTTCGACCGCGCTTGACCTCCACGGCTATGTCGTGAGCAAGGTTTGCAACGGCCAGGCCGCCATCATGGATGCGGTGTCGCACGGCCCCAGCCTCATCATGCTCGACCTCGGCCTTCCCGACATTGACGGTATCGAGGTCATCACGAAGATCCGAAGCTGGTCGGCAGTCCCCATTATCGTCATTTCGGCGCGCACCGAAGATTCCGACAAAATTGCAGCACTTGACGCAGGGGCAGACGACTACCTCACCAAGCCCTTTTCTGTGGATGAGTTGCTCGCGCGCGTCCGTGCGAATTTGAGGCGCTCCTCGATGGCGTCGAGCGAGTCGACAGAAGCGAGCACGTTCGACAACGGTCCGCTGCATATCGACTACGCCGCGGGATACGCGACGAAGGACGGACACGAGCTCTCGCTCACCCCAACCGAGTACAAATTACTCGTCCTTTTGGCGAAAAACGTCGACAAGGTGCTCACCCACACCTTCATCACCCGCGAGATATGGGGCACGAGCTGGGACAGCGATCTGGCGAGCCTGCGCGTGTTCATGCGCACCCTGCGCAAGAAGATCGAGGCAGACCCCTCTCACCCCAAGATGATTCAGACGCACATGGGTGTCGGGTACCGCATGCAGCGTCTCTAGCCCACCCCCCAAAAAGTTGCGGTGGAATACGGAGTAGGTGAGGCTTTTGACAGGCAAAACAGTCCGTATTTCACCGCAACTGATGGGCGGGATGGAGTTAGAGGCCCAGGTAGCTGGTCATGCCTTCGACGGCGAGCTTGGCGCCTGCCACGGCATGAACCACGGTGAGCGGGCCGTTAACCACGTCGCCGGCGGCAAAGACGCCGGGCACGGTGGTCATGCCGTTCTCGTCGACCGAAAGCAGGCCGCGATGGTCGGTCTCCAGACCACCCGTCGTAAGCACAAGCTTGTCTTTGGGCACCTGCGAAGCCGCAATCACAACTGTGTCGGCAGACGCATGGTCGAGCTCTTCCTCGTACCCCACCACGTTATTCTCCTCGTCGAAGATAGCCGTCTCGAAGACCGGACCGTTATCGTCGATGGCACAGATCGCCTTGCCGCACACAATCTCGGCACCATCGAGCTCGGTCAGCTCGACCTCGTCGTCGATGGCCGAGATATGGCGCGAGCGGGCATACACGGTGACCTTGCGAGCGCCCGAGCGCAGGGCTGTGCGGGCAACATCCATGGCAACATTGCCGGCACCGATGACCGCCACGTTCTGCCCGATTGCCACGCTCGCGGGATCGACCAGGTAATCGATGCCAAACAGCACGTTGCCGCGCGACTCGCCGGGAATGCCCAGTTTGCGGGCAAGCCAGGTACCGGTACCAACAAAGACCGCATCGTAGCCGTCGCGCAGCAGGTCGTCGATATGCAGCGCGCCACCGATGGTGGTCGAGGGGCGCACGCGCACGCCAAGCGAGCACATCACATGACGGTACTTTTGCACGAGCGCACGGGGCAGGCGGAACTCGGGGATACCGTATTCCAGCACACCGCCGATCTCGGGGCGCTGTTCAAATACCGTGACGGCACAGCCCAGCTGGGCCATCTTAATGGCCACGGTAATACCGGCGGGACCGGAACCGACCACAGCAACCTGTTTGCCGCACGACGGCGCGGCCTTCCACTCTTTGCGGTCCAAATACGCCGTGGAGATATAGTTCTCGATGCTCGAGAAATGTACGGGTGCGCCCTTGCGGCCCTGGATGCAAGCACCCTCGCATTGGCCCGAATGGTTGCACACCATGGAGCAGACCGCGCTCATGGGATTGTTCTGGAACAGCAGCTCGCCCGCCTCTTCTAGACGACGCTGTTTGAACAGGTCGATGACCTGCGGAATAGGCGTCTGAACCGGGCAGCCCTTAATCTGACAGAACGCCCTTTTACAACCTAGGCAACGATTCGCCTCTTCGACAATGTGGATAGCCACGCAACTCCCCTTTTTAATGCAATCCAATGGGGCGACGATAAAGATCCTTCACCGCTGCCCCAGTCAGGCAAACTTAATCGACCGCCACGGCAAAAGCCGATGCTACAACTCGCAATGCGGAGCCCCGCAGCGAGCGGACATGTGCTCGAGTGTCGCTAGGCAGTCAGCCGCCGTCGACGGCACGCTGTTCTCGACCACACAGGGAATCCCAGGGCAGGCGGCAGCCGCCCAGGCCACCACGGGCTCAAAGTCATATCGTCCCGTCTCGCCCACGCCATGACACACCAAGCGTGAACCCGTACCGTCGCACCAACCGGCTTCGTCCTCGTTATCAACGACCTCAAAATCCTTGGCGTGCAGCACGCGGATCTTACTGCCGCATAAGTAGAGCATGCGCGCTGTGATTTCCTGCGCTTCGTCAACGACGCTGGGGTGCAGCAGCGACACTGGGTCATAGATCACGCCGAGCGACGGGCTCGAGACGCGCTCCAGCACCTCGCGGCAGCGATCCGGCGTGTTGACCGTCTCGTTCCAGCCAGGCTCAATCAGTATTTGCCCGCCCACGGCCTCGGCGCGCTCGCAGACGCGTGCAAGTCCGTCTGCAAACGCATCGAGTGCCTCGTCGGTCATGCGGTCGTCCGCGACGCGGTTCTGCGCATTGGGGCGACCGGTCTCGGTACCCACCGGGCAGCCGCCGAGCATCTGGGCAAAGTTCAGGCATGCCTCGTACTCGGCAATGTTATCCATGAGCTGTTGGCGATCGGGCATCGCCAAATTCTTATAGCAGCCGAGCACGGCGACCGAAACGCCCGACTCATCGAGCACGGCACGCAAATGGTCGGCAAGCTCGCTGGTCAGGCCGCCTCGATCGATCCCCATCGATGCGTAGAGCACCTTGCTCGGCAGCTGAATGCACGAAAAGCCCAGCTCTCCCGCCATGCGGATGCGTTCCTCGACGGTCCCCTGCGGAAGGTCGTGCAAACGTACACCCGGAGTAATAGCCCCCACGTTATTCACATCCCTTATGAGCGTTGATGCCCGGGGTGTATCCGCCAAACGGGTCCTCGATGGAGCACACGCCCGAGGGGGCGAGCGGATCGCGCTTACCGGCCAGCTTGTCGTGATGCATGGTCTCGATATAGGCAAGCACCAGCGGCGCCACACCCTTTGCATCATTTTTGACCACGGGCTCGCTCATGTAGTAATCAAACGTGCCCTCGCGGTGCGCGGTGTTTCCCAAGCCCGCGACCAGGCAGATGTTGTCGAGCGCCAGCTGGCCATCATGCTCGGACAGGCAGGTCTCGCAGATGCCGTCGAAGGCGCGACGGCCGTACTGGTAGTAACGCTCGCCCAGCACGCCCAGACGCACGCCCTTCATGATGGCATTGGCAAAAATCGCGCTGCCCGACTCCTCCAGGTAGTTAGGAGCGATATTGGGCAGGTTGATGACCTGGTGCCACATGCCGGTCTTCTCGTCCTGATACGGCAGCATGGCGTCGATCAGATCGTGGAACATCTTGCGGATCTCGTCCTTCTCGGCCGACATCGAAGGCGGCATAAGCTCCCAGGTGTCGATGAGCGCCATGGCAAACCAGCCCTCGGCGCGCAGCCAGAAGTTAGCCGAAAGGCCGGTGACCGGGTCGCACCAGAACTGTTTGCGGCTCGCGTCGTAAGCGTGATAGTACAGACCGTTGAGGGGGTTGCGCATCAGGTCATGCACAACCTGGAACATATGGAAGCTGTCCGAGCAGGCACGACGGTTGTGGAAACTCAGCTCGTACTGCATGTAGAACGGCTGGGCCATGTACATGCCATCGAGCCAGATCTGGTTGGGATAGACGGCCTTGTGCCAAAACACGCCTTCTTTGGTGCGCGGCTGGGTCTCGAGCTGGCGGTAGATGGTGTCCATGGCGGCACGGTACTTGGGCTTGCCCACCAGGTCATAGAGCTTGTAGAGGGTCTTGCCCGCATTGACGTTATCGAGGTTGTACTCCTGCGGGTTGTAATGCTTGATGGTACCGTCGTCCTGGACAAAGAAATCGATGTAGTCATCGGCGAACGTCAGGTAGCGCTGCTCGCCCGTGATCTCGTACAGCTCGATGAGCGCCTTGATCATGCAGCCGTCGATATAGTTCCAGGTGTTCTCCTTGCCGGCGCGAATCTTTTCGATATTCCAAGCCGGCGCCTGCGGCGTAGAGGTTTCGATCAACTGCTCGATATAACGGTCCAGGATTTGATTGCAACCCATTGCTGTCCCCTCTGACGTTAATGATAGGTGAACGTTAACCCTAGTGTAACGCGAACGGGGAATATAGGGTGAACGTTAACCCTATATTCCCCGCGAACGGCAGACTTTTAACGGCAAACGGCGGCTAAGCCCGCGGCGATGCGATGCGCCAGGCGCTCATAGCCAGCCGGGCTGTAGTGCAGACCGTCCGGCATATAGAGCTCGCGGTGCTCCGGCAAAAACGGGCTGATACCGCTTTGCGCATACAGGTCAATCACCGGAACGGAGTAGCGGTCACAGACCTCGAGCATCGCCTTTACGTAGGCGACCTGCGTCAACCCCAGGTGATTGAGCTCATCGCTTGCCGGGATATCCTTCTCGTGCTTACCGCTCGTCTTGCACGGCGTCATAAACACCAGCTTTGCCTGAGGCGAACGCGCCGTGATAGCGCGAATCAGGTAGTCGAGCGCACCGTAGAACTCATGCACGTCCGTGCTGCCCAGCTCTCCCAGCGGCACGTTACGGCTAAAGTCGTTGACGCCGCCAAAGACGATGTAGATATCAGCCGCATTGCCGATGCCGTCCAGGCGCTCGACAAACGAATCGCTGCGGTCGGCCTTGATGGCGATACGCGAACCCTTGATGCCAAAGTTCTCGATGACCGCGCCTCCCAGCAACGCGCCCAAATGCGAGGTCCACGAGATGTCGTTGCCTCCCCCACCGCAGCCGTTGTCGCCCCAGGTCGTTGAGTCGCCAAAGCAGCAAATGGTCGATTCACTCAAGCTCTTCGTTTCCATAATCTTCTCCTCATCCGCCCATCGGCGGTCATACAGGAACGTACCGTTTATTCGCAGCATGCCGAGGGGCTATGCACGGGGGCGCATTCCGCAACGTGCGAATCGAGCCATTCGATATCCTCGGCAAGATGTGCCACGCCCAGATGGTGTTCACCCGGACACACCTCGTGCCGTAGGCCATCTCTGCGACCCAGCAACTTGTAGGCATCGCGCACGATCTTGAGCTGCTCGTCAACATTTTTCAGCCCGCGCGCACCGTTCAGATGATCCTCTTCGCAGCTCTGCACCAACAGCGGATGCGGCGCGATGAGCGAGGCAATATCGCCCATGTCGAGTAAGCGCCAAAGTCCGGGTGTGTAGTTGCAGCTGCAATTGCCATTGAGATGCAGCAGCGAATCACCGACACCATACAGATAGCCCGAGACAAACGCCTTGCGCACACGCGGGTCGAGTGCGGCCAGGTACAACGTCATGTAGCCGCCACCCGAAAAACCAAAGCAACCCAAGTCATCCATGGCAATGTCGCCGCGCGCCTCCAAGTAATCGATCAAGCGCATGTTGTCCCAGACGTTGAGGCCCGCAACCGTAAGACCCAGTGGCTCGGCCATACGTGCTTGATTCAGACACGTACCGCGCAGGTAGCTGTTCTCGTCATCGCCCTGGCCCTTCCAGTCACGACGGTATCCCCAACCGCGCGCATCAGGACAGACGGTTACGTAACCCATGCGTGCCAAACGCAGACCGTAGTCGTAATTGAACTTACGCACGGCATCATCGACAGCCGGCACGCCCGCAACACCGGCTACGCTTGCAGCACCCGCTCCCTGATGGCCATGCGGGCAGATATAACAGCGTTTGAGCCCCCGCTCATCAAGCTTAGGACAAGACGGCTCCAACAGGTAAAACGGCATCCACACATCGTGCTCAACCTGCAATATCGCATGGGTGCGCACGATGCCGCCGGCAACCCGCACGCGGCTGAGCTCACGAATCTCAATCGGGACGCGGTCTATAAGCGAAAGGCCCAAAACATCGTACAGACGAGTCCTGGTCGCAATCTTCCATGCCTCAAAATCTGCAGGAGTCTTGCCCGTAAAAGCAGCCGAACGTCCCTCGCGCTTCAGCCGGGCACGCAGCGCAGGCTCGTCTTCGCAGTACGTCTCGATGTGCACGGTGCGGCCATTGGCAGATAGCCCAGCCGTCTCCACCGCATCACCGTCGCCGCCCTCGGGATCCCAGCCGTCCGCACCGGCAAGCACCTGTTCGCGGGCGTACCCGGCAGCAGCCATCACATCGAGTTCATTCGCCCACGGCACCCAGCCGGTAGCATCACCCGCCGGCCCATGCAGGATCGTGCCAGCATACTGCACGCAGTTGTGCGCCGCCGGCTTATTCCAATCCCACCAGCCTTCGCGCTTGATATGTCGCCCCAACCAGCAATCGATCAGCACAGTTTGCGCCCATTCGCGCCAAGGACGACCCAGGTAGACCGAATCCGGCGCCACGTCATCCGGAGCTGTAAACGAACAACCATGAAACACGAATCCGTACGGCTCGCCTTTAGGCGTGGAGGCTGCCGTTACATACCCGTTGACATCCATATCGCGATTGAGCGAGCGAATCTCGCACCCCTCAAAGTAGGCACGCGCGCCGCCAAAGATAAAGTCGACATCGCCCTCGATCCGGCAACGTCGGAAATACTGGCGCCCCACCCGGCGCGGCGCATACTGTTTGGGTCCTATGAACCCGCCCGGTTTGGCCTCATGCGGCGGCAGCGGACCCAAAAACAGTGTGTCCTGGCGCCCCGTAATGCAACAGGCGTCGACAACCAGACGGTCGCCATCGGCATACAGGGCAATCGCCTGACCGACCTCGCGCCCATCGCCCGCATCGTTTTCGATCGTGAGGTTTGCAAGCGTCACGTCATCGGCATCGACCAGCACCGTATACGTGCGGAAGGTGCCGAGCTTTCCGTCCTGGCCGCTGCCGTCCTCCGAGGGCATCTGCGCCGCAAGGCCGCCAACGATACGCACGCTGTCGGCCGTCTCTCCCTCAATCGTCACATGCGGGCGATGAATCTCGACCCGTTCGCGGTACTCACCCGGCTCGATATGGATTGTCACCGGCCGTCCGTCATTCGGACAGGATTCGTCAATTGCCTCCAAGGCCTTAGAGATACTGTGATATGCCCCCGCACGCTCGGGCGAAACCTCAAAAAATCGTCTCTCACTCATCATCAGTCACCGCGTCCTTTCGTCGTAGACCGTCTACGTTGCAGTTTCGGCATATAAAAAGTTCGCGCAATGGGTCGGGAAGGCCCTGCCCATCGCGCGCCACGACATACCGAATTTAATTGTTTAGGAGCAAACGCCTACGCACGGATAACCTTGTCAACGTTCTGGAGCTGCAGCTCCTCGCCGTCCTGGCCCTCGATCACCACATTTTGCAGGTCGAGCACCTTGACGTTTTGCGCAATGATGCCCTGACGCACCATGGGCTCAACGCCGCAGGCCATGGCCGGAACAAAGGGCTCAGCATCGTCGGCAAAGGTCACGTGGACATCCTGGAACGTCAGGCGCGTTACTTTGCTCTCGGGCAGGCCCGTGATGTAGGCAGCGGCCGCGTGGCAGTTAGTGGCCTCGATATCGCAAAACGTCGTGGCACCAAAGCCGGGCGTGCGGTCGTCGACGGGCAGTGCCTCGCGAGACTGCACGTAGTCGGTCTTGCCGTCCTTGTCGCAGAAGTAGAAGGAGTTGACCACGAAGGGCGTGAGCACCTCGTCCATGCGAATGTGCTCAAAGGTAATGCCCTCGTTGACGGCATCCTTGCCGCGCCCGCGGCGGGTCTTGACGCGCAGGCCACGGTCGGTGCGCTCAAAGAGGCACTTGCTCACGGTAAGGTCCTTGATGCCGCCGGCAGCCTCTGAACCCAGGACCACGGCGCCGTGACCATCGTGCATGTAGCAGTGAGAGATCAGCACGTCGTGCGTGGCGGGACGAAGCTCGGGCTCAATGCCCAGCTTGCCGCTCTTGATGGCGATGCAGTCGTCACCCACTGAGAACTGACAACCAAGGATGCGAACAAAACCGCAGCTCTCGGGATCGAAGCCGTCGGTGTTGTGGGAGTTCTTGGGGCCCTCGATGGACAGGCAGAGCGCATCGACGTGCTCGCACAGGATGGGGTGGATGTTCCACGCCGGGCTGTTGCGGACGGTGAAGCCGGCCAAGCTCACGTTCTCACACTCGGATAGGAAGATCATGCGCGGGCGGGCGACCTCGCGGCCCTCCTCCGGGCGAAAGATGTTCTTAAAGTCCTTGTTCCACCAGTTGTCCTCGGCAAAATCAGTCTGACCGTCGATGGCACCACGACCATAGATGCACACGTCGTGCACGCTCAGACCCGTAAAGGTAGAGCAGTAGGTCGAGAAACTCTCGCCCTCCCAGCGGCCCAGGGGCAGCATATCGGTGCCGGCATACCCGGCGCCCTCGTCGCCTGTGACCGTGCCCGGAATGTAGGCAAGCGCCGCGCGATCGTGACGGGCCAACAGCACCGCTCCCTCGGCGAGCTCGATGTTGATATTGCTCTTAAGGAAGAGGGACTTGATGCGATAACTACCGGCGGGGATCAGCACGCGCCCGCCCTTGGGGCAGGCCATGATGGCAGCCTGGATGTTGGTGGTGTCGTCGTGCTCGGCATCGCCCTTGGCGCCACAGTCGCGAACGTTGATGGTAAAGGGCTCAGCCGGCGTGGTGACACCTACGCTCAGCTCACGCTCGCCACAAACAAAACGAACCAGGTTGCGCTTGCCGGGGATCAGGCCGTCGACATAGGTCTCGACCGTATTCGTGGTACCGGCGGGCTCGTCGTTGACAAAGATCTCCCACGTATCGGCGCAGGTAAAGTAACCGCCGTCGTCAAGCTCGATAACCGCCGCGCGCGCGTTGCGCCAGATAACGTTCGTCTCCATGGGTTTCTCCCTCAAAAAGATGCTCTAAAGGCAAATTGTACGCTGTTGAAAAAGGGCCGTGCCTGCCGGCGGAATTCCGGTGGCACGGCCCTGTGATTTGGACGATATGTCGGCCTTACTCGGCGGGAGTTACGCTACCGTCCTGGAAGCCAACGTTGTTGTGGGCAAAGCAGTCCTCGTACTTAAAGCCGGAGAGCTCCTCGCAAAGCGCCTTGACCTCGGGCTTGACGTCGGCCATCTTGCCACCCTCCTTGACTCGGTGAATCTCGTCGCAAAGGACGTCGCACTGCTCCTTGTCGATCTTGATGCCGCGGGCAAGGACGGCCGCAAGCAGGAAGAAGCCGGCGCAGCCGATGATCATGTAGCCGCAGATATACAGAGGCACGGTAGCGGGCTGGGTCACGGCGTCGCTATTGCCGGCGGTCTGAATGAAGCCGGAGGCAGCAAGGACGATAGCCCACACGTTGACGGCGATAGCCTGGGCGATCTGCTGGCAGAGCTGCTGCGCGGAGCTGTAGATGCCCTCGCGACGACGCAGGGTGATGAGCTCATCGACATCGGGGATGTAGTTGAGCAGAACATCGGGCAGGTACTGGAAGCCGACGTAGAAGAACTTCCAGATGGCGAAGATGATGGGGTAGGCGATCATGGCGATGGCGACCGTGGAGGTGCCGTTGATCTGACCAAAGGCGAAGTAGTTGTAGGCAATGATGCACGCAGCGCAACCGACATTTGCGAGGTACCAAGACTTGTGGAAGCCCTTCTTGGCCATGAGGGCGACCCAGATGGCGGTGCAGACGATAGCGACGACCTTGCCAGGCATCTCCATCACGGACTCGTAGGACTTAGGAATCTGCAGGCAGTAGACGATGAAGAAGGACAGGCAGGCAGACCAGCAGGCGGCGGCGAGCTTTGTGGAGACCTGTGCGTACAGAACCTTGCGGAAGGACTTGTTGCGGAAGGTGGAGATAACGTCGATGAAGAACTTCTTGATACCCTCGCCGACGCTCTCGATCTTCTCCTGAGCGACCTCCTCGGGGGTGTGCTCCCACGTGGACAGGTACACGCAGAGCAGCGAGATTGCCATGACCGAAGCGTTGACCGTAGCGATGATGAAGTAGCTGAACGGGTTGGTCTCGCCGAAGGTGCCAAAGCCGAAGCCCACAAGTGCAGCCATCAGGAAGCCGGCGGCGTTACCAAAGAGATGCTTGTAGCCGGTGAGGTACGTACGCTCCTTGAAGTCGTCGGTCATCTCGATGGTAAGCGGCGACAGGTTGGCGGTGCAGAACGTGTACGCGACGTTGTAGATCAGGTACAGCACAAAGTAGTACGGGAAGCCAAACGGCGTAGCCACGAAGATGAGCGGCTCGGCGATCATCATCGGGATGGCCAGCAAGATCCAGAAACGACGACGACCAAAGATGCGGCCAATCTTGGTGGCATAGAAGTTATCGGCCACAAAGCCCATCAGCGGGCAAAGAATGGCGTTGACATAGATGGCAAACGAGCTGATCAGTGCAGCCTCACCTGCGGACAGGCCACACTCCGTGGACAGGAACAGCACCATGTAACTGTGCGTAAAGGTCAGGGCACCGGAATTGAGCATACCGCCCATACCAAAGCCCAAGCGCGTCCAGAATGTGATCTTGCGCTTTTTTCCGATCTTATTAGTCATCGAGCTCCCTCTCTTTTCTCGATTGTCTTGTAACAAGACATTTGAGTCCATACCGACGTCTGTCTGCATGCCGTTCAGGGTGAACGTTTAGCTAGATTATGCGCGATTGCTTATGATAGGTGAACGTTCACTTGTATATTATCCTTGAACGGTCGTTTTTTGCCGTTGAACGGGCCTGAAAATGAAAAAATCCCTGCATTTTTGATTATCAAGTCAATTCAGCACCACGCAACAACTAGGTGAACGTTCATTGTTCTCTGGAGATGAGGGAGGTGCCGGGCACCCTTCCCCAAAAAAGCCGTGCACGACAACGCAACGAGAAACGAAAAACGACCCCGCCGAAATTGTCCTCGGCGGGGTCGCCCAGTCTTTGCAGCAGCTTATTCAATCACGCGCTCAACGTGTCATCGCTACAGGCAGACTCCGTCCTTCCAGATGCTGATCTCGTGACAGCCGCGACGCTCGGCGCTGGTAAGCTTGCCGCTCGCCGTGTCCAGCACCAGCTGATACAGATCGCCGGCAGCCTCATCGAGCGTACGCTCGCCCGTAGCCACCACACCGGCGTTAAAGTCCATCCAGTTGGCCTTGTGGTCGCACAGGCGCTGGTTGGTGAACACCTTGAGCGTAGGCGCCGGCGCACCAAACGGCGTGCCGCGGCCGGTCGAGAACAGGATCACGTGGCAGCCGGCAGCCGTCAGGGCCGTGGTGGATACCATGTCGTTGCCCGGACCGCACAACATGTTCAGACCATGCTTGGTAGCCTGACCGGCGTACGGCAGCACGTCGACGATGGGGGCAGATCCGCCCTTTTGCACGCAGCCGCAGCTCTTGTCCTCGAGCGTGGTAATACCGCCGTCCTTGTTGCCGGGGCTCGGATTCTCGTAGACGACCTCGCCATGGCTAATAAAGTAGTCCTTAAAGCCATTGAGCATGTCGGAAGCGGCGTTAAAGACCTGCTCGTTCTCACAGCGATCGAGCAGGATACTCTCGGCGCCAAACATCTCGGGCACCTCGGTAAGCACCGACGTGCCGCCGCGGGCGACAACCATATCACTCACGCGACCGATCGTGGGGTTGGCGGTAATGCCCGAAAGACCGTCGGAGCCGCCGCACTTAAGACCAATAACCAGCTCGGAGGCCGGAATGGGCTCGCGCTTGGCTTGCTTGGCGAGGTCTGCCAGCTCGGCCAGAATCTTGTGGCCCTCGATCTGCTCGTCGGCTACATCCTGGCAGGTGAGAAAACGAACGCGCTCGTGATCGAAGTCACCGAGCTCGTCGAGCACCTGCTGGTGTGTGCAGTTCTCGCAACCGAGCGACAGGAACAGCACGCCGGCCGCATTAGGGTGACGCGAGAGCGCCACCAGCAGACGACGCGTCTGGACATGGTCGGCGCCGGTCTGCGAGCAACCGAACGGATGCGGGAAGTAGTAGACGCCCTCCAGCGAGCCATCGACCAGATCCTGGGCCTGCTCGCACATGGCACGGGCGACTTCGTTGACACAGCCGACCGTGGGGATGATCCACAGCTCGTTGCGCGTCGCGGCACGACCGTCGGCGCGGCGGAACCCCATAAAGGTCTCGGGCTCAACCGACTCAACGACCGGATGCGTGGGGTTGTAGGTGTACTCGACCTCGCCCGAAAGGTTGGTCTTCACATTGTGCGTGTGGAGCCACTGACCGGGCTGGACATCGCCCGTCACGTGTCCGATAGGAAGGCCGTACTTAATGACGTCCTCGCCGGCGGCAATCGAGCGCACAGCCATCTTGTGGCCTTGCGGAATATCCTCCGCGGCCACGACCTCGCCCACCCCGGGAACCGCGACGGCGGTGCCCTTGGCAAGCGGCGACAGCGCGACGATCACGTTGTCGGCCGGATTGATCTGGATAGTGTTCATTGCAAATGGTCCTAACCCTACAGGTTGAGCAGAAGTCGAGACGCGGGCACGCCGTCCCGCGCCCGCGTCTGCGCCGGAAATTTACGCCTGAGCGTTGGCGAAGGCCTGCTTGGCACCCTCGGTGCGCACGACGGCGAGCGCACTGACGACAAACTCCTCAAGACCGGCGATCTGCGTAAGGTCCTCGCCCCACATCTGCTCGTTGGTGAGCACGTCGTGCACCAGCTGGGCATCGTCGGCACCGGCGTGGGCGGCGTAGAAATCGAGTACGAAGGCGTCGTCCTGAGCGGTGTACTCGGTGCCGTCGGAGCGACGCAGGTGCAGGCCGTCGCCCTCGCGGGACACGAGCTCCTGCGTGTAGAAGGAGATGAGCGTAGCGAGGCTCGTCGCCAGGCACTTGGGCAGGTTGCCGGTCTCGGCAACGTAGTCCTTGAGCGTGGGCAGGTCGCGAGCGCGCCACTTAGCCGTGGAGTTGAGGCAGATGGAGAGCAGCGCATGATCAATAAACGGGTTGTCGAAGCGGTTTTCGACGGCGGCGGCAAAGGCCTTGCAGTCCTCGACATCCAAGTCGGCGGCAAGCGTCGGAATGACCTCGTCGTAGAGCATGGTGTTCATGAAGCCGCGAATGGTCTCGTCATGCATGCAGTCGCGCACGATATCAAAGCCGGCAACCCAGGAACCCGGAACGAAGGCGGTATGGGCACCGTTGAGGATGCGGACCTTGCGCTTTTTGTACGGGGTGACGTCGGGAGTCACAAAGACACCCGGAAGACCAGCCTTCACAAAGGGAAGCTTCTCGGCAAGCGACTCGTCGCCCTGGATGCCCCACATCTGGAAGGGCTCGCGCACGGCCAGGAAGGGATCCTCGTAGCCCAGGCGCTCGGCCACGGCAGCGGCCTCCTTGGGGTCGCGGATGCGGCCGGGGACGATAGTGTCGACGAGCGTGGTGCAGACGGTGCAGTCGTTGGCCATCCACTGCGCAAACTCGTCCTCCCAGCCCCAGTCGCTCACGTACTGGTTCATGATGCGCAGCAGCTCCTCGCCGTTGTGATCGATGAGCTCGCAGGCGAGCACGATGACGCCCGGCTTGCCGGCAGCCCAGCGGGTGTGGAGCACCTGGGCAAGCTTGGCGGGGAAGCTCGCGGGCGGCATGTCGTCGGCCTTGCAGGACGGGTCGTAGGCGATACCGGCCTCGGTGGTGTTGGAGACGATGATCTCCAGGTCGTCGGAGACGGCAACCTCCATCATGGCGCGGTAGTCGTCCTCGCGATACGGATTGAGGCAGCGGCTGCAGGCACTGATCACGCGGGACTCGTCAACCGTGTTGCCGTTCTCCTTGCCGCGCACCAGCACGGTGTACAGGTCGTCCTGGGCATTGATGCCGTCGGCAAAGCCAAAGGCGCCGCTGATGGGCTGCACCATGACAACCTTGCCATTCCAGCCGGTCGCCTCGTTGCCCATGTCAAAGAAGCGGTCGACGAAGGCGCGCAGGAAATTGCCCTCGCCAAATTGCAGAACCTTCTCGGGCGCGTCCTTGGGCAGCAGGTAGCCCTTGTAGCCGATCTTCTCGAGCGTCTCGTAGCTGATGTTCTCCATCGATGTCTCTCCTTAGATTGCTGTTAGCGTGCAGGCAAAACGGGGGCGCCGCGTGTGGCAACGGCGCTCCCGAGTTCGGTGTGATTCGATGCGGGTTTAGGCCTCGACGGTATCCAGGTCAAAGCCAAAGTAGCGGACGGAGTTGTTGTAGCTGATGTCGCGCACGATGGCTCCCAGCAGCTCCATGTCGGCCGGATACTTGCCCTGCTCGACCCACTCGCCGATCACGCCGCACAGCACGCGACGGAAGTACTCGTGACGCGGGTAGGATAGGAAGGAGCGGGAATCGGTAAGCATGCCCACAAAGTTGCCCAGCACGCCCTCGTTAGCCAGAGCCGTGAGCTGCTCGCGCATACCGACCTCGTTGTCGTTGAACCACCAGGCACTGCCGTTCTGGATCTTGCCTGCGGTCGGAGCCTCCTGGAAGCAGCCCATCACGGTATCGATCATGGTGTTGTCGATGGGATTCAAGCTGTACAGGATGGTCTTGGGCAAGCCGCAGGTCTCCTGGATGGAGTTGAGGAAATCGGCGAGCTGGTCGGACGGCGTGTAGTTGGAGATGCAATCGTAGCCGGTGTCGGGACCGAGCTTGGCGAACATAGCGCGGTTGTTGTCACGCTTGCAGCCAAAGTGCAGCTGCATGGCCCAGCCAAGGCGCACGTACTCGCCGGCGACGAACTGCATGAAGGCGGTCTTGTACTTGAGGACCTCGTCCTCGGTAAGCGGCTCGGCGGCAAGGCCCTTGGCAAAGATGGCCTCGATCTCGTCGGCGGTAGCCGGAACGTACATAACGTAGTCGAGTGCGTGGTCGGAAGCGCGGCAGCCCAGCTCGTGGGCGACATCGTAGCGTTTGGAGATGGCGGCCTTCATGCCCTCGAAGTCGCTGACCTCAACGCCGGCAACCTCGGAGAGATGCTTGCAGTAGTCGGCAAACTCCTGGCCACGCTCGATACGCAGGGCGGCATCGGGGCGCATGGCGGGAACGACCTGAACGTCAAAACTGTCGTCGGCGGCAATCTTCTTGTGCCATTCAAAGCTGTCGGCGGGGTCGTCGGTAGTGCAGATCATGCGGACGTTGGACTGCTTGATCAGGTTACGGCAGGTAAAGCTGGCCTCAGCGAGCTTGACGTTGGCAAGGTCCCAGACCTCCTGAGCGGTCTTGCCGTTTAGGACGCCCTCGTAGCCAAAGTAACGCTTAAGCTCCAGGTGGCTCCACTCAAAGACGGGGTTGCCCACACAACGGCCCAGGGTCTCGGCCCACTTCTGGAACTTCTCACGAGCAGGGGCATCGCCGGTAATGAAGCGCTCGTCAACGCCGTTTGCACGCATCAGGCGCCACTTGTAGTGGTCACCGCCCAGCCAAACCTCGGTGATGTTCTCAAAACGCTTGTCGTCCCAGATCTCCTTGGGAGAAATGTGGCAGTGGTAGTCGACGATGGGCATGCCCTCGGCAAAGTTGTGGAACAGCTCCTCGCCGGTCTTAGTGCTCAGCAGGAAATCCTGATCGTCCATGAAGTTTTTCATCAAACAACCCCTTTGTTGGCGGAGCGGGCGCACGATGCGCTCGTTATCCTCTAGGTGAACGTTCACCATCTTAGTTCAAAAATCGTTTGTAGGTGAACGTTCACCTAACCACCATGGGGTGAAAGGTCGATTTTGCCCGTTCAACGGTTACTGGAGCCGTGACTTGTATGTATTGCGAATTGGTAGGCGTCCCCGAATACCGAACTTGAGCGCTTTTGGCCAGGTGGGTCATGTTCCGCCGTGCATTTTTGGGAGTATTCAACATCGAAGCGCACCGCGCACCGTCTTCGAAGCCCTATTTGATGCTCATATTGCGCCCAATCGGCATAAATAAGTGCCGCCGATGGCGAATTACGCCATCGGCGGCACTTAAAACGGTCGCGCGCGCAGACGTGGTGTAAGAGTGTCCTGAGGTCCGTCGCTGCAAGTCCCGATGTTACTCCTTCTTGAGGCCGCGCGTCTCGACTATCTCGTCCACGATCTCCCTGGCGCGCCGCCCGAGCGCGCGGCGCCTCCCCTCGGTCGGGGCCGGCC